>NZ_JBHRWL010000015.1:0-464048 GCF_042647945.1 Streptomyces lusitanus
CGCCGCCGCACGCGAGGGACGCACCATCGCCCCCCTCATCACCCGCCTCAACACCATCCGGCGGGACCACCCCGCGCTGCGTCTGCTGCGCAACCTCCGCTTCCACCGCACCGACAACGACTCCGTCCTGGCGTACAGCAAGCGCAGGGGCTCCGACGTCGTGCTCGTGGTCGTCAACCTCGACCCCCATCACGTCCAGGAGGCGACGGTCTCGCTGGACATGCCGCACCTCGGCCTGAACCAGGACGAGACGGTGCCGGTGCACGACGAGCTCACCGGCGAGACCTACCACTGGGGCAGCACCAACTACGTGCGGCTGGAGCCGGGGCGGGCTCCCGCGCATGTCCTGCACGTCCAGCGACCGCCCGCCGCACAGCGAAACGGAGGGCCAGGAACGCCATGACCGTGAACGAGCCAGTGCCGGACACGTTCGAGGACACGCCGGTCAGGGAGCGGGACCCGGAGTGGTTCAAGCGCGCCGTCTTCTACGAGGTCCTCGTCCGCTCCTTCCAGGACAGCAACGGGGACGGCATCGGCGACCTGAAGGGCCTGACCTCCAAGCTGGACTATCTGCAATGGCTGGGCGTGGACTGTCTGTGGCTGCCGCCGTTCTTCAAGTCGCCGCTGCGCGACGGCGGTTACGACGTCGCCGACTACACGGGCGTGCTGCCCGAGTTCGGTGACCTCGCCGACTTCGTGGAGTTCGTCGACGCCGCGCACCACCGCGGCATGCGCGTGATCATCGACTTCGTCATGAACCACACCAGCGACCAGCACCCGTGGTTCGAGGAGTCCCGCAAAAACCCGGACGGCCCCTACGGCGACTTCTACGTCTGGGCCGACGACGACACCGGCTACCCGGACGCGCGCATCATCTTCGTCGACACCGAGGCGTCCAACTGGACCTACGACCCGGTGCGCAAGCAGTACTACTTCCACCGGTTCTTCTCCCACCAGCCGGACCTCAACTACGAGAACCCGCGCGTGCAGGAGGAGATCCTCGCCGCCCTGCGCTTCTGGCTCGACCTGGGCATCGACGGGTTCCGGCTGGACGCCGTCCCCTATCTGTACGCGGCCGAGGGGACGAACTGCGAGAACCTGCCGGCGACGCACGCGTTCCTCAAGCGGGTCCGCAAGGAGATCGACACCCAGTACCCCGACACCGTGCTCCTCGCCGAGGCCAACCAGTGGCCCGAGGACGTCGTCGACTACTTCGGCGACTACAGCGCCGGCGGCGACGAATGCCACATGGCCTTCCACTTCCCGGTCATGCCCCGCATCTTCATGGCCGTGCGAAGGGAGTCCCGCTACCCCGTCTCGGAGATCCTGGCCAAGACCCCGGCCATCCCCTCCGGCTGCCAGTGGGGCATCTTCCTGCGCAACCACGACGAGCTGACCCTGGAGATGGTCACCGACGAGGAACGCGACTACATGTGGGCCGAGTACGCCAAGGACCCCCGCATGCGCGCCAACATCGGCATCCGCCGCCGCCTCGCCCCCCTCCTCGACAACGACCGCAACCAGATCGAACTCTTCACGGCCCTGCTGCTGTCCCTGCCCGGGTCGCCGATCATCTACTACGGCGACGAGATCGGCATGGGCGACAACATCTGGCTCGGCGACCGCGACGCCGTCCGCACCCCCATGCAGTGGACGCCGGACCGCAACGCCGGCTTCTCCTCCTCCGACCCCGGCCGCCTCTACCTCCCCACGATCATGGACCCGGTCTACGGCTACCAGGTCACCAATGTCGAAGCCTCCATGGCCTCGCCGTCGTCGCTGCTCCACTGGACCCGGCGCATGATCGAGATCCGCAAGCAGAACCCGGCGTTCGGCCTCGGCTCCTACACCGAACTGCCCTCCTCCAACCCCGCCGTCCTCGCCTTCCTCCGCGAATACGAGGACGACCTCGTCCTCTGCGTCAACAACTTCTCCCGCTTCTCCCAGCCCACCGAGCTCGACCTGCGCGAGTTCGACGGCCGGCATCCGGTGGAGCTGTTCGGCGGGGTGCGCTTCCCGGCCATCGGCGAACTGCCGTACCTGCTGACCCTCGGGGGCCACGGCTTCTACTGGTTCCGGCTCACCCGAGTCGCATCCCGCATCGGCCGACGACTGTGAGCGTGTGCCGGCGAGAGGAGGCGTCACGATGACGAAGACCGCATTCCTGCGCCCGCGGAGCGCGCCCGCCGAGTCGCTGGAGTCGCTCGCCGGGCTGCTGCGCGAGTGGCTGCCGCTCCAGCGCTGGTTCGCGGGCAAGGACCGTCCCGTCACCGATCTCGGCGTGCTGTCCACGACCGAGCTGTTCCCGGGCTGTCTGCACGTGCTGGTGCACGCCGCGCACGGCGGCGTGCCGGCCCCCGGGGGCACCACCCCCGCCGGCGACTGCTACCAGCTGCTGCTCGGGGTGCGCGAGCGGCCCTCGCCCCGGCTGGGCAAGGCGCTCATCGGCACTGTGCGGGACGGCCTGCTGGCCGGGCTGACGGTCTACGACGCCCTCCAGGACCCGCGCGCCGCCCAGCTGCTGCTGGAGCGGCTGCGCCGGCCGGGCACCGCGGGCCCGCTGCACTTCGAGGGCGACCCGGCCCACGAGGTCCCCGCGGGTCTCGTGCCGCGGCTGCTGAACGCCGAGCAGTCCAACTCCTCGCTGGTGTACGGCGACGAGTACATCCTGAAGGTCTTCCGGCGCATCCAGCCCGGCGTCAACCCCGACCTGGAGGTGCCCGGGGCGCTGGCCCGGCAGGGCTGCCACCGGGTGCCCGCGCCGGTGGCCTGGCTGCGCACCACGCACCCGTTCAAGGCGACGCTGGGGGTGCTCCAGCCGTATCTGCGCAACGCCGCCGACGGCTGGACGCTGGCCCTCGACGCGCTCGCCTCGGGGGACGACTTCACCGCGCAGGCGCACGCCCTCGGCCGCGCCACGGCGGACGTGCACCTGGCGCTGTCCTCCGCGTTCCCCGTCGGCGCGCCCGGCGAGAACGGGCAGACGGCGGCGGCGATGACCGAGCGGCTGACCGCCGCCGCGCACGCCGTGCCCGCGCTCCAGCCGTACGTGCCGGGGCTGCGCGGCGCCTTCGCCGCGCTCGCCACCTGCGACGCCGGGCCGCCCGCCCAGCGCATCCACGGCGACCTGCACCTCGGCCAGGTGCTGCGGGCGGGACGCGAGTGGTTCGTGATCGACTTCGAGGGCGAGCCGTCCCGGCCGCTCTCCGAACGGCGCAGCGCCCACTCCCCCGTGCGGGACATCGCCGGGATGCTGCGCTCCTTCGACTATGCCGCCCGGCAGCGCCGCCCCTGGCGTCCGGAGTGGGCGCGGCGCTGCCGCGAGGCCTACTGCGCGGGCTACGCGGCCCGCGCCGGCTGGGATCCGCGCAAGAAGCACGGCCTGCTCCGCGCCTACGAGACGGACCGGGCCGTGTACGAGGTGCTGTACGAGGCACGGCACCGACCCGACTGGCTGCCCGTACCGATGGCGGCGATCGAGCGCCTCGCCGTGAGAGGAGACTGAGCCGTGGCCCTGCACGAGACCCCGCTGCCCGGACCGGGCGGGCCCGCCCCGTCCGCCCCCGCGACCGGGACGCCCGCCCCCGCCCTCGACCCGCACGACCGGGGGCGCCTGCTGGCGGGCGCCCACCACGATCCGCACGCCTTGCTGGGCGCCCACCCGGTGCCCGGCGGCATCGCGTTCCGGGCGCTGCGCCCCTTCGCCCGCGAGGTGAGCGTGGTCGTCGACGGCCGGCGCACCCCGCTCGTGTCGGAGGGCGACGGGCTGTTCTCCGCCGTGCTGCCGCTGGACGCGATTCCCTCGTACACGCTCACGGTGGTGTACGGGGACGAGGAGCCGGCCGAGACGCACGACCCGTACCGGTTCCTGCCCGCGCTCGGCGACTTCGACCTGCACCTGATCGGCGAGGGCCGGCACGAGGAGCTGTGGACGGCGCTCGGCGCGCATCCCATGACCCACCAGGGCGTGGCCGGCACGCGCTTCACCGTGTGGGCGCCCAACGCGCTCGGGGTGCGGGTGGCCGCGGACTTCACGTACTGGGACGGCACCGCGTTCCCGATGCGCTCGCTGGGTTCGTCCGGGGTGTGGGAGCTGTTCCTGCCGGGCGTCGGCGAGGGCACCCGCTACAAGTTCGAGATCCACTCGCGGCACGGCCACCGGTTCCTCAAGGCGGACCCGATGGCCCGCCGCACCGAGGCGCCGCCGAACACGGCGTCGGTGGTCACCGCCTCGCACCACGAGTGGGGCGACGCGGAGTGGATGGCGCGGCGCGGGGACACGCCGGTGCACGAGGCGCCGTTCTCGGTGTACGAGGTGCATCTGCCGTCCTGGCGGCCGGGGCTCACCTACCGCGAGCTCGCCGAGGTGCTGCCCGCGTACGTGACGGACATGGGCTTCACCCACGTCGAGCTGATGCCGGTCGCCGAGCACCCGTACGGGCCGTCCTGGGGCTACCAGGTCACCGGCTTCTACGCGCCCACGGCCCGGCTGGGCACCCCGGACGACTTCAAGTACCTGGTGGACGCCCTGCACCGGGCCGGCATCGGCGTGATCATGGACTGGGTGCCCGCGCACTTCCCGCGCGACGACTGGGCGCTGGCCCGCTTCGACGGGGAGCCGCTGTACGAGCCCGGTGACTCGCGGCGCGCCGACCACCCCGACTGGGGGACGTACACCTTCGACTACGCCCGCACGGAGGTGCGCAACTTCCTGGTCGCGAACGCCGTGTACTGGTGCCAGGAGTTCCACATCGACGGGCTGCGGGTGGACGCGGTCGCCTCCATGCTCTACCTCGACTACTCGCGTGAGGACGGCGGCTGGGAGCCCAACGCGTACGGCGGCCGGGAGGACCTGGCGGCCATGGCGTTCCTCCAGGAGATGAACGCCACCGTGTACCGGCGCTGCCCCGGCGTGGTGACCATCGCCGAGGAGTCCACGGCGTGGGGCGGGGTGACCCGGCCCACCGACACCGGCGGGCTCGGGTTCGGGCTGAAGTGGAACATGGGCTGGATGCACGACTCGCTGGAGTACGTCGCGCACGAGCCGGTGCACCGCAAGTATCACCACCACGAGATGACCTTCGCGATGGTGTACGCGTACAGCGAGAACTACGTGCTGCCGATCTCGCACGACGAGGTGGTGCACGGCAAGCAGGCGCTGGTGTCGAAGATGCCCGGCGACTGGTGGCAGCGGCGGGCCAACGTCCGCGCCTACCTCGGCTTCATGTGGGCCCACCCCGGCAAGCAACTGCTGTTCATGGGGCAGGAGTTCGCGCAGGGCGCGGAGTGGTCCGAGAAGGCGGGTCCCGAGTGGTGGCTGCTGGACGAGGGCTACCACTCGGCGGGCGACCACCGCGGGGTGCAGGACCTGGTGCGCGACCTCAACGCGCACTACCGGCGGCTTCCGTCGCTGTGGCAGCGCGACACCGACCCGTCCGGCTTCCGCTGGGTGGCGGTGGACGCCGCCGACGACAACGTCTTCGCGTTCCTGCGCCACGACGCGGAGGGCCGGCCGCTGCTGGCGGTGTCGAACTTCTCTCCCGTGGTCCGGCACGACTACCGGCTCGCCGTCGGCGACGACGTGGTCGCCTGGGAGGAGATCCTCAACACCGACGCCGCCCGCTACGGCGGCGGCGACGTCGTGAACCCGGACCCGGTCAAGCCCGAGGACGGGCACGTCCGGCTCACCCTTCCCCCGCTCGCGACGCTCTGGCTGGCGCCCATGCCGCTGTGAGGCCGCGCCCCGGCGCCCGGCAGCCCCCGGCCGACGACGACAGGTGTCCCGCGCCCCGCGCGGGGCATGCGGGTCGTACGGCCGAGGGCTGCTCGGCGTCGACGCGGCAGGCAGAAGGGCGAGCATCAGGTGCGCACCGTGGGAGTGGAGGAGGAACTCCTCCTGGTCGATCCGGAGACGGGCGAATCGCGGGCGATGTCCGCGGCGGTGCTCGCCCGTGCCGAGCGGGAGGACGCCGGGCAGGACGTCTTCGAGAAGGAACTGCACGAGCAGATGGTGGAGTTCGCCACCCACCCGCAGTCCTCCATGGAGCGCCTGCTCGCGGAGATAGCCCGCTGCCGCAAGGAGGCCGCGGGCCACGCCGAGGAGATCGGCTGCACGGTCGCCGCGCTCGCCACGTCGCCGCTGCCGGTCAGCCCGGCGGTCGGCGTCAACGAGCGGTACCGGTGGATGGAGGAGCAGTACGGCATCGCCACGCGTGAGCAGCTCGTCCTGGGCTGCCATGTGCATGTGTCGGTGGAGTCCGACGAGGAGGGCGTCGCCGTCCTGGACCGGCTGCGGCCGTGGCTGTCGGTGCTGACCGCGCTGAGCGCGAACTCGCCGTTCTGGCAGGGCAAGGACTCCGGGTACGCCAGCTACCGCAGCCGGGTGTGGCAGCGGTGGCCGTCGGCGGGGCCGACCGAGCTGTTCGGGTCGCCGGAGCGGTACCACCGGCGGGTGGCGGACATGGTGGCGACCGGCGTGATCCTCGACGAGGGGATGATCTACTTCGACGCCCGGCTGTCCCAGCGGTACCCCACGGTGGAGGTACGGGTTTCGGACGTCGCGCTGCACGCGGAGACGGCGGGGCTGGTGGCCACGCTGACGCGGGCGCTGGTGGAGACGGCGGCGCGGGAGTGGCGGGAGGGCCGGGAGCCGCTCGACCCGGGCGTGTCCCTGCTGCGGCTGGCCGCCTGGCAGGCGGCCCGCTCCGGCCTCACCGGCGAGCTGCTGCACCCGGAGACGATGCGGAGGATGCCCGCCGAGGCGGTCGTCCGTGCGCTGCTGGACCACACGGCGGACGCCCTCGCCGACCACGGCGACCTGGACCGCGCCCGTGAGGGGTGCGGGCGGCTGCTGCGCGACGGGAACGGGGCGATGATCCAGCGCGCGCTGCTGGAGCGGACGGACAGTCTGCGTGACGTGGTCACGGAGTGCGTCCGGCATACGCAGGCGTGAGCGGCCCGGCACTCGGGGGCTCCGCCCCCGGACCCCCGTTCGCGCAGTTCCCCGCGCCCCCGATAGGCGCATTCCGCCCAGCGCCCCGAAGGGGCGCGGGGAACTGCGCGATCAACCCCCACGCATCCGCACGGCCTGCCGCCGGGCAAGCCCTCGCGACCGCAGGTCAGATGAGCAGGATGATCGCGTAGACCAGGAAGAACGCCGCGATGAAGGCGACCAGGAGCAGGATCGCGGTCAGCGGGCCCTTGGCCCAGCCCTTGGCCGGGTTGTGGGACAGCTCGTAAGGGCCCGCCTCGGGCATGCTGCTCTCCGCGGGCGGGGTCTCGCCCGGGGGGACGCCGCCGCCCGCCTCGAGGCCGGTGGTGCGGTCCGGATCGGGATCGGGATTGACGTAGCTCATGGCAGCCGGGTCCCCCGAAAGCGGCCAGTTCATCAGTGCGGACACACTTGACGTGATCCCGGCCCAGGGGTCCCCCGGCTGGACTACATTCATGCACCGCCACCCCCCGTCACCGTGAGGAGCAGTGCATGCGCGACCTCGCTCTCGCTCCGCCGTCCGCCTCGCCCCTGACCTGCGGCCTCGCCGACAGCCTGTTCGCGAGGGCGGCCGAGAGCCCGACCATGCCGGTGCTGGCCCGCCGTACCGGTCCCGGGTCCGCCACCTGGGAGGAGGTCAGCGCCGTCGAGTTCCGCGACGAGGTGGTCGATCTGGCCAAGGGGCTGATCGCGTCCGGCATATCGCCGGGCAGCCGCGTCGCGATCATGGCGCGCACGCGTTACGAGTGGACCGTCCTGTGCCACGCGCTGTGGACGGTGGGCGCCGAGGTCGTGCCGATCTACCCCACCTCCTCGCGGGAGCAGGTCGAGTGGATCCTGCGCGACTCCGGCTGTGTGGCCGTGCTGGTCGAGGACGAGCAGAGCGTGATGACCGTGGGCTCGGTGTGTGCGCAGCTGCCCCGGCTGCGGCACGTGTGGCAGCTGGACGCGGGCGCGCTGGACCAGCTGGTCGCGCGCGGCGAGGCCATCCCGGCGGCCACGGTCGACTCGATGCGGCGGATCGTGCTGCCGGACTCCACGGCCGTGGTGGCGTACACCTCCGGCACCTCGGGGCACGCGATGGGCTGCGCCCTCAGCCACCGCGGGCTGGCGTTCATCTGCGACACGCTGCTGGCGGGCTGGGGCCATGTCGCGGCGCCGCCCGGCGAGCAGGGGTCGGTGCTGGCGTTCCTGCCGTTCTCGCACGTGTACGGGCTGATGATCCAGAGCCTGTGCATCCGGGGCGGCCTGCTGATGGGGCACGAGCCGGATCTCGGCGCGGACGCGCTGTCCACGTCGCTGCGCTCCTTCCGCCCCACCTATCTGTACGCGGTGCCGTCCCTGCTGGAGAAGATCTACAAGAACTTCCTGCGCGCCTCGCAGCTGTCGGGGCGCGGGGCGCTGTTCGAGCGGGCCGCCGAGACCGCGCGGCACTTCGCGGCGGCGACGGAGCGGCAGCGGCTCGGACGCGGCTCCGGCCCCGGCTTCGACCTGCGGATGCAGCACGCCCTGTACGAGCGGACCGTCTACCGCAAGCTGCGGGCGACGCTCGGCGGCCGGGTGCTGCGGGCCACCTCGGGCGGCTCGCCGCTCTCCCGCGACCTGTCCCTCTTCTACGAGGGCATCGGCATCTACGTGCACGACGGGTACGGCCTCACCGAGACCAGCGGCGGCGTGACCATGCAGCCGTACGGCCGGGAGAAGTCGGGGACCGTCGGGCAGCCGCTGCCGGGCACCGCGGTCAAGGTGGCCGAGGACGGGGAGATCCTGGTGCGCGGCCCTTCGGTGTTCCAGGGGTACCTCGGCGACCCGGCCGCGACCCGGGCCGCCCTGCGGGACGGCTGGCTGGCCACCGGCGACCTGGGCCGGCTGGACGGCGAGGGCTACCTCACGATCACCGGCCGCAAGAAGGACATCATCATCACCAGCAGCGGCAAGAGCGTGGCGCCCGCCGCGCTGGAGCAGCGCCTTCGGATGCATCCGCTGGTCCACCAGGCGGTGGTGGTGGGCGACAACCGGCCGTGCGTGGGCGCCCTGATCACGCTGGACCCGGACTTCCTGGCGGACTGGCGGGCGGCGCTGTCGCTCCAGGGCGACGCCCCGGCCCGCGAGGCGCGGGAGGAGAACGCGCTGCGGGAGGAGATCGGGCGGGCGGTCGCCGCGGCGAACAGCAGCGTGTCCCGTTCGGAGTCGATCCGGGTGTTCCGGGTGCTGCCGGAGCCGTTCGACGTGTCCAACGGGCTGCTGACGCCGTCGATGAAGCTGCGGCGGGACGAGATCGTGCGCCGCTACGCGCTGGAGATCGACGCCATGTACCAGTCCCGCACCCGCCCGGCGCGTCCCCCGGCGCCGGACGACGCGTCGGTGTGGGACGAGGACAACGTGTTCCGCTGATCATGCGCGCGACGGGGTGCGGGGTTTGTCACCCCGTACCGTCGGGCAGGCGGGCGCGTAGGCTCCGCCCGCACGGGAACCCACAGATCGGGGAACGCAACAGCATCGACGACCGCCCCGGTCGAGACCGGGGCCTGGAAGGCGACATGGCACCCGAGTCGCGTAGGGACAGGACACTGGCCGGCGAGGAGATCACGAGCCGCATCGCCAGCTTCCCGGGGGAGCTGCACGATGTGACGGACGCACGTCTGGTCGCGGAGGAATTCCTCTTCGACCTGGCCCGCGCGTCGGCGCCGTCGGCGCCGGAGCACTGGGACGACATACTCCTGGTGGTCACGGAACTGGCCGCCAACGCGGTGCAGTACGCCCCCGGGCCGTTCGAGCTGCGGCTGCGCCGCACGTTCGACGGGGTGCATGTCGTGATGCACGACACCAGCGCCACCGAGCCGGCCCCGCGCCCGTTCCATCCGCACAGCGGCGGGGGCGGCATCGGATGGCATCTGATCCACACGCTCTGCGACCAGGTGAGCGTCGTGACCCACGAGGACGGCAAGGACATCCACGTCTTCCTGCCGTGGTGAGCGCGCCGTCGGCGGGGCGGGCGTGCCCCGCGCTCATCCGGCGGGCCGCTCCTCGCGGGGCAGCTCGCTGTAGTAGTGGCCGACGGCGGTGAGATAGACGCGGTCCATGGTCTCGCTGTCGGTGCGGAAGCGCGGCGCGGCCTTCAGCTCGGCCCTGGTGCAGGACACCGTCAGCTTCCGCTCGGCGGTGTCGACGGAGGTGATCACCCCGACGGGCACCAGGAGGCTGCGGCCGAAGACCCACACGCCGGTGTCCACGACGAGATGCGGCATGCCGTGGTGCACGGCCTGGCGGTCGACGTGGCCGGCGGTGCCGTCGCTCGCGACGACGGTGAACCCCGTGAGGTCCGCCCCGCGGACGTGCTCCAGGGCCGGCGTGTACGACCAGATGCTGTCGGTGGGCACTGCTTCCGGCCTCCCCGTAGAACGACTGCTCCCCATCAACTGCTCCCCCTGCCCTGCCGGGGGGTCCGGACTCGCCCCCCTCCACCCGAGCAGATACCCCTCGGGCGGGCACACATTCGAACGGCGGCCGTCGAAAGCGGCCAACCTGGCGGGGGTGCGGTGAAATCGCATCAGGTACCCCGCATACGGCGGAACATGCCTGCCGGAACCAGTGATTCTCCACCGGCCCGGAAAGCCGCGGTCTGCTTTGTCGCGCGCCCGCGAGGTGGGTTAAATTGCGGCGTATTTCTCGCCGCGCGACTCCGCCTGATCTGCGGAAATGCGCTCTGAATGGGGCCGGAACGAGGGTGCGCATGACCAGCAGAAGCACCGAGGGGACCGACACGGTGCCGGGGGACAGGGAGCTGAGGCAGCTCCTCGCGGGGCTGACGGCCGTACGGGACGGGGACTTCGGGACCCGGCTGCCCGGCGACGCCGACGGACTCATGGGGGACATCGCCAAGGTCTTCAACGGGATGGTGGACCAGCTGTCGCTGTTCACCTCCGAAGTGACCCGCGTCGCCCGCGAGGTGGGCACGGAGGGGACGCTCGGCGGTCAGGCGCAGGTGCCGGGGGTCTCGGGCACCTGGGCGGACCTCACCGACTCGGTGAACGCCATGGCGGGCAACCTCACGGCGCAGGTCCGCAACGTCGCCCAGGTGACGACGGCGGTGGCCAAGGGCGACCTGTCGCAGAAGATCACCGTCGACGCCCGCGGCGAGATCCTCGAACTCAAGAACACCATCAACACGATGGTCGACCAGCTCTCCGCCTTCGCCGACGAGGTCACCCGCGTCGCCCGCGAGGTCGGCACCGAAGGACGCCTCGGCGGACAGGCGGACGTGCAGGGGGTCAAGGGCACCTGGCGCGATCTGACCGACTCGGTGAACTTCATGGCCGGCAACCTCACCGGCCAGGTGCGCAACATCGCCCTGGTGGCGACGGCGGTGGCCAAGGGCGACCTGTCGCAGAAGATCACCGTCGACGCCCGCGGCGAGATCCTCGAACTCAAGAACACCATCAACACGATGGTCGACCAGCTCTCCGCCTTCGCCGACGAGGTCACCCGCGTCGCCCGCGAGGTCGGCACCGAGGGACGCCTCGGCGGGCAGGCCCAGGTGCGGGGGGTGTCGGGCACCTGGAAGGACCTCACCGACAACGTCAACGTGATGGCGTCCAACCTGACCGGGCAGGTGCGCTCCATCGCCCAGGTCGCCTCCGCGGTGGGCCGGGGCGACCTGTCGCAGCGGATCCGGGTGGAGGCGGCCGGCGAGGTCGCGGCGCTCGCGGACGTGATCAACACGATGGTGGACACCCTGTCCGCGTTCGCCGACGAGGTCACCCGCGTGGCCCGCGAGGTCGGCACCGAGGGACGCCTCGGCGGGCAGGCGCACGTACCCGGTGTCGCCGGCACCTGGAAGGACCTCACCGACAACGTCAATTCCATGGCCAACAACCTCACTGGCCAGGTGCGCAACATCGCGCTGGTGACGACCGCCGTGGCCCTGGGCGACCTGTCGAAGAAGATCGACGTCGACGCGCGCGGCGAGATCCTGGAGCTGAAGACGACCATCAACACGATGGTCGACCAGCTCTCCGCCTTCGCCCAGGAGGTCACCCGCGTCGCCCGCGAGGTCGGCACCGAGGGCCGCCTCGGCGGGCAGGCGGAGGTCGAGGGCGTCTCCGGCACCTGGAAGCGGCTCACCGAGAACGTCAACGAGCTGGCCGGGAACCTCACCCGGCAGGTCCGCGCGATCGCCGAGGTGACCAGCGCGGTCGCCGAGGGCGACCTGACCCGCTCGGTGAACGTGGAGGCGTCCGGCGAGGTCGCCGAGCTCAAGGACAACATCAACGCGATGGTGGAGTCCCTGCGCGAGACCACCCGGGCCAACCAGGAGCAGGACTGGCTCAAGACCAACCTGGCCCGGGTGTCCGGGCTGATGCAGGGTCACCGCGACCTGCCCGTGGTCGCCGAGCTGATCATGGACGAGCTGGTGCCGCTGGTGTCCGCCCAGTACGGCGCCTTCTACCTCGCCGACGACGGCGAGGACGGCCCCGAGCTGCGTCTCGTCGGCTCCTACGGCTACCCCGACGACAGCGGGCGGCCGGCGCGCATCCTCTTCGGCAGGACGCTCGTCGGGCAGGCCGCGCGCAGCCGGCGCACCATCGTCGTGGACCAGCTGCCGGCCGACTACGTGACCATCTCCTCCGGGCTCGGCCAGGTGGTGCCGACCGCCCTGGTGCTGCTGCCGATCGTGGTCGAGGGCCAGGTGCTCGGCGTGATCGAGCTGGCGTCGGTGACGCCGTTCACCCAGATCCACCAGGACTTCCTCACGCAGCTGATGGAGACCATCGGCGTCAACGTCAACACCATCGTGGCGAACGCCCGCACCGACGAGCTGCTGGTGGAGTCGCAGCGGCTCACCGCCGAACTCCAGGAGCGGTCCGCGGAGTTGCAGACCCAGCAGGAGGAACTCCAGCGGTCCAACGCCGAGCTGGAGGACAAGGCGGCGCTGCTGGCCGCGCAGAACCGGGACATCGAGGCGAAGAACCTCCAGATCGAGCAGGCCCGGCAGGAACTCGAGGCGCGGGCGCAGCAGTTGTCGCTCGCCTCGAAGTACAAGTCGGAGTTCCTGGCGAACATGAGCCACGAGCTGCGCACCCCGCTCAACAGCCTGCTGATCCTGGCCCAGTTGCTCGCCCAGAACCCCTCGCGCAACCTCTCCCCCAAGCAGGTGGAGTACGCGCAGATCATCCACTCGGCGGGCTCGGACCTGCTCCAGCTGATCAACGACATCCTCGACCTGTCGAAGGTCGAGGCGGGGAAGATGGACGTCAGCCCCGAACGGGTGGAGCTGCGCCGCCTCGTCGAGTACGTCGAGGCCACCTTCCGGCCGATGACCATGCAGAAGAGCCTGGACTTCACGGTCACCACCCTGCCGGGCGCGCCCGCGGACCTGCTCACCGACGACTCAAGGCTGCGCCAGGTGCTGCGCAACCTGCTGTCCAACGCGGTGAAGTTCACCGAGCGCGGCCAGGTGGAGCTGCGGATCGAGCCGGCCCCGGACGACGAGGTGCCCGAGGGGGTGCTGCGGGGCGGTCCCGTGGTGGCCTTCCGGGTACGGGACACCGGCGTGGGCATTCCGGAGCAGCACCTGGAGTCGATCTTCGGCGCGTTCCAGCAGGCCGACGGCACCACCAGCCGCAAGTACGGCGGCACGGGCCTGGGGCTGTCCATCACCCGGGAGATCGCGCACCTGCTGGGCGGCGCGGTCACCGTGGACAGCGTCGCCGGCCAGGGTTCGACGTTCACGCTGTTCCTGCCGGTGGCCCGGCCCGACTTCGAGCAGCAGCTGCGGCCCGCGCCCGCCGTGGAGGGCGAGCCGGCCGGGCAGGAGCTGCCGGAGGCCGCGTCCCACCGGACGCCCGCGATCGAGGCGGCGCCCGCCCCGCAGGGGCAGCGCCCCCGCCGGCTGCTGGTGGTGGAGGAGCGGCCCCGGGGGCTGCTCACCCTGGTCGCGGAGAGCGTGGTGCAGGACGTCGCGCACACGGGCGGCGGCTCCCGTCCCTCGGTCGACATCATCACCGCCGTCGGCGCGCAGGAGGCGGCCGGCGCGCTGGCCGCCGACCCCTGCCACTGCGTGGTGCTGGAGCTGGGCATGGCGGAGGCGGAGGTGGCCCGCTTCCTGGAGGCGCTGCGCGGGGACTCCGCCCTGGCGAGCGTGCCCGTGCTGGTGCACAGCGGGCACCGCGCCGACGCCGCGACGGAGGCGAGCCTGCGCGACCGCGCCTCGGGCACGGCGCTGGAGTTCCTGTCCAGCCTGGACGAGCTGCGGGAGCGGATCGCGCTGCACCTGTCGGCGGAGGAGCCCGGCGACGTGCTGTCGCTGGTGCGCCCGGATGAGGGGCAGCGGAGCGCGCCGGAGACCCTGGTGGACGGCTCGTTCGCGGGCCGGACCGTGCTGGTCGTCGACGACGACGCGCGCAACCTCTTCGCGCTCAGCGGCATCCTGGAGCTGCACGGATTCCGGGTGCTGCACGCCGAGGACGGCCGCAAGGGCATCGAGAGACTGGTGGACCACCCGGAGGTGGCGCTGGTCCTGATGGACGTGATGATGCCCGAGCTGGACGGGTACGCCGCCACGACCGAGATCCGGTCGATGCCGCGGTACGCGGACCTGCCGATCATCGCGGTCACCGCGAAGGCGATGCCCGGGGACCGGGAGAAGAGCCTCGCGTCGGGCGCCAGCGACTACGTCACCAAGCCGGTGGACAGCCGTGAGCTGATCGCCTGCGTGCGCCGCTGGCTGCCGGCATGAGCGTGCAGGAGCACACGGGCGATCCGGCGCCCGAGGAGACGCAGCCGCGGCCTGCCGCGGCGGGTCCGGCCGGGGTGGCCGCCGACTCCCCCGTGGGCCGGCTGGCGGCGACGGTGGACCGGCTGAGCCGTGAGGTGCGCGCCGCGCAGGCGGAGGCCGAGGGGCGGGCGCTGATCGAGCTCGCCAAGGGCATCCTGGTGGAGCGCCTCGGCTGCGGTCCGGCGCAGGCGGCGCGGCAGCTCGCCGAGCTGACCGAGCAGGCCGGGACGACGCAGCTGGAGTTCGCCGTCGAGGTGATCAACCAGGCCGCCCGGGACCGGATGTCCGAGGTGACGCACGCCTTCCTGGCCGCCACCCGGGCGGCCGGCGAGGCGGAGGGCGACCCGGCGGCCGTACGGCTGCGGGCGGCGGAGAGCGGTGCGCTCGCCGCCGACGACACGCAGGCGGTGGCCGGGTCGCTGCTCGAGCAGGCGCTGCGTCCGCTGGGCGCGGTGGCCGTGGCGATCTGGGCGGCCGGCGCCGACGGGTCGCTGACGCTGGCCGGCAGCGCGGGCTTCTCTCCCGCGGAGGCGGCGCGCTGGTACTACGTGCCGCCGGACGTGGCGACGGTCGCGCGGTGCGGTCTGGCCGAGCGCGAGGGGCTGTGGATCGGGTCGCTGTCGGAGCGGGGGCTGCCCAGCGTGGGCCGGCACCACCACCCCGACGGCGGCCGGGCGGCGGTGCCCGCCGGCACCGGCGGGCGGGTGTACGGCGTGCTGGAGATCGTCTGGCCGGCGCCGCTGCCCCCGCAGCCGCCGCAGATCGTGCGGCAGGTGGAGGCGCTGGCGGAGCTGTGCGCGCACACCCTGGAGACCTACGAGGCGCCCGACGGCCCCGCCCGGCCGGAGCGGGCGCTGCCGGACGCCGCCGAGCTGATGGACCTGGCCGACGGGCTGTACGACCCGGCCCTGGTGCTCGTGCCGCACCTGGACGCGTCGGGGAACCTGCTCGACTTCCGCATCCAGCACGTCAACAGCCGCTTCCTGGACCCGGCGGGCCGGCCGCGCGGCATGGTGAGCGGGGCGCTGTTGCTGGAGGCGTACCCGATGGCCGCCGGGCAGAGCGAGCTGTTCCAGCGGATCGAGCGGGTCCACGCCACGGGTGAGCCCTTCCGGGCCCGGCGCATGCATCTGACCGCGCTGGTCGACCAGGTGCCGCTGTCGGCGGTCGCGGACATCAGCGTCAGCCGGCACGGCGCGGGCATCCTGTTCATCTGGCGGATCGAGGACGAGACGGCCCGGCTGGCGAGCCTGCTCCAGCACGCGCAGCGGCTCGGCAGGATCGGCGGGTTCGAGGAGAACCTGCTCACCGGGGAGATCACCTGGAACGGCCAGCTGTTCGACCTGTACGGGCGCGCGGAGACCAGCACGCCCGTGCCGCTGGAGGAGCTGCCGGCGCACGCCCACCCGGACGACGCGGTCGCCATCGGGCGTTTCCTGCGGACGCTGCTGCACCACCGGCGCCCGGCCTCCGCCGCCTTCCGGCTCCAGCGGCCCGACGGGGTGACCCGGCACATCCGGGTGGTCGCCGAGCCGGTGCTGGACACCGACGGCCGGCTGCTCACCGTGCGGGGCGCCTACCAGGACGTCTCGGCGCAGCACTGGACCGAGGTGGCGCTGGCGGCGACCCGCGACCAGCTGGCCCACACCGAGCAGCACGCCAGCGAGCGGGACCGGCTGGCGCTCCAGCTCCAGCGCGCGATCATGCCGCCCACGCAGGGTCCGCTGCAGATGCCCGGCCTGGACGTGGCCGTGCGCTACCGGCCCGCCGAGGCGGAGCAGCTCGTCGGCGGCGACTGGTACGACGCGGTGGTGCTGCCGTCGCGTCTGGTGCTGCTGTGCGTGGGCGACGTCGCCGGACACGGCATCGAGGCGGCGACCAGCATGGTGGTGCTGCGCAACGCGCTGCGCGGGCTCGCCGTCACCGGCGCGGGGCCGGGGCAGCTGCTGTCGTGGCTGAACATGGTGGTGCACCATCTGACCGGCGGAGTCACGGCCACCGCCGTGTGCGCTCTGTACGACCCGGACACCCGCACCCTGCGGTGGGCGCGGGCGGGTCATCTGCCGCCGGTGCTGGTGCGCGGCTCCGAGGCGGCCCCGCTGCCCCCGGTGCGCGGTCTGCTGCTGGGCGCCGTCCCCGAGGCGCGCTACGAGGAGGGGGAGGTGCAGCTCGCCGCGGAGGACAACCTGCTGATGTACACGGACGGGCTGATCGAGCGCCGGGACCGCTCGGTGGAGGAGTCGCTGGCGCATCTCCTGACCACCGCGGCGACGGTGCCGGGCACGCTCGACCAGCGGCTCGACCGGCTGCTCACGTACAGCAGGTCGGACACCGACGACGACACCTGCATCGTGGGGGTCAGGGTGGGATAGGTCACCCGGACGGCCGATCTGGAGCACGCAGGCATGAGGAGGCGATCGGGGGGTACGCGCGGCTGCGCGACGTAGGACTTGATCACCTTGTTGGAGGTACTCGTGCCCATTGCCCAGGACCCGTTGTCCGTCGAGGTGACACTTCCTCGTGAGGACGTGGCCCTCGTCACCGTCGAGGGCTACTTGGACGTCGACACGGCGACCGAGTTCCAGCACCATCTGGCGAACCAGCTGCACCACGGACGCCGGCACTTCCTGCTGGACCTGTCGGCGGTCCCGTTCATGGACTCCTCCGGCATGAACATCATCCTGCGCGTCTACCAGGAGGCGCGGGAGCTGCCGGGGAGCGTGCACATCATCTCCCCCACCCCCGCGGTGCGCCGGATCCTCGATCTGACCGGCGTCAGCATCACCGTGCCCGTGTCCGAGAGCGTCGACGAGGCGCTGGAGCGTGTCGACCGGCCTCAGGCGGCCCCGACCGAGCCCGAGGCCTGAGCGGCACCGCCCCGCCCGGTCCCGTCCTGGGTCCGGGCGCTTGTGACGACGAGGAGGAGAGCAGACAGGTGCCGGAGCACGAAGCGGACACCACCCACGTGAGCCCCGCCCGGGAGGTCGGGGACTTCCTGCGGCGGCGACGCGAGCAGGTCGCCCAGCGCTGGGCCGACGAGCCCCTGTTCCGTACGGTGTTCACCGTCTCGCGCGACGAGGCGGTGGACGCGGGCCGGGTGATCGTGGACGCGCTGGCCCAGGTGGCCGACGCGCAGCGGATCGAGGACCCGGACGCCGCGGGGTTCACCGGGGTCAGGGAGCAGCTCGCCCGGATGGGCGCGGCCCGCTCCCGCGCGGGGCTGTCCACCACCCAGGTCTCCAGCGAGCTGGCCGCGCTGCTGCCGCCGGTGGAGAACCTCCTGGTGGCCGATCTGGAACAGGAGGATGCCGAGCGGCGGCGGGAGTGCGCGACCGCGCTGAGCGTGCTGATGGGCACGCTGCGGCTGGTCACCATGCAGACCGCGCTGAGCGAGAACCAGGCCCTGATCGACCGGCAGCGGCTCCAGCTGCTCGAGGTGGCGACACCGGTGATCAAGCTCTGGGACGGGATCGTGGCGGTCCCGCTGATCGGGACGCTGGACAGCGCCCGCAGCCAGGTGGTGATGGAGACGCTGCTGAACGCGGTCGTCGACCAGCACGCCCGGTTCGCGATCCTCGACATCACCGGGGTGCCGACGGTCGACTCGCTGGTCGCGCAGCATCTGATGAAGACGGTCGCCGCCGCCCGGCTGATGGGCGCCGAGTGCGTCGTCTCCGGCATCCGCCCGGCGATCGCGCAGACCATCGTCCACCTCGGCCTCGACCTGGGCACGGTCAAGACCCGCGCGAGCCTCGCCGACGCGCTCGGGTACTGCCTGCACGAGCTGGGCGCGAACATCGTGAACGCCCCGGCAGAGGGTGCGGTCCGGCGGTGAGCGAGCACTCCGCCCGCCCGGTCGCGGGCCATGTGCCGGTGCTGCGGCTCGGGGACGTGCTGCTGGTCACCCTTCAGGGGGACCTGCACGACGGCATGGCGTCCCAGCTCCAGCAGGACCTGGCCGAGACGATCGCCGCGAGCCGGGTCACCGGGGTGGTGATCGACATCTCCGGGGTGGAGATCGTCGACTCCTTCCTCGGCCGGGTGCTGGCCGAGACCGCGGCGCAGACCGAGCTGCTGGCCGCGCGGACCGTGGTGGCGGGCATGCGGCCGGCGGTCGCCATCACGCTGGTGGAGCTGGGTTTGACGTTCCCTGAGCTGCGTACGGCGCTCACCACCGAGGCGGCGCTGGAACTGCTGGCGCAGCCGATCGTGGCGCGCAGACCCGGCGGCGAGGGGAGACCGTGATGGACATGGCCGCGGACGTCGACGCGCGGCTGCCCATCCGGTCGGACCTGGACCTCGCCTGGGTGCGTCAGCACGTGCGGCAGGCCGCCACCCGGGTCGGTTTCGGTCTGGTGGACCAGACGAAGCTGGTGACGGCCGCGAGCGAGCTGGCCCGCAACACGCTGGTGCACGGCGGGGGCGGCGTGCTGGAGACGGCACGCGTCACGGCGGCCGACGGCACGGCCGGGCTGCGGCTGACCTTCTCCGACGAGGGCCCCGGGATCCCGGATCTGGAGCGGGCCCTCAGCGACGGCTACACCTCCGGCGACGGACTGGGCATGGGGCTGGGCGGGTCGCGGCGTCTGGTGCACGACTTCGAGGTGGACAGCACCCCGGGGTCGGGCACCGTCGTACGGGTCACCTCCTGGGTGACCCGGCCGGTCGGGCCGCGCGGGGGTCTGTGATGCCGCGCGTGTGGCACGTGCCGGTGCACGACGCGACCCGGGTGCGCGACGTGCGGGTGGCGGCGGAGGACGCCGCGGCCCGGGCCGGTCTTGACGAGCAGCGCCGGGCAGCGTGCGCGCTGGTGGCCACCGAGCTGGCGACCAATCTGCTCAGACACGCGAAGGCGGGCGAGGTGGTCGTCGACGTCGTCGATCCCGCCGTGCTGCCCGAGGGGCGGCCGGCGCGGGCCGTGCAGATCACCGCCCTGGACCACGGGCCGGGCATCGCCGACGTGGCCGGCGCGTTCCAGGACGGCTTCAGCACCGGCGGTTCGCTCGGGGCGGGGCTGGGGACGTGCCGGCGGATCGCCGACGCGTTCGGCCTGCACAGCGTGCCCGGCCGCGGCACCGTCGCGGTGGCCCGGATCGGGCCCGCCACGGCCGCACCGGTCCCCGAGGAGGGCCCGGTGCGGTCGCCCGGCGTGCACGCGGGCGGCGTCAACGTGCCGTTCGCGGGCGCCGAGTGGTCGGGGGACGCGTGGGCGTGGGTGCGGTCCGGCGACCGGGTGACGCTGATGCTGGCGGACGGTCTCGGTCACGGCGCCGAGGCCGCCCGCGCCTCCGACGCCGCCGTCGAGGAGCTGCGCCACTGCGCCCGGCTGCCGCCCGCCGAGCTGCTCCAGCGGCTGCACACCGCGCTGTCCGGGACCCGCGGCGCGGCGGTCGCCGCGGCCCAGCTCGACACCTGGACCGGACGGCTGCGCTTCGCGGGCATCGGCAACGTGACCGCGCGGCTGCGGGACGGCGGGCGCTGGCGGACGCTGCTGTCCCGGCCCGGGATCGTCGGCGCGCACCGGCCCCGCACGGTCCGCGAGGACGAGACCGACTGGACCGGGGAGAGCCT
Organism: Streptomyces lusitanus; assembly: GCF_042647945.1. NCBI lineage: Bacteria > Bacillati > Actinomycetota > Actinomycetes > Kitasatosporales > Streptomycetaceae > Streptomyces > Streptomyces lusitanus. The sequence continues at coordinate 20,340 of NZ_JBHRWL010000015.1, forward strand.
GCTGATCCTGCACACGGACGGGCTGTCGTCCCGCTGGACGCCGCCCGCGGACACCGGCGTGCCCCCGGCCGACCCGGCCGTGACGGCCGCCGTGGCGGTCCGTGACGCGGGCAGCGCGGCGCGCCCGGTGCGGGACGACACCGCCGTGGCCGTGCTCGCCAACGCCCCGGAGGCTTCCCCATGACGCGCGCCTGGCGCATCACGACCGTCACCGACGCGGCCCGCGCCCGGATCGCCGTGGCGCGGCTCGCCGCCGCGTGCGGTGTGCCCACCGTGGCCCGGACCCGGCTGGCCACCGCCCTGAGCGGGCAGCTGCGGCAGTGCCTCACCAAGGGCGGCACGTGGCTGCTCACCGTGGAAGGCGGCGAGGACGGCGGGGGCGTCGAGGGCGCGGACGACTGTCCCGGCGAGCTGCACGTGGTGGTCGTTCCGGCCCCGGACGGCGCCGCCGGGGAGCGCACCCCGTGGACGACGGCCGTGCCCTGCCCCGAGCCGGGCCGGCTGTCCGGCCCGTGCCCGGTGCCGGAGGACGCGGCCGCGCTGTCCGAGGGGCTGCTCGGCGCAGACGAGGACACCTCGGTGGTGCTGGAGGAGCTGGCCGAGCAGGAGGGTCTGGTCGCGTTCCACCGGGAGGAGCTGCACCAGACCAACCAGGGCGTCCTGGCGCTGCACGCGGAGCTGGACGCGGCGGGCAGGGCGCAGCGGGAGGCGTTCGCGGCGGAGCGCCGGGCGCGTACCGAGGCGGAGAACGCGCGGCGGCGGCTGACGTTCCTCGCGGACGCCAGCGCGGCGCTGACCGCGTCGCTGAACCACGACGAGATCCTGCGCCGGCTGCCGGAGCTGCTGGTGCCGCGGTACGCCGACGGTGTCGACGTCTGGCTGTTCGACCACGAGGACGGCCGGCCGCCGCCCGTCACCCACCCGGGCGCGGCGGTGCAGGCGGCCCGCACCGGGCGCCCGCAGTACGCCGCCGACCATCCCGGCGATCTGCCCGGCGTGGAGGACCGGCCGCCGTCGGCGCTGGCCCCCGACCGGCCGCTGCTGTGCGTGCCGCTGCTGACGCCGCGCCGTGCGCCGCTGGGCGTGCTGACGCTGTCGCCGCAGGGCGAGCGGTGGGACCCGGACGACGCGGTGATGCTGATCGAGCTCGCCCGGCGGGCCGGGATCGCCCTGGACAACGCCCGCCGCTTCGAGCACAACCGGGACATCGCGGAGACGCTGCAGCGCGCCCTGCTGACGGAGCTGCCGTCGGCCCCGGGCGTGGGGCTGGCCGCGCGCTACCTGCCGGCCACGCACGGGCTGAACATCGGCGGCGACTGGTACGACGCGTTCCTTCAGCGGGACGGCAGCCTGGTCACCGTCATCGGCGACGTGACCGGGCACGGGCTGCACGCCGCGGTGATGATGAGCCAGCTGCGCACCGCGCTGCGCGCCTACGCCGTGGACGGTGACAGCCCCGGGCGGCTGCTGACCCGGCTGCACGGCTATCTGCGCCATCTTCAGCCGGACCTGTTCGCGACGGCCGTCATCGCCCGCTTCCACCCGGACGACCGCACCCTCACCTGGGCCGCTGCGGGGCATCCGCCGCCGGTGCTGCGGCTGCCGGACGGCGGGATCCGCACGCTGGACGCCAAGCCGGGCGCGATGCTGGGCATCCCGCTGAGCCAGGACATCGCCGACCACACCGAGCGGCTGACGCCCGGCTCGACGCTGGCCCTCTACACCGACGGCCTGGTGGAGCGGCGCTCCCGGGGCATCGACCCGGGCATCGAGCGCCTCGGCACGGGGCTGGCCTCGTTCGAGCGGGCGGAGCTGGACGCGGACCTGGAGGACGCGGCGGACCGGGTCCTCCAGCCCCTGCTGAGCGACTCCGAGCGCGACGACGACGTGTGTCTGCTGCTCTGTCACCTGCGGGGCTGAGTCCCCGGCAAGGGCCGGTGCGGTCCCCCGCGCCGACGATTCCCGGTGCGGTCCGGGGCCGGGGCGGGCATCGTGGAGCTGAACACGGGCACGCGTCTTAGGCATCGACGTTCGAGGCGGACCGCCTGAAGCCGCACGAAGGGATGGACACCGTGACACGACCCAGGATCCTCGTGGTGGGCGCCGGTTTCGCCGGTGTGGAGTGCGTGCGGCGGCTGGAGCGCAGGCTCACTCCGGGCGAGGCGGAGCTGACGCTGGTGACGCCGATGTCCTACCAGCTGTATCTGCCGCTGCTCCCCCAGGTCGCCTCCGGGGTGCTGACCCCCCAGTCGATCGCGATCTCCCTGCGCCGCAGCGAGAAGTACCGGACCCGGATCATCCCGGGCGGCGCGATCGGCGTGGACCTGCGGGCCAAGGTGTGCGTCGTGCGGACCGTCGCCGGGGAGATCGTCGACGAGCCGTACGACTACATCGTGCTGGCGCCCGGAAGCGTCACCCGCACCTTCGACATCCCGGGCCTGACCGACCACGCCTTCGGGCTGAAGTCGCTGGCCGAGGCGGCCTATCTGCGCGACCACGTGATCTCCCAGCTGGACCTGGCCGACGCCTGCACCGACCCGGCGGAGCGCGCCTCGCGGCTGCAGTTCGTGGTGGTCGGCGGCGGCTACGCGGGCACCGAGACCGCGGCCTGCCTCCAGCGGCTGACGCACGCCGCCGTCAGGCGCTACCCGCGGCTGGACCCGGGCCTGATCAAGTGGCATCTGATCGACATCGCGCCCAAGCTCATGCCCGAGCTGGGCGAGAAGCTGGGCCGCAGCGCGCACGAGATCCTCACCCGGCGCGGCATCGAGATCTCGCTGGGCGTGTCCATCGCCAAGGCCGGCGCGGAGGAGGTCACCTTCACGGACGGCCGGGTGGTGCCCACGCGCACGCTGATCTGGACCGCCGGGGTGGTGGCCAGCCCGCTCATCGGCACGCTCGACGCGGAGACCGTACGCGGCCGGCTCGCCGTGAACGCGGACATGCGGCTGCCGGGCCACGACGGGGTGTTCGCGCTCGGCGACTCGGCCGCGGTGCCGGACCTGGCCAAGGGCGACGACGCGGTGTGCCCGCCGACCGCGCAGCACGCGCTGCGGCAGGGCCGGCACGTGGCGGAGAACGTCATCGCCGCGCTGCGGGGCCGGCCGACCCGCCCGTACGTGCACCACGACCTGGGGCTCGTGGTGGACCTCGGCGGCACGGACGCGGTGTCCAAGCCGCTGGGCTACGAACTGCACGGCCTGCCCGCCCAGGCGGTGGCCCGCGGCTACCACTGGTCCGCGCTGCGCACCGGTGTGGCCAAGACCCGCGTGATGACCAACTGGCTGCTGAACGCGGTGGCCGGCGACGACTTCGTCCGCACCGGATTCCAGGCGCACCGGCCGGGCAACCTGCGCGACTTCGAGTACCTGGACGCCTATCTGACACCGGACCAGGTGCGGGCGCACGTCGCGGAAGCGGGCCGGGCGGCTCGGTGACCCGGCGCACGGGGGCCGGGACGGCGGACGGAGCGGTGACGACGGGGGAGCGTGCGCGGGCGTGAGGGCGGCGGGACGCCGGTCGGGCACACGGCTGCGCGACCATCTGGCGGCGTCCGACCCCGGGCTGCTGCGGCTGACGGCGGGGCTGCGCACGGTGGGGGCCATCGCGCTGACCCTGGCCGTGCTCGCCCCGGCCGGGGCGGACGTCAACCATCTGGTGGCGGGCGCGATGACGTCGATGGCCGCCACCTTCGCCATCCGGGAGCGGCGGCGCGGCGCGCAGGCGGTCACGCTGGCGCTGGGCCTGCCGGTGGCGCTGGCGTCGGTGTCGCTGGGCGCGCTGCTGAGCGAACGGGTGGTGCTGGGCGACGTCTTCTCGATCGCCCTGGTCTTCTGCGCGGTGTACGGCCGCCGGTTCGGCGACCGCGGGACGACGCTGGGCCTGATCGGCTTCCAGCTGTACTTCGTGTCCCTGTTCGTGGGCGCGACGCCCGGACAGCTCCCCGCGCTGTGGGTGGTCCTGTCGGTCGGGTTCGCGTGCAGCGCCCTGGTGCGGTTCGCCGTCGTGCCGGTGACGCCGGCCGGGCTGATGGCGCGGCTGCGGCAGGCGTTCCGGGTGCGGCTGGCGCGGCTGGTGTCCGCGCACATCGCGCTGCTGGACGCGGGGCCCGACGAGGCCGACAAGGCGCTGGAGGACGTACGCGAGCGCACGGCCCGGCTGCACGAGACGGCGCTGATGATCCAGAGCCGGCTGGAGGAGGGGACGCCCGACGAGCCGACCGCGCGGCTGGTGCAGCGGCGCGTCGCCGACGCGGAGATCGCCGCCGAGCGGCTCGGACTGCTGCTGCTGTCCGCCCGCAGCGCGCAGCGGGCGGACACCCTGACCCTGCATCTGCCGGGCGCGCCCGCCCCGGAGGTGGGCCGGCTGCCCGGTCCCGAGGAGGCGGCCGTGCTGCTGCGCCGCGACCTGCGGGCGCTGCGCGCGCTGGTGCTGCGGACCGGGACGGCGGGCGCGGGCGTGGCCCAGATGCGCAACCGTCTGCTGGGCTACCGCGACGAGGAGAACCTGCCGGCCGCCTCCGCGCCGGTTCGGGACGTGTTCCGGGGCATCGGCGAGGCGGCCCGCGCGGTGATGGGGCTGCGGATCGCCCTGGACGGCCCGCAGGACGAGTCGGACGACAGTCCCGCGACGGCCAGGTCCCGGGAGGAGCTGGACGCCGAGGACGCCGCGATCGACGCCGAGGAGGCGGAGGAGGCCGAGGAAGCGAAGGGCTTGCAGCGGCCCACCACGCGGGCCGCCGTGCAGGTGTCGGTCGGCTCGACGCTGGCCATCGTCGGCGGCGAGCTGCTGTCCACGGACCGCTGGTACTGGGCGGTGCTGACCTGCTGGATCGTCTTCATCAACACCGCGTCCACCGGGGAGATCCTGGTCAAGGGCTACCGGCGGCTGCTGGGCACGGTGTTCGGCGTGGTCGCCGGGATCCTGCTGGCCGGGCTGGTCGGCGGGCACACGCTGCTGGCGTTCGCGCTGGTCCTGGTGCTGATCTTCGCCATGTTCTACACGGCGCCGCTGTCGTACACGCTGATGTCGTTCTTCGTCACGGCGATGCTGGGGCTGCTGTACACCCTGCTGCACACCTACAGCTGGGAGGTGCTGGTGCTGCGGGTGGAGGAGACGGCGCTGGGCGCGGTGTGCGGGGTGGCGGCGGCGGCGCTGGTGCTGCCGGTGCGGACGGACCGGCGCACCAACGACCTGCTGGTGACCGTCCTGGAGCGGCTGTCGGACGTCACGGACGCGGCCGTGGCGCAGCTCAGCGGCGGCCCCGCGGACGAGCTGCTGGACAAGGCGCGGGAGCTGGACCAGGCGCTGGGCGACCTGCGCTCGGCCACGAAGCCGCTGACGCACCCGGTCACCCCGCTGCGCGCCCGGCGCACCACCGCGCGGTACGTGGTGGCGCTGCTGGAGACCTGCGCGTACCACGCGCGCTCGCTGGCGGCGACGGCGGAGCTGCTGCCGACCCACCCGTCGATCGCGGCGGACCCCCGGCTGCGGGGCGCGGCGGGCCGCACGGTACGCAACATCCGCACGATCGCCGCCCGCGTCGCCGACGACGAGGTCACGGACCCCGTGGACACGGGCCCGAGCATCGCGTCCCTCCTGGCCGACGACGACGCGTCACGCTACGGCCGCATCACCGGCCGCGTCCTGCGCCATCTGGAACGCCTGGACGAGGCGGTGGTGGGGTTGGCGCGGCCGCTGGACGTCCCGGTGAAGACACCCGAGCCCTGAAAATCGCGCCTATGAGCGCGGGACGTGCCGTAGGGGGGCGGGTGCGGCGGCGTGGGGGTTGTTCGCGCAGTTCCCCGCGCCCCTGGGCGGCCGGCGTACGCGCGCCGGGGCCCCGGTCCGTGGATCCGGGGCCCCGGCGGTGAGGGGGAGGGGCGTGGCTCAGAAGTCGGTGGGGAGGCCGCTGGCCTCCGCGATGCCCCGCAGCTCCTCGTTCTGGCGCTGGCGGTCGCGGATGATGCCGGCGATCTCTCCCAGCCGGGAGGGATCCGCGGCGGTCTCCGCGTCGGTGACCACCCGCACCGGGCCGGTGTCGTCGACGTCGAGCTCGACCACCTCGTTGTCCAGGCGGCCGGTGACCGCCGTGGCGATGACCAGGGCGGCCTCGTCGCGGACCTCCTGGGGCAGTTCCTCGTCCCCGCCGTCCAGTGCCAGGTCGAGGCCCGACAGGCGGTGCTCGTCGATGGCCTCGAGGACCGGCTCCACCAGACGGAGCAGAAGCCGGTAGTCCTCGGTGTCCATCCGCACCCGCAGCAGGTCGAGATAGACGTCCACGGGGCGGTCCTCCGGGCTGAACTCGGATTCGCTCATGAGCCTCGGGTTCCCTTCCTGCGTCGGGTCACACGGCGGCCGGTGCGGCCCCCGCGGCGGCGGTGTCGCGTCCGTCGGTGTCACGTCCGTCCGGCACCAGCCAGGCGCGTGCCGTGGCGAGCGCCGTGCCCACGTCCCGGGTACCGGTCGACACGCACAGGGTGTAGGCCAGATCGGCGATCCGCGACTCGGCGGCGGTCGCCGGGGCCGCCGTGAGGGTCTCGTACTCCTCGACGAGGCGGCGCAGCTCGGTGGGGTGGGGCTTCAGCATGGGACTCGCTTTCCTGGACGGACGGTACGGAACAGAGAGCGTCAGGCGGTGGGGCGGGCGCCGCCGCGGCCGGGGCGCTGGCCCAGCACGTCGGCGCGCACGCGGGCGCAGCTGCGGCTGATCAGGCGGGAGACGTGCATCTGGGAGATGCCCAGCCGGTCGGCGATCCGGCTCTGGGTCATGTCCTCGAAGAAGCGCATGTAGAGGATGGCGCGCTCACGCTCCGGCAGCCGCCGCAGCCCCTCCTTGGCGGACTCGCGGTCGACCACCACGTCGTAGGAGGAGTCGGAGGCGCCGAGGGTGTCGGCGAGGCTGTAGCCGTCGTCGTCGGTGGAGAGTTCGGCGTCCAGGGACAGGGTGCTGAAGCTCTCCAGCGCCTCCATGCCGGCGGACACCTCCTCCTCGGTCAGCCCGGTGTGGGCGGCGATGTCCGCCACGGACGGCTCGGGGCTGCCGGGGTTCTGGGTGAGCTCGCGGCGGGCGACGCGCACCTTGTTGCGCAGCTCCTGGATCCGGCGGGGCACGCGCAGCGCCCACATGCGGTCCCGGAAGTGGCGCTTGACCTCGCCGGTGATGGTGGGGACGGCGTAGCTCTCGAAGGCCCCGCGGCTGGGGTCGAACCGGTCGATGGCCTTGACCAGGCCGAGGGCCGCGACCTGGCGCAAGTCCTCGATGGACTCGCCGCGGTCGCGGAAGCGGCCGGCGATCCGGTGGGCCATGGGCAGCCAGGCGGTGACGAGCCGGTCGCGGACGGTGTCCCGCTCGGGTCCGTCCTCGAGGGTCGCGAGGCGTGCGAAGAGGGTCGTGGTGTCGGGGGCGTCGTCGTGCCGCCGGCGGGTCGCGGCGGCGGTCGTTCCGGAGGTACCGGGACGGGGGGCGGACGAGTCAATGAGCATGCGGATTCAGCTCCCGAACGGTGGTTTCAGGGATCTACCGCGGGGTGGTCGTCGCGGGACTGCACGGAGGGTCCCGGCGTGGTCGTACCACTCCCGCCGGCGCGCCTCCGGTCCGAAGCACGAACCTCCGATTGCCCCCGGCCCGGTAGAACAAACTCCACTTCTTCGCGGAAATTGCCGGGGATGCGTGCGGGCGCCCGGGGCAGGCCTCAGACCAGGGAGACCAGGGCGGTGATCCGCTTGCCGCCGGCGGGCAGGTCGGACACCCGGACATCGCGGGCGAGCCGGCACACGATGGGCCAGCCGTGGCCGCCGGGGCGGCGCCGGCCCTCCCCGTCGACGGGCGGCACGGCGACGGGCAGGGCGTCGCTGCGGTCGCTGACGGACAGCAGGACGCCGGGGCCGTCGACGTCGACCTCGAAGCCGGTGACTCCCCCGCCGTGCAGGATCGCGTTGGTGGTGAGCTCCGAGGCGACGAGCAGGGCGTCGGCGAGCGCCTCGGTGTCACAGGGGGTGCGGGTGGCCAGGCAGCGTTCGGCCACCGCCCGCAGCACGGCCTCGCGCACCTCGGCGGGCCGGGACGGGCACGGCTGCCCGGCGGGCCGGTCGCCCGGCGGCGTGACAAGGGGTTCGGTGAGGTGGTCCTCGCTCATGGAACGGCTCCCTGGATCGGTGACAGGATCGGTGACGTACGGAAGGGGAAATGCCTCGGACCTCCCTTTTCGGCTCACCTGTCACGGTTCACGCAAACCTCCCGGACGTTTCCCGTCCGCCCGTGGTCGCCCGGCCCACCGCGGGTACCCGGGGCGCATGACCGATGTGGTGGACTCGGACGAACTGCTGCGGCGTATCCGGCGGGCACGGGCCTGCGCGGCACAGGAGGAGCGGTCCTGGCGGGCCCGGGGCGAGCGGCTGGGCCGGGAGAATTCAGGGGATCCCGGCGAGGCGCGGGACGCCGAGATCCGCACGGTGGCCTTCGGAGTGGTGCTGCGGGTGCTGGACGAGATCCTGACGCCGGGCAAGCACGACACACCCGTCTGAGGCGGGCGTCCGGGGCGCGGGGCACGGCGGGCAGGGGCCCGGATCGACGGCGGGCCCGGATAGACGGCGGGCCCGGATTGACGGCTGGGGCGCCGGGAACCTGATGACGCATGACTGTCGACCATCACCGGGCACCGGTTCTGGAAGCGCTGGAGGAGTACCACCGCAGGGGGCACCTGGGATTCACGCCCCCGGGCCACAAGCAGGCGCGCGGAGCCGATCCGGCGGTGCGCGAGCTGCTCGGGGACGCCGTCTTCCTGGGCGACGTGCTCGCGACGGGCGGCCTGGACGACCGGCTCACCCGGGGCCGGGTGCTCCAGTCGGCGCAGGAGCTGATGGCCGACGCCGTGCACGCCGATCACACCTTCTTCAGCACCTGCGGCAGCTCCCTGTCGGTGAAGGCGGCGATGCTGTCGGTCGCGGGGCCGCACGAGAAGCTGCTGATCGGGCGGGACGCCCACAAGTCGGTGGTGTCGGGGCTGATCCTGTCCGGCGTACGGCCGGTGTGGGTGGAGCCGCGGTGGGACGCCGAACGGCACGTGGCGCATCCCCCGTCGGCCGCGGAGTTCGAGGCGGCCTTCGAGGCCCATCCCGACGCGCGGGGCGCCCTGGTGACCAGTCCGACGCCGTACGGCGCGGCGGCGGCGCTGCGGGACATCGCCGAGGTGTGCCACCGGCGTGGGCGCCCGCTGATCGTGGACGAGGCGTGGGGCGCGCATCTGCCCTTCCACCCGGAGCTGCCGTCGTGGGCGATGGACGCGGGCGCGGACATCTGCGTGACCAGCATCCACAAGATGGGCAGCGGGCTCGAGCAGGGCTCGGTGTTCCATCTGCGAGGGGATCTGGTGCCGCCGGCGGTGCTGGGCCAGCGCGCCGATCTGCTCGGCACGACGAGCCCCTCGGTGCTGATCTTCGCGGGCCTGGACGGCTGGCGGCGGCAGATGGCGCTGCGCGGCGAGGAGCTGATGGGGTCGGCGCTGGAGCTGGCGGGCGAGGTGCGGGCGGCCGTCGAGGAGATCGACGGGATGCACGTGGACGGCAGGGACGACTACTGCGGGCCGGGTCTCGCGGACGACTTCGACCCGCTGCCCTGCGTGATCGACCTCCAGGAACTGGGCATCACGGGCTACCGGGCGGCGGACTGGCTGCGTGAGCACCGCGCGATCGACGCCCACCTGGTCGACCATCGCCGTATCGGCGCGCAGATCACGCACGGCGACGACCGGGAGACCGCCGGCGAGCTGCTGTCGGCGCTGCGTGAGCTGCGGCGGGCGGCGCCCGGGCTGCGCGGGGGCCCTCAGGTGGCGGTGCCGGAGCCGGGTGAGCTGCGGATGGAGCAGGCGGTGCTGCCGCGGGATGCGTTCTTCGGTCCGGCCGAGGAGGTGCCGGCGGAGAAGGCCGCCGGGCGGGTCGCGGCGGAGATGATCACGCCGTATCCGCCGGGGATCCCTGCGGTGCTGCCGGGCGAGCGGCTGACCGAGCCGGTGCTGCGCTATCTGCGGACCGGACTGGAGGCGGGGATGTATCTGCCGGACCCCGCGGACCCGTCCCTGGAGACCGTCCGGGTCGTGGCGCAGGACACGTAGGACCCGATTACGCGAACCTCAGGTGAATGGTTTATCGTTCATTCATACGTGGTGCCGGGGTCGACGCGACTCCTCCGTCACCACCGCTTACGGCCCTGGCTGGTTTCCCCCGTCCAGCCAGGGCTTTTTCATGCCCGGACGCGGGCCGCGCGCGAGGCGCACACACCCTCACGAAGCCGCCGCGTCCGCCGAGGTGCCCCGAACGGCCGCAGCGGCTGAAATGAGTAGGGAGGGAAAGCACCCGGACCGCATCCCGGCGAGAGGCCCCGTCCCATGACCAAAGCGATCAAGCTCCTGACCGCGCTCCCCCACCAGCAGCGCGAGCGCCTGATGACGCTGGCCCGTGAGGTGTACTTCCAGGAGGACACCCGCATCTTCGAGTCCGGAGGCCACGCCGACCGCTTCTGGGTCATACGCTCCGGCGCCGTCTCGCTGGACCAGCGGCTGAACGAGGTGCAGCGCATCACCGTCGCCGGGCTCGGCGCGGGCGACCTGCTGGGCTGGTCCTGGCTCTTCCCTCCGTACGAGTGGGACTTCGGCGCGGAGGCGTTCAGCCCGGTCCGCGCCTACGAGTTCGACGCGGCGGCCGTGCTGCGGCTGTGCGAGGCGGACACCGCCCTCGGGCTGTCGCTGGTCCGCTGCGTCGCCGAGGTGCTAGCGCACCGGCTGGAGATGACCCGCGGCCAGCTGATGGAGCAGTACGCGATGCGGCGCGGCGGGGTGGTGTAGGGCTCCTCGTTCGAATGGCCCTGGCGACCGCTCAGACGCGGTAGCGGCGCAGGGCGGGCATGGCGGCGGCCAGCGCCAGCATCACCACGACGACCAGGATCCCGCCGCCGGCGACGGCCGCGCGAGGGCCGAAGGCCGACCCGGCGGTGCCGTGCAGGACGTCCGCGAGGCGGGGTCCTCCGGCCACGACGACGGTGAAGACGCCTTGCATGCGGCCGCGCATCTCGTCGGTCGCCGCGGACAGCAGGATCGCCCCGCGGAACACCATGGACACCATGTCGGCGACCCCGGCGAGGGCGAGGAAGGCGACCGCGAGCCACAGGCTGCCGCTGAGCCCGAACCCGGCGACGGCCAGCCCCCACACCACCACGGACCCGATCACCATCCAGCCGTGCCGGCGCGCCCGGGAGAACGTGCCGGAGAACAGGCCGCCCAGCACCGCGCCCAGCGGGATCGCGGCGAACAGCAGGCCCAGCGCGAAGCCCTCCCCGTAGGGGGCGTAGGTCTCGGCGGCGAGCTGCGGGAACAGGGCGCGGGGCATGCCGAGGACCATGGCGACGATGTCGGCGAGGAACGACAGCAGCAGCACCGCGTGCCCGGAGATGTAGCGGAAGCCCTCCAGGACGCCGCGCAGCCCGGCGCTTCCGGCCTTGGCGGCGGTGAGCGGCGGCAGGGCGGGCAGCCGGTACACCGCCCAGACGGTGACGCACAGCGCGAGGGCGTCGATCAGGTACAGCTCGGCCAGCCCGATCACGGGGATGAGGGCGCCGGCGAGCAGCGGTCCGGCGATCTGGCCGGTCTGCATCACGGTGGAGCCGAGGGCGTTGGCGGCGGGCAGTTCGTCCGCCGGGACCAGGCGGGCGATGGAGGCGCTGCGGGCGGGCGCGTTCAGCCCCCAGAAGGCCTGCTGGAGGGCGAGCAGCAGCATCAGCGCACCGACGGACTTCAGTCCGGCGAAGGCCTGGACCCAGAACAGCAGCGAGGTGACCGCGATGCCGGTGTTGGTGAGCAGCAGCAGCTTGCGGCGGTCCATGCTGTCGGCGATCGCCCCGCCCCACAGCGCGAACACGATCAGCGGCAGCAGTCCGGCGAGGCTCGCGGCGCCGACCCAGGCGGAGGAGCCGGTGATGTCGTAGATCTGCTTGGGCACCGCGACGGCGGTGAGCTGGCTGCCGACCGCGGTGACGACGGTGGAGGCCCACAGCCTGCGGTAGGCGGGGCGGCGCAGCGGGCGGGTGTCCATGGCCCAGCGGCGCCACCCGCGCGGTCTGTCCGCCTCCTGCTCGGCGTCGGGGGTGCGGGGTTCGGTGCTGCTCTCGCTGGTGTCCACGACCGTCCTGGTTGCTGCGTACATCTACTTGGCCGGGACTCAGTGTGGCAGGCGCCCGGTCCGGCGCGTCCTCAGGCTCCCGCGACGAGCGTCACACCGAGCACGATCATGGTGACGGCCACCAGGGCGTCCAGGACCCGCCAGGCGGCGGGGCGGGCGAGGAAGCGGCCGAGCAGCCGCGCGCCGAAGCCGAGCGCGGCGAACCAGCACAGGCTGGCCAGCGCGGCGCCGACGCCGAAGGTCCAGCGTGAGGGGCCGTGGTCGGCGGCGACCGAGCCGAGGAGGAACACCGTGTCCAGGTAGACGTGCGGGTTGAGCCAGGTCAGGGCGAGGCAGGTGAGGACGGCCCGGCGGCGTGAGCCGGTCGCGTCGCCCGCCGCCTCCAGTCCCGTGCCGGCCGGGCGGACCACCCGGCGGGCGGCCAGGGCGCCGTAGCCGAGGAGGAAGGCGCCGCCGATCCAGCCCACGACCGTCAGGGCGGCGGGCCACGCCACCACGACCGCGCCGACGCCGCCGACCCCGAGGGCGATGAGGAGGGCGTCGGACAGGGCGCAGATGCCGACCACGGCGAGCACGGCGTCCCTGCGGACCCCCTGGCGCAGCACGAAGGCGTTCTGCGCGCCGATGGCGACGATCAGGGACAGTCCGGTGCCGAAACCGGCGAGGGCGGGGGCGAATGCGCTGGTCATGAGGGTGACGCTAGGCGGCGCGGCCGATGCAGTACAGCTAAGGAATCTTACGTACCCTAAGCCGGTGTGACGGAAGACCTTCCGCTGGACCAGGTGCGGACGCTGCTCGCGGTGGTCGACGAGGGGACGTTCGACGCGGCGGCGGCCGCGCTGCACGTGACGCCCTCGGCGGTCAGCCAGCGGGTCAAGGCGCTGGAGCAGCGCACCGGGAGGGTGCTGCTGCTGCGCACCCGTCCGGTGCGGCCCACCGAGTCCGGCGAGGTGCTGGTGCGGCTGGCCCGGCAGGTGGCCCGGCTGGAGCGGGACGCGTACGCGGAGCTGGGGCTGAGCGGCGCCGGGGAGCCGACGCGGGTGTCGGTCGCGGTCAACGCGGACTCGCTCGCCACCTGGTTCCTGGACGCCCTGGTCCGGCTGCCGGCCCGGTCCCGGCTCTGTTTCGAACTGCGCCGGGAGGACGAGTCGCACACGGCGGCGCTGCTGCGCGAGGGCACGGTGATGGCCGCGGTGACCTCCTCCCCCGATCCGGTGCCGGGCTGCTCGGTGCGGCGTCTGGGGGCGATGCGCTACCTGCCGGTGGCTCACCCGGAGTTCGCGGCGGAACTGCTGACGGAGCCGCTGGAGGAGTCGGTGGCGGCGGCGCCGGTGGTGGTCTTCGACCGGCGGGACGACTTCCAGGACCGGTTCGTGCGCCGGCTCACCGGGGGCCGCAGAGGGGCGGGTACATGGCGTCACCACGTGCCGACGTCGGAGGGGTTCGCCGAGGCGGTGGCGGCGGGCCTCGGCTGGGGCATGGTGCCCGAGGCGCAGGCGGTGCCGCTGCTGCGGGCGGGCCGGGTCACGGTGTTCGCCCCGGACCGCGCGGTCGACGCGCCCCTGTACTGGCAGCAGTGGAAGCTGGACTCCCCCGCCCTCGCGGCGGTCGCCGACGCGGTCATGGAGACGGCGGCCCGGGCTCTGCACCACTGACCCGGAGGGCCGCCAGGTCCCGCTCCGCGCTGGCCAGCAGCATGTCCAGCGCCGTGGGGTAGGCGCTCTCGACCATGCGGGCGGCGAGCAGCGGGGCGGTCTCGGCGATGCGCGGATGGGTGGCGGCGGGCAGCCGGGCGTAGGTCGAGCGCCACATGTCCTCGTCGGCGCGCCGTGCCGCGTCCGGCAGGGCGAGGGAGGCGGCGTCGAGGGCGGCGAACGCCAGGGTGGTGTCGATGAAGGCCTGGTAGACGCGGACGGTGTCGGCGGGCGGGAAGCCCGCGGTGCGCAGCACGTCCAGCACTGCCTCGTCGGCGGCCAGTTCGTTCGCCCTGCCGGAGACGCGGCTGGCGGTGAGCACCGCCGCCTGCGGGTGGGAGACGTAGGCGGCGTGGATGCGCAGGCCCAGGGCGCGCAGGTCGTGCCGCCAGCGCCCGCTCCCGCGCCAGCCGTCCAGGGCCTGGCCGATCAGCGCGTCGCCGATGGCGAGTGTCAGGTCGTCCATGCCGCGGAAGTACCGGTAGAGGGTGCTCGGGTCGCAGTCGAGGGCGAGTCCGAGACGGCGGGCGGTGAGGCCCGCGCTGCCGTGCTCCCGGAGCAGCCGCAGCGCGGCCTCGACGATCAGCCGCTCCGACAGCACGACCCCGCTCCTGGTCGGCCTGCGGCGCCGCCGCCGCTCCTCGGGCACCACCCGCTTGGCCATGTCCCCGCTCCTCCCACGCCCCGCCGACCAGGGACGCCTTATGCCAACGCCATTGACCTTACGCCCCGGCACGGCGTTCCATCACGGCAGGGGCCCCGCAGAACATTCCGGATCTTTCGGATCCATGACGAGGAAAGGGAGTGCTCCGTCATGCGCGTACTGCTGGTGGGAGCGGGCGGCGTGGGGACCGCCGTCACCCGGATCGCGGCCCGACGGCCGTTCTTCGAGCTGATGGTGGTGGCCGACTACGACCCGGCCCGGGCCGAGGCGGCGGTGGCGGCGCTCGGCGCGGACGGTGACCGGTTCCACGCCGAGCGGGTCGACGCCGGTGACGAGGCGCAGGTGACGGCGCTGCTGGAGCGGCACGGCTGCGACGTGCTGCTGAACGCCACCGACCCCCGGTTCGTGATGCCGCTGTTCCGCGCGGCGCGGGCGGGCGGCGCCGCCTATGTCGACATGGCGATGTCGCTGTCCCGCCCGCACGGCGAGCGGCCGTACGAGGAGTGCGGGGTGAAGCTGGGCGACGAGCAGTTCGCGCGGGCCGCCGAGTGGGAGGAGGCCGGGCGGCTGGCGCTGGTGGGCATGGGCGTGGAGCCGGGTCTGTCGGACGTGTTCGCCCGGTACGCGGCGGACGAACTCTTCGACGAGATCGAGGAGATCGGCGTCCGCGACGGTGCGAACCTCACGGTCGACGGTTACGACTTCGCGCCGTCGTTCAGCATCTGGACCACCATCGAGGAGTGCCTCAACCCGCCCGTGGTCTACGAGCGGGACCGCGGCTGGTTCACCACCGAACCCTTCAGCGAGCCGGAGGTGTTCGACTTCCCCGAGGGCATCGGCCCGGTGGAGTGCGTGAACGTGGAGCACGAGGAGGTGCTGCTGGTGCCCCGCTGGGTGGACGCCCGCCGGGTCACCTTCAAGTACGGCCTGGGCCGCGACTTCACGGACACCCTCCGCACGTTGCACCTGCTGGGCCTGGACCGCACCGAGCCGGTGACCGTGCCCGGCCCCGACGGTCCCGTGAAGGTCTCCCCGCGGGACGTCGTCGCGGCCTGCCTGCCCGACCCGGCGACCCTCGGCGACCGGATGCACGGCAAGACCTGCGCGGGCACCTGGGTGCGGGGCGTCAAGGACGGGGCGCCGCGCGAGGTGTACCTGTACCACGTGGTCGACAACCAGTGGTCGATGAGCGAGTACGGCTGTCAGGCGGTGGTGTGGCAGACGGCCGTCAACCCGGTCGTCGCGCTCGAACTGCTGGCGACCGGCGCCTGGTCGGGCGCGGGGGTGCTCGGCCCGGAGGCGTTCCCGGCCCGGCCGTTCCTCGACCTGCTCACCGCCTACGGATCCCCGTGGGGGCTGCGCGAGCAGTGACCGTTTCCACGCGGATCGCGCCGTTTCACCTCCACTTGACAGGTCACCCGAAGGAAGGCAAGGCACCCGAAAGGGTGCGCACCGACTTCGGACGCAGGTGACTTTCGATGGACAACTGGCGGCACAGCGCGGCCTGCCGGACCGAGGACCCCGAGCTGTTCTTCCCGATCGGCACCTCCGGGCCGTCTCTGTTGCAGACCGAGCAGGCCAAGGCGGTCTGCCGGCGCTGCCCCGTGCGGGAGCAGTGCCTGGAGTGGGCCCTGGAGACCGGCCAGTCCATCGGTGTGTGGGGCGGCACGAGCGAGACGGAACGCCGCGCGCTCAAGCGGCGCATCGCGGCCCGCCGTTCGTCGGGCAGGGCCTGACGGACACGGCGGGCGGTGCGGGAGTGAGGGCGAGGGCGTGATCCGCGCCCTCGCCCCGAGCGGGCGGCCCGGCGGTCAGCGGGCGACACGGCGCAGTGGCCCCCAGGGGTTCTCCTGGCGGGCCACTTCCGTGTGCGCCTCCTCGATCACCTCGTCGGCGAGCCGGCAGAGCGGACGCACATCGGTGACCAGCGGCTCGTTGTCCGGGCCCCGGCCCGCCTCACGCCCCTTGAGCACCCAGGGCCGGATGTCGGCGCCCTTCTCGCGCGGCAGGTGCTCGTAGTCGTACAGCCGGCGCGCCACCCACAGGGCCGGCGACCGGTCCTGCCACCACTCCTCCACGTCGAGCGGGTTCGCGGACAGACCGGGCATGGCCACGCCGGTGAGGTCGTCGATGCCGGACACCGCGTGCAGGTCGACCGCCGGTCCCCTGGACCAGCGGACGTACAGGCCCCGGTCGCGCTCCACCAGTGCGGTGAGCTCGGCGAGCGTGCCGACGACCGGCAGGTCGTCCGTGGCCTCCATCCGTCACCTCCCGTCGCGGTCCCCGGCGGACCCAGTACCCGGCTCCCGCCGGGGGAATGCGGCCGTCCCGCTCGTCGTGCCCGGTTCCGTGCGCCGCAGTAGGCTCGCAGCGGTCGAGGCGGAAGGGAGCCGGCATGAGCGTGCGGGTGCGCCGCGTGTACGAGCCGCCCGAGCCGGACGACGGGGTGCGGGTCCTCGTCGACCGGCTGTGGCCGCGCGGCCTGGCGAAGGACGCGGCCCGGGTCGACGAGTGGCCGAAGGGGCTGACTCCCTCCACCGAGCTGCGCCGCTGGTACCACGGCTGCGAGGAGACCCTCGCCTCCTTCGAGGAGTTCCGCGAGCGCTACGAGGCGGAGTTGGCCGCCCCGGAGGCGGCGGACCTGCTGGAGCGGGTGCGGGAGCTGGCCGGGAAGGGCACGGTGACCCTGCTGACCGCCTCCAAGCGGCCGGGAACCAGTCACGCGGAGGTGCTGGCCCGGCTGCTCGACGACTGACCGGCCCGATCGGCCCGATCGGCCCGCTGAAGCCTCAGGCCGTCTGCGCGGCCGCCGCCCGGCCCGCCGCGCGGCCCGAGAAGAGGCAGCCGCCGAGGAAGGTGCCCTCCAGCGCGTTGTAGCCGTGGACGCCTCCGCCGCCGAAGCCCGCGACCTCCCCGGCCGCGTACAGCCCGTCGACCGGGCTGCCGTCGGCGCCGAGCGCGCGGGAGTCCAGGTCGGTCTGGATGCCGCCGAGCGTCTTGCGGGTGAGGATGTGCAGCTTCACGCCGATCAGCGGGCCCGCCGCCGGGTCGAGGACGCGGTGCGGGGTGGCGACCCGGCCGAGGCGGTCGCCGATGTAGCGGCGGGCGTTGCGGATGCCCTGCACCTGGGCGTCCTTGCTGTAGGCGTTGGCGAGCTGGAGGTCGCGCGCCTCGATCTGGCGGCGGACGAGGGCCGCGTCGAGGAGCGGCTCGTCGGTGAGGGCGTTCATCTTGTCGACGAGTTCCTCGAGGGTGGCGGCGGTGACGAAGTCCGCGCCGTTGCGCAGGAAGGCGTCCACCGGGCCGGGGGCGCCCTTGCCGAGGATGCGTTCGCGCAGGAACCCGGCGCGGTCCTTGGCGGTGATGTCCGGGTTCTGCTCGGAGCCGGAGAGCGCGAACTCCTTCTCGACGATCTTCTGGGTGAGGATGAACCAGGAGTGGTCGTAGGGGGCGATGTCCTCGGTGGTGCGCAGGTGCTTCAGCGTGCCGAGGGTGTCGTAGCCGGGCAGGCAGGGCTCGGGGAGCCGGCGGCCCAGCGCGTCGAACCACAGGGAGGACGGGCCGGGCAGGATGCGGATGCCGTGGCCGGGCCAGACCGGGTCCCAGTTCCGGATGCCCTCGGTGTAGTGCCACATGCGGTCGCGGTTGACCAGCCGCACCCCCGCGCGGGCGCTGATCTCGAGCATCCGCCCGTCGACGTAGGCGGGGACGCCGGTGACCATCTCGCGCGGCGGGGTGCCCAGCCGCTCGGGCCAGTACCGGCGGACGATGTCGTGGTCGGCGCCGATGCCGCCGCTGGTGACGATCACGGCCTGGGCGGTCAGCTCGAACTCGCCGCTCGCCTCGCGGCTGGAGGCGACGCCGCGCGGTGAGTTGTCCTCGGCCAGCACGGTGCCGCGCACCCCGCGCACGGCGCCGTCCTCCACGACCAGCTCGTCGACGCGGTGGCGGTGGTGGAAGGTGAGCAGTCCGTCGCGCGAGGCCTCGCGGGCGTACCGGGTGAACGGGGCGACGACCCCGGTGCCGGTGCCCCAGGCGATGTGGAAGCGGGGCACGGAGTTGCCGTGGCCGCCGGCGCGCAGGTCGCCGCGCTCGGCCCAGCCGACGGTGGGCAGGAAGGTGATGCCGTGGCCGTCCAGCCAGGACCGCTTCTCCCCCGCCGCCCACTCGACGTAGGCGCGCGCCCAGCGCTTCGCCCAGCTGTCCTCGTCGTCGAGCCGGTCGAAGGCGGCGCTGCCCTGCCAGTCGTTCCAGGCCAGCTCGAAGGAGTCCTTGACGCCGAGGCGGCGCTGCTCGGGCGAGCCCACCAGGAACAGCCCGCCGAACGACCAGTAGGCCTGGCCGCCGAGGTTGGCGGCGTTCTCCTGGTCGACCAGGGCGACCCTGCGGCCCTTCGCGGTCAGTTCGTGGGCCGCGACGAGGCCCGCGAGGCCCGCTCCGACGACGATGACGTCGGCATCCATGGCGACCGTCCCTTCCTTCTGCGTGCGGAGGCTGTCATCCGGGGCTTCCTCCGGTGAGCAGCGCGGTGAGCAGTTGTTTCAGCCAGGCCCGGGCGCGCTCGACGTCCCGGTCCAGCAGCAGTTGGGTGGTGACGCCGTCGTAGGCGGCGACCACGGCGTGCGCGGCACCCTCGGCGTCGCCGAGCACGGCGGGCAGCGCGGTGTGGCCGCGGGCCCGCTCCAGCCGGTCGGCGATCGCCCGCCGCAGCCGGGCCCGGTGGTCGAGCAGCGTGTGCGCCACGCGGGGGTCGCGGGCGGCGTGCACCAGGAAGTCGGTCTTCACCAGCAGCCAGTCGCGGTCGAGGAGCAGCACCTCGGCGACCCGGTCCACGGCGGCGGCCACGTCGAGGTCGGGCCCGCCGGTGGCGAGAGCGCCGGAGACCTGCTCCGCGATCAGGCCGGCGCGCTGGGCGTAGAGCGCGAAGAACAGCTCGTCCAGACCGGCGAAGTTGGAGTAGAAGGCGCCGCGGGTGTAGCCGGCGGCCTCGCAGATCTCCTCGATGGAGACATGCCCGAAACCCTTGGCGGCCAGGACGGTGAAGGCGGCGTCCAGCAGGTGGGCGCGGGTGCGCAGCCGGCGCGGGGTGACGCGCCCGGTGCCGGTGTCCGCCATGCCCGCCCCTTCCGCCGTCGGCCGATACGGGAACGTATCCGATACACCGGTGTATCGAACAGCCCCCGGAGCAGGGCAATCGCCGAGCACCGCCCTTTCTAGAACGTATTTTCGATTGGAGGTACGCTGGTCCCATGAGCACGCACCACCTCCCGGCGCTCCAGAGCTCGCTCTTCGACCAGGACGACGAGCTGCGGCTCGGCCCGCTCGACGGCGTGCGCCGCACCGAACTGGGCCGGGGCGCCTGGATCGACCTGCTCCCCGGCTGGCTGCACGGGTCCGACGCGCTCTTCGACCACCTGGCCGCCGAGGTCCCCTGGCGGGCCGAGCGGCGCCAGATGTACGACCAGGTCGTCTCCGTGCCCCGGCTGCTGGCGTACTACGGCGTCGGCGCCCCGCTCCCCCACCCGGTCCTCATCGAGGCCCGCGACGCGCTGAGCGCCCACTACGCGCGGGAGCTGGGCGAGCCGTTCGCCACGGCCGGGCTCTGCTACTACCGCGACGGCCGGGACAGCGTCGCCTGGCACGGCGACCGGATCGGCCGGGGCGCCCGCGAGGACACCATGGTCGCCATCCTCTCCGTGGGCACGCCCCGCGACCTGCTGCTGCGGCCCATGGGCGGCGGGGAGACCGTGCGCCGGCCGCTGGGCCACGGCGATCTGGTCGTGATGGGCGGCTCCTGCCAGCGCACCTGGGAGCACTGCGTGCCCAAGAGCACCAGGGCCGCCGGGCCGCGCGTCTCCGTCCAGTTCCGCCCGCGCGGGGTGAACTGAGGACGGCGGGGGCCGGACCCCGCCCGCACCCGCCCTCCGATCTGCTTTCCTGTGCTCGTCCAACCGGTACGAACCACGACACGCGAGGCGGTCATGAAGGCAACGGTGCGGCAGGTGGCGGACGGCACCTATCTGGTGCACGGCACGAGCGTGAACTGGGTGATCCTCACCGAGGGGGACGCGGTCACCCTGATCGACACCGGCTACCCCGGCGACCGCGAGGGGCTGCTCGGCTCGCTGGCGGAGGTGGGCGCCGCGCCGGAGGCGGTGGCCGCCGTGCTGGTCACCCACGCGCACAACGACCACCTGGGCTCCGCCGAGTTCCTCAGCGCGACGTACGGCACCCCCGTGTACACGCACAAGGAGGAAGTGCCGCACGCCCGGCGGGACTTCCTGCACCAGGTGACCGTGGGGCGGGTGCTGCGCAACGGCTGGCGTCCCGGCGTGCTGCCGTGGGCCGCGCACGCCCTGCGCGCCGGCGGCACGGCGAACGTGGCGGTCACCTCGCCCGAGCCGTTCCCCACGTCCGGCGACGGGCAGCCGCTCGACCTGCCGGGCCGGCCCGTGCCCGTGCACACCCCCGGCCACACCGCGGGGCACTGCGCCTACCACCTCCCGCACGTCGGGGCGGTGGTGTCCGGCGACGCCCTGGTCAGCGGGCACCCGGTCTCCCGTGTGCGGGGGCCGCAGATGCTGACCGACATGTTCCACCGCGAGCGCGCCACCGCCGTGCGGTCGCTGGACGTGCTGGCCGGGCTGGACGGCGACCTGCTGCTGCCCGGGCACGGCCCGGTGCACGAGGGTCCGGTGCGGGACGCCGCCCTGCTCGCCCGGGAGCGCGCGCAATAGGCTGAGGCGAC
The DNA here is from genome assembly GCF_042647945.1 of Streptomyces lusitanus. Lineage (NCBI taxonomy): Bacteria > Bacillati > Actinomycetota > Actinomycetes > Kitasatosporales > Streptomycetaceae > Streptomyces > Streptomyces lusitanus. The sequence continues at coordinate 41,617 of NZ_JBHRWL010000015.1, forward strand.
GATCACCTGCGAGACGAGGACGCCGCCGCCATGGCACTGCAGATCAACGCCACCAACCCGGAGCACCCCGCGCTCCTGTTGGAACTGCCGTGGCACCTGCCGCTGGAGGAGTGGCCCGAGAGGTACCTGGTGCCGCTGCCGCGCGGCATCTCCCGGCACGTGGTGCGCTACGCCCGGGCCGGCGACGAGGTGATCGCGGTGAAGGAGCTCGCTCAGCGGCCGGCACTGCGCGAGTACGAACTGCTGCGCGACCTGGACCGGATCGGCATCCCCGCGGTCGACCCGCTCGCCGTGGTGACCGGCCGCACCGACCCGGGCGGGGAGCCGCTGGAGAGCGTCCTGATCACCCGGCACCTCGGCGGCTCGATGCCGTACCGGTCGATGTTCGAGACGACGATGCGTCCGGCCACCATGCACCGGCTGATGGACGCGCTCGCCGTGCTGCTGGTGCGGCTGCACCTGGCCGGCTTCGCGTGGGGCGACTGCTCGCTGTCCAACACGCTGTTCCGGCGCGACGCGGGCGCGTTCGCCGCCTATCTGGTGGACGCCGAGACCGGCGACCTGCACCCCGAACTGACGCGCGGCCAGCGGGAGTACGACCTGGACCTGGCGCGGGTCAACATCAGCGGCGAGCTGCTGGACCTGGAGGCCTCCGGCGCCCTGCACCCCTCCGTCGACCCGATCGACTTCGGCACCGAGATCTGCGCCCGCTACCAGGACCTGTGGCAGGAGCTGACCCGCACCTCGGTCTACCCGGCCGGCAAGCACCACTACATCGAGCGCCGCATCCGCCGCCTGAACGAACTCGGCTTCGACGTGGCCGAGATGCAGATCGAGCACGCCTCCCACGGCGACACGGTGACCTTCGTGCCGAAGGTCGTGGACGCCGGGCACCACCAGCGCCAGCTGCTGCGGCTGACCGGTCTGGACACCGAGGAGAACCAGGCCAGGCGGCTGCTCAACGACCTGGAGAGCTGGATGGCCACCCAGGACGACTACGCCCCGGGCGACCCCCTCGGCGCCCGCCCGGAGGTGCTCGCCCACCGCTGGGTGCGCGAGGTGTTCCGGCCCACCGTGCGCTCCGTGCCGCCCGAGCTGCGTGGCCAGATGGACCCCGCGCAGATCTACCACGAGCTGCTGGAGCACCGCTGGTACCTGTCCGAGCGGGCCCAGCACGACATCGGTCTGGAGACCGCCGTCGAGGACTACATCCGCAAGGTCCTGCCGAAGCGGCGGGAGCCGCTGCGGCCCGCGGAGGAGGAGTAGCCCGCGGAGGAGGAGCAGCCGGACCCCGTCCCGGGTCAGGCGGGCGGGACGACCGCCACCGGGCAGTCCGCGTGGTGCAGCACGCCGTGCGCCACCGAGCCGATCCGGGCGCCCACGGCGGAGCGGCGGGCGCGGCGGCCGACGACCATCAGCTGGGCCGTGCCCGACACCGACAGCAGCACCTGCCCGGCGCTGCCCATCTCCACGTGCTCCACGACGTGCACGTCCGGGAAGCGCTCCCGCCACGGCGCGAGCGCCTCCGCCAGGTTCTTCCGTTCGAACGGCTCGAGACCGCCGGCCTCGTCGAGCAGCTGGAGCGAGGAGGGGCTGTAGGCGAACACCGGCGGCAGGGTCCAGGCGCGCACGGCCCGCACGGTGGCGCCGCGCCGGGCCGCGGTTTCGAAGGCGAAGCCGAGCGCCGCCGCGCTGTCCTCCGGGTCGCCCTCCTGCCCCACCACGATCTCGTGCCCGGCCACCTCGTCGGACGCCTTGTCGCCGGCCCGTACGAACACCACCGGGCGTTCGGCGTCCACGATCACCTGCTGGCCGACCGAGCCCACCAGGAAGCCCATCAGCCGTCCGTGCCCGCGCGAGCCCAGCACCAGCATCTCGGCGCCGGCCGCGGCGGCGGTCAGGGTCTCCACGGCGTCGCCCTCCGGCACGTCCGTGGTGACGTCCAGGCCGCCGTGGCGTTCCCGGACGGCGCGGACCGCCTCCTCGGCGGCCTCCCGCACCCACCGCTCCTGGGCGGCCCTGTCCCCGGTGTCCAGCGCGTCGTGCGTCTGGAACCGCCAGGCGTGCACCACCCTCAGCGGCAGGTCCCGGCGGACCGCCTCCCTGGCCGCCCAGGCCAGCGCGGCGAGGCTCTCCTCGCTGCCGTCGATGCCTGCCGTGATCGGGCGCGTCATGCGGTTCCTCCCGGTGTCGTGTTCTCGCGCGGTCCAGTCTTCCCCACCGGGCCGCCGCCCCCGCACCGCGGCCACCCGGTACGACGCCCCCGCACGCCCGCCTTCCCGCGCGGACCGCTCGCACGCCCGCGCGCCCGGCGGCGAGCGCGCATACGATGGGCAGCGGCCGGTGCGGTGGCCGCGACAGGATCCCGGCCCGCCGCGCCGAGGATCCGACCACGCTGTGGGGGACGCATGGCACAGCCCGCCGAGGCCGCCCGGACCGTCATCATGACCGTGGACGACGACCCGGGTGTCTCCCGCGCCGTGGCCCGGGACCTCAGGCGGCGCTACGGGGCGTCGTACCGGATCGTGCGCGCCGAGTCCGGCGAGTCCGCGCTGGAGGCGCTGCGCGAACTGAAGCTGCGCGGCGACCTGGTGGCGGTGATCCTCGCCGACTACCGGATGCCGAAGATGAACGGCATCGAGTTCCTGGAACGCGCCATGGACGTGCATCCGGAGGCCCGCCGGGTGCTGCTCACCGCGTACGCGGACACCGGCGCGGCGATCGACGCGATCAACGTCGTGGACCTCGACCACTACCTCCTCAAGCCGTGGGACCCGCCGGAGGAGAAGCTGTACCCGGTGGTGGACGACCTGCTGGACGCGTGGAGGCGCAGCGACCACCGGCCGGTGCCGAGCACCAAGGTGGTCGGGCACCGCTGGTCGGCGCGCTCCTCCGACGTGCGCGAGTTCCTCGCCCGCAACCAGGTGCCCTACCGCTGGTACTCGTCCGACGAGCCCGAGGGGCGGCGGCTGCTGGCGGCGGCCGGCGAGGACGGGATGCGGCTGCCGCTCGTGGTCACCCCGGACGGCACGCCGCTGGTGGAGCCGGACCCCGCCGACCTGGCCGCCCACGTGGGTCTCGCCACGCGGCCGGCGGCCGACTTCTACGACCTGGTGGTGATCGGCGGCGGCCCGGCGGGGCTCGGCGCGGCCGTGTACGGGGCGTCGGAGGGGCTGCGCACGGTGCTGGTGGAGCGGTCCGCGACCGGCGGGCAGGCGGGGCAGAGCTCGCGGATCGAGAACTATCTGGGCTTCCCCGACGGGGTGTCGGGGGCGCAGCTCACCGACCGGGCGCGGCGGCAGGCCACCCGGTTCGGCGCGGAGATCCTCACCGCGCGGGAGGTGACCGGCCTGGAGGTGGGCGGCGCGGGCCGGGTGGTGCGCTTCTCCGACGGGTCGCAGGTCGCCGCGCACAGCGTGATCCTGGCGACCGGGGTGTCCTACCGGCGGCTCGCGGCGCCGGGCTGCGACGAACTGGGCGGCTGCGGCGTCTACTACGGCTCGTCGCTGACCGAGGCGCCCGCCTGCCAGGACCAGGACGTGTACATCGTGGGCGGCGCCAACTCGGCCGGACAGGCGGCGATGTACCTGTCCCGGTTCGCCAAGTCGGTGACGCTGCTGGTGCGCGGCCCGGACCTGGCCGCGTCGATGTCGTACTACCTGATCGAGCAGATCGGCCGGGTGCCGAACATCTCGGTGCGCTGCGGCACGGTCGTCGAGGAGGCGCACGGCGACGGCCATCTGGAGCGGCTGACGCTGCGCGAGACGGACAGCGGGCACACGGACGAGGTGGACGCGCAGTGGCTGTTCGTGTTCATCGGGGCCGCCCCGCTGACCGACTGGCTGGACGGCACCGTGCTGCGCGACGAGCGCGGCTTCATCCTGGCCGGGCCCGACCTGACCGCCGACGGGCGCCCGCCGGCCGGCTGGGAGCTGGACCGGCCGCCGTACCACCTGGAGACCAACGTCCCCGGCGTGTTCGTCGCGGGCGACGCGCGCGCGGAGTCGGCCAAGCGGGTCGCCTCCGCCGTCGGAGAGGGAGCCATGGCCGTGATGCTCGTCCACCGTTACCTGGAGCAGTCGTGAGCGCGCGACAAGTGGAGTGCGTGCCGGACGAGATCGGCTCCCTGTTCCTGTTCGAGAAGCTCACCCCCGAGCAGCTCGGGCGGCTGTGCGAGGCCGGCCGGGTGGAGCGTTACGAGCCCGGCGCCGTCTACACCGAGGGCGACCCGGCCACCTGCTTCTACGTGATGGTGGAGGGCACGGTCGTGCTGTCCCGGCGGGTCGGCGGGGACGAGGTGGAGGTCAACCGCACCTCGCAGCGCGGGGTGTACGCGGGGGCGATGCAGGCGTACCTCGGGGACCGGGTGCCGCAGGTCTACAACAACTCGCTGCGGGTGACGGAGCCGACGCGGTTCTTCGTGCTGCCGGCGGACACCTTCGCGGACATCATGCAGGACTGGTTCCCGATGGCGGTGCACCTGCTGGAGGGGCTGTTCTTCGGGGCGAAGAGCACGCAGCAGGCGATCGGCCAGCGGGAGCGGCTGCTGGCCCTCGGCTCGCTGTCCGCGGGGCTCACGCACGAGCTCAACAACCCGGCCGCGGCGGCCGTGCGGGCCACGGCCTCGCTGCGCGAGCGGGTGGGGAAGATGCGCCGCAAGCTGCGGGTCATCTCCGAGGGCGCCTACGACCGGGAGACGCTGGCGGGGCTGATCGAGATTCAGGAGCGCACGGCGGAGAAGGTCGCCAAGGCGCCGGTGCTCAGCCCGCTGGAGGCGTCCGACCGCGAGGATCTCCTCGCCGACTGGCTGGACGACCACGGCGTGACCGAGGGCTGGCGGATCGCCCCGACGTTCGTGCAGGCCGGACTGGACACGGACTGGCTGGAGCAGGTGGCCGCGGCCGTCGACGAGGAGACGCTGCCCGGCGCGGTCGGCTGGCTGAACTACACCGTGGAGACCGAGCTGCTCATGGACGAGATCCAGGACAGCGCGGCCCGCATCTCCCACCTGGTCGACGCCGCCAAGCAGTACTCGCAGCTCGACCGCGCCCCCTTCCAGGTCGCCGACGTGCACGAACTCCTCGACAGCACCCTGCTGATGCTGTCCGGGAAGCTGGGCAAGGGCATCCGGGTGGTCAAGGAGTACGACCGCACCCTGCCCCGCGTCCCGGCGTACCCGGCGGAGCTGAACCAGGTGTGGACCAACCTCGTGGACAACGCGGTCGCGGCGATGCGCGAGGCGGACGGGGAGGGCACGCTGACCGTGCGCACGGCCCGGCACGACGACCGGCTGCTGGTGGAGTTCGGCGACACCGGCCCGGGCATCCCGGCGGAGATCCGCGACCGGGTGTTCGACCCGTTCTTCACCACCAAGCCCGTGGGCGAGGGCACCGGGCTGGGCCTGGACATCTCCTGGCGGATCGTGGTCAACAAGCACCACGGCGCCCTCCGGTTCGAGTCCGAGCCGGGCGACACCCGCTTCCAGGTGCTCCTCCCGCTCACCGCTCCCGCCTCCGACCACCCACAGGAGGAGCCCGCATGACCACCGAACACGCCATCGACCCCAGCGTGCCGCCCTCCGGGAACGGCTGCGCCGACTGCGACGCCGTGGGCGGCTGGTGGTTCCATCTGCGGCGGTGCGCGCAGTGCGGCCACGTCGGCTGCTGCGACAGCTCACCGGGCCAGCACGCCACCGCCCACTTCGAGGCCACCGGGCACCCGGTGGTGAGCAGTTACGAGCCGGGCGAGGACTGGTTCTGGAACTACGCCACCAACGAGCTGTACGAGTCGGGCCCCTCCCTCGCGCCGCCGGTGAGCCACCCGGCCGGCCAGCCCGCGCCCGGCCCCGCGGACCGGGTGCCCGCCGACTGGACGCGGGCCCTGCACCGCTGAGCCGCAGCGCACCGCCGCCCCGGGAACCCGCGAGGCGCGTCCGTCGTTGTCCGGACACCCCCACACCGGTCGGACGACGACGAACAGGGCGGTCCCATGAGCGAGTTGGTCCCCGGCGGCAACATCCGGCTCCCGGACGGCCCGGTGACCGTCCGGGTGCCGGGGCCGTTCGACGTGTCCGCGCTGATCACGGACGACGGCCGGAAGGTGTCCGGGGACGCCGACTTCGTCTTCTACAACCAGCCCGCCGCGCCCGGCGCGCGGCTCGGCGGCGACACGCTCGTCGTCGACCCGGCGGCGCTGCGCGCGGGCGCCACCCGGGTCACGGTCGCCGTGAGCCCCGAGGAGCCCGGCACCCCGCTCAGCGCCCTGCCCGCCCCCGTCCTCGAGGTCACAGGACCCGGCGGGCGCGCCCTGGCCCGCTTCCGCCCGCCGCGCCCCGGCCGGGAGACGGTGCTGCTGCTCGCGGAGATCTACCGGCGCGGCGACGACTTCAAGCTCCGCGCCCTCGGGCAGGGGTACGCGGACGGACTGGCCGGTCTCGCCCGGGACTTCGGCGTCGACGTGGAGGACGACGAGGGCGCGGTGTCCACCCGTACCGCCCCGGTCGTCACCGGCAGGGCGCCGGTGAGCCCCGGCACGACGGCCCCGGCCGCCCCGCGGACGCACCCGGTCGTCCCGCCGCGTCCGGCGTCCCCGCCGTCCGCCGGGGACGACTTCCTGGCCCTCGTCAACTCCGCGCGCGGGTCCGCCGGCGCGCCGCCGGTGACGCACGACGGGCGGCTGGCCGAGGCGGCCCGGGAGCACGCGCGGGCGATGGCGCGCGGAGGGCGGCTCGGCGTCGAGGGCCCGGACGGCGTGCCGGTGTACCGGCGCGTGGTGTCCGCCGGCTACCCGTACCTCACCGTCGGCGAGCACCTGGTGTCCGGGCCGCTGTCCGTGGACCGGTTCGTGGGCCACTGCCTGCGCCACGAGGCGGCCCGCCGCACGGTGTGCGACCCGGCGTTCACGCACGCCGCCGTGGCCTCCTGCGAGGGCGCCGGGGACACGTACTGGACGGCGCTGTGGGCGCGTCCGCTGACCGCGGAGGGCCTGGACCGCACGGCGGCGGAGGTCGTCGAGCTGACCAACCGGGAGCGCGCGGGGGCCGGGCTGCCGCCGCTGTCCCGCGACCCGCTGCTGGGCACGGCGGCGCAGGCGCACAGCGCCGACATGGTGGCGCGGGACTTCTACGCGCACACGGCGCCCGACGGCAGCAGGCCCTGGGACCGGGCCGCCGCCGCGGGCTCCCGGTGCCGCACGGTCGGCGAGAACATCGCGTGCGGCCAGCGGTCGGCCGCCGAGGTGGTGCGCGGCTGGATGAACAGCCCGGGGCACCGGGCGAACATCCTCAAGCCGGAGTTCACGCGGATCGGCGTCGGCTTCGCGGGCGGCGGCCGGGCGGGCACGTACTGGACGCAGCTGTTCGGAGGCTGAACGCGTGGCCGGATCCGGTGCCGTGTCGTGCGCTCCCGGTTCTGGCCGGGGCGCGGAGGGCCGGGCGAGGATGGGGCCATGAAGGGTGACCTGTTTTCCAGTGAGCACATGGTGCGGCCGGCCACGGCCCCGGGCATGACGGTGGAGAACGCCAAATGCCTGCGCTACACCGTCGACGGCGAGATGCTCGCCCGTCAGGGAGCGATGGTCGCCTACCGCGGCGACCTCCGGTTCGAGCGCAAGGGCCAGGGCGTGGGCGGGATGCTCAAGCGCGCGGTGACCGGCGAGGGGCTGCCGCTGATGGCCGTGCGCGGCCAGGGCGAGGCCTGGTTCGCGCAGGAGGCGCAGAACTGCTTCGTCGTCGAGATCGGCCCCGGCGACGAGTTCACCGTCAACGGCCGCAACGTGCTGTGCTTCGACGCCACGCTGTCCTATCGCATCTCCACCGTGAAGGGCGCCGGCATGACCGGCGGCGGACTGTTCAACAGCGTCTTCACCGGGCACGGCAAGCTGGGCCTGGTCTGCGAGGGCAGCCCGCTGGTGATCCCGGTGACGCCGCAGAGCCCCGTGTACGTGGACACCGACGCGATCGTCGGCTGGACGGCGGGCCTGTCCACCTCGCTGCACCGCTCGCAGTCGCTGGGCTCGATGCTGCGCGGCGGCTCGGGCGAGGCGGTGCAGCTGGTGCTCGAAGGGCAGGGGCACGTGGTGGTCCGGCCGAGCGAGGCGCCGCCGCACAAGCCGCAGCAGCGCTGAGCCCCGTCGACCCACGTCGGCCCGCGTCGACCGGCGTTCACCCCGCGTTGACCCCGGCCGCCCGCCGGGTGAGGCTGGGGCACGGCGCGGATCACGCCCCCGCGCCGGAAAGGGTGACAGTCGTGATCGAGATCGCCGACATCGAAACCGCGGCCGAGCGGATCGCCGGGCACGTGGTGCGCACACCGACCGTGCCGAGCCCCGGTCTGTCGGCCCTGCTGGGGGTGCCGGTGACGGCCAAGCTGGAGCTGCTCCAGCACACCGGGTCGTTCAAGGTGCGCGGCGCGGCGGCGAAGCTGCTGGCGCTGAGCGAGGCGGAGCGGGCCGCCGGGGTGGTCGCGGTGAGCGGCGGCAACCACGGCATCGCGCTGGCGGTGACGGCCGCCGCGCTCGATGTGAAGGCGACCGTGGTGATGCCGCGTTCGGCGCCCGTGCGGGCGGTGGAGATCGCTCAGGCGTCGGGCGCCACGGTGCGGGTCACGGACGACATGGCCGGGGCGTTCGCCCTCACCGCCGAGCTGCGGCAGGAGGGGCTGACCCTGGTGCACCCCTTCGACGACCCGGTGGTGATCGCCGGTCAGGGCACGGTGGGGCTGGAGTTCGCCGAGGACGCCGGTGAGCTGACCGACGTGCTGGTCAGCATCGGCGGCGGGGGCCTGATCTCCGGGGTCGCGGCGGCGCTGCGCGCCCGGCGGCCCGGGGTGCGGGTGTGGGGCGTGGAGACCGAGGGGGCGCAGGCGATGTCCGAGGCGCTCGCGGCGGGCGGCCCGGTGCCGGTCGCGCTGACCTCGATCGTGTCCACGCTCAGCGCGCCCGCCGTGTCGCAGCTGACGTACGACCATGTCGCGGAGCTGGTCACCGAGGTGCTGGTGGTGCCGGACCGGGAGGCGGTGCAGGGCTCGCTGGACCTGGCGGACCACGCCAAGGTGTGGGCGGAGCCGGCCGCGGGCTGTCTGCTGCCGGCCGCCCGCCGGGTGCTCGAGCGGGTCGGCGACGACGCCCGCCTGGGTCTTGTGGTGTGCGGCGGCAACGCCACCACCGCCGACATGGCGGCGTGGACGGACCACTTCGCCCTGCGCTGAACCCGGCGGTGCACCCGGCCGTGAACCCGGCGTCGCGCGACGGGCGTCGCGCCCGGCGTTGAACGCACCGGCCCCTCTCCCGCGTATCAGTGGGGACGGAAGTCAGCGGCTCGACGAGGGATGACCATGGGCTGGGCGCACGCCTCCACCGATCGGCCGGTCGCCGGCCGCTACCGGCTGGTCGAGATCACGCACCGCGAGACGAACCGGGTCAGCTGGTACGCCGACGACCTGCGAACGGGCCGGCCGTGCCTGGCCACCCGGATCGAGCTGCCGGCGGACGCCGTGGAGGGCGTCCGCCGCGCGCCCTCCCGGATCCTGCGGGCCACCGAGAACGTGGCCCGGCTGTGCCCGGACCGGATCGCGGGCGTCGTCGACGCGTTCGGCGAGGGCGGCTGCCTGTGGACGGTCACGGCCTGGATCGACGGCACCCCGCTGGACGAAGTCCTGCTCCAGCAGGGCACGTTCGTACCCGCGCGGGCGGCGCGCGTCGCCCTGGACCTGCTCGACGTGCTGGACGCGGCGCACGCGGAGGCCGTCACCCACGGCGAGCTGAGCCCCGGACAGCTCCATCTGCGCGAGACCGGGCCGGTGATCGTCACGGGCTACGGGGTGGCCGGCACGACGTCGGCGCCCCGGCTCACCGCGCCGTCGTACGCGGCGCCCGAACAGGCGCGGAACGAGCAGGTCGGGCCGGCGGCGGACCTGTGGGCGCTCGGGGCGATCCTCCACACGATGCTGGAGGGCCGCCCGCCGTTCCGGGACCGGGGCAGGATCGCGGCCACGCTGCGCGGGGTGGACCGGCTGCCGCTGCGCCCGCCCGTACGCTGCGGACCGCTCACCGAGGTCGTCACAGGGCTGCTGCGCAAGGACCCCCGGGAGCGCCCGGGACGGCAGACGGTGCGCGACGAGCTCACCCGGGTGCTGCGCGAGGACCCGGGCGCCGGTACCGGGCCGGGAGAGGCGTACGCGCCGGCCGGACGGGGGTGGAAGCGGAAGGGCGTGCTCGTCGGCACGCCCCTCGCGGTGGCCACGGTGACGGCGGCGGTGGTCGCGGCGGCGACGGGGCTGCCCGGCGGCGACGACCGGGCCGACGGCGGTCCGGGGGCGTCGGCGTCCGCGCCGGCCGGAGGGACCGGGGCGGCGGACCCCGCCCCGCGCGTCCCGCCGACGTCCGGCGCCGTCCCTCCCCCGTCCGCCGCGCCGTCGCCGTCCGCGTCGTCCTCCCCGTCCGGTGCCGCGTCGCCGTCCCCGTCGGACCCCGGCGCCCTGCCCGCCGGTTTCCGCGTCCACCGGGCGCCGGAGGGTTTCTCCGTCGCACTGCCCGAGGGCTGGGAGCGGCAGCGGACCTCCCGCGCCACCGAGCTGTCGTACCGCGTCACCTTCGGCGCCGACGACGACCCGCGCACCCTCGCGGTCACCTACAGCGAGCGCGTGGGACCGGACCCGGTCGCCGTGTGGCGGGACACGGTGGAGCCGGGCCTCGCGCGCGCCGACGCCTATCAGCGGATCGGTTCCATCAGGGCGACGACGTACCTGGGCCGCGAGGCCGCCGACATGGAGTGGATCCTCACGGACGACGGCGCCCGGCTGCGCACCTTCGGGCGCGGCTTCCTGCTGGGCGACGGCCGGGGCTTCTCCCTGCGCTGGACCACGCCGGCCGCCGACTGGGCGGGCACCGGCAACCAGGAGGCCCTGCGCACGGTGCTGCGGACGTTCCGGCCGGGTGCGGCGCCCTAGCCCGGCGGGGCCCGGCACCGCACTCCCCCACTGCCTGAAGGCGTGGGGACACCCCCGGCGGCGTTACCGTCGGTCGCCCACGCACACCGGATCCGCTCGGGTCGGCCGAAAGGCACGGTGCCTCCACCCCGCTCCGGTCCGGACGACAGGCCTCAGCCTCGCGGAGCCCGCAGCGCGCGCAGCGGCCAGGGGACCAGGGGGGTGGTGATCCAGCGCGCCCGGAAGGTGCGGTCGGTGAGGGAGCAGGTGACGCGCAGGCGGTGCGGGGTCTCCAGGAAGGCGATGTCGACGGTGAGGGCGTCCGGGCCGTCCCAGCCGCCGGTCACCGCGACCGGTACCGCGCCCTCGGTGACGGTCCAGTCCGCGCCGGTCCAGCGGGCCGCCAGCCGGTGGCCGCCCTCGTCCAGGGTCAGCGTCCAGCCGCCGCCGTCGTCCGCCGTGAGCCCGGCGGCGGTCAGCTTCGGCTGCGCGGCGCAGAGCCCGCCCTCCGGGGTGAAGGCGGCCCCGGACCAGTCGCCGGTGCGCCCGGCCGGTGCGGGGGCGGCGTCCGTCGCCGGCAGGGCGAGGCGCTCCAGGCGCTCGCGCAGGGCCGCGTCCTCGGCGTCCCGCCCGGTCAGCGGGGCGGGGCCGAAGGCGGGCAGCAGATGCCGCCACACCAGTTCGAGGTAGCGCTGCATCTCGGCGGTGGCCGACGTCGCGGCGATCACCGCGTCGTGCTCGGGCAGCACCACGCAGAACTGGCCGTAGGCGCCGTCGCCGCGGTAGCCGTGCCGGCCGATCCAGAACTGGTAGCCGTAGCCCCGCCCCCAGTCGGTCCGGTCGCCTCCCATGACCTCGGCGGTGTCGATCTGCGCACGGGTGGCGCGCTCGACCCATCCCTCGGGCAGCAGCCGCCGGCCCTGCCAGACGCCGTCGTTCAGGTACAGCAGGCCGAACCGCGCTATCGCGTCGTGCGTGGTGTGCAGCCCGGCGAAGCCGATGTCGCGTCCGGCGCGGTCGCGGGACCACAGCGCCTCGCCGATGCCCAGCGGGTCGAACAGCCGGGGGCGCAGGTACTCCACGAGGGTCTGCCCGGTGACCCGCTGCACGATCGCGCCGAGCGTGTACGTGCACGGCTGGTTGTAGGTGAACAGGGTGCCCGGGTCGCGCTGCGGCGGCTGGAGCAGGAAGCCGCGCACGGGTTCGGCCGGGTCGGCGCCGAACGCCTCGTCGACGGTCTCGTGGTCGTGTCCGCTGGCCATGGACGCCACGTGGCGCACCAGCATGGACCGGCTGCGCGGGTCGGTGATGTCCGCGTCGATCTCCGGGAAGTACGACAGCACGGTGGCGTCGAAGTCGATCAGGCCCTCCGCCTCGGCGAGCCCGGCGGCGGTCGAGGTGAAGCTCTTGCTGAGCGAGTACAGCAGGTGGGGGCGCTCGGCGGTGTAGGGCGCCCAGGTGCCGGAGGCCACGACGTGGCCGTGGCGCACGATCGTCAGTCCGTGCGGCTCGATGTCCGGGTCGGCCTCGACGGCGTCGAGGAAGGCGTGGACGCCGGACGCGTCGACGCCCTGGGCGGCGGGGTCTGCGGTGGGGAGGGCTCGCTGGGTCATGGGGGCATCCTGCCCGGGGCGCCGCCGGGTGATCCACCGTTTTCGCCTGCCACCTGGGGGGACCCGGACGGCATGGTGCGAATCGGGTACACGATGATGACCGAGCAGGCCGGGCCGCGTGAGCTGGTGGAGCACGTGGTGCGCGCCGAGGAGGCGGGTTTCGACTTCTCGGTGACCTCGGACCACTACTTCCCGTGGCTGGCCGAGCAGGGTCACGCGCCGTACGCGTGGAGCGTGCTGGGCGCGGCCGCGCAGGCGACCTCGCGGATTCCGCTGATGACGTACGTGACGTGTCCGACGATGCGCTACCACCCGGCGGTGGTGGCGCAGAAGGCGGCGACGATGCAGCTGCTGTCGGACGGCCGGTTCCGGCTGGGGCTGGGGTCCGGCGAGAACCTCAACGAGCACGTGGTGGGCGGCGGCTGGCCGCCGGTGGACGTGCGCCACCGGATGCTCGAGGAGGCGGTGGAGATCATCCGGGCGCTGTTCGAGGGCGGTCATGTGAACCACCGGGGCGAGCACTTCGACGTGGAGTCGGCCCGGCTGTGGGACCTGCCGGACCAGCCGCCGCCGATCGGGATCGCGGTGTCGGGCAAGCGGTCCTGCGACCTCGCGGGGCGGCTGGCGGACCTGGTGATCGCCACCGAGCCGAAGCCGGAGCTGCTGGAGGCGTTCGACCGCGGGGGCGGCGAGGGCAAGCCGCGGGTGGGCCAGCTGCCGGTGTGCCACGACCCGGACCGGGACGCGGCGGTGGAGCGGGCGCACGCCCAGTTCCGCTGGTTCGGCAGCGGATGGAAGGTCAACTCCGAGCTGCCGCATCCGGATTCCTTCGCGTCGGCGACGCAGTTCGTGCGGCCCGACGACGTCGCCGCGTCCATCCCCTGCGGCAGCGACCCGGACGACTTCGTCGAGGCGGTGCGCCCGTACGCGGAGGCCGGGTTCACGGAGGTCGCCCTGGTGCAGATCGGCGGGGAGTCGCAGCCGGCGTTCCTGGACTGGTCGGAGCGGACGCTGCTGCCGGCGCTCCGGAAGGCGTTCGGCTGACGGAGCGTGCGTGACCTGTGACGGATTCACCCGGAGAGCTGAGCATCCCGCGGGGATCCGGGGTACTAGAGGGCTCCACGTCGGTACGTCCCGGAGGCATGTCGTGAACTCGTTCGTGCACAAGACCCTGGTGGTGGCGCTCCAGGCGGGCGACACGGAACGCTTTCCCGTGCTCGCCCACCTGAGCTACGACCCGTCGGACCCGTTCGCCGTCACGGTCGTCTTCAGCCTGGACGGCCGGGTGCTGGCGCGCTGGCAGCTGGACCGGGAGATGGTCACCGACGGCCTGACCCGTCCGGTCGGCATCGGCGACGTGCGGCTGCGCCCGCAGGCCCGCGGGGTGGGGCGGGAGCTGCGGATGGAGTTCCTGGGCGAGACGCGCGCGGACGGCGGCCGGCATCACGCGGTGGTGTTCGCCTGGGCGGAGGCCGTCGGGGAGTTCCTGGCCGAGACCCACCGCATGGTGCCGGCCGGGTGCGAGGAGGTCCGCGTGGACGACTTCCTCGCGGACGTCCTCCAGGGGAGCTGAGCGCGCCCGGGGTGCCGGGTCAGCGCGTGGTGTGACGGTAACGCGCCCACATCGGCAGCCCGAACCAGCACAGCAGGTACCAGCACACCACTCCGGCCACCAGGTACGGCACGTAGTCGTCGTGGGTGGCCACCCGCAGGATGAGCAGCAGCGAGGAGCTGGTGGTGACCAGCAGCAGCGCCAGTCCCAGCAGGGTGAGCCGTGAAGCCCACCGCACCGCCTGCGGTTTGATGCGCCGTCCGCTGACGAGCCGGTGCAGCGACACCGGTCCGATCAGCGCCCCGGTCGCGCAGGCGCCGAGCACCACCGTGACGATGTAGATGGTCTCGTCGGTGCCGGACAGGTCCTCGTAGGTCGGGGTGAACACGACCGTCAGCAGGAAACCGAACAGGATCTGCACGCCCATCTGGGCCACGCGGACCTCCTGGATGAGCTCGGTCCACATCCGGTCCGCTCTCTCCTCCTCGGTCTCGTTCCGTCCCCGGCGCCTGCTCCCGTCCTGCTCCATGTCCGGCACGGTGCCTCCTTCGATCGGGTCCTCCCCTCCGGATTCCCCGAAAAGAGGCCCTCCTCCCCCCGCCGGTTTGGCGGGGCGGGGCACGGTTACACGGTCGGCGACACGACCAGGCCGGAGGAAAGTGGGACAGATGTCGGACACCGAGCTCACCGTGACACTCAGCGGCGGGGACGCCGACGACGCCCGGGCGGTCGTCGGGGCGCTGGAGGGCGCGTTCGGACCGCCGCGGGAGCGGCCCTCGGACACGGACGCGACCGTGCGTATCGCGACGTTCGGCGGTGAGGGGCGGGGGTCGGGCGCCGGACGCCCGGACACACGGCCCCTGTCGGAGCCGGTGACCGTCACCGTGCAGGGCACCCCGGAGGCGGTGCGCCGGGCGAGCGACGCGCTGTCGCGGTCCTTCACGGCCCGCGACGAGGGCGCCGCCGCCGGCGACCAGGAACAGGAACGGCAGCTCCTGCTGGAATCCTGACGCGCCCCGCCGGGATTCTGACGCGCCCGTCTACCAGCGGTTCTCCACCTGCTCGCGGATCCGCCTGTCGTACAGGTCCGTGATCGCGGCCAGGGTGGCGTCGGGCAGCTCCGGCAGCCGGGCGGCGGCCGCGTTGGCGCGGGCCTGCTCGGGCGAGCGGGCGCCGGGGATGACGGTGGTGACGCCGGGCTGCTGGACGATCCAGCGCAGCGCGAGCTGGGCCGGGGTGTATCCCTCGGGGGCCAGCGCGGCGAACTCGGCGGCGGCCTCGACACCGGTCGCCCAGTCCACGCCGGAGAAGGTCTCGCCCTGGTCGAAGGCCTCGCCGTGCCGGTTGAAGGTGCGGTGGTCGTTCTCCGCGAAGACGGTGTCCTTGGTGTACTTGCCGGACAGCAGGCCGGAGGCGAGCGGGACGCGGGCGATGATGCCGACGCCGGCCTCGCGCGCGGCGGGCAGCACCTCACGCAGCGGCTTCATCCGGAACGGGTTGAGGATGATCTGCACGCTCGCCACGTTCGGCCGGGCGATCGCGGTGAGCGCCTCGGCGCAGGTCTCGACGCTGACGCCGTAGGCGGCGATCCGCTCCTCCTCGACGAGGGTGTCGAGGGCGTCGAAGACCTCGTCGGTGGAGTAGACGGGGGTGGGCGGGCAGTGCAGCTGCACCAGGTCGACGCGGTCGACGCCCAGGTTGCGCCGGGAGCGGTCGTTCCAGGCGCGGAAGTTGTCCAGGACGTAGTTCTCCGGGATCTGGTCGACCCGGCGGCCCATCTTGGTGGCGACCAGCACGTGCAGGTCGGGACGTCCGCTCAGGAACGAGGCGATGGTCTGCTCGCTGCGCCCGTCGCCGTAGACGTCGGCGGTGTCGAAGAAGGTGACGCCCGACTCCGCGGCGGCCTCCAGCACCGCGAGGGCTTCCTTGTCGTCGACGTCGCCCCAGTCGGCGCCGAGCTGCCATGTGCCGAGGCCGATCACGGAGGCGTGCTGACCCGACCTGTCGAAAGTGCGCTCTTCCATGACGGTCAGTGTGTCATCCGTCCCGGCGGGACGGCCGGTGCCTCCCCGGGCGGGCCGGGCCCGCCCGCTCACCGACGGCTCAGGCGCCGACGGCCGTGCGGCACTCGGGGTGGCCCCAGCCCTTGTCGTTCTTGGCGATGGGCTCACCGGCCGCGTACGTCCGTCCGCACGGGCAGCGGCCGGAGAACTTGGCCTTGATGGTGCGGGAGGAGCCCCCGGACTTGCGTGCGGGCCTTGTGCCGCCCGTGGAGCGGCGGGAGGAACCGCCGCCGGACGGGCGCGGGACGGACGGCGGCGGCTCGGGCGAGCCCTGTGCGCTGCCCGCGTCCTGCTGGGCGGAGGCCGCCTGGCTGGCGGCGCGGTCGGCGAAGTCGTTGAGCCGGTCGCCGTCGACCTGGTGGGCGGGCACGTAGCGGAAGTCGACCGAGCGGTCCTGGAGCAGCCCGTCGATGCGGACGACGAGCTCCTGGTTGGCGACGGGCTTCCCGGCGGCGGTGCGCCAGCCGTTGCGCTTCCAGCCGGGCAGCCAGGTGGTGACGGCCTTCATGGCGTACTGCGAGTCCATCCGCACCTCGAGCGGCACGGCGGGGTCGGTGGCCGCCAGCAGCCGCTCCAGGGCGGTGAGTTCGGCGACGTTGTTGGTGGCGGTGCCGAGCGCGCCGGCCTCCCAGCGGTCCGGCGTCCCGGAACCGTCCGCGATCACCCAGGCCCAGCCGGCGGGCCCGGGATTTCCCTTCGAGGCCCCGTCGCACGCGGCCACCACACGTTCACCCATGCGCCCGATCATGCCACGGCCGGGCGGGTGTCCCGGTCCCGCTCAGCCGACGGCGGTGGTCCCGGGCATCTCCCCCGAGGTGGTGCTGAGGTCGATGACCGAGAAGTTGGCGCCCTGCGGGTCGCCGACCGCCGCGAACCGGCCGAACGGCGAGTCCACCGGCCCGAACCGCAGCACCCCGCCGCGCTCGGTCCCCCGCGCCACCGCGGCGTCGCAGTCGTCCACGGCGAAGTAGACGTTGATGTACGGCGGCACCTCGGGCGGGAAGTCGTCGGTCATCCGCATCCGGCCCAGGACGGTGCGCTCCCCCAGGTGGTAGAGGCGGAAGTCCATCTCGCCCTCGAGCTGCTTGGAGCGGTAGGGGAAGACGGCCGGGAAGAACGCGTCGGACTTCTCCGGCTCGCGGGTGAAGATCTCCGCCCAGCAGTACGCGCCCGGCGTCTCCGTCGCCTGGAACCCCTCGTGGGTGCCGGCCTGCCACACGCCGAAGACGGCCCCGCCGGGGTCGCGGGCGAGACACATCGTGCCGTAGTCGGCGACCTGGATGGGGTCCATCAGCAGGTCGCCGCCGTGGTCGCGGATGCGGGCGGCGGTGGCGGAGGCGTCCTGGGCGGCGAGGTAGAGGCACCACTGCGAGGTGCCCTCCTGGCCGGGCATGGGCGGCACGACGGCGGCCACGGCCTTGCCGTCGGCGTACGCCTGCGTGTAGCCGCCCTGACCGGGCGGCGTCTCACCGAAGGTCCAGCCGAGGACGTGCCCGTAGAAGTCCTTGGCCGCGTCGAGGTCGTCGAACACGGCGTCGGCCCAACAGGGGGTCCCTTCGGGTGGTACGGCCATGACTACGGCCCTCCCGGTCACGGGTGCTCGGTCCTCTCCTCACGCTAGCCACGGCGGAGGCGCCCCGCGCGGCGGACGCCTCCGCCGCGCGGGGCGGACGCGCCTCGGGCGGGGCGTGCGCCCCAAGCGAGCCGGGCGCCGCCGCGGGCGGACCGGACGCCGCTCCGCGCCCACGAGGTGCCGCCGCGCCCACCCGTGCCGCCCCAGGCGGCACGCATGCCCGCGGCTAGCGCGGACCGAACACCCCAGCGGGGCGGACGGTGACCTGAGCCGCGCGGGTGAGCCAGGCCGCGCGGTGACGCGGGGCGCGCGCACAGGCGAGCCGGATGCCGCCGCGGGCCGGCCGGGACGCCCCTCGGCGCTCACGAGGTGCCGCCGCGCCCACCCGTGCCGCCCCAGGCGGCACGCATGCCCGCGGCCGGCGCGGGCCGGACGGTGGCCCGCGTCCGGTCCCGGCGGGGTCACGCCTGGCCCGCGTACGCCCTCTCCAGTTCCGCGATGTCCAGCTTGCCCATCGTCATCATGGACTTCAGGGCGCGGTCGGCCTTCTCGCGGTCCGGGTCGCCGATCATCTGGGTGAGCCGTTTGGCGTTGACCTGCCAGGAGACGCCGTAGCGGTCCTTGAGCCAGCCGCAGGGACCGTGCTCGCCGCCGCCCTCGACCAGCTTCTCCCAGTAGTGGTCGATCTCCGCCTGGTCGTCGCACTCGAGCTGGAAGGAGATCGCCTCGTTGAACGTGAACTCCGGCCCGCCGTTCAGGGCGACGAACTTCTGCCCGTTGGCCGTGAACTCCACGGTGAGCACGGTGCCCTGCTCGCCGGGGACGGCGCCGGTGTTGCGGACGACCTCGCCGAGCTTGGAGTTGCCGAACACGGAGACGTAGAACTGCGCCGCCTCCTCGGCCTGGCCGTCGAACCACAGGCAGGTGGTGAATCCGTCGGTGTCCATGAGTACCTCCCGGGTGGGGCGCCCCTGGTGGGAACGCGGTCACCGGTGCAGACCGCCCGCGGCGGCGGAACTCATCGGCGGTGGGGCACTTCGGCCGTCACGGCCCGCCCGGGGCCGCTCTGCCCTGGGCGAATCTGCCGCGGGCAGAGATTCCCCCGGCGGGGCCCGCGCCGCGCCGACAGTGGACGCACACGGCCGTCCGGCCGTGCTCCGACCAGTGATCCACGGGAGCGTCCATGTCACCCTTCACCGCCGGCCCGCGGCCGGCCCCGCCCCGCGCGGAGGACGGCGACACCCCGCCGACCCGCTTCGACGACCACCTCGCGGCCCAGCTGCTCGCCCAGCGGATCGTGCTGCTCGGCACCCAGGTCGACGAGGTGTCCGCGAACCGGGTGTGCGCGCAGCTGCTGCTCCTGTCCGCCGAGGACCCGCGCACCGACATCAGCCTGTACGTCAACAGCCCCGGCGGCTCGGTGCACGCCGGGCTGGCCATCTACGACACGATGCGGCTGATCCCCAACGACGTCTCCACCCTGGCCATGGGGTTCGCGGCCAGCATGGGACAGTTCCTGCTCTGCGTCGGCGCGCCCGGCAAGCGCTACGCCCTGCCGAACGCGCGGATCATGATGCACCAGCCCTCGGGCGGCATCGGCGGGACCACCGCCGACATCGAGATCCAGGCGGAGAACCTGGAGTACACCAAGCGGACCATCGAGCGGATCACCGCCGAGCACACCGGTCAGACCCCGGAGACCATCTCGCGGGACGGCGACCGGGACCGCTGGTTCACGGCCGAACAGGCGCGTGCGTACGGGATGGTCGACCGGGTGCTGGACTCGCTGGACGACGTCCGCCCGGCGGCCACGCGACCGAGGATGGGGCTGCGCTGATGGGGACGTACACGATTCCGAACGTCGTCGAGCGCACCGCGCGCGGCGAGCGGTCCTACGACGTGTTCAGCCGGCTGCTGGCCGAGCGGATCGTCTTCCTGGGCACGGAGATCGACGACGGCGTCGCCAACGTGGTCGTCGCGCAGCTGCTGCACCTGGAGTCGGAGGCGCCGGAGAGCGAGATCGCGGTCTACCTCAACTCCCCCGGCGGCTCGTACACCTCGCTCATGGCGATCTACGACACGATGACGTTCGTGCGGGCCCCGATCTCCACGTTCTGCGTGGGGCAGGCGGCGTCCACGGCGGCCGTGCTGCTGGCCGGCGGGGACCCGGGGCGGCGGTTCGTGCTGGAGCACGCGCGCGTGCTGCTCGGCCAGCCGGCCGCCGGCGGGATGCAGGGCACGGCGTCCGACCTGTCGCTGCGCGCGAAGGAGATGACACGGATCCGCGCGCAGGTGGAGGAGGTGCTGGCCCGGCACACGCACCACGACGTGGCGACCCTGCGGGCGGACATGGACCGCGACAAGGTGTTCACCGCGCAGGAGGCCGTGGCGTACGGCCTGGCCGACGAGGTGCTGACCCGGCGTCCGGCTCTGCTCTGAGCGGCCGCCGGGCCGTGCGCCTCGTCCCGCTCCGCTCAGGCGGCCAGGCAGAGCCCGTCGTGCGCGGAGCCGCCGCGCACGGAGCCGTTCCGTACCGGGCCGCCGCGCACGGAGCCGGCGGGGACGGCGGAGCGGCGTGACGTGACCCGGACCAGCTCCGCGTGCGTGCGGGCCAGCAGGTCGCCGAGGCCCAGGCCGAGCGCGCCGGCGGCGGCCGCGAGGACCTCCGATGAGGCCTCCTTGCGGCCGCGCTCCACCTCCGACAGATACGGCATCGAGATCCGGGCCTCGTCGGCGACGTCCTTGAGGGTCCGCTCCTGGGCCTGCCGCTCCTTGCGCAGCACGTCGCCGACGAGGTGCCGCCACAGCGGCTCTCTGGGCGCGGCGACGGGCGGGGCCGGCGGGCCGGAGGCGGCGGGGCCGGGCCGACGGCCGGGTCGCAGGGGAATGACGCGGGCTTCGTTCGGTGCGTGATCGGTCACGTCCTCAGCCTAGGAATCCCGCTCCCGCGGACAAGGGAGCGGGATTCCGCCCTGAGTGAAGCCGGAAAGTGAACGTAATCCCTCCGCTTTTCTGCGCCTCGATGGTGCCGTGCCGCACCGGCGGCCGTACCATCGGACGACAGGCGTGACGACCAGTCGACAGAACGACAGGCATAGGTCCGCGGAACCGGGGCATCCGGTGTCCTGGTCTCGTGGCAGCCATGACGTTCGTGGGGAGAGGGCAATGAGCACCGCCGTGTTCCGGTCGCAGGAGCGGACCGTCGACGGGCACACCGGCGCCGACGGCGGAGGCGAGGACCTTCGCACTCCCGGCGACCCGCGCGCCGTCGCGCCCCGCGACGCCCGCGAGCTCTCCCGGCAGTTCTTCCGGCGCCTCGCGGAGCTGGAGGAAGGCACCCGCGAGTACCAGTACGCGCGCAACACGCTGATCGAGATGAACATGTCCCTCGTGCGCTTCGCGGCCGGGCGGTTCCGCGGCCGGGGCGACGACATGGACGACGTCGTGCAGACCGGCATGATCGGTCTGATCAAGGCCATCGACCGGTTCGAGCTGTCCCGCGAGGTCGAGTTCGCCTCCTTCGCGCTGCCGTACATCGTCGGCGAGATCAAGCGCTTCTTCCGTGACACCACGTGGGCCGTGCACGTCCCGCGGCGGCTCCAGGAGCTGCGCGTGGAGCTGGCCAAGGCCCGCGAGGAGCTGTCGAGCCGGCTGGACCGCGAGCCCACCGTCGCCGAGCTGGCGACCCTGATGAACATCAGCGAGCAGCAGGTGATCGAGGGGCAGATCGCCGCGAACGGCTACAACTCCTCCTCGCTGGACGCCGCGCTCACCGGGGACGGTCCGGAGCAGGGCGAGAGCGTCCTCGCCGACTTCATCGGCGTCGAGGAGGAGCGGCTGGCGCTGGTGGAGGACTTCCACGCGCTGGCCCCGCTGATGGCGGAGCTGAGCGACCGGGACCGCGAGATCCTGCACATGCGGTTCGTCGAGGAGGCCACGCAGGCGGAGATCGGCGAGCGGCTGGGCTGCTCGCAGATGCACGTGTCCCGGCTGATCAAGCGGATCATCACCCGGCTGCGGACCGGCATGCTCGGCGAGCTGGGCTGCGTCTGAGACCGCGTCCGAGGGCCGCCGCCGGGACGGCAGCCGAAGGCGCCCCTGACGGGTCCGGGCCGTTGAGGGGCGCTGCTGGGAGAAGCGGTCGCGTGCGGTTCAGCCGCTGCCGAGGTCGATCACCGCGCGGACGCGTTTGCCGACGGGTACGCGCTCCACGCCGACGTCCCGCGCGAGCGCGCGCACGATCTCCAGGCCGTGGCGTCCGATCCGCCGCGGGTCACGGGGGAACACGCGGGGCAGGGTGCCGTTGCTGTCGTAGACGGCGACCGTGAGCGTGGCGTCCGTGCCCTCCAGCTCCAGGATGTACGGCCCGTCGCTGTGCCGGTCCGCGTTGGTGACCAGTTCGCTCACGACCAGGAGCACGGCTCCTTCCGCCTTGGCGTCGACCGTGGCGCACCACTCGGTCCTCAGCTGCTCGAGGAACTGCGCGGCGAAGTGCCGCGCCTCGGCGATGCACCCCGGCTCGCCGGTGAAGTGTGCCGCCCGCCGCAGCGGTTCCACGGGCACGTCGAAACCAGTCGGTATCACTACCCCGTCCAAGCGATAGGTCATGCGTTTCCCTCTGCGACGCCGGGTGGGCCGGACGATCCGCACCGGTCCTGGTACCCCGGGTCGGCCGGGGCAGTCCCACTGATCGGTGTTCGGCTTCCCCGTGAGGGAACCCGGTATTCCTGACCGGCGCGAAGGGGCCGCCATGACCGCGCTGACGACCGTACGGAGCCTGACGACACTGCCCGTGGTGACGCTGGGCGGGGACGCGGTGGCGCACGTGCGCGACACGGTGTTCGACACCTCCGCCCGGCGGATCGCGAGCTTCACCCTCTCAGGGCCGTCCATGCTGTCCGGGCCGCTCGCCCGGGACCTGCCCTGGCCCGCGGTGCACTGCCTGGGCCCCCGGGCGGTCATGGTCCGCGACGAGGGAGCGCTGTGCGCGCTGTCGCCCGGGGCCCGGCGGGACGCCTCACTGGGGCGGCTGCTCGGGGCGCAGGTGGTGACCGACGACGGCGACCCGGTGGGCGCGGTCCTGGACGTGCTGGTGGAGGGCGGCATCAGCGGCCGGATCGTCGCCTTCCGGCTGGCCGCGCACCGGCAGCTGGTGCACGGCACCCGGCACCACCGGCACCAGGTGTATCTGCCCGGGGGCGAGGCCCTGCGCATCACCGGCCGCACCCTGGTGGTGCCCACTCACGTGACGGCGTACGTCAGCGACGACCTGCCCGCCTTCGTGGCACGGGGCGGTGCGCCGTCGTGACGCTGTTCTCCCAGGTGACCGGGTTGCCGGTGGAGGCGGCCGGGGGCGGCGGGCGGCTCGGCGAGGTGCGGTCCCTCGTGGTCGACGTGGCGTCGGGACGGGTCACGCACGCACGCATCCGCCGCGGACGCCTGCGCCGGGACGCGGTGGTGGCCTGGCCCGACCTGCGCGCGACCGCTCACGGCCTGCGCGCGGTACGCCCCACCACCGACGCGCCCGCCACCCCCGACCTGATCGGCGCCGAGGCGCTCACGGAGTGCGGCGAGGAGCACGGCACGGTCCTGGACGCGGAGTTCGACCCGCTCACGGGCCGCCTGACCACGGTACTGACAACCCACGGCAAGGTCCCAGCACCCCACCTCCTGGGCCTGGGCAACCACGCCCTGATCGTCGAGGACGTCTGACAACGCGCCCCAAAGGGGCGCGGGGAACTGCGCGACCAGCCCCCACCCACCCGCGCGGACACTGCAGCCCGACCACCCCACCCCGCAGACGGCCCTCTCAGCGGGCGCCCAACGCGCCCGCTGCTTAGCGTGCACACGTGAGCGCCCACTCCCCCTCTCCCCCGCGTTCCCCCCTCCACAACTGGCTCGCGGCCCTGGCCGCGGTGATCGCCTCACTGGCCGCGATGGCCGTCATAGCGACGCTGGGGCTCTGGGCGGCCGGCGCCGCGGACCTCCCGGAAGGCGCCTTCGCCCCAGTCCTCGCCGCCGTCCTCGTCCTCGCCGTCGGCGGCACCGTACGCCTCTCCGGGGACGCCGGCGGACTGGCCGGCACGGAGGGCGGCCTGACGGTGATCCCCCTGTCCGTCACCCTCACCGGCGCCCTGCTGCTCGGCTGGTGCTTCCTGCGCCCCCTGCACCGCCGCACGGTGATGGGCGCACCCGGGCTGGCGGCCTGGGCGGCGCGCATCGCCGTGGTGTGGATCCTCGCCGTGCTCGGTCTGGCCCTGGCCGCGCGGCGCACCTTCGAGGTGTCCCTCGGGGACGATCTGCTCGGCGACCTGGGCGAACTGTTCGGGGTGACTCCGACGGTCGGCTTCGCCGCGGACGTGCTGCCGACCGTGCTGATCGGCCTGGTGTGGCTGGCGGGCGTACTGCTGGTGGCGCTCCTTGTGTCGCACGGCGCGCCGCTGCCGCCGGAGCTGATGCGGTTCCAGGCGGGTGCGCGGCCCGCGGCGCGTGCGACGCTGGGGCTGTTGCTCGTCACCGTGGCGGTGGCGCTCGGCGTCGCGCTGGCGGTGGCCGCCACCCGGGGACACCCGGCCGAGACGTTCGCGGTGATTCTGCTGGGGCTGCCCAACGTGGCATGGCTCGGGCTGACGGTCGGGCTGGGGGCGACCTGGGAAGGCAGGGTGGAGGGCCCGTTCGGGCTGCCCATGCCGCGGGTGCTGGACGAGGTGCTGCGCGCCCCGGAGGTCTCCGAGTTGAACCTGGGTGCGCTCGCCGACCACGACGGCGCCCGCTGGTGGTGGCTGCTGGTGATCGCCGCCGTCCTGGTCCTGGCCACGGCCTGCTCCATGGCGGCCACGTCCCCCGCGCGCGTGCCGCCCTGGCAGCATGCCCTGCGGCTGGCGGTGGCGCTGGCCCTGGCGGTGCTGACGGTCGGGCCGACGGCCCGCGTCTCCGCGCGGATCGGCCTGTCGGTGCTGGGCATCGGCGACCTGGGCGAGGGGCTGACCGGGCAGGTGCTGCTGGAGCCGCGGCTGTGGAGTGCGCTGGGGCTGGCCCTGCTGTGGGGCCTGGTGACGGGCTTCGCGGGCGCGTGGGCGGTACGGTTCCTGCGACGACGAAGGCAGTGAGACGCGGTGCGGCTCAGGCGACCGGGACGCCGAGCACCCGCGCGGCCCGCTGCATCCGCAGGGCGTCGACGGATTCGGCGAGCAGTTCGTACTCCGTGGTGTCGTCGCCGGTGGCGACCCGCACCATCCGTCCGGCGGCGAGCGCCTCGGCGACTTCCTCCTGCCGCTCGAGGTCACCGCACCAGGTGCGCAGCACGGTAGGCACGTCGGGGACGCCCTCGGGGACGGGGACGAGCGCGCCCGGGGGTAAGTGCTCGGCGTCGGGCTGCGGGTCGAGGCGCTCGGCGATCCACAGGGCGCGGTCGCGCAGCCACCAGAGGGCGAGCGCGAGGGTCGGGGCGCGGTAGGTGCCCAGGGGCACCCCGATGCGCCGGCCGTCGCAGACCCCGTACGCCGTGACGTGGCACAGGAATTCGTCGTGCACGTTCCCTCCCCCGCTGCGTGCTCGCCCGCCGGTTCCGGGCCGGCTGCCCGCTCCGTGGCTCGCGTGCTGTGCGTGAGGGCGCCGTCGCTCGGTGTGAAGCGCTCTCGTTGTCGAGTATGTTCACCGCTGAAACACTGTCACCATGTGTTTCCGGCCAGTCTCCTGGCATATGCAGGGCCCGTCCTGGCCGAAACGACGCGGGTGTGCGCGTCGTACGAGGTGACCGGCGTGCGGCCGTACGCGAAGGCCGTACCCGAAGCCGTGTCCGAAGGACGTACGCGAAAGCCGTACCCGCAGAGGGAAGCGCGCCCGCCGGCGCGAACGCGGCCGGCCGCCGCCCCGGGTGGGGACGGCGGCCGGTGGCGGATGCGGCTACTGCTTGACGATCGCGTCGATCCGCGCCAGCTCCTCGTCGGAGAAGTCGAGGTTGCGGGTGGCGGCGACGCTGTCCTCCAGCTGCTGCGGGCTGCTCGCGCCGACCAGCGCGGAGGTGAGACGGCCGCCGCGCAGCACCCACGACAGGGCCATCTGCGCGAGGCTCTGGCCGCGGGCGGACGCGATGTCGGCCAGCGCGCGCAGCCGGCCCACCAGCTCCTCGGTGAGGGCGTCGGTGTTCAGGAAGGGGCTGTCGCTCGCGGCGCGGGAGTCCTCGGGGATGCCGTCGAGGTAGCGGGAGGTCAGCAGGCCCTGCTCCAGCGGGGAGTAGGCGATGGAGCCGACCTGGAGCTCGTCGAGGGCGTCCATCAGGCCCTCGTCCTCCGGGCGGCGGTCGAGCATCGAGTAGCGCGGCTGGTTGATCAGCAGCGGGGTGCCCAGCTCGCCGAGGATGCGGGCGGCCTCGCGGGTCTGCTCGGCGTTGTAGTTGGAGACGCCGACGTAGAGCGCCTTGCCCTGCTGCACCGCCGTGTGCAGGGCGCCCATCGTCTCCTCGAGCGGGGTGTCCGGGTCGAAGCGGTGCGAGTAGAAGATGTCGACGTACTCCAGGCCCATGCGGCTCAGGCTCTGGTCCAGCGAGGACAGCAGGTACTTGCGGGAACCCCATTCGCCGTACGGGCCCGGCCACATCAGGTAGCCGGCCTTGGTGGAGATCACCAGCTCGTCCCGGTACGGCGCGAAGTCGGCCTTGAGCGCCTCGCCGAGGGCGGTCTCGGCGGCGCCGGGCGGCGGACCGTAGTTGTTGGCGAGGTCGAAGTGGGTGACGCCCAGGTCGAAGGCGCGGCGCAGGATGGCCCGCTGGGTCCCGGCCGGGCGGTCGGGACCGAAGTTGTGCCACAGGCCGAGCGAGAGCGCGGGGAGCTTCAGGCCGCTGCGTCCGGTGCGCCGGTAGGGCATGTCCGCGTAACGGTCGGGGTGTGCGGTGTACAACGCGACTCCAGAGGGGTTGGCACACGTCTTGACGTTGGTCGTGGCGGTTCGTCGGACCGCCGGGTCCACTCTGTCGTGACCTGCGGGGAGTGGTCCAACAGAAGAATCCGATGGAATTCAGCGGCTACGCTTCTCAATCATGGAACTGCGTCATCTCCAGCATTTCGTGGCCGTCGCCGAGGACCAGCACTTCACCCGTGCGGCGGAGCGGCTGATGGTCTCCCAGTCGGGCCTGTCGGCGTCCATCCGGGCGCTGGAGCGCGAGCTGCAGACGCCGCTGTTCGTGCGGACCACCCGCCGGGTGACGCTCACCGAGGCCGGGCGGGCGCTGCTCGCGGAGGCCGAGCGCATCCTGGCACAGGTGCGGGCCGCGCACGAGGCGGTGGCCGCCGTGCAGGGGGTGCTGCGCGGCACCCTCGCGGTCGGGACGGAGCAGTGCATCGCCGGGGTGAACGTGGCGGAGCTGCTCGCCGCGTTCCGGCGCCGCCACCCGGACGTGGAGATACGGCTGCGGCAGTGGGGCTCGGCCGCGCTCGCCGAGGAGGTCGCGGCCGGACGGCTCGACCTCGCCTTCGCCTACCGCACCAACGCCGACCCGGACCAGCTGCGCACCGTGCCGCTGACCGGCGAGCCGATGACGGTGCTGTGCCACCCCGGCCACCGGCTCGCCCGCGCCGGCGCGCCGCTCACCCCGCGTGACCTGGCCGACGAGGTGTTCGTCGACTTCCACCCCGACTGGGGGCCGCGCCGCGCCACCGACGCGGCGTTCGCGCTCGCGGGCGTACGGCGCACGGTGGCGCTGGAGGTGAACGACGTGCACAGCCTGCTCGACCTGGTCGACGAGAACCTGGGCGTCGCGGTGGTGCCGCGCCACTTCCGCCACAAACGCCCCTCGCTCACCGACCTGCCGCTGAAGGACACCGGCGAGGCGGCCTACGAGACGGTGGCGCTGGTGCCGTCGCCGCGGGCCACGAGTCCGGCGGCGCGGGCGCTGATGGAACTGCTGGACACGGGGGCGCGTGACGCCGGAAGGTGAGCGAGTCTGGAGGCATGCATGCCAAGGACATCCTCATCGACGGCTACGGCCGCGTCCGGGAAGAGGTGCACGCCGCCGTCGGGGGCCTCGGCCCCGACGAGCTCGCCGCGCGGCCCACGCCGGAGGCCAACAGCATCGCGTGGCTGGTGTGGCACCTCACCCGGATCCAGGACGACCATGTCGCGGACGCCTTCGGCCTGGAACAGGTGTGGCGGGCGGAGGGCTGGGACAAGCGGTTCGGTCTCGGCCTGCCGCGCGGCTCGACCGGGTTCGGGCACACCCCGGCGCAGGTCGCCAAGGTGCGCGTCGACTCCCCCGACCTGCTGACCGGCTATCACGACGCGGTCCACGCACAGACCCTGGGCGCGCTCAGGACGCTCACCGCGAAGGACCTGGAACGCGTCGTCGACGAGAACTGGGACCCGCCGGTCACCCTGGGCGTGCGGCTGGTCAGCGTCCTGTCCGACGACCTCCAGCACGTCGGACAGGCCGCCTACGCCCGCGGGCTGCTTCAGAGCGCGGCGTCGTAACCCGGCAGGATCACGTCCCGGATCAGCGCGACGCGCTCGTCGTACGGCAGGAACGCGCTCTTCACGGCGTTCAGGGTGACCGTGCGCAGGTCCTCGGCACTCCAGCCGGCCCGCTCCACCAGCAGGGTCATCTCGCGGGTCATGGTGGTGCCGGAGACCAGGCGGTTGTCGGTGTTGACGGTGACGCGGAAGCCGAGGTCCTTCAGCGGGGTGATCGGGTGCTCGGCGATCGAGGTCGCGGCGCCGGTCTGGAGGTTGGAGGTGGGGCACATCTCCAGGGCGATGCGGCGGTCGCGGATCCAGGAGGCGAGCCGGCCCAGCTTGCCGCCCGCGAGGTCCGGGATGTCCTCGGTGAGGCGCACGCCGTGCCCGACGCGCTGGGCGCCGCACACCTGCACGGCCTGGTGGATGCTGGGCAGGCCGTGGGCCTCGCCGGCGTGGATGGTGAACGGCACGCTCTCGCGGCGCAGGTGCTCGAAGGCGGCGAGGTGGTCGGCGGCCGGGAAGCCGTCCTCGGCGCCGGCGATGTCGAAGCCGACGACGCCGGCGTCCCGGAAGGCGACGGCCAGGTCGGCGGCCTCACGGACCCGGTCGAACATCCGCATGCCGCACAGCAGCGTGCCGACCCGGACGGGCGTCCCGGCGGCGGCCGCCTTGGCCATGCCGGCGGCCAGCCCCTCCTGGACGGTCTCCACGACCTCGGCCAGGGTGAGCCCGCCGCGGGTGTTCAGCTCGGGGGCGTAGCGGACCTCGCCGTAGACGACGCCGTCGGCGGCGAGGTCGAGGACGTACTCCTCGGCGGTGCGCAGCAGGCCCTCGCGGGTCTGCATCACGGCGAGGGTGTGCTCGAAGGTGGCGATGTAGCGGACCAGGTCGCCGGAGTTCGCGGCCTCCACGTACCAGGCGGCGAGCTCGTCCGGGTCGGTGGTGGGCAGGGTGTGCCCGACGGACTCGGCCAGCTCCACGACCGTGGCCGGCCGCAGGCCGCCGTCGAGGTGGTCGTGCAGGACCGCCTTGGGGAGGCGGCGGATCGTGTCGGCGTCTATGCGCGTAGATGACATGGCGGGCGGTTCCTCGGCGTGTGGTTCGGTGTGGTGGGTCGCTGTGGATCTCGGTGGGTCGCGGCGGATCAGACGGCGGGCTGGAGCAGGTCCCAGCGGTTGCCGTAGAGATCCCGGAAGACGGCGACCGAGCCGTACGGCTCGTGGCGCGGCTCCTCCAGGAAGGTCACCCCGGCGGCGGTCATGCGGGCGTGGTCGCGGGCGAAGTCGTCGGTGTGCAGGAAGAAGCCCACACGTCCGCCGGTCTGGTCGCCCACCCGGGCCCGCTGCTCCTCGCTCACGGCGCGGGCCAGCAGCAGTGCGGCGCCGGTCTGCCCGGAGCCCGGCTCGACGACGACCCAGCGGCCGCCGTCCGGCCGGGGCGCGTCCTCGGTGAGCCGGAAGCTGAGGGCCTCGGTGTAGAAGCGGATCGCCTCGTCGTAGTCGTGGACGACGAGGGTGACCAGGGCAATGCGTCTCATCGTCACCTCTCGCAGGGGTTGACCGGAGAGGTTATACGTAAAACTGCCGGGAACGCCAGTCCCGCCCCGGCGGCTGTTCCGGGGCGGGCGTGACCTGCTGACGGACAGGCGCAGGTGGTGCTACGGGTACGTGTAGGTGTTCAGCGCATCGACGGCGGCCGTGGGGCTGCCCAGTTCGTAGCGGTCGACGGCGAGGTACGTGGGCTTCTTGCGGGCGGCCGGCTGGCAGAACCGGCGGGCGCGGTCGGCGAGCTTGGCGTTGTCGGTGGCGGTGGTGGAGGCGACGGCGGCGTCCCGGAAGTGGTTCATGACGAAGAGGGGCCGGAAGCCGGGCTCGGTGCGGGTCAGCGGGATCGTGGTGTTCGCGTCGTACCAGCGGCTGTAGCAGGACCAGTCGGAGGAGCCGACGCCCGGTCCCATGGACCAGTAGTTCTCGACGGTCCACTCCCGCTGGTACATCACACCGAAGGTGTCCCGCGTCAGTCCGGCCGAGCGGTCCGCGTCCCGGCTGTGGTCGGTGAAGATCAGCAACCGGTGTCCTTCGGCGGCCAGTTCGCCCATCGTGGGCCAGCCGTTCTCCCGCACCCCGGTGCGGTCCGGGCGGTACAGCACGTCCGACAGCCCCTGCACGCGGTCCAGTTCGGCGCGCAGCACGCCCGGGTCGACGTAGTCCTCCAGGAAGACGGTGACGAACTCGTCGGGGTGGGCGCGCAGGAAGTCGACGATGCGCTGGAGGTCGACCCACAGGGCGACGGGTCTGCTCACCAGCGTGCAGCTGTTGTGGCAGAGGATGGCGCCGTCCGGCGTCTGGTGGATGTCCAGCATGAAGCCCCGTACGCCGTCGGCGAGTTGCTGCTGGATGCCCCGGCTCTGGTTGGGGAACAGGTCGACGAAGGGCGGGGCGAAGCCGCCGTCGACGCCGTTCGCGTAGGCGTTGTGGGCGGTGAGGAACGTGACCTGGTCCAGCGTGCGCTGCTCCCGCGGGGGCATCGGGCTGCCCGGCGCGTCGGCCGGGGTGAGGTACCAGGCGGCGAGGTCGCCGGCGCCGCTCGCGACGGACAGCGGGGCGGGGTGGACGGCGCCGGCGGGCTTGGGCGCCACGGCGAGGCGCCGGTCGGTGCCGGGAGCGGCGAGCGCGTACCGGTCGGCGCCGAGCGGGGTGATCTGCCAGCGGGCCTCGGCGGCCGCGCAGGAGACGGTGCGGGCCAGGTCGCCCGCCCGCCCGAGGCAGGCGCCGGGGCTGTCGGTGTTCTCCAGCAGATGTCCGTCGCCGTCGGGGCGCAGGGTCCACTGCTGGCGGTCCTCGTTGCCGCGCGGACGGTGCTGTTCGACCGTCCCGGAGGCGTCGGCCGCGTTGAGGCCGGTGACGGCGGACTGGACGTAGTACGTGCCGGACGGCGGCACGGCGCCGGCGCCCGCGGCGGGAGCGGCGGGCGCCGATGTCACGGTCGCCGCGGCGAGCGCGGCGGCCGTGACGGCGGTGGCGAGCAGGGCGTGGGGGGTGCGCATGCGGTTCCCTTCGTCCGTCGGGCGGGCCGTGCCCATGAGAGCCGCGGCCCGCCCGGAGTTAGGTCAGGTGCATGACACCAGGCCGAGCCGTTCGCGTCAGCAGTACAGGTTGCCGCCGGGGGTCGTCCCCAGAATCTGGGTGAACTGCTGGTACTTCGTCACCCGGCTCTGGACCTGCGCCGGGTTCCTGCCGTCGCACTCCAGGGAGCCGTTGATGCTGCGGATCGTCTGGCCGAAGCCGGCCCCGTTCACCATGGCGGCGTGCGGGGTCATGCTGCCCGGGCCGGACTGGGTGTTCCAGTACCACAGGGCGGTCTTCCAGGCCACGGCCGCGTCGTTCTGCACCAGCCAGGGGTTGTTGAGCAGGTCGATGCCCAACGCGTCGCCGGCGGCCTTGTAGTTGAAGTTCCAGCTCAGCTGGATGGGGCCGCGCCCGTAGTAGGCGGCCTGGCCGGCCGGGCAGCCGTACGGCTGGCTCCAGTCGCAGTAGTGCGGGTAGTTGGCCTGGTTCTGCTCCACCACGTGCACCAGACCGCCGGTCTCGTGACTGACGTTGGCGAGGAAGGCGGCGGCCTCCTGCTTCTTCACCGTGTCGCTGCCGGTGTTGGCGAAGCCGGGGTAGGCGCTGAGCGCGGCGGTGAGGCCGCTGTAGGTGTAGAAGGGGTTCCGGTTCGGGAACATCTGGTTGAACTGCGCCTCGGTCACGACGAAGTTCCCGACGGGCGTCCCGGGCCCGTTGTCACAGGCGTAGGGCTCCCAGTACCAGGTGCTGATGATCGGGTCGTAGCCCGGGTTGGCGTGCTCGGCGATGTAGGTCTTGCCGTCGGTGTAGCGGACGACGACACCCGCCTCGTACCACTGTCCGGCCACCCAGGCGGGGTAGCTGGAACACGCGGCCGCGGTGGCGGCCGAGGCGGTCGTGGCCGCGGCGGGAAGCAGCAGCGGGGCGCTGCCGGTGAGCACGAGGGCGGCGGTCACGGCGGCGATACGGCGTCTCGACAAGGGATCAACTCCTTCACGGAACACGGCCGCTCCCGCGACGAGGACATGCCGGGGCGAGGCCTCGCCCGCACGCGCCGGCGGGGCCGGTCACGGCGTGGGCGCGGCCGTGGTGGGGGGTGTGGAGCACACTCAAGCGCTTTGGTCTGTACCAGTCAAGGGTTTAGACCAGTCACGGTGGCGCATACGCGCCCACCCGGCGGGGGGAACCCCGCGGGATTCAGCGCCCCACCCTCACGGCGCCGGCGGAAATGCCATGATCACCGGCGGCCCGTGCCGCACCGCGGCACCCCGACCACGGAAGAGGACCCGGCATGCGCAAGCTCGTCCACTACGTCGCCACCACGCTCGACGGCTTCATCGCGGGCCCCGACGGCGCGGACCCCACCGGCCCGCACGGCTTCTGGCCCATACCCGAGGACTACGTCCAGCACCTCGCGGCCGAGTACCCGGAGACGCTGCCCGTCCAGGCCCGGCAGGCGCTGTCGATCACGGCGGAGGGCACGCACTTCGACACCGTGCTGGAGGGGCGGCGCAGCTACCAGATCGGCCTCGCGGCGGGGATCTCCGACGCCTTCCCTCATCTGCGGCATCTGGTGTTCTCCCGGACCCTGACCGAGAGCCCGGCCCCTGCCGTCGAACTGGTCGCCGACGACCCGGTGGCGACCGTGCGGGAGCTCAAGCGGCAGGAGGGCAAGGACATCTGGCTCCTCGGCGGCGCCGAGCTCGCGGGCTCCCTGTACGCCGAGATCGACACGCTGATCCTCAAGGTCGGCCCGCTGACCATCGGCGACGGGATCCCGCTGTTCTCCCGCAAGGCCGCCTTCGACCCGCGCACCTGGACGCTCACGGACCACACCGCCCTGAAGAGCGGCGCACTGTTCCTCACCTACACGCGCACCGCCGCGTAGGCGGTCCGGGAGGCCGGCGCCCGACTACACATAAAAGGGAAATAAGCGCACAATGGTACGTACGCGGCGCTTATCACACGCCGCACCCAGACGGGTCAGGCCTGCTAGTCAAAGGAGACGACCATGGCCAACGTCTCACACCAGCGTGGGGATCTCGCCGGCCATCCCGATGCACCGGAGATGCGGGCACGCTACGAGCGCGTCCTCGGCAGCCGTGACGTGGCTTTCGTGGACGGGCCGGTGTTCCTGCTCGGTCTCTACTGCGCGGTGTCACCCTGGATCCTTCACTACACGACGAGCCAGCCGCCGCTCGTGACGCACAACCTGATCATCGGCATCGCGATCGGTCTGCTCGCCCTCGGATTCACGGCGGCCCCCTCGCGCATGTACGGCCTCAGCGGAGCCATGTGCGCGCTGGGCATCTGGATGATCATCTCTCCATGGGTCGTCGGCACCGACCCTGACGCCGGCGTGATCTGGAACAACATCGTCATCGGCGCCCTCGCCGTGATTCTCGGCACCGCCTGCGCCGCCACGGCGGCCAGGGCGGCATCCAAATCGTCATAGGGGCACCGAGGACTCCCTCCGTCCTCCGGCCGGTCCGCGTCCCTCGCGGGCCGGTCCTTTCGTGGACGCACGCCGTCCCGCGGGCCCGCTCCCGCCCGCCTACCGCGCCCGGGCCGGCTCGTACACGTACGGAGTCGTCACCGTCAGTTCCGTGAAGCCCAGGCGTCGCAGGATCGGGCGGCTCCGGGAGGACGCGTCCACGTGGAGGTGGCGGTAGCCGCGGGCGGCGGCGATGCGGGCCCGGTGGGCGATCAGCGACCGGTAGACGCCGCGGCCCCGCCAATGCGGTACCGTGCCGCCGCCCCAGAGACCGGCGAAACTCGTGCCGGGGGTGAGTTCCATGCGGGCCGCGCTCACCGGGACGTCGCCGGCGAGCGCGACGACGGCGACCACCGTGTCCGGGGTGGCGGTCAGGGCGTCGAGAAGGAGGCGGCGAAGGCCGGACGCGTCGTCGCCGAAGGCGCGTTCGTGCACCTCGGCGACCTGGTCGACGCCGGCCTCGTCGGTGACCGGGACGAGGCGTACGCCGTCGGGGACGGTAGTGGTCAGGGCCGCCTCGTCGATCTCCGTCGCCATCAGCGTCTCGTCCGGCTCGGGCGTGAAGCCGGCCGCCACCAGACGCCTGCCCAGGTCCGCCGGGGCGTCATGGGCGTACAGCTTCCACTCGAAGGTCAGGCCCCGGGAGGTGTAGTGCGCGATCTGCCGGGCGATCGCCGTGTCCGCCTCGTCGGCCGAGGTGAAGCCGGACCAGACGACGCCGTTCCAGCCGTGCGCGGGGGCGGTCCGGCGCACCACCCGGCCCACGCGTTCGACGACGTCGTCGGGTCCCTCGGGGCGGGCGCCCCGGCGCATCTCGCGGTCGTAGAGGGCGAGCAGGGCGGCGGCCGGCGCGGTGGTGGGTGGCATACCGGGAGTGCATCACCCGGCGGTCGCGGAGGCAACGGATTAAGGTGGCCGCCGACCATGCCGCCGGAGAGACGGCCGGAGAGACGGGACGAGGGTCATGGCTGTGCGGGACGACGAACTGCCGTACCTGCGGCGCTGCGTGGAGCTCGCCGCCGAGGCGCTGGAGGCGGGCGACGAGCCGTTCGGCTCCGTGCTGGTGTCCGGGGACGGCACCGTGCTCGCCGAGGACCACAACCGGGTGGCCTCGGGCGACCGGACCCGGCACCCCGAGTTCGAGCTGGCGCGCTGGGCGGCGGCGCATCTGACGCCCGGGGAGCGGGCCACGGCCACCGTCTACACCTCGGGCGAGCACTGCCCGATGTGCGCCGCCGCCCACGCCTGGGTGGGCCTGGGACGCATCGTGTACGTCGCCTCGTCGGAGCAGCTGGCGTCCTGGCTGGCGGAGCTGGGTGTGCCCGCGCCGCCCGTGCGGACCCTGCCGGTGTCCGCGATCGCCCCGGGAGTCGCCGTGGACGGGCCGGTGCCCGAACTGACCGACGCGATCGCGGCGTTGCACCGGCGGTTCCACCGGGGGCGCGACTGACGCGGCCCGCCCCCGGGTCCGGCCGACGCGGCGGACCCGGGGGCGGGGGGTCAGGGGGACCCGTAGAGGGTGGCGGAGCGTTTCCGCCAGGCGCGGGGACGGTCAGACGCCCGTGCGGATCCGGGCGCGGCGGTACAGGGCCACCCCGCCCAGGAACAGCGCGGCGCCGGTGGCGAGCACCGGGGCCGTGTGGCCGACGCCGGTCTCGGCGAGCGCGACCCGCTCGGCGGGGGCCTCGTCGTGCGGCGCCGGGGCGGGCAGCGTGCGGGCCGGCACGGTCCGCTCGGGCGCGGGCTCGGGGCGCTCACCGGGGGTGTTGGCGGAGCTGTTGTCCGTCGCGGGGTTGCCGATGCCGACCACGTTCACGCTGTTCCCCGTCACGTTGACCGGGACGTGCACCGGCAGCTGCACGCCGTTGCCGGACAGCAGGCCCGGCGAGCCGTGCGCGTCGCCGTCGGCCGAGGCACCGGACGCGCCGGACGTCCCGGAGGTACCGGACGCGCCCTTCGAGGAGCCGGCGGGGCCGTGCGAGGCGTCCTCGTGCCGTACGTCCTCGTTGACGCAGGTGTTGCCCACGGCGGGGTTGAGGAGGCCCACCACGTTCACCGTGTTCCCGCACACGTTCACCGGGACGTGCACCGGGAGCTGAACGCTGTTCCCGGACACCGCTCCGGGCGATCCGGCCGCGACGCCCTCCGCCCCGGAATCGGCGTACGCCGGCATCGCCACGGCCATCGCGCCGGACGCGGCGGCGACGGCGATCACACCGTTTCGGGTAACCCTTCGCATAGGTTCCCTGCCCTTCCAGACTTGGTCAGACTTGGTCGCGAGCGTTCGCCCGCCACCGGATAGAACGCGGACGCGGCATCCGGGTTATGGCTCCCCCGTATGCCGCAGCCGGTTCACCCCATAGGGGGTCCCGAGGCTCGAACGCCGGGCAAAGTCCGTCGAACTCACGGTGCACGGACGCGCGGACGCGGATGCGTTGCCGGCGCCGTACGGCCGACGGGCGGGCGCGGCGGGGCCCGCTTATGGTGGGCGAGGGCGCCGGTCGGGGCGCCTTGGGAGGCTTCGATGCTGGGCGAGCTGTCCGAGCGACTCCGGGGCGGTCACCAGGCCGACGGGCTGCCGCCCTCCTTCCGGCGCGGCGCGGCGGCCGGGGCCGTCGGACTGGTCCTGCTGGCGACGGGCCTGGCGGCCACCGGGCGGGACGAGCCCGACCTGGGCCGGTTCTACGACCAGAGGATCGAGTGGGCCGCCTGCGAGGGCACCGAGCTGCCGAAGGACCTCCAGTGCGGGACGGTCACCGTGCCGCTCGACTACGCCGACCCCGGCAAAGGCACTCTGGAGCTGGCGCTCGCCCGCTACCGCGCGTCCTCCGACAACCCGCGCGGCTCGGTGGTGCTGAACTTCGGCGGTCCGGGCGGCTCCGGGGTGCAGGGCCTGGCCTTCGGCCGCAAGGACTTCCTCGGTCTGACCGACGACTACGACGTGGTGTCGTTCGACCCACGCGGCGTCGGCCGTTCCTCCCCCGTGAGCTGCGGGACGGATGCCACCAGCCGCGCGCTGGAGGCGACCGACGGCGAGGAGACGGGCGATCCGCGGGACACGCTGCGGCAGTTGCGCGAGGTGGCGGCCGAGTGCGAGAAGCGCTCCGGGCCGGTCCTCGCCCACATGGGCACCGTGGACGTGGCCCGCGACCTGGACGTGCTGCGCCAGGCGCTGGGCGACAAGAAGCTCAACTACCTCGGGTTCTCCTACGGGACCCGGCTCGGCGCGGTGTACGCGGCCCGGTTCCCCGAGAAGGTGGGCCGGATGGCGCTGGACGGCGTGGACACGCTGACCGAGCCGCTGGCCGAGCAGGGGCTGGCCAGTGCGCGGGGGCAGCAGACGGCGCTGGACAACTTCCTCACCTGGTGCACCGAGGAACTCGCCTGCCCGTTCGGGCAGGACGCGCGCGCCGCCCGCGAGCAGGTCGTGGACCTGGTCCGCTCCCTCGACGACACCCCGGTGCCGACCGACTTCGGCTACGAGTTCACCGGCCAGGACCTGGCGGGCGCCATCGCGCAGGGCCTCTACACCAAGGAGATGTGGCCGGTGCTGCAACGGGCGCTCGCCCAGCTGACGGAGGAGGGCGACACCAGCGGCGTGGAGGCCCTCGCGTCCGGCGGGATGGCCCCCGCACCCGCCCGGCCGCCCGTCCGGCAGCCCCTCCAGCCGCCCGCCGGGAAGCCGCGCGACGACGAGCCGCTCGCCGACGAAGAGGACGTGCCGCTGGACAATCTCCCGGCGGCGCTGATGGCGGTGAACTGCGCGGACGATCCCGACCGTCCGGACGAGGAGCGGCTCACCAGGGATCTGTCCCGCCTGCGCGCCGCGTACGAGGAGGCCTCGCCGGTGTTCGGGCCGTACCGGCTGGCGCAGGTGGTGCTGTGCCACGGCCGCCCGAAGGGGACCGACTACATCCGGGAGGAGGTCAAGGACCTCGACACCCCGAAGATGCTGCTGGTCGGCACCCGCGGCGACCCGGCCACCCCGTACCACTGGACGGAGCAGACGGCGAAGCGGCTGGGCCCTTCGGCCGTGGTGCTGGACAACCGCGGCGAGGGCCACACGGGCTACGGTTCGTCCGACTGCGTCCACCGCAAGATCGACGACTTCCTGCTGTACGGTTCCCTGCCGCCGAGCGGCAGTTCCTGCGGCGCGGAGGACGAGGACCGGATCTGACGCGGCCCCCCACCCACCAGCCGGAGGCCCCCGCTATCCGGAGGCCTCCTCCGGACCGCCCTCCTCGTCCACGTCTCCGCCGGGCCGCAGCTGCCCGGCGGCCTCCCCCGCGTCCGGCACGGACACCGCGAGCCGCGCGAACGGCGCCCAGGGCCGAAGGTCCAGGACCAGCACCGGGACGCCCGCCCGTACGGCGACGAAGTCGCGGCCCAGCACATGCTCCCGCTCCCCCACGCAGAACCGGCCCGGCCGGCAGCGCCCGACCACCGGCGTGCCGCGCATCGCGCGCCACCAGTCGGGCTCCACCCCGGTCGCGGCCACCCACGCCCGCGGCACCCGTACCGCGCGGCGGCGGGCGAGCAGCGCCTCCCACCACGCCAGCCGGACGACGACGGTCCACCCGTCCGCGTCCCGCTCCACGACCAAGCGCGCCATCGGCGGTCACCTCCCCCACCAGCGTGCACCCGCGGCCCGCCGGACCGTCGCGCGCCCGGCGGGCGCTTTGCCCCGAATGCCCTACCGCGGATTCCGCCCTATGGTGCTGTCATGGAGCACGATCTGAGTCCCTCCGCCCTCGCCGAACTCCGCCGGCCGCGCCCCTATCCGGCGGTGTCGGTGCTGACGCCGACCCACCGCCGTGACCCGCTGAGCACCGAGGACGCGGTGCGGCTGCGCACCATGGTGGCCGAGGCGAAGAAGAAGCTGGAGTCCGATCCCGCGGTCCCCCGGGAGCGCCGCGCCGACGTGGCCGCCCAGCTGGACCGGGCCCTGGCCGAGGTCGATCTCGCGCACGCCGAGGACGGTCTGGTCATCTTCGCCGCCCCGGGCGAGCACCAGGTGTGGTCGCTGGCGCGCAGCGTCCCGGAGCGCGTGGTGCTCTCGGACACCTTCCTGACCCGCAATCTGGTCTCCGCGCAGACGGCGGAGCGTCCGTTCTGGGTGCTGTCCGTCGCCGCCGACCGGGCCACGCTGTGGAGCGGCGGCCAGCACCGGGTGACGGAGGAGCGGGCCGGCGGCTTCCCGCTGGTCCGCGAGGAGCCCAACTTCGACCCCGAGCGGGAGATGCGGGTCGGCGACCAGCCCAGCAGCTACCGGGACGAGGACACCCGCCGGTTCCTGAAGGAGGCGGCCACGGCGCTGACGTCCCTGGTGCGCGCCCACCCCCGGCCGCTGTACGTCACCGGTGAGCCGGCGGCGCTGTCGCTGCTGTGCGAGTTCGGCGGCGCCTGCAAGGACGCCGTGCAGGTGCCGCACGGCGGACTGGCCCAGGGCACACCGGAGATGGTCTGGCAGGCGGTGCGGCCGGTGCTCGAGGAGCAGGACGGCAAGCGTGCCGAGGAGGTGGCGCGGGAGCTGGAATCCGCGCGCAGCCGCAAGGACTTCGCGGCCGGTGTCGACGAGCTGTGGCAGAGCGCCCGCGAGGGGCGGATCCGGCTGCTCGCCGTCGAGGAGAACTACCGGATCACGGTGCGCGACGACGGCGAGCATCTGGTGGTCGCCGAGGACGGCGACCTCGACGCCCGCGAGGACATCGTGGACGAGATCGTCGAGCAGTGCCTGGAGACGGGCGCCGACGTGCGGTTCGTGCCGGACGGCGCGCTCGGGGACGCGCAGGGCATGGCGGCGGTGCTGCGCTACTGACGGGCGGGGGCGGAACGCGGATCGACCACCGCGTACCGCCCTCGAACGGACACCCGCGTTTCGAACACGTGAGTGAGCTGAACGGAGTCGTCTGACGCGCCGTCAGTTCACTTGCGTACCATGGAAGTTGGGGCGTCCGGCGGGTACCGGGTGATTACCTCGCGGTAACTCCGTGAAGACGGTGGCATATGCCAGCGGCACCACCTTATCGTGTGTTGCCAAATCCCTTACAGGGCGTGGCGGGCTGTGCAACAGTCGTAACGGTCCCTCCGCCCGCCCGAAGGCCGTACCGTCCCGCATCGGAGTGCGTCATGCCGTCCCCTCTCTCCGCGGACCGCCCCGCCGCCCGGCCGCCGGGAGGCGTCCCGGTCGACGCGCTCATCTCGCAGACCCGGCGGCTCAAGGGCGAGGTGGACGCGGTGCGCCGTGACACCCCGGCCGACGCGGGGGACCCCCGGGAGCGCTGGCGTCGCGCGCTGTACGACCTGGCGATGCACCAGCTCGACGACCTGGACGAGCACCTGGCGCAGCTGCGGGACGACCCGCCGCCCGCGCCCGGCGCGTCCGCCGAGGAGTTACCCGCGCCGCCGGCCCCGCCCCGCGCCTCCCTGCTCAGCAGGGTCGGCAGCGCGGAGTGGGACCTCCTCACGGACGAGGTGAGCTGGTCCGGCGAGCTGTACCGGATCCTCGGCCGCGACCCGGCCGCTCCCCCGCTCACCCTCGACGAACTGCCCTCCCTCGTGCTCGACGAGGACCGGCCGCGACTGACCGAGATGGTCACCGGCTGCCTGGTCGACGGCCGTCCCATCGACGGGGAGTTCCGCGTGATGCACGCGGACGACGACATACGCACCGTGCACATGATGGGCGAACCGGTGCTCGGCGCCGACGGCAGCACCGTCTCCATGTGGGCGGTCCTGCGCGACATCAGCGAACTGCGCCGCTGCCGAAGGGCGGTGAGCGAGACCCGTGACTCGCTGCACCGGCACCGGCACGCCGCCGCGCGGAGCGAGCACCGGCTCGCGGTCGAGCTGCAGGAGGCCGTGCTTCCGGCGTGGCACGGCTCCCTGCGGTTCCCGCGGCGCGGCCCGCGCGCCCTGGACGTGGCCGCCGCCCAACTGCCGCCCTCCGCGCAGGCGTCGGTCGGTGGCGACTGGTACGACGCCCTCGAACTGTCCGACGACGCCACCTTGCTCGGCGTCGGCGAGCTGACCGGACGCGGCGTGGCCGCCGCCTCCGGCGTGGCCATGCTGCTCGGCGCCGTACGGGGCATGGCCCTGTCCGGCGCCGCGCCCGGCCCCCTGCTCGACTGCCTCGACCGGCTGCTCGGCACCACCGCGCAGCCGGCCCTGGCCGGCGCCGTCTGCCTGCGCTACCGGCACGACACCCGCACCGCGGTGTGGGCGCGGGCCGGGCACCCCGCCCCGCTGCTCTACCGCGGCCGGACGGGGCGGGCGCTCGAGGCGCCGCACGGGGCACTGCTGGGCGCCGCCCCGGGATCCGGACACGGGCAGGCCGAGGAGACCCTCGAGGTCGGCGACCTGCTCCTGCTGCACACCGACGGCCTGGTGCCCGGGCACACCGGGACGGCCGCCGTCCACCGGCTCCTCGCCCTGGCGCCCCGGTTCGCCGGGGGCCGTTCCGCCCAGGACTGCGTCCAGGAGGTCGTGCGGGAGTTCGGTGCCGGGGAGCGTGCGGAGCACGCCTGCGTGCTGGTGGCGCGGATCGCCTCCTGACGGGGGCGTACGCGTGACGAACCGGGCGTGACTCTCAGGCCTTCGCGGTGCCGCCCTTGCGTGGCTTGGGCAGCGCCAGTTCGATCTCCTCCCGCAGCTCCTGGATCCTCGGGTACGAGGCGTACTCGGCGGTCAGCCGGTACATCTGGCGCAGCCGGTCCCAGGTGCGGCGCGAGGAGTTCTGGCCCATCGACACCAGGGCGAGCCGCGCGAAGCGGTCGGCCTGCTCGGGGTCGTCGGCGATGAAGCACGCGGACGCCATCGACAGGAAGTCGAAGATCTTCGACCGCTGCTGGGCGTCCACCCGCAGGGCCAGCGCCTTGTCCGCGTAGTGCTGGGCGTGGACGGCCGCGCCCGGCTCGAACTCCGCGAGCGTGCGGTACGCCAGGGCCTGCATGCCGTACAGGTCCGCCTCGTTGAACAGCTGCATCCAGTTCGGCGGCGGCACGTCCCCCCTGTCGGAGACGAACAGGTCCTCGGCCCGCCCCAGGGTGCGGCGCATCGCCTGGCCCTTGCCCATGGACGCCTGCGCCCAGGCCTCGATGGTGTGGAACATGGCGCGGGTGCGCGGCAGCACCTGGTCGCCCGAGCCGGACTGGGCGAGCTTCATCAGGTCCAGCGCCTCGTCGGGCCGGCCCAGGTGCACCATCTGGCGGGCGGCGCGGGACAGCGCCTCGCCGGCGCGCGGGCGGTCGCCGCCCTCCCGTGCCGCGTGGGCGGCGATGACGAAGTACTTCTGCGCCGTCGGCTCCATGCCGACGTCGTGCGACATCCAGCCGGCGAGGACGGCGAGGTTGGCGGCGACGCCCCACAGGCGCCGCTGGAGATGGGGCGGGTGATGGTAGGCGAGCATGCCGCCCACCTCGTTGAGCTGCCCCACGACCGCCTTGCGCTGGAGTCCGCCGCCGCGGGCGGCGTCCCAGGCGCGGAACACCTCCACGGAGCGCTCCAGTTCCTCGATCTCCTGCGACCCGATGGGGGCGGCCTCGTAGCGGTCGAACCCGGCGGGTTCGGCGTTCAGGGGATCGTGCAGACGGGGGGCGTCTGCGGTCAGGGCCGGATCGGTGTGCAGCCAGTCGTGCATGGCGCTGCTGAGTGCGGAGCCCGCGGTGAGGGCGGCGCCCGCACCCACCAGGCCGCGTCGGTTGAGCATGAGGTCCATTCCCGTGAATTCGGTGAGGACCTCGGCCGTCCGCTCGGGCGCCCACGGCATTCCGTCGGGATGTTCCGCACTCCCGGCGCGTGGCCGTTTCCCCGTACGCCCGTGCCGGACCAGACCGAGATCCTCGATGGTCACGACACGGCCGAGACGCTCGGTGAACAGAGCCGCCAGCACCCGCGGCACCGGATCGCGCGGGATCTCTCCCATGTCGATCCACCGCCGCACCCGGGAGGTGTCGGTCGCCAGCTGCGGATGGCCCATGGCCGCCGCCTGCCGGTTGACCAGCCTCGCGAGTTCGCCCTTGGACCAGCCGGCCAGGCCGAACAGGTCCGCGAGCCGGGTGTTGGGTTGTCCGCTCACGTCAAGCCCCCAGGTTCTCGGCTGAGTTGACAGTAGCCCGGTGGGCCATGCCGGGCGACTATTCGCCAGGGTTCGCCAGGGTCCGCCAGATGGTGTGCCAGGGGGCCACGGGTGTCGAGTAGGAACGCGCCACCACGACCCCGTCGCCGCAGGGGCATTCCCCCAGGGTGCGGCCGGGCGGCCGGGTTGGGTGGTGCGCTGACGTCGCAGGCACACGAAGGGATCTGTATCACCCATGTACGCAGCATCGTCCTCCGTGTCCGCCCCGCCCCGGCCGCTGCGTCCGCGTCCGTCGGACAGCGGCCCCTACCTCGCCCCCGCGCGCCCGGCGAACCCCGTGCTCGGCGCGGGCAACGCACGGCGCCTCGCGGGACCGGGCACCCAGCCGCTCAGCGGACGGCTCGACCTGTCCGGCGCACAGGGCGCGCAGCTGCGCACGGCGCTCGCGTCGGTGCACCGCATCTGTCCGGAGTTCGCGCCGGTCCAGGTGCTGCGCCGCACCGGCCGGTCGGTCCTCCTGGTCGGCACCACGGGCCGCAGCACGGCGGTCGCCAAGTGCTTACTGGACCACTCCCCCGCGTGGAGCGAGCGCATCCGGCACGAAATAGCGGCATACCGCTCGTTCGTCCGGCAGCGTCCGCCCGTGCGGGCGCCCCGGCTGATCGCGGCGGACCCGGACAACTGCACGCTGGTCATCGAGCGGCTGCCCGGACGGGTGGCGGCGCTCCAGCGGCACCCGGTGGAGGCGCCGCCCCGGGCGGACAT
Organism: Streptomyces lusitanus; assembly: GCF_042647945.1. Classification (NCBI taxonomy): domain Bacteria; kingdom Bacillati; phylum Actinomycetota; class Actinomycetes; order Kitasatosporales; family Streptomycetaceae; genus Streptomyces; species Streptomyces lusitanus. The sequence continues at coordinate 85,195 of NZ_JBHRWL010000015.1, forward strand.
CAGGGCGGCACTCGGCGCGATCTGCCGGCTCAACTCCTGGCGGCCGCCCGCCGGGACGTTCGACGCGCCGCTGGACTACGCGGCCCGGATCAACCGCTACCACGAGCTGGGTCTGCTCACCGACCGGGACCTCGGGGACCTCCAGAAGCTCCTGCACGGCATCGCCGTGGCGACGGGGCGGCAGGGCATGGGACAGTTCTGCCACGGTGACGCGCTGCTCTCCAACATCCTCCTCTCACCGGCCGGTCCGGTGCTGGTGGACTGGGAGCACGCGGGCTGGTACCTGCCGGGCTACGACCTGGCGACCCTGTGGTCCGTGCTCGGGGACGCCCCGGCGGCCCGGCGTCAGATCAGCCAGATCGCCCAGTCGGCGGGCCCCGCCTCGCGCGACGCGTTCCTGGTGAACCTGATGCTGGTGCTGACCCGGGAGATCCGCACCTACGAGACGGCCGTGCAGCGTTCGATGCACGAGCCGGCGCCCTCGGTGGGCCAGCCGGGCGGCGTGCCGTCCGGTGAGGAGCAGCGACTGCTGCTGCGCCGGCTGCACGACGACTGCCAGTTGGCCCGGCGGGCCGTGCGCGCCGCGGTCGGCACCCGCTGACCGCGCGGCGCGACCGCCCCGCCGAGTCCCGTACGACCGCTCCCCTACGACTGCCCGCAGGCGACGACCGCCGCGGGCAGTCGGGCTGTTCCGGGCAGGGGTCGGGCCGTTGCGGGCAGGGACGGGCCGTTGCGGGCAGGGACGACATGGGGCCATCGCGCGGGGTCGGACGGGTCGCCACCGGTCCAGACCGCTGACGCGCCGCAGGTCCGCCGGGGCCCGCCACGAAATCTCGCCGTACCCCGATTGACAAGGGAATTCGCACCCTCCTGGGCATGATTGACGGATCATCGGCCTGCCGGTACCACTGACGGGTCGCACGACCGTCCCCAGGAGGCTGCATTGCGAATTCCCGCCACCGAGCCCGGCCGTGCGGCCGGGCCGTCCCGACGCGCCGGACGGGCCGCTTTCGTCGCCCTGGCCGCGGCCGCGCTGACGCTGCCCCTGCTGGGCGCGGCGCCCGACCCGGCCCCGCCGGCCACCGCCCGGCTGCAACAGGCGTTCGCGTCCGCGTCGGCCGCGTACGACGTCCCGCAGAGCGTGCTGCTGGGCGTCTCCTATCTCCAGTCCCGCTGGGACGCGCACGGCGGCGCCCCCAGCGTCACCGGCGGCTACGGGCCGATGCACCTGACGGACGCGCGTACCGCGCTCGCCTCCGCCGGGCACCACGCCACCGGCTCCGAGGACCCGCGCGGGGACGACGCCCGTCCCGCGCTGCGCCCCTCGGAGCTCGGCCCGGACCCGGCCGAGCTGCCGGACCGGCTGACCACGCTGCCGCGGGCGGCCCGGCTGACCGGCCTGGACGCCGAGGCGCTGCGCGAGGACCCGGCGGCGAACGTGGCGGGCGGCGCCGCCCTGCTGGCCGAGGCGCAGCGGAGGCTGGGCGCGCCGGCCAGTGACGACCCGGCCGACTGGTACGGGGCGGTGGCGCTGTTCTCCGGCGCCGACGACCGGGCCTCGGCGACGGCGTACGCGAACGAGGTGTTCGCGGTGATCCGGGACGGCGAGGAGCGGGTGACGGACGCCGGGCAGCGGGTCGCCCTGGACGCCCGCCCGGACCTGGCGCCCGACCCCTCGGCGCTGGAGCGCGCCGGGCTGCGCAAGGGGTCGGCGGCCGGCACGGAGTGCCCGCGGACGGTGTCCTGCGAGTGGATCCCGGCGCCGTACGAGGAGTTCGGCGAGGGCGACTACGGCAACCACGACCTGGGGAACCGGCCCGCCTCGCAGCGGATCCGGTACATCGTCGTGCACGACACGGAGGGCGCCTGGGAGGGCGTCCTCGACCTGGTCCAGGATCCGACGTACGTGTCCTGGCAGTACAGCCTGCGCTCCACCGACGGGCACATCGCGCAGCACGTGAAGGCCAAGGACGTCGCCTGGCACGCGGGCAACTGGTACGTCAACGCGGCGTCGATCGGCCTGGAGCACGAAGGTTTCCTCACCGACCCGGACGCCTGGTACACGGAGGCCATGTACCGGTCCTCGGCCCGGCTGGTGAAGTACCTCGCCGCCAAGCACGGCATCCCGCTGGACCGGCAGCACATCCTGGGCCACGACACGGTGCCGGGCACCACCACGGCCACCATCCCCGGCATGCACACCGACCCCGGCCCGTACTGGGACTGGCGGCACTACTTCGAGCTGCTCGGCAGCCCGCTGAAGGCCACGGGGCCGAAGAAGTCCGGGGTCGTGACGATCCGGCCCGACTACGACTCCCACCGGCCGGTGTTCACCGGCTGCGAGACCGCCGGGGAGCCCTGCGCCCCGCACGGGTCGAGCGCGGTGCGGCTGTACTCAGACCACGACGAGAACTCCCCGCTGATCAAGGACATCGGCCTCGGCACCACACCCACCACCGGGGTGAACGACCTGTCCTCGCGGGTGTCCACGGGCCAGCAGTACGCGGTGGCCGGCCGCTGGGGCGACTGGACGGCGATCTGGTACCTCGGCCAGAAGGCCTGGTTCCGCAACCCGGCGAAGGACCCGGTCGCCGTGCCGGCCAGGGCGAAGGTGATCACCCCGCGCGAGGGCCTGGACTCCGTCCCCGTGTACGGGCGCGCGTACCCGGAGGCAGCCGCCTACCCGGCGGGGGTGCCGGCGCAGACGGTGTCGCCGCTGCCGTACCGGGTGCTCGCCGGGCAGACGTACGTGACCGGCGGCAAGGTGCCGAGCGAGTACTACTACGCGGTGACCTTCGACCCGGCCTCGCACCAGGTGGTGCGCGGCGAGGAGCAGTACTACGAGATCCAGTTCGGCCACCGGGTCGGGTTCGTGCGGGCGGCGGACGTGAAGGTGGTGTCGTCGTAGCGCGGGAGCGCGCGCGACACGACGGGCGCCCCCGGACCGGTGCGGTCCGGGGGCGCCCGTCGTCGTACGGGTGCGGGGTCAGCCCTGCTGGAACAGCTCCGCGGGCAGCGGCTTGAGGAGGGCGTACAGGTCGTCGGTGATCGGGCGGTCCCAGGCGGCGATGGTCACCAGGACGTTGTCGCTGCGGTCGAACTGCACGCAGGAGATCCGGCTCTCCGACAGCTTGACGCGGCGCACGATCAGCAGGTTGTCGCCCTGCATCACCGGCACGTCCTCCGTGCCGACGACGGTGACCTCCTCGTCGTTCTCCAGCGCCAGCAGCAGCTGCCCGACCTCGAAGGGCACCTCGCCCTCGGGGACGTCGCGGGCCGCGGAGCCCTCGGGGAGGTTGCCGATGATCATCGCGGGGCCGCGGCCGCCGAACAGGTCGTAGCGCAGGAAGACGCCCTGGCAGGTTCCGTCGGGGGCGGGCAGCAGGCCCGCGCCCAGATTGCCGGGCCAGTCGCCCGGGTCCATGGCCAGTACGTCGAAATCGGGCCCGGCGGGTGTGGCACTGCGGCGGCGGAGGAACGACATGCCGCCATGGTACGTGGCCGGAACCCGGTTCGGACGGTCGGGCGGAGGCCTCGTGACCGTCTTCGGGCGCCCGGCCCGGCGGCCCCACGGCTCACTCCTCGGCGGGTGCGGGCGGGACGACCGCGACCGGGCTGTGCGCGTGGAGCAGGACCGCCTGGGTGACCGAGCCCATCATGCGGGCGGGCGCGAACAGCCGGCGGCGGTGGCGGCCCACCACGACCAGCGAGGCGTCCCAGGAGGCGCCGACCAGGTGACCTGCCGCGTCCCCCGGCAGCGCCACGACCTCGACCGCGACCTCCGGGTGCCGCTCGCGGTACGGGGCGAGCAGGCCATCGGCGAGGACACGCGTCTCGTGCTCCATGGCCTCCTGGTCGGCCTGCGCGGGCGGCACCTCGCCAAGCAACAGCACCGTCTGGAGGGGCCACGGGTACGCGGTGACGGCCCTCAGCGCGGCACGGCGTGCGGCGGCCTCCGCGAAGGCGAAGCCGAGCGTCGCCGTGTCGGGTCCGTCGGTGCTCACCCCGACGACCACGGGGCCGTCCCCGTGCGTCGTCTCCTCCTCGCCGCCGCGTCCCGGCCGGGGCACCACGACGACCGGGCATCCGGCGTCCCGGGCGGCGGCCAGGGAGTTCGACCCGAGCAGCAGGCCGGCGAAGCCGCCGCGGCCCCGCGAGCCGAGCACCAGCAGCCGGGCCTCCGTACCCGTCTCGGGCAGCAGCGCGCCCGGCGCGCCCTCGGTGACGACGTACTCGACGGACGGCGTGCCGCCGAGCGCGTCCACCCGGGCGCGGGCCTGGGTGAGCACCGGGTCGTCGTCCGCGGCGGGCGGCCCCGCGTCCCGCGCGTCCTGGCGGGCGCGGGGCGGGGCCGTGCGGACGTGCAGGACGCGCAGGGTGGCCCCGTGCCGCCGGGCGGCGTCCAGGGCCCACTCCAGGGCGCGCAGTCCGTCCGGGGACCCGTCCACCGCCGCGACCACCGGCTGGTCGTTCATGTGCCTCGCCTCCGGATACGGCGTCGGTCCGCGCCGTCCCCTCATGGTCCGGCGTGGCTCTCCGCCGATCGCGTGTCCGGGAAAGCGCGCGGCACACGTCGCGGGGGCGGGTCAGGTCAGGTCGAAGTCGCCCTCGCGCGCGCCCGAGACGAAGGCGCCCCACTCGGCGGGGGTGAAGATGAGGGACGGGCTCTCCGGCCGGCCACTGTTGCGCATGGCGATGAAGCCCTCCACGAAGGCGATCTGGACGTCGCCCAGACCCCTGCTGCCGGACTGCCACTGTGCGTTGCTGAGGTCCAGCTCGGGCTTGTCCCAGCCCGTGAGCGGGCGCTGCTGGGTGGTGCTCTCGGCCACGTCCGTGCTCCTCCCGGTTGTCGTCCGCGGCCAGCCTAGCGAGCGGGGTGTCCTCCGGACAGGTCGCGTGAGGGGGATGCGGGAAGGGGTGCGGATGACGCGTGCGGGCCGGTGGGGGCTTGTCGCGCAGTTCCCCGCGCCCCTGGGGTGTCGCCTCGCCACCGTCCCTCCGGGAAAAGTGCAGGCCCGGCTCTTGCACCGGAGGGTGGTCGGCTGCGTTACTGGGGCCCGGCGTGAGCGACCGAATGATCGGTCGTCCGGAATGGGACGGTGAAAGGAAGGTCCTGATGACCGAGGCGGCGGACCTGCTGGACCCGGCGGAGCGGCTCGACCCCGACGGGTTGCGGGCCCTCCAGCTGGAGCGGCTGCGGAACTCCCTGCGGCACGCGTACGAGAACGTGCCGTTCTACCGGGAGTCCTTCGACAAGGCGGGCGTCCACCCCGACGACTGCCGTTCGCTGTCCGACCTGTCCCGCTTCCCGTTCACCACCAAGGCGGACCTGCGGGAAAACTACCCGTACGGCATGTTCGCCGTCCCGCGCGAGCGGGTCCGCCGGCTGCACGCCTCCAGCGGCACCACCGGGCGCCCCACGGTGGTCGGCTACACGGAGAACGACCTGTCCATGTGGGCCGACATGGTCGCGCGGTCGCTGCGCGCGGCGGGCGCCAGGCCCGGCGACATCGCGCACATCGCGTACGGGTACGGCCTGTTCACGGGCGGGCTCGGCGCGCACTACGGGGCCGAGCGGCTCGGCTGCACGGTGATCCCCGCGTCCGGCGGGATGACGTCCCGGCAGGTCACGCTGATCCAGGACCTCAGGCCGTCGGTCATCATGGTGACCCCGTCCTACATGCTGACCCTGCTCGACGAGTTCGAGCGGCAGGGCGTCGACCCGCGCTCCACGTCGCTGCGGGTGGGCGTCTTCGGCGCCGAGCCGTGGACGGAGGACATGCGGCGGGAGATCGAGGAGCGGTTCGCGATCGACGCGGTGGACATATACGGGCTGTCGGAGGTGATCGGGCCGGGCGTCGCGCAGGAGTGCGTGGAGACCAAGGACGGGCTGCACATCTGGGAGGACCACTTCTTCCCGGAGGTCGTCGACCCCCTCACGGGCGAGGTGCTGCCGGAGGGCGAGCAGGGCGAGCTGGTGTTCACGTCGCTCACCAAGGAGGCCATGCCGGTCGTCCGGTACCGGACACGGGACCTGACCCGGCTGCTGCCGGGCACGGCGCGGGTGTTCCGGCGCATGGAGAAGGTGACCGGGCGCAGCGACGACATGGTGATCCTGCGCGGGGTGAACCTCTTCCCCACGCAGATCGAGGAGATCGTGCTGCGCACCCCGGGCGTGGCGCCGCACTTCCAGCTGCGGCTGACCACCCGCGGCCGTATGGACGCGCTCACCGTACGCGCGGAGGCCCGTCCGGGCGCGGACGCGGCGGCCCGTGAGGCGGCGGCGCGGTCCATCGTGCAGGCAGTGAAGGACGGCATCGGCGTCTCGGTGGAGGCGGAGATCGTCGATCCGGAGTCGCTGGAGCGGTCGGTGGGCAAGATCCGGCGCATCGTGGACCTGCGGGAGCGGCGCGGCTGATCCCCTCCGCGGCGGCCGTGCCCGCCGTTCACCGCTCCCTCCGTCCACAGCCATTGACATCCGGCACCCCTGACAGGAAAGTTTCATCCGGTGCGGTGATCTCCGGAAGTTACTTTCAGGCGGCTCGGTGACAGGACTCGGGAGGGGCGGACGGATGGCGGCTGCGAGAGGGATGAGTCGGCGTCAAGTGGGTCGGGGCGCACTGGCCTTGGGCGGCGGGCTGGCGTTCGCGTCGCTGCCCGCCGATCCGGCCGCCGCGGCGGCCTCGTCCCGTGGAGGGGGCCGTCCCGCGCTGCGGCACGGGTCGGCGCGGGAGGCCGGGCTGCTGCCGGGGCCGCTGAAGCAACTCGTCGCCGACGCCGAGGCGTTCCTCCAGCCGTCCCCGCGACACCCCTGGTACGCGGGCGCCGTTCTGCTCGCGGGCCGCGGGCGCACGGTGGCGCTGCACCGGCCGATCGGCATGGCCGTGCGCTACCAGGCGTACGACGAGACGACGGACACCGGTGTCGAGTTCCCGGCGGACCAGCAGATCGCGATGGCCGAGGACACCGTCTTCGACCTGGCGTCGGTGTCCAAGCTGTTCACCTCGATCCTCGCCGTGCAGCAGATCGAGCGGGGCCGGCTGGCGCTGGAGGCGCCGGTCGCCTCGTACCTGCCGGACTTCGGACGGGCCGGCAAGCAGGACGTGACGATACGCCAGCTGCTCACGCACACGTCCGGGTTCCGCGCGTGGATCCCGCTGTACGAGGCGCCGACGTACGAGGACAAGGTGCGGCGCCTCTACGACGAGACGCTCGCCAACCCGCCGGGCACCGCGTACCTGTACTCCGACCTGAACCTGATCTCGCTCCAGCTCGTGCTGGAGCAGGTCACCGGGCGGAAGCTGGACGTGCTGCTCCGCGAGGAGATCACCGGGCCGCTCGGCATGCGCCGGACCCGCTACAACCCCCCGGCATCCTGGAAGCCGAGGATCGCGGCCACCGAGGACGCGCGCAAGCCGTGGTCCGGACTGGACCGGGGGCTGGTGTGGGGCGAGGTGCACGACGAGAACGCGTACAGCCTCGGCGGGGTCGCGGGCCACGCCGGTGTGTTCTCCGACGCGTGGGACCTGGCCGTCCTCGCGCGGACGCTGCTCGACGGCGGCGCCCGCGGCCGGGAGCGGATCCTGCGGCCGGAGTCGGTGGAGCTGATGTTCACCGACTTCAACACGGCCTTCCCGGGCGACGAGCACGGCCTGGGCTTCGAGCTCTACCAGCACTGGTACATGGGCGCGATGGCCACGCCCCGCACGGCCGGTCACACCGGGTTCACCGGGACCGCGCTGGTGCTCGACCCGACCACCGACTCGTTTCTCGTCGTCCTCGGCAACTCCGTGCACCCGGTGCGCAGTTGGCGGTCCGGTTCGGCGCCCCGGGTGGCCGCCGCCAACCAGCTGGCCCGCGCGGTGCCGGTCCGCCCGGCCCGGGGGCGCACGGCGTGGTTCTCAGGGATGGCGAGCGCGGCCACCGCGACCCTCGCGCTGCCCGCGCTGGACACCTCGTCCGGCGCGGCCCGGCTGAGCTGCGCGCTGTGGTGGGACACCGAGCCGAAGGCCGACGTCCTGGCCCTCGAGTCCTCGGCGGACGGCGGGACGACCTGGCAGCCGGTGCCGTTCACGACGCGGCGGCGCGGCGCCGGGCCCGAGCAGCACCCGGCGGGCACGGCCACCGGCTGGTCGGGCCGCGTCTGGCACGACCTGACCGCGGACCTGCCGGCCGCCCCCGGCCTGGTCGTGCGCTGGCGGTACACCACGGACCGCCTGTACGTCGGACGCGGCGCCTACGTCGACGGGCTGCGGGTCGAGCGGGGCCGGCGGCGGCTCTTCGACGAGGCCCGCCCCGCCGACGCGGCCCGGCTGACGGCGGAGGGCTGGAGCAGGGAGGACGGCTGAGGCGGACCGCGGCCGGGCCGTCAGGCCTGGCCGGCCTCCAGGACGGCCATCGCCGCGTTGTGTCCCGGCACGCCGCTGACCCCGCCGCCGCGCACGGCTCCGGCGCCGCAGAGCAGCACGTTGGCGTGGGCGGTCTCCACGCCCCAGCGGCCGGTGCCGTCCTGGGCGTGGGGCCAGGACAGGTCGCGGTGGAAGATGTTGCCGCCGGGCAGCCCGAGGTCGCGTTCCAGGTCGAGCGGCGACTTGGCCTCGATGCACGGGCGGCCGTCGGCGTCCGTGGCGAGGCAGTCGGCGATCGGTTCGGCCAGATGGGCGTCGAGCTGGGCCAGCGTCCTCGTCAGCAGCTCCTCGCGCACCGCGTCGTTGTCCCGCTCGAACAGCCGCGCGGGGGTGTGCAGTCCGAACAGGGTGAGGGTCTGGTAGCCCCGCTCCGCGAGCTCGGGGCCGAGGATGGACGGGTCGGTGAGCGAGTGGCAGTAGATCTCCGAGGGCGGCGCGTCGGGCAGCCGGCCCGCGGCGGCCTGGTCGTGCGCGGTGGCCAGCTGCTGGTAGCCCTCGGCGATGTGGAAGGTGCCGGCGAACGCCTCGCGCGGGTCCACGGAGCTGTCGCGCAGCCGGGGCAGCCGCGTGAGCAGCATGTTCACCTTGAGCTGGGCGCCCTCGGCGTGCGGCGGGGGCGTGTCGCCGGTGAGCCGCGCCAGCTCCTCCGGCGAGGCGTTGACGAGGACGTGGCCCGCGGTGACGACGCTCTCGCCGTCGGCCGTGCGGTGGGTGACCTCGGCGGTGCGGCCGTCGGTCTCGATGCGCACGGCCTCGTGGCCGGTGGCGATGACGGCCCCGGCGGCGCGGGCGGCGTCGGCGAGGGCGTCGGTGACCGCGCCCATGCCGCCGACCGGGACGTCCCAGGCGCCGGTGCCGCCGCCGATGACGTGGTAGAGGAAGCAGCGGTTCTGCTGGAGGGAGGGGTCGTGGGCGTCGGCGAACGTGCCGATGAGGGCGTCGGTGAGGACGACGCCGCGCACCAGGTCGTCGGAGAAGCGCTCCTCGACGGCGACGCCCAGGGGCTGTTCGAAGAGGATCCGCCAGGCCTCCTCGTCGTCCACCGTGCGGCGCAGCTCCGCACGGGTGGGCAGCGGCCCGGTGAGGGTCGGGAAGACCCGGCGGGCGACCCGGCCGGTCAGGTCGTAGAAGTCCTGCCAGGCCCGGTACTCGCGGTCGGAGCCGGTGAGCCGGACGAACGCCTCGCGGGTGCGCTCCTCGCCGCCGCCGACGAGCAGGCCGGTGGGCCGGCCGTCGCGCTCGGCGGGCGTGTACGAGGAGATGGTGCGGGTGCCGAGCCGGACGTCGAGTCCGAGGTCGGTGAGAATCTTCCGGGGCAGCAGGCTGACCAGGTAGGAGTACCGGGACAGGCGGGCGTCGACGCCGGCGAAGGGGCGGGTGGAGATCGCCGCGCCGCCGGTGTGGTCCAGCCGCTCCAGCACCAGTACGGAGCGCCCGGCGCGGGCGAGGTAGGCGGCGGCGACGAGGCCGTTGTGGCCTCCGCCGACGATGACGACGTCGTACGTCCGGGACTCCTGAGCTGCGGTCATGGTTCTTCGTAACACGTGATGATCGTCCGCGGCCAGAGGGGACCGGGCACGGAACGGGCAGGACCCGCAGGGAAACGGACTACGCGCCTCCGGCCAGGCCGTGTCCGCGCGCCGCCGCCACCCGCCCGTACAGGTCCGCCGCCTCCCTGAGGTGGCCCAGGCGCTCCAGACAGTGGGCCTCGTCCTCGCGGGCGGCGAGGGTGTCGGGGTGGTCCGCGCCGAGGATCCCCTCCCGCGCGTCGGCCACCCGCCGGTACTCGGTGAGCGCGTGCGCCCAGTCGCCCAGCCAGCCCAGGGCGACGGCGACCTCGCGGCGGCTGACCAGGGTGTCCGGGTGGTCGGCGCCGAGTACCCGCTCGCGCAGGGCGGCCACCTCGCGGGACTCGGCGAGAGCGTCCGCCCACCGGCCGAGCCGGCCGAGGCTGACGCCGGCGCCGTGCCGGGCGCGCAGGGTCTCGGGGTGCAGCGGACCGTGCACCCGGGTGCGGTCCGCGACCAGGCGGCGGTACACGTCGAGGGCCTGCCCGGCGCGGCCGAGGCGGCCGAGGCCGACGCCCACCTCGTGCCGGGCGGCGAGGGTGTCGGCGTGGTCCGGGCCGAGTACGCGGGTGCGGATCACGGCCACGTCCCGGTAGGTCTCCAGGGCCTCCTTCCAGCGGCCCAGGCGGCCGAGGACGTAGGCGACCTCGCACCGGGTGACGAGGGTGTCGGGGTGCTCCGGTCCGAGCACCCGGGCGCGCGCCTCGGCCACCTCGCACGCCGTGGCGTGGGCGTCCTCCAGGCGGCCGAGTCTGCTGAGGTTGAAGGCGAGGTTGTGCCGGCAGCGCAGGGTGTCGGGGTGGTCGGGGCCCATGGTCCGCTCGCGCGCCTGAAGCACCGACAGGTACACGCGGTGGGCATCGGCCGGGCGGCCCAGCTGGGCGAGGACGTACCCCATCTCCTGGCGCGCGGCGAGCGTGTCGGGGTGGTCGGCTCCGAGGACGCGGATACGGGCCTCGGCGACCTGCTTGTAGGCGCGCAGGGCGTCGGCGGGCCGGCCGGTGCGGCTGAGGGTGAACGCCACCTCGTAGCGGCTGGCGAGGGTGTCCGGGTGCTCCGGGCCGAGCAGGCGCTCGCGTTCGGCGGCGACCTCGGCGTGCAGCTCGCCCGCCTCCTCCCAGTGGCCGAGGCGGCCCCGGCGCAGGGCGGTGTGGTGGCGCTCGGCGAGGGCGGTCAGCACCGTCGGCGAGGGGGTGGGCCCGGGGGTGTCGCGTGATGCGGCTCCGGCGGCGCGGGCGGCGTTGTCGCCGCGGGTCCAGGACGGCACCCGCGCGGGGCGTCCCGCCGGGCCGGCCGGCAGGGTTGTGGACGGCCCGCCCGCGGGTCCGGGCAGGGCGAGGCGCCCGGCGAGGACCGGCGAGGACCGTAACTCCTCGATGCGCCGGGCCAGGTCGTCGGCGCTGTCCGGCCGGTCGTCCGGGTCCTTGGCCAGCAGGTCGAGGATGACGCGCTCCAGCCGCCCGGGCAGTTCCGCGCGGTGGCGGCGCGGGGGCACGGGCGGGGTGTCGCGGTGCCCGACGAGGATCGCCCAGGCGTCGTCCAGGTCGAACGGCGGCGCCCCGGTGGCGATCTCGTAGAGCACACATCCGAAGGAGTACAGGTCGCTGCGCCGGTCGACCTCCTCCCCGGCGATCTGCTCCGGCGACATGTAGTGCGGGGTGCCCATGGCGACGCCGGTGCCGGTGAGCCGGGAGGTGAAGCCGATGTCGTGGCCCAGGCGGGCGATGCCGAAGTCGCAGATCTTCACCGTGCCGTCGTCGAGCCGCACGATGTTGGCGGGCTTCAGGTCGCGGTGCACGATGCCCTGGTCGTGGGTGTAGGCGAGGGCGGCGGCGACCTGCGCGGCCACCTGGACCACCTCGTCGACGGGCAGCGGATGGTGCTTGTTGTCCTCAAGGAGCCGGCTGAGGTCACGGCCCTGGAGCAGCTCCATCACCAGGTAGAGCACGCCCTCCGACTCGCCGAAGTCGTGCACCACGGTGATCCCGCGGTGCTGGAGCGAGGCCGCCACCCGCGCCTCGCGGCGGAACCGCTCGCGCAGCACCCGCCCGGACGACGGGTCGCGCTGCGCGCCGAGCGGGTCGAGGCACTTCACCGCGACCTGCCGGCCGAGCGACTCGTCGCGCGCCCGCCAGACCTCCCCCATGCCGCCGCGTCCGATGCGGTCCAGCAGCCGGTACCGGCCCTGGATCAGCCGTGTCTCGTCCCCCATGTCCTACGCCGCCCCCGTCGTAGTCCGTCCGGCCTCCCCCTGTCTCGTCCAGTATGGCGACACCTCGCCCGAGTTTGTACGGGGCCGGGAGGCGGCCGGGGTGGGGCGGAGGGGTGGGTCAGTTGAGGGTGGCGAGGAATTCCGTGCAGGCCCGGGCGCAGGCGCGGCAGGCCTCGGCGGTGCGTTCCGCGCCGGGGTGCCCGTCGAAGACCTGGGCGCTCTCCAGGCACACCTGGCGGCACCACTCGACCTGCATCCTGATGGTGGCCTCGTCGGCCTGGTTCTGCTCGGACAGCACCCGGCAGGTCGCGTCGCAGACCTCCGCGCACATGATGCCCTTGCGTCGTACGAGTTCCTGGTTCTCGGCGCCGTCGGGGTCCACGAGGCCGGCCCGGGTCGCGCAGGCCCTGGCGCACTCGGTGCAGGCCTGGGCACAGGCGAACCGGTCCTCCAGGAACCGGAACAGCTCCTCCTGCGATGTCGTCGTCACACCGCGCGGGTTGCCGCCGTGCGGTGCGTCAAACCCGGCCCGCCCGGCCGTCGCACGGGCCGCGCGGCGTCCCCCGGGCGGGCCCGGCGGGGGCGATCTGGTTCGGGGCGGGGACCGGGGGTACCCGCAGGGGCATGATGAACACGATGCAGACGGCCGACCTGGCGGCGGGACGCGGAGCGCTGGGCGCCGGTCTGGTGGTGGCGGGGATCGTGGTCCTGGCACTGCTGATCGGCATGTTCCTGTTCGGCAGCCGCAGGGTGCGCAACGACGACTCGCGCCGGCCGCGGCCCGAGGAGCAGCCCCGGATGCCCGAGGGCGGCCCGGTCCGCGAGGTGCAGGAGCACCGGGAGCCGGAGGAGATGCCCCGGACGGAAGAGCGGCTGACCCCGCACGAGCTGAAGGGCCACGGCAACGCCGGCACCCGCACGAGCGCCGCCCAGGAACGCCCGCGCTGGGACGAGGGCGGCAGCGGCGGCTTCGGCAGCGGCGGGCCCGGCGCCCACTGACGTACACGACGGCCCCGGCACACGCCGGGGCCGTCGCCGTGTCAGCGGGTGCTTTCGCGCACGGCCGGCCCGTTCGGCACGAAGCCGAGGTCGACGGGGGCGGCCGGAGCGCCGTTCCTCCGTACCCCGTCCAGCAGCCCGGGGAGCTGCGGCGGCCACAGCGGCTCGTGGTCACCCGCCAGTTCGGCCGGCGACCACCAGCGCCACCGCTGGATTCTGTCCTCGGCGTGCGCGGCCGTGAGGTCCCCGGCCGGATCCCGGCGGGGCGTGTACGCGAGGAAGATGTGCTCGTGCTGGCGGACGGGCGTCCCGGCACGGGTGAAGTCGTGCTCCCAGAGACACAGCACGCCGTCCTCGATCACGAGGTCGGTCCACCCGGTCTCCTCCCGCACCTCCCGCTCGGCGGCCTGCCGGGGTGACTCGCCCGGTTCCATGCCTCCGCCGGGCATCGCCCAGTGCACGCCGACCTCGGGGTTGTCGTAGCGGAACAGGAAGACGGATCCCGCCGGGTCCAGCACGGCGACGCGTGCTGCTCGTCTGGGTGTGCGCATCGGGTCAGCCTGACAGTGCCTCCGGGCGCTGTCATTCGCGTTTTTGGGGCGTGAGGCAGGTCACAGCGCTGTGCTGCATCGTTTCCCCCCGCCCAATGTCTTCTTCCAGGTGCAAGGGCTTGTACGGACACGGGGCGGTAAGGGATGCAGCGGTTTCGGGCCGACGGCTTCGACGAGTTCGTGGCCGCCCGCTGGTCGGCGCTGCTGCATGTCGCGCGTCTGCTCACCGGCGGCGACCGCCAGCGCGCCGAGGACCTGGTGCAGGAGTCCCTGGTGAAGCTGTGGTTCGCCTGGCCGAAGGTCGCCGAGCAGGCGCCGGAGGCGTACGTCCGTCAGGTGCTGGTGCGGCTGGCCGCCCGCTCGGCCCGCCGGCGCTGGTGGGGTGAACGCCCGGTGGGCGAACTGCCCGACCGGCCCGGACCGGGCGACGTGTCCGCGGCCGTCGCCGAACGCTCGCGCCTCGAGGCGGCACTGGCCCTGCTGACGCCCCGTCAACGGGCCGCCGTGGTGCTGCGCTACTACGAGGACCTGCCCGAGGGGCAGGTGGCGCAGGCCCTCGGCTGTCCCGTGGGCACGGCCCGCTCCCACGCGTCGCGCGGTGTGGCGCGGCTGCGGGAGATCCTGTCCGACTCCGCCCGGCCCGTGAAGTGAGGGGAGCAGCGATGGACGACTTCGAGCACGAGCTGACGCGCATGATGCGCGAGGACCGGGCGCACACCCCCTTCGACCCCGGGCACCGCGCGCGCCTGTACGAGGGCATCCGGGCCCGTCGCCGGACACGGGTGCTGGTGCGGGCGGGCGGTTCGGCCCTGGCGGTGGCCGGGCTGAGCGTCGGTCTGGCGCTGCTGCCCCAGCTCGGTTCCGGGTCCGCGCCGGCCGATCTGCCGCTGCCCGCGACCGGGTCGACGGCTCCCCCGCGCTCCGGCGAACCCACCGCGACCGTGTCCGGCACCGCGGAGCCGAGCACGTCGCTGCCACCGACCGGGAGTACGCCGTCCAACACCCCGGGCGGCTCCCCCTCGGGGACGACCGAACCGGCCACGACGGCCCCCGGCTCGGCGGACTCCGGCTCCGCGTCCCCGCAGACCACGGAGACGGGGACGTCCACGCCCGGGTACGACGGCACCCCGACCTACCCGCCGCCGAGCGGGTGACGCCGCACGGGCCGTAGAACCACCTTCGCCCGCCGCACAGCACCAGCGACCCTCCGCCTCCCGCCCCGCGGACCACCCCACGGGCGTAGTTGGCATGCCCATACCAACGAAAGGTCCCGCCATGAGAACCGCCCGGCGGCCCGCACCGCCCCTCCCCGCACAGGCCCACCCCGAGCCGGTCCTGGAGGTGGTCGTGCCCGTGCACAACGAGGAGCACGACCTCGAACCCTGTGTCCGGCGGCTGCACGCGCACCTCGTGGAGACCTTCCCGTACCCGTTCCGGATCACGGTCGCCGACAACGCCAGCACCGACCGGACCCCGTGGATCGCCGCCCGCCTGGCCGGGGAGCTGCCCGGCACGCAGTGGGTGCGGCTGGAGGAGAAGGGACGCGGACGCGCCCTGCACACCGCCTGGTCCCGCTCCCCCGCCCCGGTGCTGGCCTATCTCGACGTGGACCTGTCCACCGACCTCGCCGCCCTGCTGCCGCTGGTCGCGCCGCTGATCTCGGGCCACTCGGACCTCGCGATCGGCACCCGTCTCGCCCCCGGCGCCCGGGTGGTGCGCGGGCCGAAGCGGGAGATCGTCTCCCGCTGCTACAACGGGCTGCTGCGCACCACGCTTTCCGTAGGGTTCACCGACGCGCAGTGCGGTTTCAAGGCGGTCCGCCGGGAGGTGGCCGAGCGGCTGCTGCCGCTGGTGGAGGACCGTGAGTGGTTCTTCGACACGGAGCTGCTGGTGATCGCCGAGCGGGCCGGGCTGCGCATCCACGAGGTGCCGGTGGACTGGGTGGACGACCCCGACAGCCGCGTGGACCTCCTGCGCACGGCGCTCGCGGATCTGCGGGGCATGGCCCGGCTGGGGCGGGCGCTGGCCCGCGGCAGGCTCCCGCTGGCCGCGCTGGGCGGCGCGGGGACAACGGCCGGCTCCCCGGTTGTCCCGCCGCCCGGCCGGCTCACCCAGCTGCTCCGCTTCGCCGCCGTCGGCGCCGCCGCCACGCTGCTGCACCTCGCCCTGTACGTCCTGCTGCGGCCGGCCGCCGGGGCCCAGGCGGGCAACGCGCTCGCCCTCCTCCTGTGCACCGTCCTCAACACCGCCGCGAACCGGCGGTTCACCTTCGGCGTGCGCGGACGCGCGGGGCTGCCGGCCCATCACCTCGGCGGGCTGATGGCGCTCCTCGCCGGTCTCGCCGTCACCGGCGGCGCCTTGGCCGTCCTGCACCACGCGGACCCCGGCGCAGGGCCCGGGACCGAGCTGCCGGTGCTGGTCGCCGCGAACCTCGCCGCCGCCGTGCTCCGCTTCCACCTGCTGCGCGCCTGGATCCTCCCCGGCCGCCGCTCCCGCCGTACGACAGGGACCTCCGCCTCATGAGCAGCACGACCACCCGCCTCCCCGGACCGGCGGCGGCCCCTCCCGCCGCGCCCGGCGAGACCACGCCCGGCGGCCCCGCGCCCGGCCCGCGCGAGCGGCTGCGCCGCCTCGCCCTCCGCCTCGGGCCCGTGCTCGCCGTGTACGGGGTACTGAAGCTGGCGGGCTTCACCGTGTTCCTGGCGCTGCTGGACTCGGCCGGCGACTTCCGGGAGAAGCACCCCCGGTTCGGCGGCGGCGCGCACCCGTGGGACGTGCTGGGCAGCTGGGACGGCTGGTGGTACCAGCAGATCGCCCTGCACGGCTACGACCCCGCCCTGACACCGGTCCCCGGCGCGACCGGGCTGATCACGCTGGAGGGCAACTCGGCGGCGTTCTTCCCGCTGTACCCGGCGCTGATGCGGCTGGTCGCGGAGGCCACCGGGCTCGGCCCGTACGGCGCCGGGATGACGGTGTCCGTCGTGTGCTCGCTCGTCGCGGCCCTCGGCATCCACGCCGTGACGGCGCGGCTGGGCGGGCGCCGGGCCGGGATGGTGGCCGTCGGCCTGTGGGCGGTGTGGCCGGGGTCCGGCACGGAGTGGGCGGTGTACTCCGAGTCGCTGTACACGGCGCTGGCCGCCTGGGCGTGCTGGGCCGTGATCACCCGGCGCTGGGCGGCCGCCGGGGTGCTGACCTTCGCCGCCGGGCTGACCCGGCCCACGGCGTTCGCCCTGGTCGCGGCGCTCGCGGTCGCGGGGCTGATCGCGGTGGTCCGGCGGCGGGAGGACTGGCGGCACCCGCTGGCCGCCGTGGCGATCGCCCCGCTGGGGGTGGCGGGCTATCTGGCCTGGGTGGGGTACCGGATGGGCGACTGGGGCGGCTGGACCAAGCTCCAGGAGGGCGCCTGGGGGCACACCTTCGACTACGGCCGGCACAGCCTGGACGTGCTGACCTCCGTGCCGGTGGGGCACTTCGACTACCTGTTCGCCATGCCGATGGAGGACGTGATCGGCGTCGGGGTGGTGCTGCTGGTGCCGGTGCTGACCGTGCTGCTGGTGCGGCTGCGTCCGCCCGCCGTGCTGGTCGTGTACACGGTCCTGTCGTATCTGACGGTGATGGGCACGCAGCAGTACTTCGGCAACGTCTCGCGCTATCTGCTGCCGCTGTTCCCGCTGTTCGTGCCGCTCGCCCTGGCCATGCGCCGGCTGAGCGGGCCCGTGCTGGCGGCCGTGCTGGGCACGGCGGCGGTGGCGTCCGGGTCGTACGCGGGGTACGTCCTGTTCGAGCTGGGCGTGCCGTAGGCGGCCGGGTGGGCGACGGCCCGGCGCAGTAGGCTGAACGCAGTCGCCCACCGGGAGCCGGCCATGGGGATCCGCAGGAAGCGCACGCGTCGACCGACCCCGGTCGTGCCGGAGTTGTGCGATCTCTGCGCACGCACGTTCCCTCCTCAGGAGGCGGTGTGCGGACATGTGGCGGACTCCTCGGCCGTGCACCCCGACGATCCGCTGCACGACGGTCTGCGCCGGGTCACCGCGTGCTGCGAGGCCCATCTCGAGCTGATCCGGGCCGCCTACCGGCAGCGGCCGTTCGTGCGGGAGGAACTCTGGGCGGGCAAGATCGGCCGCGTCCTGACGTCCGGCCGGCCGGTGCTCTCCATGACGGAACTGGCCTGTCGTACGGGTCTCGACGAGCCGGACATCCGCAGGGCCATCGCCTGGCACAACGAGCGGCGGCGACGTCTGGACGGGTGAGCGCCGGCGCTCACGACAACCTGTGCGCACGACCGCCTGCGCACATGACCGCGGCCCCGGCCGGACAGGTGTCCGGCCGGGGCCGCGGGGCGATCGCCGGGGCGGAGGTCAGGCCGTGGCCGGGGCCGCCGGACCGACCAGTTCCGTCAGGACGTCCTCCATCGTCACGAACCCGATGACCTTGCCGTTCTCGCCGACGGCCGCGGCGAGGTGGCTGCCCTCCGCGCGCAGCGCGGTGAGCGTGTCGTCGAGCGGGGTGTCGATGCGGACCCGGGTGACCTTGTGCAGCGCGGTGCGCGGGAACGGGCGGTCCCGTTCGGTCACGCCGAGGGTGTCCTTGATGTGCAGGTAGCCCAGGAGCGCGCCGTCGGGGCCGGTCACCGGAAAGCGGGACAGGCCCGCGTCGGCGGCCACGCGCTCCAGCCGCGCCGGGGTGACCGTGTGGTCGACGGTGTGCATCCGCCGGGCCGGGACGAGGATCTCGCCCACCGGGCGGGTGCCCAGCTCCAGCGCGTCCCGCAGCCGCTCCCCGTCCGCCGGGGTGAGCAGCCCGGCCTCGCTGGAGTCGACGACCATCCGGGCGAGCTGGTCGTCGGTGAACACCGACCCCACCTCGTCCTTGGGCTCGACCCGCAGCAGCCGCAGCAGGACGTTGGCGAACGCGTTGATGCCGAACACGAAGGGCCGCAGCGCGCGGGTCAGCCACACCAGCGGCGGGCCCAGCAGCAGCGCGCTGGGCACGGGCGCGGCGAGCGCGACGTTCTTCGGCACCATCTCGCCGATCAGCATGTGCAGATACGTGGCGAGGGTCAGGGCGATCACGAACGCGATCGGATGCACCAGCGCGTCCGGGACGTGCACCGCCTCGAACGGCGGCTCCAGCAGATGCGCGATGGCCGGTTCGGCGACCGCGCCGAGCACCAGCGAGGACACCGTGATGCCGAGCTGGGCGGTGGCCATCATCGCGGACAGGTGTTCCAGCGCCCACAGGGTCATCCGGGCGCGCTTCTCGCCCGCGAGGGCGCGCGGCTCGATCTGGCTGCGGCGCACCGAGATCAGGGCGAACTCGGCGCCCACGAAGAACGCGTTTGTCAGCAGGGTGAAGGCGCCGATGGCGAGCTGAAGGACGGTCATCGGGCCTCCTCCATGACGTCGGCGCCCACGGGCGCGGGGGCGGTGACGCGTATCCGGTCGGCACGGTGGTGCTCGACCTCCAGCACGTCGAGCTGCCAGCCGTCGACGTCCACGGAGTCACCCGCGACGGGGATCCGGGCCAGGCGGGTGGCGATCAGTCCGGCGACCGTCTCGTAGGGGCCGTCCGGGGCGGTGAGGCCCAGGGCGGTGAGCCGGTCGACGCGGAGGCCGCCGTCGGCCTCCCACACCTCGCGGCCGTCGGCCGTGGGCGGTGCCGGCGCCAGCTCGGGCACCTCGACCGGGTCGTGCTCGTCGCGGACCTCGCCGACGACCTCCTCGACGATGTCCTCGACGGTGGCGACGCCCGCCGTGCCGCCGTACTCGTCGATGACGACGGCCATGGCGCGGTGGGCGCGCATGCGCTCCAGCAGCCGGTCGGCGGGCAGGCTGTCGGGGACGAGCAGCGGCGGCGTGGTCAGCTCGGTGACGGGCGTGGCGGCGCGCCGCTCGGGCTCCAGGGCCAGCACGTCACGGATGTGGACGGTGCCGACGACCTCGTCGAGGCTGTCGCGGTACACCGGGAAGCGGGACAGGCCGGTGGCGTGGCTGAGCGCGGCGGCGTCGGCGGCGGTGGCGTGCACCTCCAGGGCGCGGACGTCGACGCGCGGGGTCATCACGTTCTCGGCGGTCAGCTCGCCCAGGTGCAGGGTGCGGACGAACAGCTCCGCGGAGTCCGCCTCCAGGGCGCCCTCGGCGGCGGAGTGCCGGGCCAGCGCGCTCAGTTCCTCGGCGGTGCGGGCGGACGCCAGCTCCTCCGCGGGCTCCAGGCCGAAGCGGCGCACGAAGCGGTTCGCGGTGCCGTTGAGGTGGTTGATGAACGGGCCGAAGGCGGCCGTGAAGGCGCGCTGCGGCCCGGCGACGACCTTGGCGACCGCCGCGGGACGCGAGATGGCCCAGTTCTTCGGGACCAGCTCGCCGATCACCATCAGCACCACCGTCGACAGGGCGACGCCGAGCAGGGTCGCCACGGTCGGGGCGGCGGAGCCGAGGCCGGCCGCCCGCAGCGGGCCGCGCAGCAGGGCGGCGAGGGACGGCTCGGCGAGCATGCCGATCACCAGGGAGGTGACGGTGATGCCGAGCTGGGCGCCGGACAGCTGGACCGTCAGGCGGCGTACGGCGGCCAGCGCACCGGCCGCGCCGCGCTCACCGGCGTCGGCGGCGCGCTGGAGTTCGGCGCGCTCGACGGTGGTGAGGGAGAACTCGGCCGCGACGAACACCGCGCAGGCCAGCGTCAGCAGCAGGGCGAGCAGGAGCAGCAGGATCTCGGTCACCGTGCCACCCCCGCTCCCTGTCGGGCCGCATGACGCGGACTGCGGGTGGTGGCACGGCTACTACTGGGAGGATCACCCATTGGGGGACCGTCGCTCCTTTTCGAACAGGACGAAGATGCGGGGAAGCAGGATGGCCTGCCTCTGAAGCAGGATGGACCGCTTCTCCAGCAACTGTAAAGGACCAGCAAAACATTCCGCTCGCGCGGGCCCGCCGGTCCGGGGCGTGCGCGGCCGGGTCAGCCGTCCCAGATCCAGTCGGCGACCTCGGGCAGATCGGTGCCGTGCTCGCGGATCCAGTCGTGCTGGCGCAGCCGGACGTCCTCCATCCGCTGCCGTACGGCGGCGGCCCGCACCGCCAGGCCGGGGACGCGGTCGATGACGTCCATGACCAGCCGGTAGCGGTCCAGGTCGTTGCGGACCACCATGTCGAACGGCGTGGTCGTGGTGCCCCTCTCCTTGTAGCCGCGCACGTGCAGGTGGTGGTGCCCGGTGCGGCTGTAGGCGAGCCGGTGGATCAGCCACGGATAGCCGTGGTACGCGAAGATCACCGGCTTGTCGGCGGTGAACAGGCCGTCGTACTCGAAGTCGGACATGCCGTGCGGGTGCTCCCCGCGGGGCAGCAGGCGGGCGATGTCGACGACGTTGACGACCCGCACGGCCAGCTCGGGCAGGTGCTGGCGCAGCAGCTGGGCGGCGGCCATGACCTCCTGGGTGGGGACGTCGCCCGCGCAGGCCAGCACCACGTCGGGTTCGCGGTCGCCGGTCTCGGTGCCCGCCCAGTCCCAGATGCCCGCGCCGCGCGCGCAGTGCGCCTTCGCCTGCTCCAGGGACAGCCAGTCGAAGCAGGGCTGCTTGCCGGCCACGACGACGTTGACGTAGTCGCGGCTGCGCAGCACGTGGTCGGCGACCGACAGCAGGGTGTTGGCGTCCGGCGGCAGGTAGACCCGTACCGCCTCGGGGCTCTTGTTGAGGATGTGGTCGACGAAGCCGGGGTCCTGGTGGGAGAAGCCGTTGTGGTCCTGGCGCCACACGTGCGAGGTCAGCAGGTAGTTGAGCGAGGCGATGGGGGCGCGCCAGGGCAGCCGGCGGGTGACGCGCAGCCACTTGACGTGCTGGTTGACCATCGAGTCGACGATGTGGACGAACGCCTCGTAGCAGGAGAACAGGCCGTGCCGGCCGGTGAGGAGGTAGCCCTCCAGCCAGCCCTGGCAGGTGTGCTCGGAGAGGATCTCCATCACCCGGCCGTGCCGGTCGAGGTCCTCGTCCACGTCGTACGTGCCGGCCTGCCACGCCTTGCCGCTGGCCTCGTACACGGCCTGGAGGCGGTTGGAGGCGGTCTCGTCGGGGCCGACCAGCCGGAAGTCGCGGCGGTCGGCGGTGGCCAGCATGACGTCCTCGAGGAGGTCGCCGAGCACGCGGGTCGGCTCGTGCATCGTGGCCCCCGGCTTGTCGACCTCGACGGCGTGCCGCTCCAGCGGCGGCAGCGGCAGTTCGCGCAGCATCAGCCCGCCGTTGGCGTACGGGGTGGCGCCGAGGCGGCGGGCGCCGTCGGGGACGCAGGCCAGGACGTCGGCGCGGGGGCGGCCGTCCTCGTCGAACAGTTCCTCCGGCCGGTACGACCGCAGCCACGCCTCCAGCTGGCGCAGGTGGTCGGGGTTGTCGCGGACGCCGGGCAGCGGCACCTGGTGGGCGCGCCAGGTGTTCTCGACGGGCAGGCCGTCGACCTCGGCGGGTCCGGTCCAGCCCTTGGGGGTGCGCAGAACGATCATCGGCCAGCGGGGACGTTCGGTCGCGCCGTCCTCGCGTGCGGCGCGCTGGATGGCGGCGATGCGGTCGAGGGCGGTGTCCATGGCGCGCGCCATCGCCTGGTGGACGGCGGCGGGGTCGTCGCCGATCACGTGCAGCGGGTCATGGCCGTAGCCGCGCAGCAGCGCGTCCAGCTCGTCGTCGGGGATCCGGGCCAGCACGGTCGGGTTGGCGATCTTGTAGCCGTTGAGGTGGAGGATCGGCAGGACGGCGCCGTCGTGGACGGGGTCGAGGAACTTGTTGGAGTGCCAGGACGTCGCCAGCGGACCGGTCTCCGCCTCCCCGTCGCCGACCACGCAGACCGCCACCAGGTCCGGGTGGTCCAGGGCGGCGCCGTAGGCGTGGGACAGGGAGTAGCCGAGCTCCCCGCCCTCGTGGATGGAGCCGGGTGTCTCGGGGGCGACGTGGCTGGGGACGCCGCCGGGGAACGAGAACTGCTTGAACAGCCGCGCCATGCCCGCCGCGTCCCGCGTGATGTCGGGATACGTCTCCGTGTACGACCCCTCCAGCCAGGACCCGGCGACCACCGCCGGCCCGCCGTGCCCGGGCCCCCACACACACAGGGCGTCCAGGTCACGGGCCCGGATCACCCGGTTGAGGTGGGTGTAGACGAGGTTCAGGCCGGGCGAGGTGCCCCAGTGGCCGAGCAGCCGCGGCTTCACGTGCTCCGGGCGCAGCGGCTCGGTGAGCAGGGGGTTCGCCATGAGGTAGATCTGGCCGACGGCCAGGTAGTTCGCGGCGCGCCAGTGCGCGTCCAGCGTCCTCAGCTCGTCGGCGCCGAGCGCAGCCCCCGGGCCGGAGGCTGGGGGAGGGGCGGAGGCCTGGTGCGTGTCGACGGACATCGGGGTGTCCTTCCGCGTCGGGGGGTCGGTTCGTGCCGTGGTGGATGCCTGGAGGCGGGTGCTCGAAGTCATGTGCCTGAAGTCGGTGCCCGAAGTCGGGTGCCCGAGGATGCGTACCCTCCTCCACCTTCCCCGTGAGGCGAGGCTCCCGACAGGGCCACGTGGGCCATCTACGGGACCGGGCGACCGCCACACCGCTCCCCCGCTCCCCCGCTCTCACGGCTCACGGCTCACGGCTCACGGCTCACGGCTCACGGCTCACGGCTCACGGCTCCGCGACGAACGGCTGCTCGGTCCAGATGATCTTGCCGGTGGAGGTGTGGCGGGTGCCCCAGCGGTGGGCGAGCTGGGCGACGATCATCAGGCCGCGGCCGCCCTCGTCCGTGGTGCGGGCGTGGCGTGGGCGCGGTGAGGTCCCGCTGCCGTCGGCGACCTCGCAGATGAGGCCGCGGTCACGGATCAGCCGCAGGGACACCGGCCCTGAGGCGTGCCGGATCGCGTTGGTGACGAGCTCGCTGACGATGAGTTCCGTGGTGAACGTCAGGTCGTCCAGGCCCCACTCCGTCAGCTGCCGTACGGCGGCCGTGCGGGCGGTGCCGACCGCCGCCGGGTCGCTGGGCAGGTCCCAGGAGGCGACCCGGTCCGCCGGGAGCGACCGGGTGCGGGCGAGCAGCAGCGCCGCGTCGTCCGGGGGCGGCCCGGTGAGCATGGTGTCGACCACGCCCCGCCCGATGTCCCGCAGCGTGGCGCGGGGTACGGCGAGGGCGGCGCCCAGCCGGGAGATCCCCTCGTCGATGTCCTGGTCCGGGGTCTCGACGAGGCCGTCGGTGTAGAACGCCAGCAGGCTGCCCTCGGCCAGGTCCCGCTCGCGCGACTCGAACGTCAGGTACCCGAGCCCCAGCGGGGGCCCCGCGGGCAGGTCGAGCACCTCGGCCGTGCCGTCCGGGGTGACGAGGACGGGCGGGAGATGGCCCGCGCGGGCCATCGAGCACCGCCCGCTGACCGGGTCGTACACGGCGTACAGGCAGGTCGCGCCGAGGAAGGCGGCGCCCGCGGCGGCGGGCTCGTGGTCGTCGTGGGCGCCCATCAGCCCGATGACCAGGTCGTCGAGGTGGGCGAGCAGCTCGTCCGGGGGCATGTCGAGGTTGGCGAGGGTGCGCACCGCGGTCCGCAGGCGTCCCATCGTCGCGGCGGCGTCCATGCCGTGCCCGACGACGTCGCCGACGACCAGCGCGACCCGGGCGCCGGACAGCGGGATGACGTCGAACCAGTCGCCGCCGACGCCGTTCGGGGCGTCGGCCGGCTGGTACCAGGACGCCACGTCCACCGCGGACCCGCCGGTGAGGCCCTGGGGCAGCAGCGCCTGCTGCATGGCCTGGGCGGCCGTGCGCTCGCGGGTGTAGCGGCGGGCGTTGTCCACGGCCACGGCGGCGCGGGAGACGATCTCCTCGGCGAGCCGCACGTCGTCGTCGCGGAACGAGCCGGACCCCTCGGTGCGGGCGAAGGTCGCCACGCCGAGGGTGACGCCCCGGGCCCGGACCGGCACGACCATCAGGGAGCTGTAGCCGTATTTCAGGATGGACGTGCCGATCGAGGGGTCCCCGGTGACCCAGGGGCTGCTCTCGCGGTCGAGGGTGCGTTCGACGAGGGTGCGGCTCTCCAGGAGGCAGCGGGTGACGGGCGAGGTGGGGGCGCGCCGGACGGCCTCCCCGAGCGCGAGGCTGCCGCCGCAGCCGTCCTCGCGCGCCGACGCCTGTCCGGCGCGGCGGATGACCGGCGACAGGCCGACCGGTCCGGGCGCGGGTTCCTCGCCGTGCATCACGGTGTCCAGCAGGTCCACGGCGACGAAGTCGGCCAGGGCCGGCACGGCCTCGTCGGCGAGTTCCTGCGCGGTGCGGCCGACGTCGAGGGTGCTGCCGATGCGCGCGCCGACGTCGTTCAGCAGCGCGAGCCGGCTCTGGGCCCGCCACCGCTCGGTGACGTCGACGACCATGTACAGGACGCCGACGAGGGTGTCGCGGCGGTCGGTCATCCCGAAGAACGACACGGAGACCGCGCGGGGGTCTCCGGTCTCGTCGTCCTGGCCGCGGAACTCGAAGTCCATGACGGGCTCGCCGGTCTCCAGCACGCGCCGCATCTGCTCCTCGAAGCGCTGGTACTCGAGGGTCGGCCGCAGCTCGCTGAGCCGCCGCCCGACGCGTCGTTCCAGGGGGATCAGCCGGGCGAGCGGTTCGTTCACCCACACGTACCGCAGGTCGGTGTCGAGCATGGCCAGGCCGACGGGCGCGCGGCTGAGGAAGGGCGTGAGCACCACGGAGCTCGTGCCGCCGCCGGGCATCCGCCAGAAGGCGCGTTTCGGCGGCCGTCCGACGTACCGGCCGAAGACGAGGGCGGCGACCGTGGCGGCGGCGACGCCCGGGACCATCTCGTAGACGTTCGTCTCGAGCGGGCCGAGCAGCGGGTCGACCGAGT
Source organism: Streptomyces lusitanus (assembly GCF_042647945.1). Taxonomy (NCBI): domain Bacteria; kingdom Bacillati; phylum Actinomycetota; class Actinomycetes; order Kitasatosporales; family Streptomycetaceae; genus Streptomyces; species Streptomyces lusitanus. The sequence goes on from NZ_JBHRWL010000015.1 coordinate 110,768, forward strand.
CCCAGGCGAGGACCGTGCCGGCGCCGGCGACGATGCCGGCCATGGCGCCGGCCGAGGTCATCCGGGGCCAGTACAGCGAGAGCAGCACCACCGGACCGAAGGCGGCGCCGAACCCGGCCCAGGCCTGGGCGACGATGTTCAGCAGCCCGCCGCCTCTCAGGGCGATCACGTACGCCACCACGATGACCAGCACGACGGTGGCGCGCCCCACCCACACCAGCGTCCGGTCGGAGGCCCTGCGGTGGAGGAAGGCCCGGTAGAAGTCCTCGGTGAGCGCCACGGAGGACACCAGCAGCTGGCTGTCCGCGGTGGACACGATGGCCGCGAGCACCGCGACCAGCATGATCCCGGCGATCCACGGGTCGAGCAGCAGACGGCTGAGCGCGATGTACACGGTGTCGGGGTCGGACAGCGCCGGGGTCAGCTCGCCGATGCCGGCCAGGCCCACGAGGGTGGCGCCGGTGAGGACCAGGATCACCCAGCCGGTGCCGATGCGACGGGCCGCGGGGACGTCCCGGGTGCTGCGGATGCTCATGAAGCGGGCCAGGATGTGCGGCTGGCCGAAGTAGCCGAGCCCCCAGGCGAGCAGCGAGACGATCGCCACGACCCCGAGCGGCCCCTCGGGCGACCACGACCCTCCCGAGTACGCGACGCGGGAGCTGAACTCGCGCAGCGCGGGCTGTCTGCCGTCCAGGGCGCCCCCCAGGGCGCCGAAGCCTCCGAGGCGCGCGATCGCGACGGCGGGCAGCACGACCAGGCCGAGCAGCATCAGCGAGGCCTGGAGCACGTGCGTGAGGCTCACCGCGAGGAAGCCGCCCAGGCACGAGTAGATGACGATCAGCAGCCCGGTGAGGGTGACGCCGACGGTGAAGCGCAGGTCGAAGACGGTCTGGAACAGCAGCCCGCCCGCCACCAGGCCGCTGGCGACGTACACGGTGAAGAAGACGAGGGTGACCGCGGCGGACACCAGGCGCAGCATGCGGGTGCGGTCCTCGAACCGTTCCTCCAGATAGCCGGACAGGGTGACCGCGTTCCCGGCGCGTTCGGTGTAGGTGCGCAGGCGTGGCGCGACGAACAGCCAGTTCAGGTACGTCCCGACGGCGAGCCCGACGGGGAGCCACACGGAGCCGAGCCCGGCCGCGTACACGGCGCCGGGCAGCGCCAGGAACAGCCAGCCGGACATGTCGCTGGCGCCCGCGGAGAGCGCGGCGACCCAGGGGCCGAAGCGGCGTCCGCCGAGGGCGAAGTCGTCGAAGGTGTGCGTGCGGGCGTAGGCCCGGATCCCCGTCCCGATCAGGGCAAGCACGTACAGGACGAACGTGGCGACGATCGGCGCGCTCAGCTGGAACATGTGGTCCTCGCCCGGAAGTCCCGCGATGCGCGGCACACCCTCGGTCCGGCGGGCAAAACATGACGTCGGCGCCAAATCTACTCAGGTCGGGCGTATGCAACCAGAGGAACGCGAGGGCGGGGGCCCTGGTGTTTGCCGTGGGCAGGCCTGTACGGGCGGCCGTCGGGGTGTCAGACGTGCGGGACGACGGCCAGGGGGCAACGGGCCTGCTGGATCACGGCGTGGGTGACGGGCCCGGTGCGCGGGAGCCCGGGACGGCCGGGCATCCGGTGCCCGACGACCAGCAGCCGCGCCTCGGAGGCCGCCTTGAGCAGGGCGCCCGCGGGTTTGCCCTCGGCCACCGTCTCCAGCACCTCGACGTCGGGATACTTGTCCCGCCAGACCTGGAGCACGGCGGACAGGAAGCGCAGCCACTCCTCGGCCCGCTCCTGGCCACCGGCCGGACCCGCGCCGGACGCGCCCAGGGTGAGCCGGTCGGGCGCGCGCCAGGCGTGCAGGGCCCGCAGCCGCGCACGGTGCCGGCGGGCCGCCTCGAAGGCGTACGCGAGGACCTCGTCGCAGGGTTCGACGACGTCCACCCCGACCACGACGTCCCGCCGGGCGTCACCGCCCGCGTCCGTCCGGACGAGGACGACGGGACGGGTGGCCCGTGCCACGACGCCGAGCGGGACGGAACCGGCGAGCAGACCGGCGGCCCGGCCGAGCCCGCGCGAGCCGAGCACCAGCGGATCGGCGTCCCCGGCGGCCCGCGCGAGGCCGACGGCGGCGGGCCCCTCGGCCTGCACCTCGTGCACCCGTACGTCCGGCCGGACGGCGTGGACGCGTTCCGCCGCCCTCTCCAGGACCCGCAGGGCCAGGCGGTGGCCGGCGGCGCGGGCGGCGTCCGTACCGCCGCCCTGCCGCGGGTGCCGTCCCCGTACGTGCAGCAGCCGCAGGCCGGTTCCACGGCGTGCGGCTTCGCGGGCGGCCCACTCGGCGGCCGCGAGGCTCTCGGCGGACCCGTCGACACCGACGACTACCGGCGACTCCATGACATGCACCTCTCGCTCGGAGCGTTCCCCCGCCGCCGCCCAGCGTCGCCGGGGAGGGTGCGTACGGGCAGGGGCCACCGGGACCGGGACGCGGGCCGGACGGTCCCGGAGCAGGCGGACCACGAAAACGACATTGAGAACATATGGGCCACATGGCCCCGCTCCCCTACCCCCTGAGGCCCTGGGATGCGGGCGGCGGCGGCCGGAGGCTGGGAACAACGCTCCCGGCGCGAACCCGTCGTCCCGCCCGGAGGCACCCCATGAGGCGAGGAGACGCAGGAATGAAGGTCACCGAGGTCGGCGCCGTCATGACCACGGACGTGGTCACCGCCGCGTACGGCACCCCGCTCGGGGATGTGATCCGTGCGCTCGGGAAGCACCGCGTCGGCGGCCTTCCGGTGACGGACGAGGAGGACCGGGTGATCGGCGTGGTATCCGCGTCGGACCTGGCGCGACCGCGCCCGGGCCGCCCGTCCAGGAAGATGCCGGGCCGTCGAGGGGCCCGCACCGCGGGCGACGTGATGGCGGCCCCGGCGGTCGTCGTGCGGGCGCGGGCCACGGTCACGGAGGCGTCCTGCCTCATGACCGGGCACGGCGTCGAACGGCTGCCGGTGGTGGACGACGAGGAGCGGCTCGTCGGCATCGTGACCCGCGGCGACCTGCTCCAGGCGGTGCTGCGCACCGACGGCGCCATCGAGCGCGCGGTGCGCAGGGACGTCCTCGGGACGGCGCTCTGGCTGACGCCGCGGGCGCTCGCGGTCACCGTCGAGGACGGCGTGGTGACCCTCACCGGCCGGCTGGAGCGGCGCGGCGACGTCGACGTGGCGGTGCGCGCGGCGAGCCGGCTGGACGGTGTGGTCGCGGTCGTGGACCAGCTGTCGTACGGGGTCGACGACACGCGCCCGCGGCCGACCGCCGTCGAGGCCGAGGAGCCGTTCGCCGGACAGTGACCGGCGCCGGTGCCACGGATCCGGGGTACCCGGGCCGTACGGCACGTTCCCGGGACCTTCGGCCCTGTGCGCCGCGTCCACCGGGGTCGGACGGTGGAGGCGGAAGGGACCGGCACGTCCCGGGCCGCCCGCGGCGGAGGAGACAGTCATGTCGCACACCCTGGAATGGAAGACCCGCCTCTACCTCTTCGAGGAGGACGGAACGACGAAGGCGCGCGCCACCCTCGACACCGGGACGACGACCCTCACCGGCCACGGCGCCGCCCACCGGAACCCGGCGGACACGGACGTCCCGGAGATCGGCGACGAACTGGCCGCGGGCCGCGCCCTGCGCGACCTGGGCAGCCAACTCCTGGACATCGCGGAACGCGACGCCGAGAGCGTGGGCGCACGAAGCGGCGAGAGGACCAGCCCGGTCCTGGGCTGGTCCCTGTAGACGGGCCTCCGCCCGGCGCCGCCCTTACGCGTCCCGCCTGCGCAGCGCCACCGCCGCGCCCGTCAGGGCGAGCACCGTGTAGCCCGCGACCAGGGCCAGGGACGGCCACGCGCCCAGGCTGCCGACCGTGTCCGGGGCGGCGTCCGACGTCTGGGTGAGCTTTTCCAGTGCGGCCGTCGGGGTCGCGCCGGCGATCCAGCGTTGGAGGTCGCCGAAGAGGGGGCCGAAGAGGGACGGCAGGAGCAGGACGGCGATCACGGTGGTGACCGCGCCCGCGGGGTGGCGTACGAAGGTGCCGATGGCCAGGCCCAGGGCCCCGACGAGGGCGAAGACCGCCGCGATGCCGAACAGCGCGGGCAGCGGGTCCCCTTGGGGGTGGGAGCCGTCGATGACCGCGTCGCCCAGCAGGTACGCGGCCGTGCAGGAGGCGAGTCCGACGGCGTACAGCGTCGCCGACACCAGCGCGGCCTTCGCGGCGAGCACGCGGCCGCGCCGGGGCACGGCGGTCAGGGTGGTGGCGATCGTGCCGCTGGAGTACTCGCCGCACACCGACAGCGCGCCCACCACTCCGGCGGCCATCAGGGCGACCACGCTGAGGGTGAGGCTGCCGCCGAGGACGGTGTCGTCGGGTTGCAGGCTGCCGGTCGCGCCCACGAACACCGCGCCGATCACCGTCATGAGTGCGGTCGCGGCAGTGGTCCACAGCGTGGAGCGCAGTCCGGTGAACTTGGTCCATTCGAAGGCCAGGGCCTCCCGGAAGCCGGGGGGCGAGGCGGCGGCCGTGGTCGTTGACGTCGTCATCGCTGTGTCTCCTTGTCGTCGGTGTTCCCTGTCCCCCGGTACTCGACGGCCTCGCCGGTCAGCTCGGTGTAGACGTCCTCCAAGGAGGAGCGGCACGGGGTGAGTTCGTGCAGGGCGAGGCCGTGCTCTCGGGCCAGTTCGCCGATGGCGGTGGCCGTGGGGCCGGTCACCCGCCAGCCGCCCTCCGGGTCCGGGCGCACCACGGCGCCGTGGCTCTCCAGCAGGGCGCGCATCGGCGCGGGCTCCGGGGTGCGCAGCAGCGTCGCGTCCGGGGAGCGCGTCTCGATGAAGTCCCGCATGTCCGTGTCGGCGAGCAGCCGGCCGCGGCCGATGACGATGATGCGGTCGGCGGTCAGCTCCAGCTCGCTCATCAGATGGCTGGAGAGGAACACCGTGCGCCCCTGTGCCGCCAGGGACTTCAGCAGGGTCCGGATCCAGCGGATGCCCTCGGTGTCCAGGCCGTTGACCGGCTCGTCGAGGATCAGCACGCCCGGATCGCCGAGGAGTGCGGCGGCGATGCCGAGCCGCTGCGCCATGCCCAGGGACAGTCCCTTGGCCCGCCGGTCCGCGACCGCCGTCAGGCCGGCCGCGCCCAGCACCTCGTCCACCCGGCGGTCGGGGATGCGGTGCGAGCGGGCGAGGCCGAGCAGGTGCCGGCGTACCGTACGGCCGCCGTGCACGGCCCTGGCGTCCAGCAGGGCGCCCACGTCCCGCAGGGGTGCGGGGAGTTGGCCGTAGCGGCGGCCGGCCACCGTGACCGTCCCGGCGGTCGGGGTGTCGAGGCCCAGGGCGAGCCGCATGGTGGTCGACTTCCCCGCGCCGTTCGGCCCCAGGAAGCCGGTCACCGAGCCGGGCCGGACGGTGAAGGACAGGCCGTCCACCGCGGTCCGGCCGCCGTATCGCTTGGTGAGGTTCCGTGCTTCGATCATGTTCCCGACGCTACGGAGGACCGGGCCGGGGGCACATCCGCCGCCGGGAGTCGGCCGCTGCTCCACCGGGAGTACGGGGGGGGGGAGTACGGGACCGGCCGGCGGGCGGTCAGTTCTCGCCCGGGCGCACCAGCCCTGTCTCGTAGGCCAGCACCACCAGCTGGGCCCTGTCCCGTGCCGACATCTTCGTCATCACACGGCTGACATGGGTCTTCGCCGTCAGCGGGGACATCAGCAGGCGGGCGCCGATCTCCTCGTTGGACAGCCCGCGGCCGACCAGCGCGAGCACCTCCCTCTCCCGTGCGGTCAGCGGGTCCAGGCGGCGCGCGGCTCCCGCCTCGGGCGTCTTCAGGCGGGTGAACTCCTCGATCACCCGTCGGGTCACGGCGGGCGCGAGCAGGCTCTGTCCGGCGGCGACCGTGCGGATCGCGGCGCGCAGGTCGTCCGGGTCGATGTCCTTCAGCAGGAAGCCCGCCGCCCCGGCTCGCAGTGATTCGAACACGTACTCGTCGGCCTCGTACGTCGTCAGCACCAGCACCCGTACCGCGTCCAGGGCCGGGTCGGCGACGATGCGGCGGGTCGCGGCCAGGCCGTCGGCGCGGGGCATGCGGATGTCCATCAGCACGACGTCGGGGCGGGTGGTGCGGGTCAGCTCCACCGCCTGCGCGCCGTCGGCGGCCTCCGCGACGGTCACCAGGTCGTCGGTCAGGTCGAGCAGGGCGCGGAAACCGGCCCGTACCACGGTCTGGTCGTCGGCCAGCAGGACCCGGATCACTCGTCCGCTCCCCGGCCGACGGGCAGGTGTGCCCGCACCCGCCAGCCGCCGCCGGGGGCGGGGCCCGCCTCGATGCGGCCACCGACGGCCGCGGCCCGCTCCCGCATGCCGATCAGGCCGAAGCCGTCCCCCGGCCCGGTGTGCGCGGTGCCGTCGTCGGCGACCTCGACCCTCAGCCGGCCGTCCTCCCGGACCGCGGACACGGTCACCTGCCGCGCCTCCGCGTGCTTGATCACGTTCGTCAGTGCCTCCTGCACGATCCGGTACGCCGCCAGCTGCACCATCTGCGGGACCTGGCCCGCGTCGAGACGCAGCGTCACCTCCAGGCCCGTCGCCCGCACCCGCTCCGCCAGCTCCGTCAGCTCCTCGAGCCGCGGTGCGGGACCGGCCGGTGCGCCGCCCGGGGAGCGCAGCACGCCGACCGTGGCGCGCAGCTCCCGTACCGCCTCCTTGCCGGACGCCCGTACCTGCCGCATCGCCGCCCGCGCCACCTCGGGCTTCGTGTCGAACGCGTCCAGGGCCAGGCCGGCCTGCACGGTCATCGCCGACACGGTGTGCGCGACCACGTCGTGCAGCTCGCGGGCGATGCGCAGCCGCTCCTGCTCCACCCGCCGCCGCGCCTCCCGTTCCCGTTCGGCCTCCGCCCGCGCGGCCCGGCCGGCGTACGCGCGGACCTCCTCCCTCCGCCCGCGGACGAGCTCCCCCAGCAGCAGCGGCACCAGTGGCCACAGCATCTCCAGCAGGGGCGCCCCCTGCGGCTGGGCCACGTCGATGCCCGCGACCACCGACACGATCCCGGCGGCCGGAGCGGCGACCACACCGGTGCGGATGGTCCGCCTCCGGTTCCCTCGCACCGCCACGGTGTACAGCGCCACCATCACCGGCAGGTTCAGCAGCTCGCCGATGTGTCCGTACAGGGCCCACCCCGCGCACGCCGCCCCGGTCACCACCGCGACGCCCACCGGCCACCGGGTGCGCACCAGCAGCGCGCCGATCGACACCGCGAACAGCAGCCAGGTGACCTCGTCCGCCTGCCGGTGTCCGGGGTCGTTGACCGCCGCGTCCGGGCCGGTGAACAGCGCGACGACCGCCGCGACCACGGCGTCCGCGAGGAACGGCGGCAGGGGCCGGGGGATCCAGCGGCGCGGTGAGAGATCGGTACGGCTCACAGGCTCACCGTAGGAGTCTTTCCGCGGCCGCGCGTACGACCGCGGGAGTACACGCCGGTACCGGGTGCCGTGATTGAAACCCGGTGACGCCCCCTTGGAACGCACCGGCCGAGGGCCGATCCTGAGCTGTGGCCGTGTCGCCGGGGAAGATCGTCCGGCTCGCCGGACGTCGTCTCACGTGCCCTTGCCGGGCGCAAGGCCGATACTGCCCCTGTGGGGCTCCTGCCGGTACGCATCCGCCCCGCGACCGCCCGACCGGCACCACAGGTTCGACGACCCGCCTGCTCAGCCCCCAGGAGGTACCCATGAAGATGCTGATCAACGTTCCGGAGACCGTGGTGGCGGACGCGCTGCGCGGTATGGCGGCGGCCCATCCCGAGCTGACGGTGGACGTGGAGAACCGGGTGGTGGTCCGCAAGGACGCTCCGGTGGCCGGCAAGGTGGGCCTGGTGTCCGGAGGCGGTTCGGGGCACGAGCCGCTGCACGGCGGATTCGTCGGGCCGGGCATGCTGTCGGCGGCCTGTCCCGGTGAGGTGTTCACCTCCCCGGTGCCCGACCAGATGGTGCGGGCCGCGGCGGCCGTGGACAGCGGCGCAGGGGTGCTGTTCATCGTGAAGAACTACACCGGCGACGTGCTCAACTTCGACATGGCGGCCGAGCTCGCCGAGGACGAGGGTGTCCAGGTCGCGAAGGTGCTGGTCAACGATGACGTGGCGGTGACCGACAGCCTCTACACGGCCGGCCGACGGGGCACCGGTGCGACGCTGTTCGTGGAGAAGATCGCGGGCGCGGCGGCCGAGGAGGGGCAGCCGCTGGAGCGGGTCGAGGCGCTCGCGAAGCAGGTGAACGAGAACTCCCGCAGTTTCGGCGTGGCGCTCAGCGCGGTCACCACGCCCGCCAAGGGCTCGCCGACGTTCGACCTGCCGGCCGGGGAGCTGGAGCTGGGCATCGGCATCCACGGAGAGCCGGGCCGCGAGCGGCGCGCGATGATGACGTCCGGGGAGATCGCCGAGTTCGCCGTCGGCGCGATCCTCGACGACCTCACCCCACGCAACCCGGTGCTGGTACTGGTCAACGGCATGGGCGCGACACCGCTGCTGGAGCTGTACGGCTTCAACGCCGAGGTGCAGCGGGTGCTCGGCGAGCGCGGCGTCCCGGTCGCCCGCGTCCTCGTCGGCAACTACGTCACGTCCCTGGACATGGCGGGCGCCTCGGTCACCCTCTGCCAGGTCGACGAGGAGCTGCTGCGCCTGTGGGACGCCCCGGTGAGTACGCCCGGGCTGCGCTGGGGAATGTGATCCACACCGGAGCCGATCGACACCGGGGCCCGTGCCCCGGTCACCTACCACGCGAGGAGTTCCCGTGCTGGACGCCGACTTCTTCCGCCGTTGGATGACGGTCACCGCCGCATCCGTGGACCGCGAGGCGAAACGGCTCACCGCCCTCGACTCGGAGATCGGCGACGCCGATCACGGCAGCAACCTCCAGCGCGGGTTCCGGGCGGTGAGGGACGCGCTGGACAAGGAGCCGCCCGCCACGCCCGGCGCGGTGCTCACCCAGGCCGGCCGCCTGCTGGTGTCCACGGTGGGCGGCGCGTCCGGCCCGCTGTACGGGACGCTGCTGCGCCGCACCGGGAAGGCGCTGGGCGAGGCGCCCGAGGTGGACCGGCAGCAGTTCGCGGAGGCCCTGCGGGCCGGGGTGGACGCCGTGATGAAGCTGGGCGGGGCGGCGCCGGGCGACAAGACGATGATCGACGCGCTGCTCCCCGCGGTGGACGCGCTGGACGAGTCGTTCGCCGCGGCGCGGGACGCCGCGCGGGAGGGTTCGGTCGCGACGACGCCGATGCTGGCCCGCAAGGGCAGGGCGAGCTATCTGGGCGACCGCAGCATCGGGCACCAGGACCCGGGCGCCACCTCGTCGGCGCTGCTGATCGCGGCCCTGCTGGAGGCCGGACCCGGTGACGGGGAGGCGGGCGGGGGTGAGTGAGGTGGGCGACGGGAAGCTGGTCGGAATCGTCCTGGTCTCGCACAGCGCGGCGGTCGCGTCCTCCGTGGCGGAGCTGGCGCAGGGCCTGTCGGGCGCGGGGAAGTCGGTGCCGGTCGCTCCCGCGGGCGGCACCGAGAGCGGGGACCTCGGCACCAGCGCGGAGCTGATTTCCGCGGCGGCGGCGTCCGTGGACCGGGGCGCGGGCGTCGCGGTGCTGACCGATCTGGGCAGCGCGGTGCTCACCGTCAAGGCGCTGCTGGCCGAGGGCGACGAACTCCCCGAGAACACGCGGCTGGTGGACGCGCCGTTCCTGGAGGGCGCGGTGGCCGCGGTGGTCACCGCCTCCACGGGCGCGGACCTCGACGCGGTGGCGGCGGCGGCCTCGGAGGCGTACGGCTACCGGAAGGTGTGAGGGCGGCCGGGGCGGGTCGCGTACGGCGCGTGGGTCCGGGTTTCCGTACGGCGCGTCGATCCGGGTCCCGTACGGCGCGTCAGTCCGCGGAGTCGACGAACTCCCGCGCCAGTCGCTCCCCTTGGGTCTCCGCGGCCTCCCGGTCCTCCAGCGGGGTGACCCGGCTGTCCTTGAACACGATGTACGTCACCCCGGAAGGGGTGCCGCCGGAGCGCGGGTCGGGGTCGATGCCCAGGGACGTGGCCGCCGCGTAGGACGCCTCGCCGACGATGTCGGTGGGACCGACGTCGCCGACGACCGCGTAGCTGACCCGGTCGCGGTAGACCATGGCCGCGACCGAGCCGCCGCGCACGCCGTGCTCGCGGTAGTCCCAGATGCCGCTGGGCGCGGGGACCACGACGTAGGGCAGCTTCTCGGAGCTGAGCGCACGGCCGTCGGACTGCGCGAACGCCGTGGACGAGGAGAAGTTCGGGTCGGTGCCGGCGTTGCAGTGGGCGCCCGGACGACCGTCGCAGTCGATGTCCATGTCCGCCTTCCAGTACACCGCGTCACGCGTGCCGCACACGGGCACGGTGGCCGCGGTGCCGCGGTCCTTGCGGTAGCGGCCCTGCGAGACGGGGGTGCAGCCGCTCACCTTGGCCAGCAGGTCGGCCGCGGTCACAGGGGCGGGGGACGTGGAGGCGGTGCGCTCCGGATCCGACGGGGCGGGGTCGGGCGTCGTCCGTCCGGGAGCGTCCGGGGAGGGGGTGGCGGAGCCCGTCGTCGCGGGACCGGAGGCCGCCGCCTCCGGAGCCGCCGAACCTCCGGGGCCCGCCATCGGCGTCAGCACCTCCCGCGTCCCGTCCCGGGCGACCGGCTCGACGCGGCCCCGGTGCGGTACGGCGACGTGCGGCAGGGCGGTGGGGACGGCGGAGCCGGACGCGGGGCCGGAGGCGACGCGCCGCGTCTCGTCCCTGGACGGACGGAGGTGAACCGACTCCGCGGCGGAGGACGCCGAGGGGGCCAGCAGTGCCACGCCGGCCACGGCGACGGTGAGCGTCTGGACACGGGACACGGTCAGTTGAGCCTCTCGTCGGGGACAGGGACGCACACCCAGGGCACTTTGCCCCATTTCGTCCCGCCGCGACGAGGGTGACCGCCCCGAAAGGGGCCGGACGGGGCACCCGGGAACCGACAGGGGCGGAGGGCGCCGGAGGCCCGGGCGCGCGTCGACCCGGGCCGTCCAGCCACCCGTGGCGGCGCGGGATCAGCGACGACAGCGGTCCGCGCCTCGAGCCCGAACGCCTCTGCAACCAAAGGCGGTTCGGCCCGTTCCGGATTCAGGATACGTAACCCGCCGCGGCGGTCGACCCGGCACCACCCCTTGATGTGAGCGCGTCAGTGACCCCATATTGGTACGGACCTTTGGACGGACCGGTGGAGCAGGGACCCCCAGGAGGCGAAGTCGTGCGTGGCGTTACCCCAACCGCGTCATCGCGCCGCCTGCTCGCGCTCTGCGCCGCCCTGCTGCTGACCGTCTCCTGCCGCTGGGGCGGCGGCCAGGACGACGCCGGCGCCGAACGGCCGCCCGGGGCGCCGACGGGCGTCACCGCGCAGGCGGGCAGCGCCACCAGCGTCCACGTCATGTGGAACCGGTCCGCCCCGGCCGGATCGGAGGTGACCGGCTACGAGGTGTACCGGGGCCGCGCCAAGGTCAAGGACGTGCCCGTCTCCACGCACATGGTGGACATCACCCGGCTCCGCCCCGCCACCACGTACGTCTTCACGGTGCGCGCCCGTGACGCGGACGGGCGGCTCGGCCCGCCCAGCCGGGAGGTACGGGCCACGACGCCCGCGGCCGTCCGGGCGGACACCGCACCGCCCACCGTCCCCGGGGGCGTGGAGGGCCGGGCGGCCGGCAGCCGGGCGGCCCAGCTCTCCTGGACCGCCGCGCGGGACGACCGCGGTGTGGTGTCGTACGACATCCACCAAGGGGGATCGAAGATCCACAGTGTCGGCGGGAACCAGACGGCCGCCGTGGTGACGGGGCTGCGGCCGGGCACGCGGTACGTCTTCACGGTCCGCGCCCGGGACGCGGCGGACAACCTCTCGCCGGCCTCCCCCGCCGTCCGTCTCACCACCGCCGACGACGCCGGCGGCGGCACGGACGGCGACGCCGCGGCCACGGCGCCGGCCGACTTCCGCGCGACGTCCCGCCGTTCGGGCCGGGCCTACGAACTCGTCCTGACCTGGACGCCGCCGCGCGTCGACGGGACGGTCGCCGAGTACGAGGTGCGGCTGGACGGACGGCCCGTCACATCACTCGTGTACGGCGGCGAGGCGCCCCGCGACCGGGCGACGTACCGCTTCTACGCGGGCGAGAAGGCGGGGGTCACGCACCGGGTGCGGATCAGGGCGCTGCTGCCGGACGGAACCTGGGGCGCCTTCTCCCCCGAGCGGACGGTGACGACGGGCGCCGGCGGCTGACGCCGGCTCACCCCCGCTGAGCCGCCCGGAGGACGCCGTCACCTGCACGGATGCAGCCGGAGTGCGCGCCGGGCGGGCTGCCCGTTGGCTGACGTCGTGGCGGCACGGGCGCTCCCCGACCTCGGCGGCGCAAGGGATGTACCGCCGGCCGTGCCGCCGGAAGGCAGTCCACATGAGCATCTCGAAGCCACTGCTCCGTCTCGGACCGACCGTGGCAGCCGCCGCCGCGCTCGCCCTGATGCCGGCCGGACCGGCTGCCGCGGACGGAATCTCCGTCAGCACCACCGGGAACACGGTCTCGGTGAGCACCTCCGCGTGCAGCCAGATCAACGGCCACTGGGGCACCGCCTCGCTGCTCAGCAGCGGTCAGGCGAACTTCTCGCAGGGCCGCCAGGTGGCGCTGTCCGGGACGTCCGCGGGGCAGTCCGCGGCCTGGTCCAACGTCAGCGCGGGCACGTACACGGTGATCGTGGTGTGCTCCAACGGCAGCACCGCGGGCACCCAGTCCGTGGTCGTGTCCCCCGCGCCCAGCCCCTCGGTCTCCCCCACGGCGTCGCCGTCCCGCGGTGTGATGGGCGGTGTCGGCGGCGGTTCGAGGGACTACGGCACCGTCACGGCGGTGGCGGGCGGCGCGCTGGTCGGCGCCGGCGTCCTCGGCACCGTCTGGTACCTGCGCCGCCGCAGCACGGCCCGCCCCGGCCACCTCTAGACCGGCGCCGGCCGCCACGTCCGATGCGCTCCGGCCAGGCGGCCGCCGCCACCCCCGCGCCCCGCAAGGGGCGCGGGGAACTGCGCCACAAGCCCTCACAGGCCTGCCTGCGGGTAGCGCCCTCTCCGGGGCCCCTTCATCGCGCCTTGCCGCAAACCCCCTCAGGGGCGCGGGGAACTGCGCCACAAGCCCCCACGGACCGGCAGGCACAGACGGCCCGCACCACCCCAAGGGGCGCGGGGAACTGCGCGCCAAGCCCCCACCCACCCGCACCCGGGCGACTACTCCTGCCGCCCCTGCCCCTCCGACATCCCGGCGACCTCCGCCACCGCGTGATCGAGCCACTGCGTCCAGAAGGTCTCCAGATCGATCCCCGCCCGCAGCACAAGGTGCCGCAACCGATCCTCCGCCCCACCCTTCCCGGGAGGGAAATCCCGCCGCTCGATCTCCCGGTACATCTCCAGCTGCCGCGCATGCAGCTCCCGGTGGCGCCGGAGGTCCGCCTCCAGCCCCTCCGTCCCCACCACCGCCGCGGCCCGCAGCCGCAGCAGCAACGCATCCCGCTGCGGCTTCGGATCCTGGGACGCGGCCGTCCAGCGGGCCAGCTCCTCCCGGCCCGCCTCCAGCACCTCGTACGCCTTCTTCTGCCCGCGCGAGGGCTGTTCCGCCGGGAGGGCCCGGATCAGGCCCTCCCCCTCCAGCTTTCCCAGCTCGCGATAGATCTGCTGATGCGTCGCGGACCAGAAATAGCCGATCGACCGGTCGAAGCGGCGGGTCAGCTCCAGCCCCGACGACGGCTTCTCGAGCAGGGCGGTGAGGATCGCGTAAGGGAGTGACATGCCGCTCATCCTAGGGACGGGCCGCGCCGCCCTCAGAGGGCCGCCGCGAGCTCCGTGCCCTGCTTGATGGCCCGCTTGGCGTCCAGCTCGGCGGCCACGTCGGCGCCGCCGATCAGGTGGACGGGGCGTCCGGCGGCGACCAGTTCCTCGTAGAGGTCCCGGCGCGGTTCCTGGCCGGTGCACAGCACGACGGTGTCGACCTCGAGGACGGTGCTCTCGTCGCCGACGGTGACGTGCAGTCCGGCGTCGTCGATCCGGTCGTAGCGCACGCCGGGGACCATGGTGACGCCCCGGTGGCGCAGTTCGGTGCGGTGGATCCAGCCGGTGGTCCTGCCGAGTCCGGCGCCGACCTTGGAGGTCTTGCGCTGGAGCAGGTGGACGGTGCGCACCGGTGCGGGCCGCTCGGGGGCGGCGAGGCCGCCCGGCGCGCCGTAGTCGAGGTCGACGCCCCACTGACGGAAGTACGCCTCGGGGTCCTCGTGCGCCTTGTCGCCGCCGTCGGTGAGGTACTCGGCGACGTCGAAGCCGATGCCGCCGGCGCCGAGGATGGCGACGCGGTCGCCGACGGGCGCGGCGTCGCGCAGCACGTCGAGGTAGCCGACGACGCTCGGGTGGTCGACGCCGGGGATGTCGGGGACGCGGGGGGTGACGCCGGTGGCGACGACGACCTCGTCGTAGTCACCCACGTCGGCGGCCGTGACGCGGGTGTCGAGGCGCACGTCGACGGCCAGCTCGCCGAGCCGGGTGCGGAAGTACCGCAGGGTCTCGTCGAACTCCTGCTTGCCGGGCACCTTGCGGGCGACGTTCAGCTGCCCGCCGATCTCGCTCGCGGCGTCGAACAGGGTGACCTCGTGCCCGCGTTCGGCGGCGCTCACCGCACAGGCCAGTCCGGCGGGCCCCGCGCCGACGACAGCGACGCGCTTGCGGCGGCGGGTCGGGGAGAGCACCAGCTCGGTCTCGTGGCAGGCGCGCGGGTTGACCAGGCAGGAGGTGATCTGGCCGCTGAAGGTGTGGTCGAGGCAGGCCTGGTTGCAGCCGATGCAGGTGTTGATCGCCTCGGGGCGGCCGTCGGCGGCCTTGGCCACGAAGTCGGGGTCGGCGAGCATCGGGCGGGCCATGGACACCATGTCCGCGGTGCCGTCCGCGAGCAGCTGCTCGGCCAGCTCGGGGGTGTTGATGCGGTTGGTGGTGACCAGGGGGACGGACACCTCGCCCATGAGGCGCTTGGTGACCCAGGTGTAGGCGCCGCGCGGGACGGAGGTGGCGATGGTGGGGATGCGGGCCTCGTGCCAGCCGATGCCGGTGTTGATGATCGTGGCGCCGGCCGCCTCGACGGCCTTGGCGAGGGTGATCACCTCGCCGAGGGTGGAGCCGCCGGGCACCAGGTCGAGCATGGAGAGCCGGTAGATCAGGATGAAGTCCTCGCCGACCGCCTCGCGGACCCGGCGGACGATCTCGACGGGGAAGCGCGTCCGGTTCTCGTAGGAGCCGCCCCAGCGGTCGGTGCGGTGGTTGGTCTGCCGGGCGACGAACTCGTTGATCAGGTAGCCCTCGGAGCCCATGATCTCGACGCCGTCGTAGCCGGCCTGCCGGGCGAGGCGGGCGGCGCGCACGTAGTCGTCGATCGTCCGCTCGACGTCGGCGTCGGTGAGCTCGCGGGGCGGGAAGGGGCTGATGGGCGCCTGGAGCGGGCTGGGCGCGACCAGGTCCCGGTGGTAGGCGTAGCGGCCGAAGTGCAGGATCTGGAGGGCGATGCGGCCGCCCTCGCGGTGGACGGCCGCGGTGACGACCCGGTGCTGCTCGGCCTCCTCGTCGGTGGTGAGCTTGGCGCCGCCCTCGTAGGGGCGCCCCTCGTCGTTGGGGGCGATGCCGCCGGTGACGATGAGGCCCACGCCGCCGCGGGCGCGGGCGGCGTAGAACTCGGCCATGCGGGAGAAGCCGCCCTCGGCCTCCTCGAGACCGACGTGCATGGAACCCATGAGGACCCGGTTGGGCAGCGTGGTGAAGCCCAGGTCCAGGGGGGTCAGCAGGTGGGGGTAACGGCTCATCTGGCCCTCCGTGCGCGGTGTGGTGCCTGTAGTTGTAGGGCACGCGCACCGGCTTGTGCAACTAGTTGCACAATGGGGTGACGGAGGGCACAGCGTCAGGGCACAGCCTTCACTTCGGACGTCGGACTCACCTGCTCTCGAGGCGGACGTGCAGTTCGCGCTCCTGGTCGCCGGAGACCTTGCTCAGTTCGCTCACCCGGAACAGGTCGTCCAGGGTGGTGCGGAACCGGTCGATCGCCCAGTAGCCGCCGTGCACGTCGGCGTCGACCGAGGAGGCCAGCCGCGCGGGCCTGGCCTCCCCCTCGTGCGCGTCGGCCACGTCGAACGTGCCGAGCCACACCGTGGGCCGGGTCTCGTGCAGTTCCTCGGGCACGTCGTCGGCGCACCGGTCCGACGCGAAGCACGCGCACAGCGTGTCGAAGACGATCCGGGCGTCGTCCTTGCTGCATCCGCTGATCTCGACCGACACGGACTCCGGGTGCGTGGGCTCGTTGACCATCGTGATCGCTCCTTCCGTGGTCACACCGCCGTCCCCCGCCCAACCTCAGCAAAGCACCGGACGACGCGACGCACTACCCGCGCGCCCCTCCCACGATGACGCGGCCGCGGTCACCGGCCAGGATGGTGGAGGAGCAGGAAAGGGACGACAGGAGCGGCGGAAAATCGCCCTCGCGCGCGGTACAACAAAGGGACGGCGGCGCGGCGACGGCGTGCCGCGGACTCGGCGAAGGCGGGGCGTGGGATGAGCGCAGCGTGGTCACTCCCGGCCGGCGGGGACGGTCCGGCGCGTCCCAGCGGGCTGCTCGACGTCCTGCGCGTGGCCTCGGTCGTCCTGGACGCCGAGGGGCGGATCGTGCTGTGGAGCCCCCAGGCGGAGGAACTGTTCGGCTACACAGCCCAGGAGGCGCTGGGCCGGTACGCCGCCCGGATCATGGTGCACGAGGAGCACCTCGACCTGGTGAAGAAGCTGTTCGCCGAGGTCATGCGCACCGGGCGGAGCTGGGCGGGGGCCTTCCCGATCCGGCGCAAGGACGGCGACACCCGGTTGGTGGAGTTCCGCAACATGCGGCTGCTGGACGACCGGGGGCAGGTGTACGCCCTGGGTCTCGCGGTCGACCAGTCGACGGTGCGGCGGCTGGAGCAGGACGTGGCGCTGTCCACGCGGATCGTCGCCCAGTCCCCCATCGGGCTGGCCGTCCTGGACGCGGACCTGCGGTACGTGTCGGTGAACCCGGCGCTGGAGCAGATGGACGGCCTGTCGGCCGACGAGCACCTGGGCCGCACGATGCGGGAGGTGCTGCCGCTGGTGGACGCGGCGGCCATCGAGGAGGCGGCCCGGGAGGTGCTGCGGACCGGGCGGCCGGTGGTCGAACGTTTCATGACCGGCCGTACCCCGGCCGACCCGGACGCCGACCACGCCTGGACGGTGTCCCTGTACCGGCTGGAGAACACCCTCGGCACGGTCCTCGGCGCGGCCGTGTCGGTCGTCGACATCACCGACCAGTACCGGGCGAACGCCGAGGCGGAGACGGCGCGCCGGCGGATCGCGCTGATCGCCGACGCCTCGGTGCGGATCGGCACCACGCTGGACCTGGACCGCACGGCCGGCGAGCTCGCCGACGTGGCCGTCCCCGAACTGGCCGACGCGGCCGCGGTGGACCTGCTCGACGCGGTCGTACGGGGCCGGCGCAGCGTCCTCGGCCCGGAGGAGCCGGCGCTGATGCGGGCGGTGGCGGTGCGCTGGCTCGACGCGTCCGACGTGCTGCCGGCCGCCGACCCGCCGGGCCGGGTGATCCAGTACGCGCCGGACCGGCTGATCACCGAGTGCGTGCGCACCGGGCTGCCGGTGATGGTGCCGCAGGTGAAGGACGAGGACCTGCTGCGGATCGCCCGCTCCCCCGAGGCCGCGGAGATTCTGGCCCGGGCGGGCGTCCACTCGTATCTGGCCGTGCCGCTGATCGCGCGCGGTGAGGTGCTGGGCGCGCTCGACCTGATCCGTACGCGCCAGCCCCGGCCGTTCGACGAGGACGACCTGGTGCTGGCGAGGGAGCTGGCCTCGCGTGCGGCCGTGCAGATCGACAACGCCCGGTGGTACCAGAACGCCCGCGACACCGCGCTCACGCTCCAGCGCAGCCTGCTGCCCACCCATCCGTCCGTCACGGGCGGTCTGGAGGTCGCCTCCCGCTACCGGCCGGCGGGCGCCACCAGCGAGGTCGGCGGCGACTGGTTCGACGTGATCCCGCTGGACGGCGACCGTACGGCGCTCGTCGTGGGCGACGTGATGGGCAGCGGCATCCCGGCCGCCGCCACCATGGGCCGGCTGCGCACGGCCACCCACACCCTGGCCTCCCTCGGCCTCGACCCGGCGGTGCTGCTGGAGCATCTGAACCGGATCACGGTGGAGCTGGACGAGGCGATCGCCACCTGCGTCTACGCCGTCCACGACCCGCGTGAGCGGCGATGCGTCATCGCCAACGCGGGCCATCTCCCCCCGGCCCGCATCCGCGCCGGCCGCACGCCCGAGCTGCTGGAGCTGCCCACCGGGGTGCCGCTGGGCGTGGGCGGGGTCGCCTTCTCCACGACCACGGTCGACCTGGAGCCGGGCGACCGCCTGGTCCTCTACACCGACGGCCTGGTCGAAACCCGCCGTGACCCCCTCGACGCACGCCTCGACCGCCTCCTCACTCTCCTCGACACCCCGTCCCGCTCCCTGGACGAGGTCTGCGAACTCCTCCTCCGCACCCTGCACGAACCGGACAACTTCGACGACGTGGCCCTGCTGATCGCCCGGGTCACGGCACCTGAGGGCTGAGGGAGGGGGACGCGCCCGGCCGGCCTCACCCCGCCCCGCCCACCCGCCGCGTGCCGATGGCCACCCGGGCCGGGCGGTCCTCGCAGACCGCCAGCTCGGCGTGCAGGCCCGCGTCCCTGAGGGCGGACAGGGCGCCCGGGGTCTGGTGCGGGCTCGTCTCGATCAGGAGGCGGCCGTTCGGGGCCAGCCACGCCGGGGCCTCGGCGGCGACGCGGCGGAGGACGTCGAGGCCGTCCGTGCCGCCGTCGAGAGCGACGCGGGGTTCGTGGTCGCGGGCCTCCGCCGGGAGCAGGGCGATCTCGTCGCTGGGGACGTACGGGACGTTGGCGGCGAGGATGTCCACCCGGCCCCGCAGCCGTGCGGGCAGCGCGTCGAACAGGTCGCCCTGGTGCACGTGGCCGCCGAGGGGCTCGACGTTGCGGCGGGCGCAGCGCACGGCGACCGGGTCGAGGTCGGCGGCGTGCAGGTCCACGCCGCCGAGCGCCGCCGCCAGCGCCGCGCCGACCGCGCCCGAGCCGCAGCACAGGTCCACGACGACGGAGGCGTCCGGGGCGAGGGCGAGTGCCTGCTCGACGAGGAACTCGGTGCGCCGGCGCGGCACGAACACGCCCGGTTCGACGACGATCCGGCGACCGCCGAACTCGGCCCAGCCGACGACGAGTTCGAGAGGGAGTCCGGCGGCGCGGCGGGCGGCCATCGCCTCGACGGCACGCAGGTCGCCGTCCGCCGCGGCGAGGATCATGTCGGCCTCGTCCTCGGCGAACACGCAGCCCGCCGCGCGCAGCGTGGCCGCGAGCGCGTCACGGGACGGGAGGGCGGACGAGGGAGAGGAGGGGGAACGGTCGCAGCGGTGCGGCAAGAGCCTGGCCTTTCGGGAGCCGAAGGGCGCTCTCGGGGTCACCCGTTCCGGGTGGACCGTGTCGTTCCGAGGTGAGAGCACCCGACCTGACGAGCGGTAATGGGTCTCACCTCCTCGGTGGACGGCCGGGTCGGTCCGCGGCCGGACGGCCACCCTACCCGACGATCACCGCGGCGGTCCGGTGAACGGGACCGCACCGCCCCGTGCCGTGCGGGCGGCGGATACCCCGTACCGTGGAGTGCGGAAACACCCGCACCACCCGCAACGGAAACGCCGATCACGTGAACATCACCCGAGGCTTCACCGGCCGTCCCCGCGCGCACGACCCGGGGCTGCCGCCCGGCCAGTACGACGCGCGGGACGAGTGGCCCGTCCTGTCCGCCGAGGTCACCCCCGACCTCGCGCCCGAGGACTGGACCTTCCGGATCGACGGCCTGGTGGCCGAGCCCCGCACCTGGGACTGGGAGCAGGCCCACGCGCTGCCCGCCGCCGCGTACGAGGGCGACATCCACTGTGTGACCGGCTGGTCGAAGTTCGGGGTGAGGTTCGGCGGTGTCTCGCTGGACGCCTTCCTGAACCAGGTCCGGCCACTGCCGTCGGCCACGCACGTGGTGGCGTACGCGCACACCGGGTACACCACGAACCTCCCCCTCGCCGACGTGACCGGCGGGCGCGCCTGGATCGCCTGGGAGTACGGCGGCGAGCCGCTGCCCGCCGAGCACGGCGGCCCGGCGCGGCTGCTGGTGCCGCACCTGTACTTCTGGAAGAGCGCCAAGTGGATCGCCGGGCTGCGGCTGCTCGACCACGACGAGCCGGGCTTCTGGGAGGGCAACGGCTATCACGCGCGGGGCAACCCGTGGGAGGAGCAGCGGTACTCCGGTGACTGAGGTGACTGAGGTGACCGAGCCGACGACGCTGCCGAGGACGCCGGCCACCCGCTTCGCCGTGCCCGGACGCATCGGCGTGAGCGAGCAGACCGCGTCGGTGTGGCGGACGGCCACGCTGACGGAGATCCGCCGGGAGACGCCCCGCGTGTCGACCTTCCGGTTCGCGGTGCCCGGCTGGCCGGGGCATCTGCCCGGCCAGCATCTGATGGTGCGGCTGGTCGCGGAGGACGGGTACACGGCCCAGCGCCACTACTCGATCGCCTCGGCCCCTGACGACTCCGGCCACATCGAGCTGACCCTCGACCATGTGCGGGACGGCGAGGTCTCCGGCTGGTTCCACACGGTGGCGCGCCCCGGCGACCGGATCGAGATGCGGGGGCCGCTCAGCGGCTTCTTCGCCTGGCCGGGCGACCGGCCCGCGCTGCTGCTGGGCGCCGGCTCGGGCGTGGTCCCGCTGATGTCGATGGTGCGGCACCACCGCGCCCGGGGCCTGACCCTGCCGCTGCGCCTGCTGGTGTCGGCGCGCGGCCCCGACGATTTGATCTACGCGGACGAGTACGGGCCGGAGACCACACCGGTGTTCACCCGCACCGCGCCGGAGGGCGCGGCCGTCGGACGTCTGGCCGCCGCGCATGTGGCGCCGCTCCTGGCCGAGCGGCCGCCCGGCGGGTGGGAGGCCTATGTGTGCGGCTCCAACTCCTTCGCCGAGCACGCCTCCAGGCTGCTGGTGGCGGCCGGTCAGCCCGTGGAGCGCATCCGCATCGAACGCTTCGGCTGACCGGGCCCGCAGCCCGATCCGTCCCGCCCTGACGCCGCTCCCTGGCGGCGTCGTTTCGCGCGTCCGCCGCCGGGGCACCCGGCCCGGACGTGTCCAGGGGAGGCAGGAGATGCGCACGCGGGTACTGTCCCGGCGGCGGCGCGGCCCGCTGTGCCGCCGCTCGGACGTCGTCGAGGCGTGGACGGCGGTGGCCGTGGCCGTGCTGGTGTGCCTGACGGTTCCGCCGGCGGGGGTGCTCACCGCCCGGTGGGCGTACGAGGACGCGCGGACGGCCGCGAACGAGCAGCGCGCCGATCGGCACCGGGTGCGCGCGGAGGTGCTGGAGCGCCCCTCGACCGCGCATGCCCCGGCCGGGTCCGAGTCGGAGCGGCGGCACGCCTCCCGGGCGACGGTCCGCTGGACGGATCCGGACCAGGGCGCCCGTACGGCGCCGGCGCGGGTCCCTGCCCGTGTCCGCCCCGGCGAGGCGGTGCACGTCTGGCTGGACTCCCGGGGACGCCAGGTGCCGCCGCCGGTCGACGACGCGTCGGTGTGGCAGTACGGCGTCGGCATGGGCACCCTGGCCGGCGGCGCGACGGCGGCCGCGCTGCTGCTCGCGCACCGCGGGGTGCGGCGGGTGGCGCTGCGGCGCCGGCTCGACGAGTGGGAGCGCGACTGGGCCCGCACCGGACCGCGCTGGACCCGCCGCGGCGTCTGAGCCGCGCCCGCGAACCTGTTTGCAGCAACCGCTTTCCGCTCCACCCACCTGGGCTTCCCTCCCCGCACCCTGGCGGGGCGCCGCATGATCCACGTACCGTGTCCTCGCTTCGCCCGGTCCCTTCACGAAGGCGGTCCCAGATGTCCCTGTTCGACCTTCCCCTCGACAAGCTGCGCGCGTACCGCAGCGCGTCCACGGAGCCCGAGGACTTCGACGCGTTCTGGTCCGGCACGCTGGAGGAGGCGCGCCGGCACGACCTGGACGCGCGGTTCGAGCCGGTCGACACGGGGCTGGCGACCGTGGAGGTCTTCGACGTGACGTTCGCCGGGTTCGGCGGCCACCCGGTCAAGGGCTGGCTGACCCTGCCCGCCGGCGCGGACGCGCCGCTGCCGCTGGTGGTGGAGTTCGTCGGGTACGGCGGCGGCCGTGGCCTGCCGCACGAGCACCTGCTGTGGGCGTCCACGGGCCGGGCGCACTTCGTGATGGACACCCGCGGCCAGGGCAGCGCGTGGGGCGGGGGCGGCGGCACCGCGGACCCGGTCGGCGGCGGTCCGGCGTTTCCCGGCTTCATGACGCGCGGCATCGACGCGCCGGAAACCTATTACTACCGGCGGGTGTTCACCGACGCGGTGCGCGCGGTGGAGGCGGCGCGGTCGCATCCGCTGGCCGACGCGAGCCGCACCGTGGCGGTCGGCGCGAGCCAGGGCGGCGGCATCACGATCGCGGTGGGCGGCCTCGTCCCGGACCTGGCGGGCATCGCGCCGGACGTGCCGTTCCTGTGCGACTTCCCGCGCGCCACCACGCTCACCGACCGCAATCCGTACCGGGAGATCGGCAACTTCCTCAAGACCCACCGCGGCCGTACGGCGGACGTGCGGCGCACCCTGTCGTACTTCGACGGGGTGCACTTCGCCGCGCGCGGCACCGCTCCCGCCCTGTTCTCGGCGGCGCTGGAGGACCAGACGTGCCCGCCCTCCACGGTGTTCGCGGCCTTCAACGCCTGGGCGCACGAGGACAAGACGATCGAGGTGTACGACTTCAACGACCACGAGGGCGGCGGCCCCTACCAGGAGGCGGCGCAGCTGCGCTGGATGCGGGGCCGCGCCTGACGCACCGCACGGTTCCGGCCGAACTGCCGGACCGCCCTTCCCTGATGGTGTAGACCAATGCTAGATCTGGTGGCTCAACGAGCCCGCACGGCCACGGAACGTCACCAACAGGAGGGCGCGGCATGGCCCGCACCACCCCGCACCAGCATGTCCGCACCGGTCAGCCGCTCCACGGCGGGGAGCCGCTGTACCGGAGGGTCGCCACCGAACTGCTCGGCGAACTGCGCACCGGGACCGTCCCGCCCGGCGAACGGCTGCCCGGCGAGCGCCAGTTGGCCGAGCACTTCGGGGTCAGCCGGGAGACCGTACGGCAGGCGCTGCAACTGCTGCGGCGGGAGGGGCTGATCGCCACCGACCGGCGGGGCAGCCATGCCGCGCTGCCGGGCGTGCCGGTGGAGGCGCCGGCCGTCGCCGGTTTCCCGCTCGGCGCGCCGCAGGCGGGGCGGGACACGGTGGCCCGGGCCACCGTCGCCTGGGAGGTCCCGCCGCCGGGCCACGCGGAACCGCTCGGACTCGCGCCCGGCCGGCCCACACTGGTGCACCGCTACTGGTGCGCGTCGCCCGGCGGGCGGGAGCAGCGCACGGCGGTGACGTCGTTCTCCGCGGTGACGCTCGCGGAGGTGGAGGAGCTGGCCCGCTACCGCGACCGGGCCGACGGCAACGGCGCCGCCGAGCTGTGCCGGACCTACGACTGGATGCGCCGGGCGGGCCTGTCGCTGCACCACCGCGACACGATCACCCGCATCCCGGGCACGCCGTCGGTGCGGGTCACCCGGCAGGTGCACGACCAGCACGCCCGGCCGCTGGAGCTGACCGAGTTGGTGATGGACGTCCAGGAGGACGCCCTGGTCTACGAGTTCATGGTGCCGGCCGCGGTCTGAGGGGTCACCGGGTCGCGCACCACGCGGGCCTGCCGGGCCGCCGCGAGCAGCCGCCGGTCCGCCGACCACACGGCGCTGTCGTCGAGGGCCCAGCCGCCGCCCGCGTGGTCGGTGCGGATGCGGACCATGCTCCAGCCGTGCGCGGGGCCGTCGTCGAGGGCGTCGGTGAAGTGCACGGTCATCTCGGCGGTCGGCACGGGGCGCGGAGTGTGCCAGCGGGCGTAGAGGGCGGGCGGGAGCACGTCGGCGAGCGTGGCGACGGCCGCCGCGTCCACCGGCCGGTCGTCCCGGAAGCGCACCCACGCGACGAGCACGGCCCGGGGTCCGCCGGCCAGCGGGAGGTCGGCGGTGGCGGGGCGTATCTCCAGCTGCCGGGCGAACAGCGCGAGCTCCGCGGGGAGTTCGAGGGGGAGGCAGTCGTCCGGGCCGGGCACCTCGGGGGCGGTGAGGCCGGTGTGCGCGGGGCCGCCGCGGGCCGGTCCGAACAGCGCGGAGCCGAGGACGACCGGTTCGCCGTCCTGGTGGCCGGTGAAGAGGCAGGTGGCGGTGCGCCGGCCGGTGGCGGGCGCGGTCCCGGAGAAGCGCAGCGGGCCGGTCCCGACCGGGGCCAGGTAGTGCGTGGTCAGCGAGCGCACGGGCCGGTGCCCGCCGGCGAACGCGTCGCGTACGGCGGTCAGCGCCGCACCGGCGACCCAGCCGCCGTGCATGCCCTCGAAGGACCACCAGCGGGGGTCGATCCGTGTCGCGTCATAGGCAGTCGTCGTCACGCGGGCCACTCTAGGCTGGTGAGTTGGAAAATCCAACGGATAGTCGGGGCCGAGTTCGGACGGACCGCGGGCTCAGGGTGCGAGCGGTGGCCGCCCCTCCCCCTTCTCGGCCTTCTCGGCCTTCTCGGCCTTCTCGGCCACGAGCAACCGCACCCTGGGGCTCCTGTCCCGCCGGCGGCCGAACTCGGGGAGGGCCAGGAACTCCACGCGGAACCCCGCGCGCTCCAGCCCGCGCCACAGGTCGCCGAAGCGCACGGCGCGGTAGTACATGACGAACGGCGGACGCCACACGGCGTTGCGCACCCGCATGACGGTGTCGAACCCGAGCAGCATCGCGTGGGCGAGGGAGCCGGGCCGGGGCGGCGCCACGACCGGCAGGACGAACCGGCCGCCGGGCCGCAGCACCTTGTGCACCTGCGCGAACAGGCCCGGCAGCTCGGACGGCAGGAAGTGCCCGAGCGCCCCGAAGCTGACCACGAGGTCGAACTCGGGCCCGAACGGCAGCGCCCGCGCGTCCGCCCGCACCCAGGACACGTCGAGCCCCTCGGGGCGTCGGCGCGAGCGGGCGACCTCCAGCATTCCGGCGCTGAAGTCCACGCCGGTGACGGCGTCCCGGCACACCTGGCGCAGCACGTCGACGCCCGCGCCGGTGCCGCAGCACAGGTCGAGCCCGCTGCCGTAGGGGCCGGACTCCAGCAGCGCGGCGACGGTGGCGTCCAGCACGGAGTCGGGGGTGCGGAAGGGAGTGTGGTCGAACTTCGGGGCGAGCAGGTCGTAGCCGCGCTCGACGGACGACAGCGCCTGGACGGCGAGTTCGCTCAGTCGGGGGCCTTCGGGGCTGAACATCCGCCCAGCCTAGGGCCCGGGCCGCGACAGCGCCCCGCGGTCGCGCCCGGACGCCCGCACACCGGGGACGCTCCCCCGCCGGCACGCCGCCGCAAGCCGGGCGGAGCATCCGAGTGCTCGCGCGCGGCTCCCGGCCGGGGCAGCACGGTGTTCGGGAGACCCCTTCCTACGTTTGCGATATGACTATCGGATTTGCTTCGCGGGCTGCCGTGTCGGGGTGCGTGCTCTGCGCGGCCGGTCTGCTGGCGCTCGCGCCCGCCGCGGCGACCGCCGGTCCCGGCGTCGATCCCCGGCCACGGACGCCGGACGCGCCGGCGTCCCTGCTGTACCGGCCCGGCACGCACGTCCGTCCGCGCGCGGGGGCGCCCGAGGTCCCGGACCTGACCGCCCGCTCCTGGCTGGTCGCCGACGCGGACACCGGCGAGGTGCTCGCCGCGCACGACGCGCACCGCAGGCTGCCGCCCGCCAGCACCCTCAAGACGCTGTTCGCGCTGACCGTGATGCCGGCCCTGCCGTCCGGCATCCGGCACCGCGTCGACCCGGAGGAACTGGAGGGCATCGGCCCGGGCAGCAGTCTCGTCGGGGTCGCCGAGTACCGGACCTACCGGGTCTCCGACCTCTGGAACGGGGTGTTCCTCAACTCCGGCAACGACGCCGTGCGGGTGCTGGCGGCCCTCAGCGGCGGCTGGCGGGCCACGGCCGAGCGGATGGAGGAGAAGGCGCGGGACCTGGGCGCCCGCGACACCCGGGTGAAGTCGCCCGACGGGTACGACGAGCCCGGCCAGGTGTCGTCGGCGTTCGACCTGGCCGTGTTCGGCCGGGCGGGGCTGCGCAACCCCGAGTTCGCCGAGTACTGCGCACGGGCGGAGGCGAGCTTCCCGGCCCGCGACGGCGGCAGCTACCCGATCGTCAACACCAACCGGCTGCTCACGGGGGCGGACGGGGTCGCCCCGTACCGGGGGCTGATCGGGGTGAAGAACGGCTACACCAGCCATGCCGGCAACACCCTGGTCGCCGCCGCCCGCCGCGACGGCCGCACCCTGGTGGCGACGGTCATGAACCCCCGTTCGGACGACGGGTTCGCGGTCTACGAGGAGGCGCGCGCGCTCCTCGACTGGGGGTTCGACGCGGCCGGGCGCGTGACCCCGGTGGGCTCGCTGGACGCCCTGCGCGGCGCCCCGCCGGGCGGCCCGGAGGCGGCCGCGGTGGCCGTGCCGGCGTCCGCGTCCCGCCGGGACGACGCCGACGGACGTGCGGTGTGGTGGACGATCACAGGGGCGGGACTGCTGGGCGGGGCGGGGGTGGCGGTCTACCTCCGGCTGAGGTGGGGGCCGGTGCCGAAGGACTGACGGGGGGGCAGAAGCGGTGACCGCCGGCACCGGCCGCCCAGTTCGGTCCACCGCGCGGGAGCGGCCCGGCGCGGTGGGACCCGCCGTTCAGACGCCGACCGGTTCCGCCGCCGCGCCCAGGCCCGTCACCGGGCGGATTCCGCCGACCGGGCGGCCGCCGCCGAGGACCGTCTCGCCCGCGAACGCGGTGAGCAGGACGGGATCCACGCCCGCGTGGGTGAGGGCCGCCGCGGTGACCGGGACGCGGGCGCGTCCGGCGCCGTCGGCGATCTTCACGGCGACGGCGCGGCCGTCGGGCAGTGCGGCGACCTGGACGCCCTCGAAGCCGTCCTTGGCCAGCAGTCCCGGCACCGCGCGCATCAGCGCGGCCACGTCACGGCCCGTGCCGGACGCCATCTCGGCGTGGGTGCGCATCGCGTCGGCGACCCGGCCCTCGGGGGTGCCGGGCGCGGCACTCGCGATCCGGGCGGCGGCGAGGGCGAGGCCCTCCAGGGACACCGCGAACAGGGGCGCGCCGCAGCCGTCGACGGTGACCGTGGCGACGCGCTGCCCGGTGAGGTCCTCGACGGTCTCCGCGATCAGCTGCTGGAGCGGGTGGGACGGATCGAGGTAGTCGTCGACGGGCCAGCCGTTCAGCTTCGCCGTGCACAGCATGGCGGCGTGCTTGCCGGAGCAGTTCTGGGCGAGCCGGGAGGGGCCGCGGCCCGCGCGCACCCAGGTGTCCCGGACGGCGGGGTCGAGGGGCAGGTCGGGGACGTTGCGCAGGTGCTCCTCGGTCAGGCCGGCGTGCTGGAGGATGCGCAGGGTCCCGACGAGGTGGCGTTCCTCGCCGGAGTGGCTGGCCGCCGCGAGCGACAGCAGCGCGCCGTCGAGGGGGAGACCGGCGCGGACCATGGCCACCGCCTGGACGGGCTTGAGCGCGGAGCGCGGGTAGAACGCCGCCTCGGGGTCGCCGAGGCGGAAGCCGGCCCTGCCGTCGGCGTCGAGGGCGACGACGGAGCCGTAGTGGACCCCTTCGACGACCCCGCCGCGTATCAGGTGGGCGACGGGGGCGTGCCGGGGTGCGCGGACCGGGGGTGCGGCCGCGGGGAGACTGCTGTGCATCACACTGCCTGCGGGTTGTCGTGGCGGGCCTGCTCGGGGGTGGTGCGCGGGCCCGGTGTGCGCGGGGGGCGCACGATGTCGGTGAGGGTGGCCTCGACGCGGTCGAGGTGGTGGGTCATGGCCCGCACGGCGTCCTCCTCGGAGCCGGCGGCGAGGGCCTCGACGACGGCCCGGTGCTCGCGGTCGGAGTGGGTGCGGCGGCCGCCGAGTTCGTTGAGGAAGGCGGACTGGCGGGCCAGCGCGTCCCGGATCTCCTCGATGACCCGCCGGAACACCGGGTTCTGCGCGGCTTCGGCGACGGCGAGGTGGAACAGGGTGTCCATGGCCGCCCAGGCGGTGGTGTCGGTCTCCCGTTCCATCCGCTCCAGCAGGTCCCGCAGCCGGTCCAGGTCCTCCGGGGTGCGGCGGCGGGCGGCGTACCCGGCGACCGGGATCTCGACGTGCCGGCGCACCTCCATGAGGTGTCCGGCCGTGTAGTCGCCGAAGGTGGGGTCCTGCACGGCGTCGGCGACCACGAAGGTGCCCTTGCCGGTGCGGGAGACGGTCAGGCCCATGGTCTGAAGGGCCCGCAGCGCCTCCCGCAGCACCGGCCGGGACACCTGGAGTCCGCGGCAGAGCTCCGCCTCGGAGGGCAGTTTGTCGCCGATCGCGTAGGCGCCGCGCTCGATGGCGTCGCGGAGGTGGGCGAGCACCGCCTCCGTCGCGCTGACGCGTCGCGGTCCCGCACCACCTGTCTGGCTGTCTGACAGGTTCACGGGCCGATCGTGCGGGCAGGCCGCGTCCACTGTCAAGCGCGGGCCGGTCCGGGGTGGTGCCGGCCACACCCCCGCCCTGGGGACACCACCCCCCTGCCCTGGGGCTGACCACACCTTCACATGCGGGGGCCACCGCCATTCCGCGCGTCGGACCGCGCACCCACACTGAAGCGCATGGCCAATTCGACGGTACTGACCGGCACCCGTTCCCCGGGCGGAGACGAAAAGCAGACGAGCCCTGAGGGGAGCGGACCGAAAAGGGACCGGGAGGGGCATTCCGCGAGAGGGAGTGACTTCTCCGAGCTGTCCCGGCGCATATCCGAGGCGGGACTTCTGCGCCGCCGTCCGCTGTACTACACGGTGCGTTTCACCGCCGTGGGTCTGGCGCTCGCCGGGAGCGTCGCCGCGTTCCTGGTGCTGGGCGACAGCTGGAGTCAGCTGTTCGTCGCCGCCGCGCTGGCCGTGGTGTTCGGGCAGCTCGGGCTGGCCGCGCACGACCTGGCGCACCGCCAGGTGTTCTCCCGCCGGCGCGCCAGTGAGATCGGCGGTCTGCTGGTGGCCGACGTGCTGCTCGGCATGAGTTACGGCTGGTGGATGAACAAGCACACCCGCCACCACGCGAACCCGAACCACGAGAAGAAGGACCCGGACGTCGCCCCCGACATCATCGTGTGGTCACGCCGTCAGGCGCGGCAGGCCAAGGGGCCGGCCCGGTTCGTCGGGAAGCACCAGGCGGCGCTCTTCTTCCCGCTGCTGACGCTCGAGGGCCTGAATCTGAGTTTCAGCAGTTTCAAGGCGCTGCGGAGTCCGTCGCTGAAGCGGCCCGTGCTGGAGGGCACTCTTCTCGTGGCGCATTTCGTCGTCTATTTCGGCGGCCTTTTCACCCTCCTCTCCCCCGGCAAGGCGCTCGTGTTCATCGCCGTCCACCAGGGGCTGTTCGGTCTCTACCTCGGTTCGGTGTTCGCGCCGAACCACAAGGGCATGCCGATGATCGAGGAGGGGACCGAGCTGGACTTCCTGCGCCGCCAGGTGCTGACCTCCCGCAACGTCGACGGCGGTGCGCTGACCGACGTGTTCATGGGCGGCCTGAACTACCAGATCGAGCACCATCTCTTCCCCAGCATGCCGACGCCGGCCCTCGCGAAGGCCCAGGTGATCACCGAGCGGTACTGCGCCGAGCTGGGCATCCCGTACTGCCGGTCGGGGCTCGTCGCCTCGCACCGTACGGCGCTGCGCCATCTGCGGCAGGTGGGCGCGCCCCTGCGCGAGGCCGGGCGCTGACCCTACGGCCACACCGCCCCGGCCAGCGCCGCCCCCGCGTAGGCGGCGCCCAGGCCGGCCGCCGTGCTCACCAGCACGTTGGCGGCCGCGTACCCGAGGGCGCCGCTCCCGGCCAGGCGGAGGGTCTCGTAGGAGAAGGTCGAGTAGGTGGTGAGGGCGCCGCAGAGGCCGGTGCCGAGCAGCAGTTGCGTACCGGATCCCGCGACTCCCGCGGCGGCGGCCCCGGCGAGCAGGCCGAGGACCAGGCTGCCGGCGACGTTGACGGTGAACGTCCCCCACGGCAGCGCCGAGCCGGTCTTGGACCGCACCATCCGGTCCGTGAGATACCGCAACGGCGCCCCAACCATCGCCCCGAGGACGACGTACAGCCAGTTCACCGCGTGCCTCCGGCGCCCGGCCGCCCCAGGAGGGCCCGGCGGGTGGCCGCGGTGGCCGCCCACACGGCGGCCAGGGCCGTCACCGGGGTCAGGGCGAGACACAGCAGGGCGGGCGTCGGGCGGCCCGCCTCGAACAGGCCGCGGACGTCCACCGCGTACGTCGAGAAGGTGGTGAAGCCGCCGAGGACGCCGGTGCCGAGGAGCGGGCGGACGAGTGGGTGAGCGGGGCGCCACTCGGTGACGGCCACCATGAGGACGCCCATCAGGGCGCAGCCGAGGACGTTCACCCACAGGATCGTCCAGGGGAAGCCGCCCGCCGGGGTGGGCCACCACAGGGTGGCCGCGTACCGGGCCGTCGCTCCCGCTCCCCCGCCGGCCGCGACCGCCGCGACGACGGGCGCCTGGGCGCGGACCGCGGAGCGGGGCCGGGCTTCCTCGGGTACCGGGGCTGTCACCGTCGTACGTCTCCCACTCGTTCGCGGTGATCAGCGTAACGGCCGGTCGCCGTGTGAGCCGGGCCTACCAGCCCTTCTCGAACAGCTGCGTCACCTCGGCGAGGCGGATCTCGTCGCGGCGGTAGCGGGGGGTGTCGTCCTGGCCCGTGGGGTGGAGGAGGCCGAGGGAGGTGAGCAGCCGGAGGTGGGTGAGGGCCGCGGGGCGGGGGACGCCGAGGCGGGCGGCGACGTCGTCCGCGGTGAGGCCGCGTTCGGCGGTGTCCGGTTCGCCCAGCCAGGCGAGGATGCGCAGTCGTGTCCCGTCGGCGGGAGTCCTCAGCATGTCGTCCACCTCCCCGCCGGGCTTCCTCGTCTCCGGCGCCCTCCCACTGTGCCGCGCCCGGGGTCTCCGTGTCCCGCTCTGCGGGCAGCTTGTCCTGAGTCAACGCCCTTGCGCGGCACGGAGGTTGAAAGGTACAGCGGTGGCGGGGGTTCTCGTCGGCATCGTGCCCGCGACCGCCGGGCCACTCATTGAATTTCGAACAAATGTTACGGTTCCCGTATGGCAGGGACGACCGACGAGGCGCGGCTCGAGGAACGGTGGCGTGACATCCTCGCCGTGCACGCCCGCACCCAGGGCGAGATCGACCGCGCCCTGCACCCCTACGGGGTGGGCGGCTCCGATTTCGAGGTGCTGGACCTGCTCGCGTCGGCCGCTCCCGCGCGCGGCGAGCGGTGCCGGGTGCAGAACCTGGTCGGCCGGGTGCATCTGAGCCAGAGCGCGCTGTCCCGGCTGATCGCCCGGCTGGAGAGGCACGGCCTGGTCGAGCGCAGCACCTGCCCGACGGACCGGCGCGGCGTCTATGTGCAGCTCACCGCGCGGGGCCGCGAGCTGCACGCCGAGACGCTGCCGGTGCAGCGCGCCGCCCTGGCGCGGGCGCTCGGGGACTGACCGTACGAGTCGGCCCGCGCCCCTACAGGCACGGGCCAACGGGTCACAGTCCCCCTCAGGGGCGGGCCAGCAGGGTGCGGACCCCCTCCGAGGTCAGGGTCAGGCGGTGTTCGGAGCTGCCGTCGATGGTGAGGGACAGGTCGTCGGCCGGCCACTGGGCGGCGAGGGCGCCGAGCGGGACCAGGCGGTAGCGGGACACGAACGGGAGCAGTCCGGCCATCTCCAGCTCGGAGGTGAACACGGGCACCACCTGGGTGCCCCCCGGCTGCTCCAGCACGGGCAGCGCGACGGCGCCGGGGTCGGCGGCCTCCTCGTCGCCCGCGTCGTCGGGGACCGGGATCAGCACGTCACTGTTGGCCAGGGCGTCCAGCGCGGCCGTGTCCTCGGTGTTCTCCGACAGTGCGTCCAGGGCCCGCTGCGCGGGCGTGGGGGCGTTGTTCTCGTGCGCGGGTGTTTCCATGAGAATTCCCTGGTAGCGGCGGTTGTCGGCCCGCCCGGGACACACTCCGGCCCCGGGCACAGTGAGGGACGCGTACCCGTTCGCATGTCGTGCAACCCTGCGACGCGCGACCGTCCCGCACGTCCGGCCTGACCCCTCCGCACCCCCTCCGCGCTCCCTCGGCGCCCCCGCCTCTCCCCCGTGACGGACCCCCTCCGACCCCTCCGACCGGCATGGCTATCATATGAGCACCCTCTAGCTCGAAAGATGATGCTGTGACTGTCAACGAAGACTCGTTCACCAACTGGAAGCACCGCGAGGAGATCGCGGAGTCGATGATCCCGATCATCGGGAAGCTGCACCGGGAGCGGGACGTCACCGTCCTGCTGCACAGCCGCTCCCTGGTGAACAAGTCGGTGGTCAGCATCCTCAAGACGCACCGCTTCGCCCGGCAGATCGCCGGCGAGGAGCTCTCCGTCACCGAGACCCTGCCGTTCCTCCAGGCGCTCACCACGCTGGACCTCGGCCCCTCGCAGATCGACATCGGCCTGCTCGCGGAGGCCTACCGCGCGGACGACCAGGGCAAGTCCGTCGCCGAGTTCACCGCCGAGGCCGTCGCCGGCGCCACCGGCGCGAACAAGATCGACCGCCGCGAGCCGCGCGACGTCGTCCTCTACGGCTTCGGCCGCATCGGCCGGCTCCTCGCCCGCCTGCTGATCGAGAAGTCCGGCTCCGGCAACGGCCTGCGGCTGCGCGCGATCGTCGTGCGCCGCGGCGGCGAGCAGGACATCGTCAAGCGCGCCTCGCTGCTGCGCCGCGACTCCGTGCACGGCCAGTTCCAGGGCACGATCACCGTCGACGAGGCGAACAGCGCGATCGTCGCCAACGGAAACGTCGTCAAGGTCATCTACGCCGACGACCCGGCCGAGATCGACTACACCGCGTACGGCATCGACAACGCGATCCTGATCGACAACACGGGCAAGTGGCGCGACCGCGAGGGCCTGTCGCAGCACCTGCGGCCCGGCGTGGACAAGGTGGTGCTGACCGCGCCCGGCAAGGGCGACGTGCCGAACATCGTGCACGGGGTCAACCACGACACCCTCAAGCCGGACGAGCGCATCCTGTCCTGCGCGTCCTGCACCACCAACGCGATCGTGCCGCCGCTGAAGGCGATGGCGGACGAGTACGGCGTGCTGCGCGGCCACGTGGAGACGGTCCACTCGTTCACCAACGACCAGAACCTGCTGGACAACTACCACAAGTCCGAGCGCCGCGGCCGGTCCGCGCCGCTCAACATGGTGATCACCGAGACCGGCGCCGCGTCGGCCGTCGCCAAGGCGCTGCCCGACCTGAAGGCGCCGATCACCGGCAGCTCCATCCGCGTGCCGGTGCCGGACGTGTCGATCGCCATCCTCAACCTCCAGCTGGGCCGCGCGGCCAACCGCGAGGAGGTCCTGGACCACCTGCGCAACGTGTCGCTGACCTCGCCGCTGAAGCGCCAGATCGACTTCATCAGCGCCCCCGACGCGGTCTCCAGCGACTTCATCGGCTCACGGCACGCGTCGATCGTCGACGCCGGCGCCCTGAAGGTCGACGGCGACAACGCGATCCTCTACCTCTGGTACGACAACGAGTTCGGCTACTCCTGCCAGGTCGTCCGCGTCGTCCAGTACGTCTCCGGCGTGGAGTACCCGACGTACCCGGCGCCCGCGGCCTGAGTCGCGCGCGACGGCGGGGCGGGGCCGGCGAGTTGTCCGGCCCCGCCCCGGTCTGCCCTGACGACCGGCGGTAAGGGCCAGATCGATAACGATCACCCCGAACCGGTTGAACGGGGCGATCCGCTTCCTAGTCTTCGGACATGCCCCTCTTCAGCACGCGCCCCCACAGACGTCCCCGAATCTCCCGTTCCCTCGGGGACACCCAACTGGACAAGGTCCTGGGGAAGTTGAGCAAGCGGGGCAGCGGGAAGGCCGCCGACGCCGAGCTGATCGCCGAGCTGCTGGAGCAGACGGGGAGCGACTGGGACCTCCGCGGCCACCGGGTGTCGGTGCTGGCCGCGGCCGCCTCCGGCACGGGCATCGCCGAGACCTGGCTGGAGCGCGCCCCGGACGACGTGGACGCGCTGGTGTTCCACTCCTGGACCACGCTGGTGCGCGCCCTGGAGGAGCGGCGCCTGGAGGACCCCGACACCGTGATCTCCCGGTGTCACCGGGCCGCCGAGCTGTCGCCGGACGACCCGTTGCCGTGGGTGGTCCTGCTCGGCACCGCGCGCGTCGTGCGGTACGACCACAAGGACGTCGACTCCCTCTGGCGGCAGGCCACCGCCCGCGACCCCTGGAACCGCGAGGCGTTCCTCCAGATGCTCGCCCTGCTGTCGCCCGAGGAGGGCGGCTCCAGCGCCTCGGTGCTGGACTTCGTCGACGCGGTCCGCTCCCGCATCCCGGCCAACGCCCCGTGCGCCGCCGTCGAACTCACCGCGGCCGTACGGCAGTACCAGGGGCTGCTCGCGCAGGGCGGGATGCGGGCGATGACCGCCGGTCAGCTCTTCGAGAGCGGACACCTCGCGGCGGCGCTGCACCAGGCCGCCGCGCTGTGGCCCAAGCCGGGGTTCTTCCAGCACGCGGCGGCGCCGGCCGACCTGAACGTGCTGGCGTACGCGCTGTGCGCGGCCGGGCGCGCGGCGGACGCGCACCCGGTGTTCGAGGCGCTCCAGGGCATGGTCACCCCGTGGCCCTGGGACGTCGACGGCCCGGCGCTCCAGCGGTTCGAACAGCACCTGGCCAAGGCCGAGCGCGGCCGCCAGGGCGGAGTCGGCGGCGGGTGACCCGCGCCGCCCCGGCGGCCGTGCCCGGTCAGGTGCGGTGGCCGGTCAGGTGCGGGACAGCAGCGTGGCGACCGTGTCCCGCAGGGTCCGGGCCGGGTCCGCGGCCCGCCCCTCGTGCCGCCAGGCGACGAACCCGTCCGGCCGCACGAGCACCGCGCCGTCCGGAGTGACACCGTGGGCCGCCGCCCAGTCGGCGCCGTTCTCGGGCACCAGGTCGGCGCCCTCGCCCACCCCGTACGCCTCCAGCGGCACCGGCAGCGTCACCGCCGCCTCGGCCGCGGCGGCGAGCCACGGGCTGTGCGGGGACGCAAGCAGGACGAGGGAACGCTCGTAGAGGTCGAGCGTGGAGACACGGGCGCCGGCCCGGTCCAGCCACAGGTGCGGTGCGCGGCTGCCGGGCTCCCCGTTCAGCGCGAGGCCCTCGGGCACGACCGGCGTCGCCGGGTCCGCGCCCAGCACCGCGCCGCGCGGATAGCGGTAGCCGAGGGCCACGTTGAGGATGCCGCCCTTGCGGCCGGCGAGCGCCGCGGCCTCCGCGTCGGGCGTGTAGCCGGGGTGGCTGTGCTCCACCGACCGGGAGGAGGCGCGGGCGCTGGTCGCCTCGGCGACGGGCCGGCGCTCGGCGTCGTAGCTGTCGAGCAGGCCGGGTCCGGCCCAGCCGCCGAGCACGGCGGCCAGCTTCCAGGCGAGGTTGTGGGCGTCCTGGATGCCGGTGTTGGAGCCGAACGCCCCGGTGGGTGACATCTCGTGCGCCGAGTCGCCGGCCAGGAACACCCGCCCCTCGGCGTACCGCTGGGCGACCCGCTCGGCGGCGTGCCAGGCGGCCCGGCCGGTGACGGTCACGTCGAGGTCCGGCACGCCGACCGCCCGCCGAATGTGCGCGGTGAGCCGCTCGTCGGTGAACTCCTCGAGTGTCTCGCCGTGTTCGGGGTGCCAGGGGGCGTGGAACACCCAGTTCTCGCGGTTGTCCACCGGCAGCAGCGCCCCGTCGGCGTCCGGGCTGGTGAGGTAGCAGACGATGAACCGGCGGTCGCCGACCACGGAGGCGAGGCCGCGCGAGGTGAAGGTGACGCTGACGTTGTGGAACAGGTCGCCGGGACCGTTGTGCCCGATGCCGAGCCGCTCACGGACGGGGCTGCGCGGGCCGTCCGCCGCCACCAGGTAGTCCGCCCTGATCGTGGTGTGCTCGCCGGTCTCCCGGCTCTTGACCCGCGCCGTCACCCCGTCGCCGTCCTGGTCGAAGGACATCATCTCGGTGTTGTAGCGCAGGTCCCCGCCCAGTTCGCGGGCGCTGCGCAGCAGCACCGGCTCCAGGTCGTTCTGGCTGCACAGGCACCAGCCGGCGGGGCTGAAGCGGGCGAGGCCGCCGCCCGGGTCGATCGTCCGGAACAGCCACTCGCCCGCGTCGCCCACCAGGCTCGGCGTCTGGAGGATGCCGTGGTTGTCCTTCAGGACCGACGCGGCCTCCACGATCCGCTGCTGCACGCCGGCCGTGCGGAACAGCTCCATCGTGCGCACGTTGTTCCCCCGCCCCCGCGGATGGATCGAGGTGCTCGCGTGCCGCTCGACGAGCGTGTGCGGCACACCGAGCCGCCCCAGGAACAGGGACGTCGACAGTCCCACCAGGGAGCCCCCGACGATGAGGACGGGTGTGCGGTGGACCGCCTCGCCGGTCGTGCCCGATCGGTTCATTGAAACGCCTCCAGCGTTCGCCCGGGTGTGTTCGGTAACGGGACGCTGATTCCATCCCCGGTGCGGGGCCCTTCGCGTCCGGTCGGCACCCGGATGGCGCGCGGTTCACCCGGCTGCGCCGTGTCGCTCGCGC
The DNA here is from genome assembly GCF_042647945.1 of Streptomyces lusitanus. Taxonomy (NCBI): domain Bacteria; kingdom Bacillati; phylum Actinomycetota; class Actinomycetes; order Kitasatosporales; family Streptomycetaceae; genus Streptomyces; species Streptomyces lusitanus. Next base: position 147,649 of record NZ_JBHRWL010000015.1, read on the forward strand.
GCTTCCGGGGCCGCCCCGACCATCGACACATGGCGACCCCCTGCCCATCGGACACGGCGGTCGTTCCTGACCTTCCGTGAAGAGCTTCCGGAAGAAGCCCCGCCGCAGGGGTTTCCCGAACAAGAGGAGAGGTGCGCCGGATGACCATGTCGGGACGCATATCGCAGTCGGCCTTCGACGGCTCCAGGCTGCGGGTGATCCTGCTGCTCGACCTGTACGAGGGGGCGCAGGAGCAGTTCCTCGAGGCGTACGAGCACATGCGGAACAAGGTCGCGTCCGTGCCCGGTCACATCAGCGACCAGCTGTGCCAGTCGATCGAGAACCCGTCGCAGTGGCTCATCACCAGCGAATGGGAGAGCGCCCCGCCGTTCCTCGCGTGGGTGAACAGCGAGGAGCACGTGGAGACCGTCCGGCCGATGCACAGCTGCGTGCGGGACACCCGGTCGATGCGCTACAGCGTCGTGCGCGAGACCTTCCCCGAGCAGCCCCGCACCCCCGCCGCGGCGGCGGCCGGTCTCCAGTCGGCGGTGCGGGTCGGCGACGGCGTGGCGCGCCACGCCCTCACCTTCACCGTCAAGCCGGGCTCCGAGTCCAAGGTCGCGGAGCTGCTGGCCGGGTACGAGTCGCCCAAGGCCCAGGTCGACGACACCACGCGGCTGCGCCGCACCTCGCTGTTCATGCACGGCAACCGGGTCGTGCGGGCCGTCGAGGTGGAGGGCGACCTGCTGGCCGCGCTGCGCCACGTGGCGCGCCAGCCGGAGGTGCGGGCGGTCGAGGAGGCCGTCAACCCCTATCTGGAGCAGGACCGGGACCTGACCGACCCCGAGTCCGCGCGGCTGTTCTTCACCCGGGCCGCGCTGCCCGCCGTGCACCATGTGGCGGCCGGCCGGCCGGAGCCCGACGGGCTGCGGCGGCACGCGCTGTACTACCCGGCCGTCGCGGGCCGGGGCATGGACCTGGCGCGGTTCCTCGCCGAGCAGGACGAGGCCGCGGCGGGCGAGCCGGACAGCCCGGTGTTCGCGAGCACCGTGTTCCAGCGCGACGACATCGTGGTGCGTCTCGTCGACGTCACCGGCGACCTCGACCTGGACCCGCTCGCCGCGCTGGGCATCAAGGGCCCGGGCAAGGCTGCGGAGCTGGAGCGGCTCCTGGACGGCGCCGCGATCGGCGTCGAGGGCTCCCTTGACTCGGAGCGCACCCTCAACCGGCTGCTGTCGCACGCCGACATGCTGCCCGTCACCGACCGCAGCGCGGCGGCTTCCTGACGGTCGACCACGGTGACGTCCCGCGGCCGTCGCGCCGGGGACGTCACCGGAACACCCGGAGGTATCAACCATGTCCAAGCAGCATCCACGGATCGTGGACCTGAGCGAGACGGAACCCAACCGCCGGCGCGGGGGTGACCTCAGGACCCTGCTCACCCCGGCCACCGTGGGCTCCACGAGCGGCTTCATGGGGCTGGCCGTCATCCAGCCCGGTGAGCGGATCGCCGAGCACTACCACCCGTACTCCGAGGAGTTCGTGTACGTCGTCAACGGCTCGCTCGAGGTGGACCTGGACGGCGAGCCGTTCGCGCTCCGCGCCGAGCAGGGGCTGATGATCCCGATCGACATGCGGCACCGCTTCCGCAACGTCGGCGACGAGGAGGCCCGCATGGTGTTCCACCTCGGTCCCCTCGCCCCCCACCCGAGCCTCGGGCACGTCGACACGGAGGAGAACGAAAGCGCGGTGCCCGGGCCCCAGTTGACGGTGGGCGGGCCGGAGGCGGCCCGGCCGGCCGAGCCGAGCGAGGCCATAAAATGACCCGGCGGGTGGCCGTCACCGGTATAGGTGTGGTCGCTCCCGGCGGCATCGGGGCGACGGCGTTCTGGGACCTGCTGGCCGCAGGCCGCACCGCGACCCGCGGCATCACCCTGTTCGACCCGGCGGGCCTGCGCTCGCGCATCGCCGCCGAGTGCGACTTCGACCCGTTCGAGCACGGCCTGGACGCGGACCTGTGCCAGCACGCCGACCGCTACATCCAGTTCGCCGTGGTCGCGGCCCGGGAGGCGGTCCGCCACTCCGGCCTCGACACCGGGTCCCTCGACCCGTGGCGGACCGCGGTGTCGCTGGGCAGCGCGGTCGGCGGCACCACCCGGCTGGAACAGGACTACGTGCGGGTCAGCGAGAGCGGCCGGCGCTGGGACGTGGACCACACCCAGGCGCAGCCCAAGCTGCACCTGGCGTTCTCGCCGAGCACCCTCGCCTCCACGGTGGCCGAGCAGTTCGGCGCCCGGGGCCCGGTGCAGACGGTCTCCACCGGCTGCACGTCCGGTCTCGACGCGGTCGGCTACGCCTTCCACACGGTCGCCGAGGGCCGGGCGGACGTCTGCGTCGCGGGGGCGTCGGACTCGCCGATCTCCCCGATCACGATGGCCTGCTTCGACGCCATCAAGGCGACGTCGCCCAACAACGACGACGCCGAGCACGCGTCGCGGCCGTTCGACGCCCACCGCGACGGGTTCGTGATGGGCGAGGGTGCGGCGGTGCTGGTGCTGGAGGAGTACGAGCACGCGCGGGCGCGCGGCGCGGACATCCTCTGCGAGATCGGCGGCTACGCCACCTACGGCAACGCCTACCACATGACCGGCCTGACCAGTGAGGGCCTGGAGATGGCCCGCGCCATCGACAGCACCCTCGACCAGGCCCGGATCGATCCCACCCGGATCGACTACGTCAACGCGCACGGTTCCGGCACCCGGCAGAACGACCGGCACGAGACGGCCGCGGTGAAGCGGTCGCTGGGCGCGCACGCGTACGAGACGCCCATGTCCTCCATCAAGTCGATGGTGGGGCACTCGCTCGGCGCCATCGGCGCGATCGAGGTGGTCGCCTGCGTGCTCGCGCTGCGGCACCAGGTCGTGCCGCCGACCGCGAACTACGAGACCCCCGACCCGGAGTGCGACCTGGACTACGTGCCGCGCACCGCCCGCCCGCGGAAGCTGGAGCACGTGCTCTCCGTCGGCAGCGGGTTCGGCGGTTTCCAGTCCGCGGTGCTGCTGTCCGGGACGGGCGGGAGGACACGATGAGCAAGCGGCGTTCCGGGCGAGCGGCCGTCACCGGCATCGGTGTGGTCGCGCCCAACGGACTGCGGACGGACGCCTACTGGAAGTCCGTCCGCGAAGGTCTCGGCGTACTGGACCTGATCACCCGCGAGGGCTGTGAGCACATGCCGCTGCGGGTGGCGGGCGAGGTGCGGTCGTTCGACCCGGCGGCCCTGATCGAGGACCGCTTCCTGGTGCAGACCGACCGGTTCAGCCACTTCGCGATGGCCGCGGCGGCGCTCGCCCTCGACGACGCGGGGCTGGGCGGCGAGCCCGCCGATCCGTACTCGGTCGGCGTGGTCACCGCGGCCGGCTCCGGCGGCGGCGAGTTCGGCCAGCGCGAGCTCCAGAAGCTGTGGGGCAAGGGCTCCAAGTACGTCGGCCCGTACCAGTCGATCGCCTGGTTCTACGCGGCGAGCACCGGCCAGATCTCCATCCGCGGCGGCCTCAAGGGGCCGTGCGGGGTGGTGGCGAGCGACGAGGCGGGCGGTCTTGACGCCCTCGCGCACGCGGCCGGGGCGGTGCGGCGCGGCACGGACGTGATGGTGGTGGGGTCGGCGGAGGCGCCGCTGGCCCCGTACTCGATGGTGTGCCAGCTCGGTTACCCCGAGCTCAGCACCCTCGACGACCCCGACCGCGCCTACCGGCCGTTCACCGAGAAGGCGTGCGGGTTCGTGCCGGCCGAGGGGGGTGCGCTGCTCGTCGTCGAGGACGAGGAGCGGGCCCGTGAGCGCGGGGTGCCCGTGCGGGGTGTCGTGGCCGGTCACGCGGCGACGTTCACCGGGGCGTCCCGCTGGGCGGAGTCCCGTGCGGGCCTGGCCCACGCGATCACCGGCGCCCTCGACGAGGCGGGCGTCGCCCCGGAGGAGGTCGACGTCGTCTTCGCCGACGCCCTGGGCGTGCCCGAGGCGGACCGCGCGGAGGCGCTGGCGATCGCCGACGCCCTCGGCGCGCACGGCACGCGGGTGCCGGTGACGGCGCCCAAGACCGGGTTCGGGCGGGCGTACTGCGGTGCGCCGGTGCTGGACACGGTGGCGGCGATGCTGGCCATGGAGCACGGCGTGGTGCCGCCCACGCCCAACGTGTTCGACGTCTGCCACGACCTCGACCTGGTGACGCAGCACGCCCGCCCCGCCGAGCTGCGCACCGCCCTCGTCCTCAGCCGGGGACTGATGGGCTCCAACGCGGCGCTGGTCGTGCGCCGCGGTGACGATTCCGCCCGGTGATCCGGGCGGGGAAGGAGCAGTCACCCATGATCACCACCGAAGTGACCTTCGACGAGCTGGCCGCCCTGATGAAGCAGGCGGCCGGCATCACCGTCGACCCCAAGGAACTCAAGGACGCCGCGGAGTCCCCCTTCGACTCCTTCGGTCTCGACTCGCTCGGCCTGCTCGGCATCGTCGGCGAACTGGAGAACCGGTACGGCGCGTCCCTGCCGCCCGACTCGGAGCGGTGCAGGACGCCCCGGGAGTTCCTGAACCTCGTCAACAGCACCCTCACGGCTGGAGCCTGAAAGTGGCAGGACACACCGAGAACAGCATCACCATCGACGCTCCCTTCGACCTGGTCTGGGAGATGACCAACGACCTCGAGAACTGGCCGCGGCTGTTCAGCGAGTACGCGTCGGTGGACGTCCTCTCCCGGGAGGGCGACACGACGACGTTCCGGCTGACCATGCACCCGGACGAGAACGGCAAGGTGTGGAGCTGGGTGTCCGAGCGCACCCCGGACCGCTCCAAGCGGACCGTGCGCGCCCGCCGCGTGGAGACCGGCCCCTTCGCCCACATGGACATCCTGTGGGAGTACGAGGAGGTGCCGGGCGGGATCGAGATGCGCTGGACGCAGGACTTCGCGATGAAGCCCGACGCGCCGGTCGACGACGCGTGGATGACGGACAACATCAACCGCAACTCCCGCACCCAGATGACGCTCATCCGGGACAAGATCGAGCAGGCCGCCCGCGAGTCCGAGACCGCGTCCGTCGCGTCCTCGCGCTGAGCACCGGTCCCGCCGGGGACCCGGAAGGAATCCCATGCACCACGCCCTGATCGTCGCCCGGATGAAGCCCGGCTCGGCGCCGGACATCGCCGACGTGTTCGCCGCGTCGGACCGGGGTGAGCTCCCCCACCTGGTCGGCGTCAGCCGGCGCAGTCTCTTCCAGTTCGGGGACGACGTGTACCTGCACCTCATCGAGTCGGAGCAGGACCCGGCGCCCGCCATCGCGAAGGTGGCCTCGCACCCCGAGTTCCGCCGCATCAGCCAGGAGCTCGAGGCGTACGTCAGCCCGTACGACCCGGCCACGTGGCGCGGCCCCAAGGACGCCATGGCGCAGTGCTTCTACCGCTGGGAGCGCGGCGCCGGCTCCTGAGCCGCCGCAACCGGGAGAACCCCGAGGCCGCCGGTTCCGCGTCAGTCGCGGAGCCGGCGGCCTCGGGGTTTCTCGTCCCTGCGTAGGGGTCCCTGCGTGGCGGGTCCTGTGTGGCGGGTCCTACGTGGCGGGTCCTGTGTGGCGGGTCCTACGTGGCGGGGACGGTGCACTCGAAGGCGTGCAGGTACGCGTTCACCGGACGGATCTCGCCGATGACGAGGCCCGCCTTGGTGAGCCGGTCCACCATGGACTGCCGGGTGTGCTTGGCGCCCCCGACGTTCAGGAGCAGCAGCAGGTCCATGGCGGTGGTGAAACGCATGGACGGGGTGTCGTCGACGAGGTTCTCGATCACCACGACCCGGGCGTCGGTCCGCGCCGACCTGCGGATGGCGGCGAGCACCCGGCGGGTGCTGTCGTCGTCCCACTCCAGCACGTTCTTGATGATGTACACGTCCGCCTCGACGGGCACGTCCTCGCGGCAGTCGCCGGCCACGATGCGGGCCCGGTCGGCGAGCGCGCCGCCGTCGCGCAGCCGGGGGTCGGCGTTCTCGACGACGCCCGGCAGGTCGAGCAGGGTGCCCCGCAGGTGGGGGTGCTTCTCCAGGAGGCTGGCGAGGACGTGGCCCTGGCCTCCGCCGATGTCCACCACGGAGTGGACGTCGTCCAGGTCGAGCAGCCGGGCGACGTCCCGCGCGGACTGCTCGCTGGAGGTGGTCATGGCCCGGTTGAAGACGTGGGCGGACTCGGGCGCCGACTCGTTGAGGTAGGCGAAGAACTCCTGCTCGTACACCTCCTCGAAGACGTTGCCGCCGGTGCGTACCGCCTCGTCGAGGCGCGGCCACACCTGCCAGGTCCAGGGCTCGGTGCACCACAGGGCGATGTAGCGCAGGCTGTGCGGGTCGTCCTCGCGCAGCAGCCGGGACATGTCGGTGTGCTCGAAGGTGCCGTCGGGGTTCTCGGCGAAGACGCCCTGGCACGACAGCGCGCGCAGCAGCCGTCGCAGGGTGTGCGGCTGGGTCTTCACCGCCGTCGCCAGGTCGTCGACGGTCATGGGGCTGTCGTCCAGCGCGTCGGGCACGCCCAGACGGACGGCGGCGCGTACGGCGGCCGCGCAGGCCGCTCCGAATACGAGCTCCCTCAGCCGCATGGGCGGCGCGGGGGCCGGATCAACGGTGGTCATCCGTTGCCTCGCTTCTGCTGTTGTGCCGTGGGTGGGGGGGGACGGTCGGGTCGGTCAGCACATTCCGGTGGGTTCGGAGAGCGTGCAGGTGTTGCCGCTGAAGGTGTTGGTGGTGGCGGTGTCGCGGTTGGCGAGGTCGGCGGGGCTGTTGCCGGTCACCAGGTTGTCGCGGATCTCGTTGCGCTCGCTGGGCGTGCCGACGAGGCTCTTGAACAGCACGATGCCGCCGGACAGCGGGGAGGTGCCCTTGTTGTTCTCGACCCGGTTGAACGTCACCCGGGTCTCCTCGACGCCGGTGAGGACGATGCCCGAGCCCTGGAGGAAGGGCAGCCGGGGCGTCTTGGCGCAGTACTTGTTGTTGGCGTGGACGTGGTTCCAGGAGACGCTGAGGTGTCCGGCGCGGGGCTTGGACTCGTCGCCGACGACGAACACGGCGGCACAGTTGCCGGTGGCCTCGTTGTGGTCGACGCTGAGGTTGCGCAGCCGCCGTACGGTGACGCCGACCCGGTTGTCCGCCGTCTCGTTGAAGCGGATCACCGTCTTCTTCGCGTCGCGGGCGCCTTCCTCGGTGTCGACGGTGTTGGCGACGAACACGCCGGCGTCGCCGTTCTTGCGGGTGACGTTGTGGCTGATCACGCTGCGCGCGGAGCGTTCCGTGGCGATGCCCCACTGACCGTTCTTCTCGGAGGTCACGAAGCGCACCCTGAGGTTCTCGGTGACGGTCGCCCATACGCCGTTCTTCGCGAACCCACGCACCGTCAGGGACCGTACGGAGACGTTCTTCAGCGGCTTCTTGTCGGTGCCGGTGACGCAGACGCCGTTGCCCGCCTTGGCGCAGGCGGACTTTCCGATGCTCGCGGGGGGCTCGAGAACGGTGCGGCCGGCGGCGTCGCCGCGCAGGGTGATGCCCGAGCGGGTGATCTGGACGCTCTGCTTGTAGGTGCCGGCGGCGATCAGGACGGTGTCGCCCGATCTGGCCGCGTCCACGGCCTTCTGGATGGACTGCCCGGGCTGTACGCGGTGCACGGCCGACTGGTGGGCCGATGTCGAGGGGGCGGCGCCGAGTCCCGCCGTCACGACGGCGGTGGCGCAGGCGAGATACGCGATGTGACGTTTGTTCATGAGGCCGAAGCTATGAGCGGCCCTGGTGGCCCGCCACCGGTGATCGCCCAGCCGGGCGCGGGCCCGCGGGCGTAATCCGCGCGCCTGTTCGGCGAGTCGTGCCCGGTGCGTCCGCGGCCCCGGTTCCGGCGCCCGGATCTGACCGCTCACCCGTTCGACTGGTGGCCTCCGGTCCCCCGTTGTAGCGTCGGGAGCGCGGCCCCGGCGTCGCGTCGCCCGGCCGCCCGCTTCGCGCATCCACACCGGGAGGCGCCCATGACGCCCGGCCCCCCTCTCCCGCAGGACCTCGCGGACCAGTCCGTGGTGGTGATCGGCGCGAGCTCCGGCATCGGACTCGCGACGGCACGTCAGGTACGCCGGCGCGGCGGCCGGGTCGTGATGGCGGGACGCGACCCGGAGCGGCTGGAGCGGGCGGCGGAGGAGGTCGGGGCGGAGCGGTCCGCTCCCCTCGACGCCGCCGACACGGGCCGCCTCCGGGAGTTCTTCGACGCCCTGCCCGGCCCCGTCGACCACCTCGTCTCCACCGCCGGGTCCCCCTTCTACGCGCCCCTCGCGGACATGGACGTCGACGAGGCGCGCGCCCACGTCGGGGAGCGTCTGGCCCTCACCCTCGGGGTCGCCAAGTACGGCGGCGCCGTGGTGCGGGACACCGGGACGCTGGTGTTCGTCGGCGGGACCGGCGGCCGCCGTCCCGGCGTCGGCTCGGCCGTGACCTCGGCGCTGACGGCCGCCCTGCCGGCGCTCACCGCGAGTCTGGCGGTGGAGCTGGCCCCGGTCCGGGTCAACCTCGTCGCGCCCGGCTTCGTCGACACGCCCCTGTCCGCGTCGCTCCTCGGCGACCGGCTCGAGGCGCGCCGTGAGCGACTGCGTGCCACCCTCCCTATACGGCGGGTCGTCGGCCCGGACGACGTGGCCGCGGTGATCGCGCACCTCATGGTCAACGAGGCCGTGACGGGCGCGACGTACGACGTCGACGGCGGCCAGCACCTGGTGCCGCCCTGATCACGCCGGCGGCGGGCGGGACCGGCGGGATGCGTCCCGCCCGGCCGTGACCGGCGGTGTGCGTCCCGCCCTCCTCCGCACGCCGGGCGATGTCGTGCCCGCAGGAGGACACTGGAGAAGACGTCGCCCAGTCGACATCCGAGTGCACGGAGGCGGGCATGAACGGCACTTCCCCGGCCTACGACGTGGTGGTTCTCGGAGCGGGACCGACGGGGGAGAACCTCGCCGACCGCACCCGTGCCGCCGGTCTCACCACGGTGATCGTGGAGAACGAACTGCTCGGCGGTGAATGCTCGTTCTGGGCGTGCGAGCCGAGCAAGGCGCTGCTGCGTCCCGTGCTGGCGCGCGCCGACGCCCGGCGGGTCCCGGGTCTGCGCCGGGCGGTCGAGGGCCCGCTCGACGTGCCCGCCGTCTTCGAGCACCGTGACGCGATGGCCGCGCACTGGCAGGACGCGGACCAGGTGGAGTGGCTGGACTCGGTCTCCGTGGACCTGGTGCGCGGGCACGGCCGGCTGAACGGGCCCCGCCAGGTCGTCGTGGACACGCCGGACGGGGAGCGGGTCGAACTGACCGCGCGGCACGCGGTCGCGGTGTGCACGGGCACGGTCACCGCGCTGCCGGACCTGCCGGGGCTGGCGGACGTCCGTCCGTGGACCAACCGGCAGGCGACCGCGGCGCGGCAGGTGCCGGACCGGCTCGCGGTGGTCGGCGGCGGGGTGGTGGCCGTGGAGATGGCCACCGCGTTCCGGGCGCTCGGCTCCGAGGTGACGATGCTGGTGCGCGGCGGGCTGCTGGGCCGGATGGAGCCGTTCGCCGGGGAGATGGTGACCGACGCGCTGCGCGAGGCCGGGGTGGACCTGCGGTTCGGCAGGTCCGTGACCGGGGTGGAGCGCGAGGACGGCGGGGACGGTCCGGTGCGGGTCACGACGGACGACGGGGACACCGTGGTCGCGGACGAGGTCCTGTTCGCCACCGGCCGCGCGCCGCACACCGGGGACATCGGCCTGGAGACGGTCGGTCTCACCCCGGGCGGCTGGCTGCCGGTGGACGACTCCTTCCGCGTGCCGGAGGTCTCCGAGGGCTGGCTGTACGCCGTCGGGGACGTCAATCACCGTGCCCTGATGACCCATCAGGGCAAGTACCAGGCGCGGATCGCGGGCGCCGTGATCGGCGCGCGCGCCAAGGGGGAGCCGCTCGACGACGGCACCTGGGGGCGGCACGCCCCGACCGCGGACAGCGCCGCCGTGCCGCAGGTCGTCTTCACCGAGCCGGAGGTGGCGTCGGTGGGCCCGACCGCGCGGGAGGCGGAGCGGGCGGGCCTGAAGGTCGACGTGGTGGACTACGACATCGGGAGGATCGCCGGCGCGGTGCAGTACGCGGAGGGGTACCAGGGCCGGGCGCGGGTGATCGTCGACACCGGGCGGCGGAACGTCGTCGGGGCGACCTTCGTCGGTCCTGGCGTCCAGGAGCTGCTGTACTCGGCGACCGTCGCCGTCACGAGCGAGGTGCCGGTGGACCGGCTGTGGCACGCCGTCCCGGCGTTCCCCACGATCAGCGAGGTGTGGCTGCGCATCCTGGAGACGTACCGGGACAGCGACGGCACGGCCGCCTGAGGGGCCGCCTCTTCGGGCCAGGCGGAAGCTCTTCGGGTCAGGCGGGAGTGAGCACCATACGGAAGCGGGCGCTGCCGTCCAGCATCTTGCCGAAGGCCGTGTTCGCCTCGCTCAGCGGCAGGATCTCCGTCATGGGGCGGATGCCGTGCCGGGCGGCGAAGGTCATGGTGTCCTGCACGTCCTGCGCGGTCCCGGAGGGGTGACCGCGTACGAGGCGGCCCTTGAGGATCAGCTGGAGGGGGCTGATGGGCATCGGATCGGCGGTCGCCCCGATGACGACCAGCTCACCGCGCGGGGTGAGGCCGTCCACGGTCTGGGCGATGGCCTCGGAGTTGCCCGCGGTGGCCAGGATCACCTTCGCCCCGCCGAGCGCCTGGAGCGCCTGGGCGACGGGCCCCGCCGTGCTGTCGACGTAGTGGTGGGCGCCCAGTTGCCTGGCGAAGTCGGCCTTGTCCGCGCCGCGCGCGATCGCGACCGTCTCGTACCCCATGGCCGCCGCGAACTGCACGGCCAGGTGTCCGAGGCCGCCGATGCCCTGGATCGCCACGAGGTCGTCCGGCCGCGCGCTGCTGCGCCGCAGCCCGTTGTACGTGGTGACGCCCGCGCAGGCCATGGGCCCCGCGTCGGCCGCGGTGAGCTCGTCGGGGATGCGGGCCAGGGCGTCCACGGGCGCGACGACCGCCTCGGCGAAGCCGCCGTCGTAGGAGTAGCCGGGGATCTTGAGGGTGTCGCAGACGATGAAGTCGCCCCGGCGGCACGGGACGCAGTGACCGCAGCTGCCGCCGAACCAGCCGACGGTGACCCGGTCCCCCACCTGCCAGCCCATCTCGTCGGCGCCGTCGCCGAGTTCGTCGATGCGGCCGGCGACCTCGTGCCCGGGCACGAGGGGGAACGGCGTGCCGGGCAGCCCGGCGGCGACGAACATGGCGTCGCTGTGGCAGACCCCGCAGGCCTCCACGGCGATGCGGACGTGACGCGGGCCCGGCCGGGGCACCTCGCGTTCCACGATCTCGAACGACCCGTTGGCGACGGGCACTTGCGCGACTCGGTACGTGTTCATGGGGGTCACTCCGGGGCCGGCGTCGAGCACAGGGGGGCGTGGTCCGCGGCGAACGGGGTCGGAGCGGACGGAGAAGGTCGGGTGAGGGGGCGGAGAGCCGCCGGTGTCACCTCGTCCCGCGTCGCACGCGGGAATGTCCATCCCACCACCGGTGCGCGGGGGCGGCAACACGGGACGGCCGAGCCACGTCAGGAGAGCGGACGCCGGTCAGTCACGGGCGGGCGGGCGCGGTGCGTCTCGCAGCGGCCGGTCGCCGGGCGGGGGGATCGGGTCGGTCGCCGGGCGGCGGGCGGCTCAGTCGCCGGGCCGGCGCGGCCGGGCTGCGGCGCGCCGGTCAGTCGCCGCGCCAGATGTTGTCGAAGGCCGCGGCCTCGATGGAGCGGCGCTGCCGTTCACCCGCCAGTTCCGTGACCGCCTGGAGCACCGCCGCCAGCACCGTCGTCCGGTCGTCGGCGAGACCCTCGGGCGTGTCGCCGTCCCGCTCGGTCAGTCCGACGGCGGCCGCGAGGGCGCCGAGCACGGGCTCGCCGGAGGAGCGCCGCTCCCCCGCCGCCCGGGCCGCCGACGGGTCGGCCGGTGCGGTGCGCTGCCGCCGCAGCGGGTTGCGGCTCCGCCGCTCGGGCGCGACGAGCCCCTCCTCCTCCAGGACGGTCCGGTAGCGCCCGGCGAGGTCACGGCCCCGGCGCCAGAGCCAGTCGTCCACGGTCTCGCCGGGTCCGCCGTCCGCGAGCCACCGCGCGGCCTCGGACAGCAGGGGGTCGCCGGCCGGTGCGGGTCCGGCGGGGACCAGGAGATCGCCGTCCAGGGTGAGGGCCTCGGCGTCGAGGAGGTCGATCAGCTCCGCCCCCGCGAGGGCGAGCGACAGGTCGCCCTGCTCCACGACGGTCCTGTCCTGCGGGTCGGCGGCGACGAGCGCCAGGTCACGCGCTGTGGTCATGGTCAACTCCGGTGCGGGCGGGAGGCCGTCACCTCCACGGTCGCACACCCGGGCCCGCCCGGCGCGTCCCCGCCTTCGGGCCTGCGAGTACGGCGAACAGCATGTCGCCGGGGATCATCCGCTGCTCACGCGGCGAGCGTCTCGTCCTCCCGGCGGAGTCCGGTGCGGCCGGCCGTGTACTGGTCGAGCAGGGCGTCGGCGGCGCGCAGGGCCTGCTCGGCGGTGCGGGAGCCGGTGATCACGCACAGCGTGTAGGTGGCGTCCTCGAGCGCACGGCTGGTGCGGCCGCCGGGCAGCACGTCGTGGTCGATCCGCGCCTGCGCGAACCGGGCCAGGACAGCGCGCAGTTCCTTCTCCGCCGGCATGATCATGATCTCTCCGTCTCCCCTCACGAGTGAGGCCCCCGGTGGGGCGCCAGGCTTCCGGTTGCCCCGTGAGGGGAGGTCCATGCCTCTCGGGCCGTCAGTGGCGTCGGTGACTGTCAGTGGCGGGTGACAGGATCGGCGCATGCTGACGGAGAACACGGCGGCCCGGGGCGACGCAGCCGCCGACTGGCGGACCTTCCTGCTGCGCTGGAGCGGCGAGTGGGCGGACGCGCCGGCGGACGACGAGGTGCGGGACGCGGACGACGAGGCCGCGCGGCAGGCGCGGTGGCTGGGGTTCCCGCCCGCGTCCGAGGAGCGGATCGCGGCGATGGAGAAGCGTCTGGGCCGGCGGATGCCGCCGTCGTACCGGTCCTTCCTCCTGGTCAGCGACGGCTGGCGGCACGCGGGCGGCTTCGTGGGGCGGCTGGCGGGCACGGCGGACGCGCACTGGCACGACAACGCGTCGCGACTGGCGGACCTGTTCGAGGAGTTCCTGGAGGAGGACGCCGAACCGGAGGAACGGTGGGAGGCGGGTGTCTGGCGGCGCGGCCTCCAGCTCGACGTCGAGTCCGACGCCACGTACGTCCTGCTGGATCCGGAGGACGTGGACGAGGACGGCGAATGGGCCGTCTGGACGTGGGCGAGTCGGCGCGCCGACGCACCGGAGCGGTACCGCGGCTTCCGGGCGTTCATGGAGGCGATGTTCCGCGAGTTCCACAGTCTGCGCGCCCACCGCGCCGAAGACGGGCCGGAGTTCGTCAACGCCACGACGCGGGAGCTGGACGCCCGGGTGGAGCAGGCCCGACGGGACGCCCTGCGCGGTGACTGGGAAGGCGCGCTGCGGACGCTGGACGAGGCCAAGGACTACGGCAGGCCTCGCGCCGCCGGCCTGGGCGACCAGATCCGCCGCCTGCTCGGCCTCACGTACATGGTGTACTTCCCGGGCCTGGTGACCGACCCTAGGTACGCATCCGAACTCCTGCCGCCTCTCGTCGCCGAGCACGCGAGCCGCTCGCACGGGGACGACACCGTCCTGACCCACCACCTGCGGGGTGCCGACGAGGCCCTGATGTCCCGGGCCTGGGCGACCCTGGAGCAGGTACGCGCCGGCGCCTACCGGTACACGGCCCCCGGCCCCTTCGGCGAGGCGGTCGACCGGGCACGCGAACTGGCAGGCCGGGGCGACACCGGTCAGGCGTGGCGCGCCCTGATCGACGCCGTGCCCGGGTGGCAGCCCCTGGGCCCGGATCACCTAGCTCCCCTCGGCTGGGTGGCCGACCCGCTCCTCGGCCCCTTGCTCACTCCGGAACGGAGCCGCGAGCTGCTGTCCACGCCCAGAGGCGGGCAACCGGACGAGGCGCCCGCCCCGCACGGCCCTGCCGGGCGTGAAGACCCGGTACGAGACGTCTGAACCGGTTTCGCCCACAGGGAAGTGGGGCCGGCTCGACCTCGAACGGGCCGCCGCGGGCCGATCCCGGACGCCACCCGACGGTCATTCGCGCATCGACCGGCCGGCATCACGGCGCTTGACGTAGAGGCGGTTGCCCGCCGGGCCGGTCCATTCCAGGCGCACGACACCGGGCACGGCGGCATCGGCGACGCGCTCCGGGTCCTTCCAGTGGCCGGCGGCCGGGTTGCGGAAGAACGTCGCCCACAGGTTGCCGCCGTGGTCCCGGAAGATGTTGTTGTGTCCGGCGCCGACTCCCAGGGTCCACCGCTCGGAGTAGGGGCCCTCGAACCTGTCGGAGACGGCGACGATCGCGTCGTACTGGTACTGCACACGGCCTGCCGCCGGCGGGTCGTAGGCGTGACGCGTGCTTCCGTAGGCGTCGAGCGACGCCCGGTCCCATGCGGCGTGCATCAGGTAGTACGTGCCTCGGTGCTTGAACACGTACGCGCCTTCGAGGTACGGCTCGGGGTCGTAGGGCGTCTGCCGGAACTTGGGAAGGCCGGTCGTGACGACGATGTCTTCCATGTCGTCCCGGAACCTGGCGTACAGATCGTTGTGCAGGACGAGCCAGGCGGTGTCCCCCTCGCTGTAGAGGCCGCCGTCGATGTGGTGGTAGGCGCCGGGCTCGACGAAAGCGGGACCGCCGACGAACGGGTCCCCGAACGGCTTGCCGAGGTTGCCCTCGACCAGGCGGTACGGCCCCTCGACCCCGCCCTCGCTCACGAGCATGAACGAGCCGACCTTGCGGGAGTGGTCGCCCATGCAGGCGACGATGTACCACTTGCCCCTGACGTAGTGCACCTCCGGAGCCCACACGTTGCCGCGCTTGCCGAACCGGTCGTCGTGCCAGTACTCCTGCCAGGGTGCGACGACCGTACGTCCGGGCCGGTTCTCCCCGACGAACTCGGGCGACCACACCTTGCCCTTCTCGGCGTCCGGCCGGATGCCGGTGGTGTCGGCCAGTCTCCACGGCCCGCCGAGAGAGCGGGACACCCACACGAAGAGGCCGTCGTTCCACGGAGCGGCCGCGTCCAGCCCGGGAACACGAGTGGTGCCCGTCGCCACGTAGAGGGGCCGGCCGTCGACAACGAAACAGTTGACGTAGGTGTCCCGCATCCAGACCTGTCCGCGCTCCCTGTCGCGGGGCCGCGGTTCGAGCGGGAGAACGAAGGAGTTGTCGTCCCGCGGCCACAGGTCCAGCCGCGTGTCCGCGGCGCCGTAGGGCTCCGGGGCGGGCCAGTTCGGCGGATATCTCCGCCGCGACGCCTCGGCCGCCGGCTTCGCGGGCTTCGCGGGCGCCGCCTGGGCCGCAGTCAAGGGCAGTGCCGCCGCGGCTCCCAGGCCGGCGGCACCGGCCAGAAGAGATCGCCGGTACACCGCGTTGTCGTTCGTGGTCATCAGTGGCCTTCTCCTTCGTCGTCCGTCTGTCCGCCGCACAGCATGGGAACCGCTCCTCTTTTACGTCAACAGGCCGGATGAATAAGCCGTGCGGAGCGTGACCACCGCGCACCCGTCCTCACCACGGAAGGCCCAGGTCGGACGCCGGATCGAGCAACCACCCGGAAGGGTCACGATGCGGTAACGAGCCGCCCGGGTCGGGCCGGCACCAAGCGTCTCCGCTGGTCGGCCCACCTCATGACGCTGCGCGGCAGAGCAGAGGAGTCGCGACCCCGTAGCTCTTCGGCGCACACAGCGCCCAAGAATGGCCCCGAGGTTTTTCTGTCGGAGTGTTGACGGAAAAAGCCGGGTCTCCCTACCTTGACCGGCATGCAGATGCCCAGCGGAGTGCACGCACTGGTCAGGCGGACCCACGAGGAACGTGTCCTGCGTGCGCTACAGGAGAACGGCGCCATGAGCCGCGGTGAGATCGCCCGGATCGTGGGGCTGTCCCGCACGACCCTTTCCGAGATCACCGGGAGCCTCCTGCAACGGGGCGCCATCGTGGTCGTCGACACCGCGTCACGGCGTGAGGGCAGTGGCCGGCCGGCCGAGCGGCTGGCGCTCGACCCGGCGTCGGCGCAGTTCATGGGCGTCGACTTCGGGCATCGACGCGTCCACGTCGTCGTGGCCGACGCCTCCCACGAGATCATGGCGTCGGGAGCGACCCGCTACGACGACACCACGCCCTGGCAGGAGCGCACCGCACTCGCCCTCACCCTGGTGGAACGGCTGACCGCGGAGGCCGGTGTCCACTACGGGGCGCTGCAAGGCATCGGCATCGGCGTGCCGGGACCCTATCCGGCGCCGGAGGGCAGGCCCTGGCCTCGCACCACTCCCTCCGGAACAGTGCTCCGCCCGGCCCCCGAAGGAGTCGACGTCGCGTTCGCCGAACGCTTCGACGCCCCGGTGATCGTCGACAACAACACACGTCTGGCCGCCCTCGCCGAGGCCATCAGCGGCGCCGAAAGCGTCGCCGACCTGGTCTACGTACGTCTGTCGGACGGCGTCGGCGGCGGACTCGTCGTCGGGGGGCAGCTGGTGACCGGCTCGTCCGGACTGGCCGGCGAGCTGGGACATGTGACCGTCGACCCGGCGGGCCGGCCGTGCCGGTGCGGCAAGCGCGGCTGTCTGGAAACGGTCGCCTCCGTGCCCGCGATCCTCGCCGCCTGCTGGGAGTTCGGGCTGCCGCTGAAGGACCTGCGGGACCTGGCGGACGCCGCTGCCCGCGCCCATCCCGTCGCCGACCGGGTACTGCGCGAGGCGGCCGGGGCCCTCGGCCGTGTCGTCGGAGCGGCGACGATGACCCTCAACCCGGCGAAGGTCGTCATCGGCGGCGAGATCACCCAGCTGGCGCCCGTCATCGTCGAGCAGGTCGCCGCCACTCTCGGCGCCGACCTCTTCCCGACCGCGTCGGCCGCTCCCGTCGTCGAGGCCGCGCGCCTCTCGGACGACGACGGCGCCATCGGCGCCCTCGCCGCGGTCTTCCACAACTCCCCACTCCTGGCCAGGTATCCGGAGACCGCCGACGTGAAGGCAGGTGCCGGGGCCGGCGAGTCCACCATCGAAGGAGCCGCCCATGTCCGTCCTTGACAAGCGGGACGCAACAGCATCCGAACAGGTGTCCCCGCCTGCGGACGACGCCGGCACTCCGGACGTCACGAGAACCGCGTCGGAGCCTTCACAGCGGAGCCGGCGCGCACGGCCTCTCATCCTCAACGCCGTGTCCGTCGCGCTCGGCATCGCACTGTGGTGGACCGCGGCGGCCGCCGGCTTCAAACTGCCGACACCGCCGGAGGTCGTCTCCCGGGCCGGGACGCTGATCGCGGACGGGACCCTCGGCGAGGACGTCCTCGCCAGCCTGACGCGCGTCCTCATCGGCTTCGCCCTCGGCACCGCCGTGGCCGTCCCGGTCGGCTTCCTCATGGGCTGGTACGGCATCGCGCGCGGTCTGATGGAACCCTGGATCCAGTTCTTCCGCACCGTCCCACCGCTGGCGATCATCCCGCTGGCCGTGGTCGTCATGGGCATCGACGAGACCCCGAAGATCTTCGTCATCTTCCTCGCCGCGTTCCTGGCGTGCGTGATCTCCACCTTCCAGGGGGTGGTGAACGTCGACCGCACCCTGATCAACGCGGCCCGCGTCCTGGGGGCCGGGGACGCGGTCGTCTTCGCCCGCGTGGTGGTGCCCGCCTCCACCCCCTTCATCCTCGTCGGCATGCGGGTGGGCCTCGGCTCGGCCTGGGCCACCCTGGTCGCCGCGGAGCTCATCGCGGCCCAGGAGGGCCTCGGCTACCGCATGCAGAACGCCCAGCTCTACTACGATCTGCCGACCATCTTCGTCGGGCTGATCTCGATCGGGATCCTCGGTCTGCTCATGGACCGCATCCTGCTCCTCGCAGAACGCAAGCTCACCGGATGGCAGGAACGCCGATGACCAGCAAGCCGGCCAAGATCTCCGTCCAGGGCGTCAGCAAAACGTATCCCCTCGGCCGCGACACCTTCACCGCCCTGGACGACGTCTCCCTCGACATCGCGGACCACGAGTTCGTCACCGTCGTCGGCCCGTCGGGCTGCGGCAAGAGCACCCTCATGAACATCCTCGCCGGGCTGGAGACCCCCACTGCGGGCCGTGCCCTCGTGGACGGCGTGCCCGTCTCGGGACCGGGGCCCGAACGAGGAGTGATCTTCCAGCAGTACGCCCTCTTCCCCTGGCTGACCGTACGCCAGAACGTCGAGTTCGGTCTGCGTACCACGGGCGTGCCCAAGGCCGAACGCCGCAGCCGGGCCGAGCACTTCATCGAGCTGGTGGGGCTCGAACGCTTCGCCGACGCGCTCCCCAAGACCCTGTCCGGCGGCATGCGCCAGCGCTGCGCCATCGCCCGCGCCTACGCCGTCGACCCCTCCATCCTCCTGATGGACGAACCGTTCGGCGCCCTCGACGCCCTGACCCGGGTCAAACTCCAGGAACAGCTGCTGAAGACCTGGAGCCAGGACAAGCGCACGGTGCTGTTCATCACCCACGACGTCGACGAGGCCGTGTTCCTCGCCAACCGGGTGATCGTCATGGCGGCCCGCCCCGGGCGCGTCCACGACGTCATCGAGGTCGACCCCGCCATCGAGCGCAACGAGGCGTTCCGCCTCAGCCCCGAGTTCGCCGCGCTGCGCAACCGCGTGTGGCACTCCGTCTACCACCAGGAGAGCCGCACCGCCCCCGCGACCGCCGGCTCCGCGACGAACTGACCCGGAAGGAACGACCACCCATGCGACGTACCCGCCCGCGCAGACACCTCACGGTCTCCCTCGCCTGTCTGGCCGCGACGGCCCTGATCGCCGCCTGCGGCAGCGGCGACTCCTCCGGCGGCTCCGGTGACACGGTGCGCTTCGGCTACATCAACGACTTCAACGGCGCCAGCCTCATCGCCATCGCCGACGCCAAGGGCCTGTGGAAGAAGCACGGACTCACGGCGGACGCCAAGGTCTTCACCAACGGCCCCCTGCAGATCCAGGCGCTCGGCACGGACAACCTCGACTTCGGCTACATAGGCCCCGGCGCGATGTGGCTCCCCGCCTCCGGCCAGGCCAAGGTCGTCGCGATCAACACCCTCGGCAACTCCGACCGGGTCCTCGCCCAGCCGGGCATCACCTCGATGCAGGAGCTCAAGGGCAAGACGGTGGCCGTCCCCGAAGGCACCTCCGGCGACATGATCCTCTCGCTCGCCCTGAAGAAGGCGGGCATGACCAAGGACGATCTGAAGCTCGTCCCCATGGACCCGTCGACCATCGTCTCCGCCGTCTCCTCCAAGCAGGTCGACGGCGCGGGCTTCTGGTACCCCGCGGCCGCCACGATCAAGAAGCAGATCCCGGACCTGGTCGAACTCGCCAGGAACACCGACTTCGAGGACGAGGTCTCCTTCCCCACCGCCTTCGTGGCCGGCAACAAGCTCGTGGCCGACCACCCGGAGAAGGTCGAGAAGGTCCTCGCCGTCCTGCGCGAGGCCATGCAGTTCCGGAGCGAGCACACCGACGAGGCCATCGGTCTCACCGCCGAGATGCTGAAGCTCCCGGCCGACCAGGTGAAGGCCGACGCCGCCAACAACAAGGTGCTCAGCGTCGAGGAACTCGACAAGCTCACCAAGGACGGCACCGTGAACAAGTGGTTCCAGGGCATGAACGACTACTTCGTCGAGGCGGGCAAGCTCGAGCAGCCCGTCGACCCCGAGAAGTACTACACCGGCAACCTCTTCATCGGAGCAGGCAAGTGACCCGGTCCGGCACGCCCAGGAAGAACATCCTCTTCCTCATGACCGACCAGCACCGGGCCGACACCCTGGGCACGTACGGCAACCCGCTGGCGCACACGCCGGTCCTCGACGAACTCGCCGCCACCGGCACCCGGTTCGACCGCTGGTACACCCCTACCGCGATCTGCACCCCGGCCCGGGCCAGCCTGCTGACCGGTCAGGCCCCCTTCCGGCACAAGCTGCTCGCCAACCACGAGCGCAACGTCGGCTACCTGGAGGACCTGGCCGAGGACCAGTTCACCTTCTCCCACGCCCTGCGGGAGAAGGGCTACAACTGCGGCCTCATCGGCAAGTGGCACGTCGGCACCCGGCGGACGGCCGCCGACTACGGCTTCGACGGCCCCGAACTGCCCGGCTGGCACAACCCGGTGGACCACCCGGACTACCTCGCCTACCTCGACGAGCGCGGGCTGCCGCCGTACGAGATCAGCGACCGCATCCGCGGCACCCTGCCCAACGGCGGCCCCGGCAACCTCCTCGCCGCCCGGCTCCACCAGCCCGTCGAGGCCACCTTCGAGCACTATCTGGCCACCCGCGCCATCGAGAAGCTCGAACAGTACGCGGCGGACTCCCGCGAACGTGAGCGGCCCTTCTTCCTCGCCCTGCACTTCTTCGGCCCGCATCTGCCGTACATCCTCCCCGACGAGTACTTCGACCTGGTCGACCCGGCCGACGTGGAACTCCCGCGCTCCATCGCCGAGACCTTCCACGGCAAACCCCCGGTCCAGCGCAACTACAGCGCGCACTGGACCTTCGACACCATGCCGATCGAGACCACCCGCAAGCTCATCGCGGTCTACTGGGGCTATGTGGCGCTGATCGACCGGCAGATCGGCCGGGTCATGGAGGCCATGGAGCGCCTCGGACTCACCGACGACACCGCCGTGTTCTTCACCTGTGACCACGGCGAGTTCACCGGCTCGCACCGGCTGCACGACAAGGGCCCGGCGATGTACGAGGACATCTACCGCACACCCGGCCTGCTGCGCGTCCCGGGCGCACCCGGCGGCGTCGTGCGCGACGAGTTCGTCAGCCTGCTCGACTGCACGGCGACCATCCTCGAAGTGGCCGGCGTCGACCCCAAGCCCGCGGTCGACTCACGCAGCCTGCTGCCCCTGGTGCACGGCGAGGAGACGGACTGGGACGAGGACATCGTCTGCGAGTTCCACGGCCACCACTTCCCGTACCCGCAGCGCATGCTGCGCGAGGACCGCTACAAACTCGTCGTCAATCCCGACTCGGTCAACGAGCTCTACGACCTTCACAACGACCCGGACGAACTGCAGAACGTCCATGACCACCCCGAATTGGCCGAGGTCCGCTCCCGGATGACCCGCCGCCTGTACGACGTGCTGCGGGAGCGCGGCGACAAGTTCTACCACTGGATGACCTCGATGTACGACGTCGGCGAGGTGGGCCACGACCCCACCCTGAGCGGACTCGACGAATCCACCTACCGGCCCTGACCGGGCCCGTCACCTGGACTCCCCCCATGACGCGTCAACACGCCTCCTGCTGCACCCCGGCCGCCACCCCGGTCACCCTCACCGCGCCGGCCGTCCCGGCGGCCGGCGCGGTGAGGGAGCGCTCGACCCGCGGGCAGGTCCGCCTGTCCGGGGGCGAGTTCGCCATGGGCGACGCCTTCGACGAGGGCTACCGCGCCGACGGCGAGACCCCCGTCCACGCGGTACGCCTGTCGCCCTTCCACATCGACGAGACCGCCGTCACCAACGCGCAGTTCGCCACCTTCGTCAAGGCCACCGGCCATGTCACCGACGCCGAACGCTACGGTTCCTCGGCGGTCTTCCACCTCGTGGTCGACGCCGACCCGTCCGACGTCCTCGGCGCCGCGGCCGGAACGCCCTGGTGGATCAATGTCAGGGGCGCCCACTGGCGCCGCCCCGAAGGCGGCAGGTCCGACATCACCGGGCGGCAGAACCACCCGGTCGTCCACGTCTCGTGGAACGACGCGACCGCCTACGCCCGGTGGGCGGGCAAGCGCCTGCCCACCGAGGCCGAGTGGGAGTACGCGGCCCGCGGCGGCCTGGAGGGACGCCGCTACGCCTGGGGCGACGACCTCACCCCCGACGGCCACTGGCGTTGCAACATCTGGCAGGGCCGCTTCCCGTACACCAACACGGCCGAGGACGGCCACCTCACCACCGCACCGGTGAAGGCCTACCGCCCCAACGGCTTCGGCCTGTGGAACACCGCCGGCAACGTGTGGGAATGGTGCGCCGACTGGTTCTCACCCACCTACTACGCCCACTCCGCGCCGGAGGACCCGACCGGCCCCGACACCGGCACCGCACGGGTCCTGCGCGGCGGCTCCTACCTCTGCCACGACTCCTACTGCAACCGCTACCGGGTCGCGGCCCGCTCCTCCAACACCCCGGAATCCTCCTCGGCCAACCTCGGCTTCCGCTGCGCCAACGACGACACGTAGCGCCCGGCGTTGACGGGACACTCACTCATGCTTGGCGGGCGCAGGACGCGAGGCGATCGGCGAGCGCGGTGACGAGGTCGCGAAGTTCATCGGGGCGCTCGATGACGAACGGCCGGTCGAGTGAGGCGAGCACTGAAGGCAACCAGTCGAGTCGCTCCGCCCGCAGCTCGACGCGTAGCCAGCGCCGGGTCGCCCGGTCCTGGTCTGCCGCGGGCTCGTGCTCCTCCAGGATCGCGACGCCGGCGGGAAGGCGGGCGCGGATCTGCTCGACCGTCCCGTGGATCCGCAAGGTCACCTCATGCCGGTAGTCAGCCGTGGCGAAGCCTGACAACACGCGCTGTGCCGGATCGGGATCCGCCGGCGCTTCGAACGAGCCGGGCAGGGTCCGCGCGTCCGCGATGCGATCGAGCCGGAAGGTTCGGTCCTCGCCGATCCGGGCGTCCTTGCCCGTGACGTACCACCGGCCCGCATGGGCGACGATCCCGTACGCGTGCAGCGTGCGTTCGCTGCGCCGTTCGTCGCGGTCGGTGTAGCGGATCGAGACCGGTCGGCGGTGGCGCACCGCATCGGCGATGGTGAGCAGGACTCCGGCGTCCGGGGTGTCGAACTCTGCGGGCCGGTCCGTGAAGGCGAGCGATTCCAGGAGTGTGTCGAGCCGGCGGGCGATGTGCTTGGGCAGCACCCTCCGGATCTTGGCCGATGCCGTCTCGCTTGCCGTGTGCTGCGTCGTTGTCAGCCCTGCCCGGCGGCCGGCCACCAGGCCGAGGAGCACGGCCAGCGCCTCGTCGTCGCTGAGCATGAGCGGAGGCAGGCGGTACCCAGGGGCGAGCCGGTACCCGCCGTAGCGGCCGCGCACCGATTCCACGGGCACGTCGAGGTCGATCAGCTGGTCCACATACCGCCGCACGGTGCGCCCTTCGACGCCGAGCCGGTCGGCGAGTTCGGCCACCGTCCGGGTGCCGCCCGACTGCAGCAGCTCCAGAAGTGTCAGCACGCGGAGAGTGGGTCGAGGCATGTGCACAACCTAACGCGAATACAGGACCGATTCTGTCCACTATCTCTCCTAGCCTGCGACGTGCACGACTCCACACAGCCAAGGAGATCCCCATGGACTTCATCTCGATCCGCATCATCACCGGCGACGTGGCGCGTCTCGTCGAGTTCTACGAGCGAGCCACAGGAGTGCGGGCGGCGTGGGCCACCGAGGACTTCGCCGAGCTCAGGACCGCGGGCGCCACCCTCGCGATCGCCGGCACCCGCACCGTCCCGCTGTTCGCCCCGGGCTCTGCCCGCCCGGCGGACAACCACAGCGTGATCACCGAGTTCCTCGTCGACGACGTGGATCGCGTTCACCAGAACCTGACCGGCTTCGTCACCGACTTCGTCACCGAGCCCACCACAATGCCCTGGGGCAACCGGTCGCTGCTGTTCCGTGACCCCGACGGCAACCTCGTCAACTTCTTCACCCCCGTCACCCCGGCGGCCGTCGAGAAGTTCGCACGCTGACGCCACACACAGCCGCTCACGCGGGAGTCCGCCGCGCTCGGCGGCCGACCACCCCTCAGTCGGACCCGCCGCCGCCCACCTCGCGGAACTACCTTGTCTCGACCTTGGCCATCGGGTCTTCACCGTTCTCCAGGGCGTTCACCGCGTTCTTCCAGGACGGGTCGGCCGAGTAGAGCCGGCTGCGCAAGTAGGCCCACACGAGAGCCCGCAGAGTCGCCACGCGCTCGGGGTTTTCGTCGTTCGTCTCTGCCGCGTCGTATCCGGATATGCCACCGAAGATGTGACCGGCGCCGTACATGGTCACCATGGTCTTGTTGCCGCCGGGGCTGGCCGAGTAGGCGTCAGCACGGTAGCTGAGCCGACTGGAGAAGTTGGGGTTGAGGTCCTGATCGCCCACGATGATCAGGCCGGTGCCTGTCATCTGCTCGAAGTCGGTGTAATACAGCACCGGGTAGTTCGTCTTGGCCCACTCGGCGAAGTGCTCGTCGTTGCCGATGCCGGGAGCTCCGATGAGCACTCCCGCCTTGACACGGGAGTCGGAGAGGTCCTTCGGCCGGTCGTCGTCCGGGTCCAGCATCTGTGCTCCGAGGAGGAGGGAGACGGTGTTGCCGCCCAGGGAGTGTCCAACGGCACCGACGCGGTCCCTGTCGATGCGTCGTTCGGCAAGACCCGGGACGGCGGCCTCGATGTCGTCGAGGCGGTCGAGGATGTTGTGCATGTCGGTGGCGCGGTCACGCCAGAACAAGGGCGCGTCCTTGAGGTCGGTGTCGCGCAGACCGAGGGCCGTCGAGTCCAGGTGTGTCGGCTGGACGACCGCGAACCCGTGGGCGGCGAAGAAGTTCGCCAGCGGCCCGTAGCCGTTGTAGGAGGACAGGAAGTTCGCCAGTCCGTGCCCGTGGGACAGGAGGATGAGCGGCAGGTCGGTGCCCGTCGCGGGGATCGACACCTTGACCTCCAGCGGCACGGGCCGGCCGGGAACGTCGAGGGACCGCGGCCTCTTCGACGGCATCGCCGCGCTGCACAGGGATTTGGCGCACGGCGAGGACGAGTTGCATCTCGAGTCGTCGCTGATCCGCTTGCTGAACGATCTGCTCGCCAGGCATGCGGCTGCTCCCGGCGCAGCGAGTCCGGCACTTCGTCCTCGGGCGCTTCGTCAAGTACGGGAGATGCTCCACAGCCAACTGAACTCCAACATCAAGCTCGACGACCTCGCGGCAGTCGCCGGTTGCAGCAAACGCCACTTGATCAGGAGCTTCCAGCAGGCTTACGGGGTTCCACCCCACCATTACCGGACCCTGCTGCGCTTGGCACGCGCCAAGTCCATGCTGGCAGCGGGACGATCCGTGGCAGAGACCGCCGCCGAGCTTGGTTACTGTGACCAGAGCCAGCTCAATCGGCACTTCCGGCGGGAATTCGGCATGAGCGCAGGTGGCTATGCCAGAACCGTGCGGTAGGCAGACCTGCGACGTCCGGGCTCAACTGCCACCTTTCCACGAGCCGGCATGGTGGCCGCGCGCATAGCCCGCCCTCGAACTATGGTGTCCCGCCACATGTGCGGCTGACCTGCGGATTCCTACGGTGTGGCGACACGCAACCGTCCCCGCAACGCCAGGAAGTGGTGCCGATGTCGTCGCCCTCTGCCGCCCCACCAGCACCGAACAACCTCAAGCGCATCGTCGCCGCGTCCCTCATCGGCACCACCATCGAGTGGTACGACTTCTTCCTCTACGGGTCGGCGGCCGCGCTGGTCTTCAACGAGCTGTTCTTCCCGGAGTCCGATCCGCTGGTCGGCACGCTGCTGTCGTTCCTGACGTACGCCGTCGGGTTCGCCGCGCGGCCGATCGGCGCGCTGGTGTTCGGGCACTACGGGGACCGGCTCGGGCGCAAGAAGCTGCTGGTGCTGAGCCTGCTGATGATGGGCGGGGCGACCTTCGCCATCGGTCTGCTGCCCACGCACGCCACCGTCGGCAGCATGGCGCCGGTCCTGCTGACCGTGCTGCGGCTGGTGCAGGGCTTCGCGCTCGGCGGCGAATGGGGCGGCGCGGTGCTGCTGGTGTCCGAGCACGGTGACGCGCGGCGGCGCGGGTTCTGGGCGTCGTGGCCGCAGACCGGCGCGCCGGCCGGGCAGTTGCTGGCGACCGGCGTGCTGGCGCTGCTGACCGCCGTGCTGTCGGAGTCGGCGTTCGGCGCCTGGGGCTGGCGGATCCCGTTCCTGCTGTCCGGCGTGCTGGTGATCGTCGGGCTGTGGATCCGGCTCTCCGTCGACGAGTCGCCGGTGTTCCAGCAGGCGCTGAAGCGTGCCGAGGCGCGCAAGGCGGACGCCCCCGCCGAGCGCCTGCCGCTCGTCGCGGTGCTCACGCACCACTGGCGTGACGTGCTGGTCGCGATGGGCGCGCGCATGGCGGAGAACATCAGTTACTACGTGATCACCGCGTTCATCCTGGTGTACGCCACCACCTCGGCCGGGGTGTCCAAGCAGACCGCTCTCAACGCCGTGCTCATCGCCTCCGCGCTGCACTTCGCCGTGATCCCCGCCTGGGGCGCCCTGTCCGACCGGTGGGGCCGGCGGCCCGTGTATCTCATCGGCGCGGTCGGCGTGGGGCTGTGGATGTTCCCCTTCTTCGCGCTCATCGACACCGGCGGCTTCGGCGCCCTGCTGCTCGCGGTCACCGTGGGTCTCGTGATGCACGGGGCGATGTACGCGCCGCAGGCCGCCTTCTTCTCCGAGATGTTCGCGACCCGCATGCGCTACTCCGGCGCCTCGATCGGCGCCCAGTTCGCCTCGGTCGCGGCCGGCGCCCCCGCCCCGCTGATCGCCACCGCGCTGCTGTCGGACTACGGCACCTCCACCCCGATCTCGCTGTACGTCATCGCCGCGAGCCTGCTCACGGTCGTCGCGATCCTGGCGGCCAAGGAGACCCGGCACCGGGATCTCGCGGACGTGTCCCCGGAAGCGGAGGACGTCGTGCCCGCCCCTGTCAGGGCAGAGGCAGCCGCCAAGGACGCGCGCGCCCTCTGATCCCGCAGCCGGTCCCCCGAGCCGCTGTTCCGGCCCCCGCGTCCGCCCCGGCGGCGCGGGGGCCGGCGCCCTGCGCGGGTCAGGGCTGTGCGGGCGGCGGGGGTGTGACGCCGGACAGGCGGTGCAGCCGCAGGGCGAGCTGTATCTCCAGGGCACGCTGCGGGCTCTGCCAGTCGTCGCCGAGGAGCCGGCCGACACGGTCGAGGCGCTGCGCCACCGTGTTGACGTGGACGTGCAGGTCGTCCTTGGTGCGGGCCGGGCTCATGCCGCACGCGAAGTAGGCGTCCAGCGTGCGCAGCAGCTCCGTGCCGCGCCGCTCGTCGTACGCCACGACCCGGCCGATCGTGCGGTCGACGAAGCCGGCGATGTCCCGCTCCCCGGCGAGCAGCAGGCCGAGGAACCCGAAGTCCTCGGCGGCGGAGCCGTCGCCCGCGCGGCCGAGCAGCCGCAGGGTGTCGAGGCAGCGCCGGGCCTCCGCGTACGCCGAGGCGACCGTGTCCGGGCGGGCGAGGAGCGGCCCGACCGGGGCGGAGGCGCCGACCGTGACCGGTTCGTGGACGGCGGTGCCCAGCTCGCGGGCGGTGCGGCGGGCCAGGCCGGTGGCGGTGTCGCCGGGGGCGAGCGGCAGCAGCAGGACCGTGCCCCCGTCGCGGGCGGCCGCGAGGCCGTGCCGGGTCGCGGCGAGGTGGGAGGCCGCGGCCCACAGGCGCCGGCGGGCGTCGGCCTCGTGGTCGGCGTCGGCGGCGCCGCCCTCCAGGCGGGCGGCGAGCACGGCGTGCGTGGCGTCGAGGTCGGCGCGCAGCCGGGTGGCGCGGTCGCGCAGCAGACGGGGGTCGCGGTCGCGGGCGTCGAGCAGGTCGTCGAGCAGTTCGCCGCGCACCCGCTGCTCGGCCTCGGCGGCGGAGCGGCGGGCCAGGAGCAGCAGCGAGGTGACCATGGCGGCGCGCTCGAGGGTGCGCTGGTCGACGGGGTCGAGACCCGGGTGGCCGCGGAGCACGAGCGCGCCGAGCAGTTCGTCCCCGGCGGCGACGGCGGCGATCCAGTCGTCCCCGTGCCGCACGGCGTGGCCCTCGGCGCGGGAGGACTCCAGGGCGCGGGCGGGCGCCGCCGGGGCCTCGGTGAACTCGACGGTGCCGTCCAGCACCTCGGAGACGGCGGCGGCCACGTCGTGCACCCCGCCGCCGCGCAGGACCAGCTCGGCGAGCCGGTCGTGGACGTCGGAGGCGCGCTCGATGACGGCGCTGCGGTCCTGGATGATCTCGTTGGCCCGCTCCAGGCCGCTCAGGGCCGCGCGGGTCTCGGCGAGCAGGTTGGCGGTGTCGATGGCGGCCGCGGCGAGCGCCGCGAAGGAGCCGAGCAGGGCGATCTGCTCCCGCTCGAACACCCGGGTGCGCCGGTCGGCGGCGAACAGCACCCCGATGACATGGTCTCCGAGCGTCAGGGGCACCCCGACGATGGCGACCAGCCCCTCGTCGCGCACGCCGGTGTCGATGGTGTGCGTGTGCTGGAAGCGGTCGTCGCGGAAGTAGTCGTCGGTGACGTAGGGCCGGGCGGTCTGGGCGACGAGACCGCCGAGGCCTTCGCCCATGCCGAGGCGCAGCTGCTGGAAGCGGGCCGCCACCGAGCCCTCGGTGACCCGCATGTAGGTGTCGCCCCGCTCCGGGTCGTTGAGGCTGAGGTAGGCGACGTCGGTGCCGAGCAGGGAGCGGGCGCGCTGCACGATGGCGCGCAGCACGGCGTCCAGGTCGCGCAGTCCTGCCAGGTCGTGGGCGGTCTCGAACAGGGCGGACAGCTCGGCCTCCCGGCGGCGGCGCCCCTCCATCTCGGAGCGCACGCGCAGGGCGAGCAGCTTGGCGCGCTCCAGGGCCGCGATCCGCTCGGCGGGGCGGCCCTCGGCGCGGGCGAGCAGAACCGGCTGCTCGTAGGCCTCGGCGGGGGCGCCGCGGGCGAGCAGCTCCAGGAACGGCGCCTCGGCGCCGTCGGCGGCGGGCCGGCCGGCGTCGGGGCGGGTCCCGCCCGGCGCGCCGGCGGCGGAGGCGGACCGTTCGGCGGGCTGAAGGTGATCGCGGGGCATGAGTGTCAGGATTCCTCATCCGGCGGCCACCCCGTCAGCCCTGTGGAAAACTCCGGCGGCCGACGGCCGGCCGCGGTCGGTGGCGGGTGTCAGTGCGCGGTCCAGCCGCCGTCCATGACCAGCGAGGCGCCGGTGACGAACGACGCCTGCGGGCCGCACAGGTAGGCCACCGCCTGGGCGACCTCCTCCGGTTCGATCAGGCGCTTGACCGCGCTGTCCTGCAGCAGCACCTCGGACACGACGCGTTCCTCGGGGATGCCGTGGGCGCGGGCCTGGTCGGCGATCTGCTTCTCGACCAGTGCGGTGCGCACATAGCCGGGGTTCACACAGTTCGAGGTGACTCCGCGATGCGCGCCCTCCAGGGCGGTGGTCTTGGACAGCCCTTCCAGGCCGTGTTTGGCGGCCACGTACGCGGACTTGTAGGCCGAGGCGCGCAGACCGTGCACGGAGGAGATGTTGACGACGCGGCCCCAGCCCTGCCCGTACATGTGCGGGAGGGCGCCCCGGATGAGCCGGAAGGGGGCCTCCAGCATCACGGTGAGGACCGTGTGGAAGACGTCCGGCGGGAACTCCTCGATGGGCCGTACCAGCTGGAGTCCGGCGTTGTTGACCAGGACGTCCGTCCCGGTGGCCGCGGACTCGGCGGCGTCCAGGTCGGTGAGGTCCAGGACGTGCGGCTCGACGGCGCCGCCGAGGTCCGCGGCCGCCGCGGCGAGCGCCTCAAGACCCGCGGCGTCCCGGTCGACGGCTCTGACCTTGGCGCCGGCGGCCGCGAGCCGCAGCGCGCAGGCGCGGCCGATGCCGCCGGCGGCGCCGGTGACGAGCGCGGTGCGGCCGCCGAGGTCGAGAGGGGTGTCGTGGGGGGCCGGGAGGGCACGGGGCGCGGTCATGGGGTCGACCCTAGGCAGCACGCCCCGGTCGACCCATGTGGTCGCGCCCTACAGTTCAGCTGTTTTCAGTGGGGTCGAGCCATGTGGGTGCGGGCTCGAACCAGGTGGGTGCGTCGGAGAGGGCCTGCTTGATGCGGAAGCTCGCGAAGTCGTGCAGCTCGGGCAGCGCGTCCACCGCGAACCAGGCGACGTCCAGCGACTCGTCGTCGTTGACCCGCGCCTCGCCGCCGACGGCACGGCAGCGGAAGGTGATGTCCATGAACTGGCAGATGTCGCCGTTGCCGTACGTCACCGGCTCCAGTGCCTGCACCAGCACCACCCGCTCCACCGCGCAGCGCACGGCGGTCTCCTCCTCGACCTCCCGCACCGCGCAGTCCGCGGGCTGCTCCCCCGGGTCGGGGATGCCTCCGATCACCGACCACCTGCGGGTGTCCGCCCGGCGGTTGAGCAGCACACGGCCCTCGTCGTCGAAGACGAGGGCCGTGACGCCGGGCAGCCACAGCAGCTGATGGCCGGCCGAGGCGCGCAGGGTGCGGATGAAGTCTGGAGTAGCCATGCCCCGACCCTAACGGGCGCCCGGGGGCGCATCCGTGCGCGTCGGGAGCGTTCACCTACTGGTCGCCGGTGCGCCGGGCGCGTACCCGAGCGGCCACGCCCCAGCCGAGACCGCACGAGGCGAGGAGGACGAGGACGGCCTCCGGGAGGGTGCCGAGGCGGGTGGCCGGGGTCCGCGAGGTGCGCAGCGGCACCTCCTGCACCAGGGTGTCGGCGACGAACATCCCGGTCTTCTGCGTGATCCTGCCGTCCGGCATGATCACGGCGCTGACGCCGCTGGTGACCGGCACGGTGACGGCGCGGCTGTGCTCGACGGCGCGGACCCGGGACATGGCGAGCTGCTGGTAGGTCATCTCGCTGCGGCCGAAGGTGGCGTTGTTGCTGGGCACGGAGATCATCCGGGCGCCGTCGGTGACGGTGTCGCGCACGGCCCAGTCGAAGGCGGCCTCGTAGCAGGTGACCAGGCCGACGGCGGCGCCGTCCCGGTCGAACACGCCCGGCTCCGAGCCGCGGCTGAAGTCCTGGCGGACCATCGAGGTCCACTCGTCGTTGATCGCGCCGACCAGGGAGCGCAGCGGGAGGTACTCGCCGAACGGCTGGATCTGCCGCTTGTCGTAGACGTCGACGGGGCCCTTGACCGGGTCCCAGAGGACCTGCTCGTTCAGCAGCTTCCCGTCCCGGGTCACCACCGCGCCGACCGAGATGGGCGCGCCGACGGCCTTCGCGGCGCCGTCGATCACCTCGCGCGCGTCCTCGTTGGCGAACGGGTCGATGTCGGAGGAGTTCTCCGGCCACAGCACGATGTCCGGGCGCTCGGCGCGCCCGGCGGCGACCTCGGCGGCCAGCCGCCGCGTCTCGCGCGCGTGGTAGTCGAGGACGGCCCGCCGCTGGGAGTTGAAGCCGAGGCCGAGGCGGGGCACGTTGCCCTGGACGACCGCGACGGTCACCGTGCCGCTCTCGGCCTTGTCACTGACCAGGGCGCGCGAGGCGAACGCCCCGGCTACCGGCACGGCGACGCTCAGCACGCCGACGACCGCGGCGGCCCGCCGCAGGTTCCCGGTGCCCCGCGCCTGCACGGCGAGCCGCACCACCTCGTACAGACCGAAGCCGCACAGCACCACGGCGAAGCCGAGCACCGGGGTGCCGCCGAGCGCGGCGAGCGGCAGGAACACGCCGTCCGCCTGGCCGAAGGCGACCTTGCCCCAGGGGAAGCCGCTGAACGGCACGCGCGCGCGTGCCGCCTCACCGGCGATCCACAGCGCCGCCGCCCACACCGGCCACCCGGGCAGCCGTGACACCAGGGTGATCCCCGCGCCGACCAGCGCGACGTACACCGCCTCGATCGCCACGAGCGCGAGCCACGGTCCCGGACCGACCTCCACGCCGGTCCACACCAGCAGCGGCAGCAGGAAGCCGAGGCCGAAGAGGTAGCCGAGGCCCAGGCCCGCCTTCCAGCTCCGGCCGCGCAGCACCCAGGCGAAGGCGGCGAAGGCGGGCAGGGCGAGCCACCACAGGGTGCGCGGCGGGAAGCTGACGTAGAGGAGGAGGCCCGCGAGCGCGGCGGCGCCGGCCGGGAGGAGGCGCGCGCGCCACTTCTCCCAGGCCGAGGGCATGGTCTGCGGCGGCGGGGGTTCCGACGCGTCGACGAGAGGTGCGGTGACGGTCACCCGGGGGAGTTTACGGCGCGTGCCGGGGGGCCGGACAGCACGGTCGTACGGCGCCGGCTCGGCGGGCCGGTGCGCCCTCCCGGCGCCGGTCACCGTTTCCGCGTGAGTCGTCACCAGGCGTCCCCAAACGGGCCACCAGCCGTTACCGTGTGCCGGTGCCTTGTCCGCGCGGCCCGACGGGGGGTCCGGGGGCGAGGACCGTCACATGGCTCGGGGGCACGACGTGGGCGGGGTGCGGGGTGGGTTCCACAGGTTCGACGGACAGGGCGTCCGCCAGTGGTGACGCGGACGGCGAGAGACGGACGGGACCGGACGCGGCCGGGGTGGTGGTGCTGGGCGCGTGCGCGGCCTGGCCCCTGATCACCGCGGCGGCCCGTGACGGCCGGCCGGAGGGGATGCTGCTCGCGGTGCTGGCCGTGGCGGCCGGGTACGCGGCCGGCCGCATCGGCGGGGCGCTGCTGCCGGTGGCCGCGCCCTGCGCGGGTGCGCTGGCCGGGATCGCCCTCACCGCGTGGGTCCCCCATCTGGCACCCGGTCCGCAGATCACGGCCCCGCTCGGGCACGCCGGGGCGACGACCGCCATGGTGATCCTGTCGGCGGGGGCCGCCTGCTGCGCGGCCTGGGCGGCCTCCGTCCCGGCGGTCCGGACGGCGCTGCGGCTGGTGGCGGCGGGCATCGCGGTGACGGCGGCGGTGCTGGGCTCGGTCACGGGGTGCGTGGCCGGGGCGGCGGTGCTGGCGGGCTCGCTGGCCGTCGGCCGGGTACGGCGCCGGGGCGCGGCCCTCGCCGGGATGGGGCTGGCCGTCGCCGGGGCGGCCGGACTGACCTGGGCCGTCGCCGGGAACGCGGTGCCGGAAGGTTTCGCCGCCTCGCTGGAGGGGCGGCTCACCCCGCACCGGGTGGCGCTGTGGCACGACGCGCTCGAGTTGGCCCGCATGCACGCGGGCCTGGGCGTGGGCCCGGGACGCTTCGGCGAGCTGAGCCCGGCGTCCCTCGCGTCGCCGCAGTCCGACGGCAAGCCGCACTCCGCTCCGCTCCAGCTCGCGGCGGAACAGGGGATCGCCGGAGTACTACTGCTGGCGGCGGCGTTCGGCTGGCTGCTGTACGCGCTGTGGCGCAGCCCGCGCCCGACGCCGCTGGTACTCACGGCGGCGGTCGCCCTCACCGCCCTCGCGGCGGTCGCCACGGTGGGCAACGCCCTCAGCTTCACCGCGGTGGCGGTCGGCACGGGTTTCCTCGCCGGCCTGGCCACGTCCCGCCCCTACACCCTGGACACGACCCGCCGCACGGGGGAGGTACGGGGCGGGGCGGTCCGGTGAGGACGCCGGGGTTGGATCACCTCACGGTGGCGGGGGCGAGGGGGCCCGGTCCGCCCGGTGCGGCGAGCCCGAACTTGCGCCCGCCCCTGGGGGGGGCGCGACCGGGCGTCCCGCGCGCGGGTAGTTGCGTGCCTCGGTACCAGCGCGAGGGCTGGGACAGCGGCACCGGCCAGGGTGCGCGGGGAATGGCCCGCCCGGCCTGCCGGGCCCAGCTTGAGCCGCCCCCGATCAGCTCGGCCAGGCGCCCCGCACGCAGGCAGCTACGCACCAGCGCGAGAGCCGAGGACAGCGGCGTCAGCCTCCGAGGTATGCCGGGACCGAACCGACCCCATCTGGCGGACCCGAACTCGCACCCGCCCTCGGCCGACTCCGCCGGGCATCCCGCATAGGTAGCTACGTAGCAGCGCGACAGCCGAGGCTAGCGGCGCCGGCACAGGTGCGCGGGAACTGGACCGCCCGATCCGGCGGGCCCAAACTTGCGCCCGCCCCCGGTCGGCTCGACCGGGCATCCCGCGCACGGGCGGCTACGTACCAGCGCGACAGCGGACGACAGCCCCACCGCCGCACCGCGCCGGACGCCGCGTCACCGGCCGACCCGCCCGGCACCTCGGACCACCGGCTGGCCCGGCGTGCCGGCCGACCCGCCCTGTACCTCGGGCCACCGGCTGACCCGGCGCACGCCCAGCCGTCACGGCCGAGCGGTCGCGGGGTTCGTTGACGACGGGCGCGAGCCAGGTCGCCTGACTCGCTTCCCGGTGGGAAAGGCGCCTACCCGTCCGCCCGCCGCCGGAGGCGACCCGCGGGTCGCCTCACAGCTTCGCGTCCGGCCTTCCCAGCCGGAGGCGGTCGCGGATGACGCGGACCGCCGCCTCCGCGTCGTCCACCGTCACGGTGAACGTGTGGCCGTCCGCGAGCCTGAGAATCACGCCCTCGCCGCGGCGGACGACGACCGCCGTGCCCTTCTCGGGGCGCCAGCGGTAGCCCCAGCCGCCCCAGTGGCGGGGTGTGACGTGCGGGGCGAATTCGGCGCCGGCGACGTGGGAGAGGGGGATGCGGCGGCGCGGCACGCCGATGTGGCCGCAGCGCACCTCGAGATGGTCCTCGTCGACCCGCAGCGCGACGTGCACGAAGGCGAGGGTGCCGAACAGCACCAGGAGTCCGGCCGCGATGCAGCCGACGACGGCCATGGCGAGGGGTGCGCCCCCGGACGTCCACGCGGAGTCGACGGCGAGGCCGATGCCGAGCGCCATGCAGGCGGCGCCGATCAGCGCCAGCAGCCACTGGAAGCGGGCGGTGGCGCGACCGGTCCAGACCTCGGAGTACGGGCCGTGCTCGCCTGAGCGTGAGCGGTGGTCCCTCATGCCTCGAGGTTACTCAGGATCCGCTCCGCCGGTACCGCGTCGCGGGGCGTTACTGAGCCGTCCGGGCGGGGACGGCCGTCTGGAGCAGCGCGCCCTCCGGATAGGTGAGGGCGGCGTCGGGCAGCGCGCCGGGGCGTCCGCTGAGCAGCACGGTGAGCGTGCCCGTCGCGGAGGCGTCGGGGGCGGGCTGCTCGCCGAGCCGCCGCAGGGCCTGGGCGGCCACCGCGCCGGCGGAGCCGTGCAGGGCGAGCGGCTGCGGGCCGGGGCGCTGCACGGCGGCGCGGATACGGTCGGCGACCAGCTCGTAGTGGGTGCAGCCGAGGACGACGGTGGTCACGTCGTCCGGGGTGAGCTCGGCGGCCGCGGCGACCGCCTCGTCGATCGCCGCGTCGTCCGCGCGCTCCACGGCCTCGGCCAGTCCCCAGCAGGGCACCTCGGTGACGGTGACGTCCGCGGCGAACCGCTTGATCAGGTCGCGCTGGTAGGGGCTGCCCGTGGTGGCGGGGGTGGCCCAGATGGCGAGCGGGCCGCCGCCGGCCGCGGCCGGCTTGATGGCGGGGACGGTGCCGACGACCGGCAGGTCGGGCTCGTGGCGGGCGCGCAGCGCGGTGAGGGCGTGCACGGTCGCGGTGTTGCAGCCGACGATCAGGGCGTCGGGCCGGTGCACGGCGGCCGCCTCGGCGACGGCCAGGGCGCGCCGGGTGAGGTCGGCGGGCGTCCTCGGTCCCCACGGCATGCCGTCGGGGTCGAGGGAGAGCACCAGATCGGCGTCGGGGCGCAGTCGCCGTACCGCGGCGGTGGCCGCCAGCAGTCCGATTCCGGAGTCCATGAGCGCGATCTTCACCCGGCCACGATAGACGATGAGCCGTGGCGGGGCCGTGCCGTGGGGCAGACTGCGGGACGTGAGCGCCGTCGTGTGGAGTGCCGCCGTGTCCCTCGCCGCCTGGCTGTGGCTGCTGCTGTTCCAGGGGTGGTTCTGGCGCACGGACGTGCGGCTTCCGGCGTCGCGCGACCCGGACGCGTGGCCGGACGTGTGCGTGGTGGTGCCCGCGCGGGACGAGGCGGCGGTGCTGCCCGCGAGCCTGCCGTCCCTGCTCGCCCAGGACTATCCGGGCCGGGCGGAGGTCGTCCTGGTCGACGACGGCAGCACGGACGGCACCGGGGACCTGGCCCGGGAGCTGGCGCGGCGGCAGGGCGGTCTCCCGCTCACGGTCGTCTCGCCGGGCGAACCGCCGGCCGGGTGGACGGGCAAGCTGTGGGCGGTGCGGCACGGCATGGAGCTGGCCCGCGCGCGGGACCCCGAGTACCTGCTGCTGACGGACGCGGACATCGCGCACGCCCCGGACAGTCTGCGGCGGCTGGTGGCGGCTGCCCGGACCGGCGGCTTCGACCTCGTGTCGCAGATGGCGCGGCTGCGGGTGGAGAGCCTGTGGGAGCGGCTGGTCGTGCCGGCGTTCGTGTACTTCTTCGCGCAGCTCTATCCGTTCCGCCGGATCTCCCGGCCGGGGTCGCGGACGGCCGCCGCGGCCGGCGGCTGTGTGCTGCTGCGCGCCGACGCCGCCGCGCGGGCGCGGATCCCGGACGCCGTGCGGCACGCCGTGATCGACGACGTGGCCGTGGCCCGCGCGGTCGGCCGGAGCGGCGGGCGGATCTGGCTGGGTCTCGCCGACGGCGTGGACAGCGTGCGCCCCTATCCGCGGCTGCGTGACCTGTGGCGCATGGTGTCGCGCAGCGCGTACGCGCAGCTGCGGCACAGCCCGCTGCTGCTGGCGGGGACGGTCGCCGGCCTGACGCTGGTGTACCTGGTGCCGCCGGTGGCGGTAGCCGTGGGCGCGGCGGCGGGGAACGCGCCGTGCGCGCTGCTGGGCGGGGCGGCGTGGCTGGTGATGGCGGGGACGTACGTCCCGATGCTGCGGTACTACCGGCAGCCGCTGTGGCTCGCGCCGCTGCTGCCGGTGACCGCGTTCCTGTACCTGCTGATGACGGTGGACTCGGCGGTGCAGCACCGGCGCGGGCGCGGCGCCGCCTGGAAGGGCCGCACCTACGCCCGCCCGGAGACCGCCGCCGAGGAGGGCTGACGGACGGAGGGCCGACGAACGGAGGGGCCGACCGGCGGAGCCCCGACGGGCCGAGGACCGACGCACCGAGGGCCGACGGGCCGTCACTTGCGGCCGGGCGTCCAGTTCATGCCCCAGCCGTAGGCGTAGTCGACGGTGCGCTGCGGGCTGACGCCGCGTTCCGGGACGAGGTAGCGGGCCTCGCGCTGGACGACCAGGTCGCCCCCGTTGTTGGTGATGAGCGCGAGCGCGCACACCGTGGAGGGGACGGTGCACTCGTCCAGGGAGAAGTCGATGGGCGCCCCGTGCTGCGGGCGGAGGGTGACCGTGGCGTGCAGGTCGGCGAAGGAGCGGGCGCCCTCGTAGATGGTGACGAAGACGAGGATGCGCCGGAACTGGTTCTTGTGGTCGAGGTTGACGGTGAGGTTCTCGCCGCTCGCCGAGGCGCCGGTGCGGTCGTCGCCGTCGAGGTGGATGAACGGCGGCTGGTGCAGCGAGCCGAAGGCGTTGCCGAGGGCCTGGACGACGCCCTTCCTGCCGTCGGCGAGCTCCCACAGGGCGCACAGGTCGAGGTCGAGGTCGGCGTGCATGGCGACCGGGCGGCCCAGCTTGGCGGCCCAGCCGGAGAACTGTTTGCGCACCTCCCAGTTGAGGTTGACGTGCAGGGAGCCCGAGGTGCCGCCCTGCTTGGTCAGCGACACGGAGGGCGCCGCCTTGGTGAGCGTCACCTTGGTGAGCTGGACGGGCGCCGGGGGCGCGACGGGCCGGGGCGGCGGGGGCGGCACCGTGACCGGGGGCGCGACCGGCGGGGCCGGGGGTGCGACGGGAGCGGGCGGAGCGGCGGGCGGTGCGGCGTGCTGGGGTTCGTCCACGGTGATGCCGTAGTCGGTGGCGAGTCCCTCGAGGCCGCTGCTGTAGCCCTGTCCGACGGCGCGGAACTTCCAGGCGCCCTGGCGGCGGTAGAACTCGCCGAGCACGAAGGCCGTCTCGGTGGTGGCGCCGGTGCTGTCGAAGCGGGCGGCCACGGCGCCGTTCGCCGCGTCCTTCACCTCGATGGAGAGGCCGGGGACCTGTCCGAAGGTGCCGCCGTCGCTGGAGGCGGCCAGGATGACGGTCTCGATGCCGGGCTCGACGCGCGTGAGGTCGACCAGCAGGGTGTCGGTCACCCGGCCGCCGTCCTGCCGCTTGCCCTCGTGGCGTACGGCGCCGGAGGCGTGGGCGGGCTGGTTGTAGAAGACGAAGTCGGCGTCGGAGCGGACCTTGCCGCCGGCCAGCAGCAGCGCCGAGGCGTCCGCGTCGGGCACCCCGGGGCCGGAGCGCCAGCCCACGTCCACCCGCAGTGCCGTGGCCGGCACCGGCGTGTTCGATCCCTTCGGCATGGACATGTCCCGCCCCCATCACAGGTCGCCGCGCCGGGCGAGCCCCGGCATCCGTCGGTGTGCGCGCCCAACCTATTCCCTCGCGCGCGGGACGCCCACGCCCGCGGGCGCGAACCACCCCCTGCGACCGCCGGTAACGCCCTCGGAACTCGGCCTTTACACGAAAAACACGCGGCAGTACGCCCGTTTTCCATAAATTCGCTCACATTGGCGATCCCGCGTCACCCAGGGCGCGGAAAACAACCCTCTTATCGGTCTCCCCAACCAGCACATCGTGGGCTTAACTTATGTGCCATGACCTCCCCCCGCTCCATGTATGGCGGCGGCTACTCCTCCGCTGCCTTCCCGGACACCCCGATCTACGACTCGCTCGTGGCCGAGCGGGGCACCCCGCAGATCGCCCCGATCCGGGTCCCCGCCGCGTACGAGGCGCCGGCCAGTCATCTGCCCGCGCTTCCCTCGGCGTTGCCGGCCCTCCCGGCGGCACCGTCCCAGCCGTCCTACGGCTACCCCCAGCCCGCCATGCCGCAGCCCGCCCCGCTCCAGCAGGCGCACACGGCGTACATCCCGCAGCAGGCCACGGCGCCGCGCGGCTACCCCGGCCCTCAGCCGCAGCCGCCGCGCCCGCCGCAGCCCGCCGGGTACGAGGCGATGCGTCCCGCCGCCCCGCGGCCGGCGCCCGCGCCGTACCAGGACCCGTACAACAACCAGCAGTACCGGGGGTACTGAGCGGCCGAGCCGTACCGAACGGGCCGCGTGCCGTCGTGCGCCGATGGCACGATGGCCGCATGAGGAACGCTCGTGTGCGCTCGGTCCATGTTCATCCGGTCAAGGCCTTCCGGAGCCTGCCGCTCCGGGAGGTCGTCGTGGAGCGCTGGGGTCCGGCCGGTGACCGGCGCTGGATGCTGATCGACGACGGGGGAAAGGTCGTCACCCAGCGCCTGCACCCGCGCCTCGCACTCGCCGCCGCCGAGCCGCTGCCCGGCGGCGGCGTCGTGCTGTCCGCGCCCGGCCACGCCCCGGTCACGGTGCCCGTGCCGGCGCCAGGCGCGACCGTGCCGGCGGATCTCTTCGGCGACAAGGTGGAGGTCGTCCCCGCCGAGGACCCGGCCGTGCACGCGTGGTGCAGCGACTACCTGGGCACACCGGTACGGCTCGTGCACCTCGACGACCCGGCCGTGCGGCGGCCGGTGGACCCCGAGTACGCGCTGCCCGGGGAGACGGTCACGTTCGCCGACGGCTACCCGCTGTTGCTCACCACGACCGCCTCCCTGGACCGGCTCAACGAGCTCGTCGCACAGGGCGCGCACGCGCACGAGGGCCCGCTGCCGATGAGCCGCTTCCGGCCCAACGTGGTGATCGAGGGGACCGAGGCGTGGGCGGAGGACGACTGGAGCCGCGTCACCGTGGGCGAGGTGGCGTTCCGGGTCGCCAAGCCGAGCGGACGGTGCGTGGTCACCACCACCGACCAGGACACCGCCCGGCGCGGACGCGAACCGCTGCACACCCTCGCCCGGCACCGGTCCGTCGGCGGCCGGCTCCTCTTCGGCGTGAACCTGGTGCCCCTCTCCCCCGGCGTCCTCCGCGTCGGCGATCCGCTGGAGGTCGTGGCCTGACGCGCCTTCAGGAGCCACCGTGCGGACGCGGGAACCCGGGTCCGCCCCGGCGCGTTGGGCAGCGTGAGGGATCGGTGCGGGAACCGGGGAGGGGGTGCGTGCCGTGCGAGCGGTCAGCGGACTCTGGCGCTGGCGGCGCAACCCGCTGCGCCGCGCCACCGACCTCGCGGAGGCCTGGCTGGCGCTCACCGCGCTCCTGCTGGTCGCGCTCGCCGCGCCGCTGATCGGCGTGCTCTCCGGGAGCGCCGCCCACACGACGCTCCAGCGGTCGGTCCGCGCCCAGCACCAGTCCCGGCACCTGGTGACGGCCACGGTGGTGCGCGAGCTGGACGCGGCCCCGGCGGCCACGGACCCCGAGCTGCTGGGCGGGGACGCGGGCAGCCGCGTCCTGGCCCGCTGGACCGCCCCGGACGGCACCGGCCGGCGGGCGGCCGTGCAGGCGCGCCTGCCGGATCCGCGGCCGGGCGACACCTTCCGCATATGGACCGACCGGCGCGGGGACCGGGTCGCGCGCCCGCTGGACAGGGGCACCGCGACGGTGCACGCGGTGCTCGCGGGCGCGGGGGCCGCGCTGCTGGCCGCCGGGCTGTTCGAGGCCGGCCGGCGCCTGGTGCTGCGGCGGATGCTCCGCGGCCGGTACGCCCGCTGGGACCGGGAGTGGGGCCGGGTGGGTCCGGACTGGGGCAGGGCGGACGCCGCCGGCTGACGGCGTTCCGCCTCCGGTCAACTCGCCGCCCCCGCGCACGCTACGGTGG
Source organism: Streptomyces lusitanus (assembly GCF_042647945.1). Lineage (NCBI taxonomy): Bacteria > Bacillati > Actinomycetota > Actinomycetes > Kitasatosporales > Streptomycetaceae > Streptomyces > Streptomyces lusitanus. Next base: position 188,214 of record NZ_JBHRWL010000015.1, read on the forward strand.
ACCGGCCGAACCGATCGGCAGCGACTCGGGCGGGTACGAGCCACAGGTACGACGAGGTGGGGGCACGGCAACACCATGGCACAGGGCACGGTCCAGGTGACGCACACCGGCACATCGAGGTGGCGCCGCCGCACAGGTGAGTACCCGTCGCTCGCCGCCGCCCTGGAGGCCGCGGGCGAGGGCGACGTGCTCACCGTCGCTCCCGGCACCTACCGGGAGAACCTCGTCGTACGGCGGGCGGTGACGCTGCGCGGCCCCGAGGGGTCGCCCGGCTCGGTGCGCATCGCCCCGCCCGACGGTGTGCCGCTCACCGTGCGCGCCTCCGCGGTGGTGCGTGACCTGCTCGTGGAGGGGCAGGACGCCACCGCCCCGGCCGTGCTGGTGGAGGACGGCACGCCCGAGCTGCGGGACATCCGCGTGGTGAGCCGGTCCGCGGCCGGCATCGAGGTGCGCGGCGCCGCCCGGCCCACGGTGCGCCGGTGCACGGTCGACAACCCGGCGGGCGCCGGCATCGCCGTGGTGGACGGCGGGGGCGGGGTGTTCGAGGAGTGCGAGGTGGTCGCCGCCGGACAGGCGGGCGTCGCCGTGCGCGGCGGGGGCCACCCCCGCCTGGAGCGCTGCACGGTGCACCACGCCTCCGGCTCCGGCCTGACCGCGACCGGGGAGAACTCGGCGCTGGAGGCCGTCGGGTGCGAGGTGTACGAGGTGCGCGGCAGCGGGGTGCAGGTGACCGGCCGCGCCACCGCCCACCTCACCGACTGCGACGTGCACCGCACCACCGGGGACGGCGTCACGCTCGACACGGACGCCGTGCTGACGCTGGCGGACTGCCGGATCCACGACATCCCGGAGAACGCGGTCGACCTGCGCTCCCGCTCGGTGCTCACCCTGACCCGCACCACGGTGCGGCAGTTCGGGCGCAACGGCCTGTCGGTGTGGGACCCGGGCACGCGCGTGGACGCCAACCAGTGCGAGATCTTCGACAGCACCGGTGACTACCCGGCGGTGTGGGTGAGCGACGGGGCGACGGCCGTCCTGGACTCCTGCCGGGTGCACGACGTGCCGGACGCGCTGTTCGTGCTCGACCGGGGCTCGCGCGCGGACGTCGTCGACAGCGACCTGTCCCAGGTGCGCAACACGGCGGTGTCGGTGAGCGACGGCGCGACCGCCCAGCTCGACGACTGCCGCATCCGGGAGGCGGCGACGGGCGCCTGGTTCCGCGACCACGGCAGCGGGGGCACCCTCAGCAACTGCTCCCTGGACGGCACCCAGACCGGCGTCATCGTCACCAAGGGCGCCGACCCGACCGTCGAGCGCTGCACGGTCGACTCCCCCGCGGAGGCGGGCGTGTACGTGTCCGCGGGCGGTCGCGGCACCTTCGAGCACTGCCGGGTCACGGGCAGCGGCGGCTACGGCTTCCACGTCATCGACGGCAGCCGCACGACACTGCGCAAGTGCCGCACCGAGCGCTGCGCGCGCGGGGGTTACGAGTTCGCCGAGGGCGCCGACGGGGCGTCCGGCTCGGGCGGTCCGGTCGTCGAGGACTGCACGAGCGACGAGTCCGGCAGCCTGCGCGCCGAACCGCCCGCGCCGGAACCCGCGGTGCAGACGACGGGTCACACCACGGGGCTGCTGGGCACGGTCCCCGCCCCGGCCGCGGCCCCGGCGCCGCCCGCGCCCGCCACCGTGCCGGAACCCCGGCGGGAGGCGCGCACCTCCAAGGACGTCCTCGGCGAACTCGACGCCCTGGTCGGCCTGGAGAGCGTCAAGCGCGAGGTGCGCGCCCTCACCGACATGATCGAGGTGGGCCGGCGCCGGCAGAAGGCCGGGCTCAAGGCCGCGTCCGTCAAGCGGCACCTGGTGTTCACCGGCTCCCCCGGCACCGGCAAGACCACCGTGGCGCGCCTGTACGGCGAAATCCTCGCCTCGCTGGGAGTGCTGGAGCAGGGCCACCTGGTCGAGGTGTCCCGCGTGGACCTGGTCGGCGAGCACATCGGGTCCACGGCGATCCGCACCCAGGAGGCGTTCGAGAAGGCGCGCGGCGGGGTGCTGTTCATCGACGAGGCGTACGCGCTGTCGCCGGAGGACGCGGGCCGGGACTTCGGCAAGGAGGCCATCGACACGCTGGTCAAGCTGATGGAGGACCAGCGGGACGCGGTGGTGGTCATCGTGGCGGGCTACACGGCCGAGATGGAGCGCTTCCTGTCGGTCAACCCCGGTGTGGCGTCGCGTTTCTCCCGCACGATCACCTTCGGCGACTACGGCCCGGAGGAGCTGCTGCGGATCGTGGAGCAGCAGGCCGAGGAGCACGAGTACCGGCTGGCGCCGGGCGCCGCCCAGGCGCTGCTCACGTACTTCACCGACATCCCCAAGGGGCCCGCGTTCGGCAACGGGCGCACGGCGCGGCAGACGTTCGAGGCGATGGTGGAGCGGCACGCGAGCCGGGTCGCCCAGCTCGACGAGCCCACCACCGACGACCTGACGCTGCTGTACGCGGAGGACCTGCCCGCGCTGCCGTGAGCGAGGCCCGTCACACCGCCGGGCCGGGCTCCCCGGTCCGGCGCGGGGCGGGCACCTCGGGCCGCAGCCGGGCGAGCAGGCGCCGGCGTTCCTCGGCGAAGGCGGGGTCGGCCTGGTAGTCGGAGTGGCCGAGGATCGGCGCGGGCAGCGGATGGTCCGCGGTGCGCCCGTAGGCCAGGGGGTCCTTCAGCGGCGGGCGGTCCACGTCGGGGCCGCCGTCGCCGGACAGCCGCACGGGGCCGCCGATCGGGTCGGTGCGCCGGTACAGGTTGCGCCAGCAGACGACGTCCCGGTGCAGGGCGGCCAGCGCGTCCGGGCCGAAGTGCGCGGGGAACCAGCGCCCGTACAGCCGCTCCAGCGGGGAGCCGTAGGTGAGCAGGGCGACGCGTGCGCGGACGGACGGCGGGAGCTGCCAGGCCGCGGCGGCGGCGAGCACGCTGCCCTGGGAGTGCCCGGACAGCACCAGCCGTCCGCCGGTGGTGCGGGTCCAGGTGGCGATCCGCCAGGTCAGGTCGGGCACCGCGCGCTCGGCGTAGCAGGGCGGCGCGAAGGGGTGCGCGGCGCGCGGCCAGAACGTGCCGACGTCCCAGAGGATCCCTATGGTGCGGCGGGCGGAGGCGTCCTTGTAGGCGCGGCGGCCCCAGGTGACGAGGAGGACGAAGCCGAGGCCGATCAGCCAGGAGCCGAGGGCCTGCGCGGTCTGGGCCGCGCCGTGCACGACGGGGTGGGCGTCGCGGGCCGCCTGGCTCGGTGTCCGTCCGGTGGCCGCCGCGCCGGCCAGGGCGGCCGCGCCCAGCAGCAGGGTGGCGGCGGAGGTGACGGCGAGGATGCGCGGGCCCCGGTCGGTGAGGGCGGCCATGGCGCGCACCGAGGCGATGCGGCGGGTGCGGCCGGGGTCGCCCGTCTCGCCCCGGTACTCCTCGGCCACGGCGGCGCGCTCGGCCCGCGCGAGCTGCCAGGCGCGGCGGGCGAGCCAGCAGCACATGACGAGGAGCAGCAGGAGCAGCGGCGGGATGACGGACGCCTGCCAGGTGAGCAGCACCGGCGGCCCCGGGATGGAGGCACGGGTGCCGTCCAGCCAGTCGGACACCCGCTGCGAGACCCCGCCGGACATCACCCCGCCGAGGGCGCAGGCGAGCATGGCGACCGCCGGTCCGGCCAGTCCGCGCAGCGCGGCGCGCCGGTCGGGGTCGGTGCGGTGCAGGGCGTGGGCGACGCCGGCCAGGACGATGACCAGCAGGCCCTGCGCGAGGGTGAGGGCGCCGAAGGTGACGTTGCCGGGCAGCCGGTCCGCCGACTCCCATTCGGGCCGCTCCCACCCGGCGTAGAGCGCGCTGAGGGCGAGCAGGACGAGGGCGGCGAGGGGCAGCCCGCGCACCAGCCGCCGGTCCGCGTCGCCGTCGAGGCGGCGTTCGCTGCGGCCGCGGCGGCACACCACCCACACCACGGCGCACGCCCCGGCGGCCAGGGCGGCCTCCAGCAGCACGCCCAGGACGGCGAGGACGGCGGGGCCGCCCGGCTCGCGGTCGTACCGGGCGGCGGCGGAGCCGACGGCGGCGGCGACCGTCAGCAGCGCGGCGGCGGTGTGCGCGGCGCGCAGCCGGGCGCCCAGGCGGCGGCCGTACCAGAAGCCGGGGCGGCTCAGCGCGGTCGGTCCCGTGTCCTCCTCCGGCCCGCCGAGCGGCTGCTGCGACTCGTAGGCGCTCCAGGTGCGCAGGGACAGGAACCACAGCAGGCCGGTGAGGGCGGCGGGCACCAGGGCGGCGAGGGCGAGCCTGCGGCCGGGCGCGCCCCACCAGCCGCCGTCGGACGACAGGAAGCCGAGCCAGGAGTGCCGGCCGGCGCAGGCGGGCGTGCCCGCGCACTGCCAGGCGGTCAGGTCGAGGGCGACCTCGCAGGCGGCGGCGACGAGCAGCACGGTGAGGCTGAGCCCGGTCAGCCGCACCAGCAGCCCGTACAGCCGGACCGTGCGGCGGTGGCCGCGGGCGCTGGGGCGCATCCAGTGGGCGAGGTTGACCACCATGAAGGGCAGGAGCAGCAGCCACAGGGCGCGGGTGCCGTTGCCGGAGGTGAGGTTGCACCAGACGTACGCCTCGGGGACGGGCCCGTCACGGCGCGTGTCGGGGTTCCGCTCGGCGTCGGCGTCGTCGGCGCGGCGGAACACGGCGGCGACGTCGTCGCCCGTGACGCGGACCGTGCGCGGGTCGTCGAGCATCTGCGCGGGGCTGGTGCCGCCCACCCCGTGGACCAGGAGTTCCAGCGCGGTGCCGGACCCGCCGGGCCCCTCGCCGGCCGGTGCTCCGCCGTCCTCGTCCGGTCCGATGTGCTGTGCCTTCTCCACCGTGCGGCCTCCCCCGTGACGATCCGTCGGATCCGTCCGTGCGGTCAGGATCTCCCGCGCCCGGACGGTGTGCGTCCGTCGTCACTCAATCTCCCCGATCCGGGTGACACGCACGCACCGCACGGGCGCCCAGAACCGCCATGTACGCGACGAGCCACCGGTGGCGCCGCCGATGGCCCGGCATGGGAGGATGGGACGTCCGCGCACCGGTGCCCGGGGAGCATGCCGCCCGAGGCCGTGGACGCGCGGGAGTGTGTCGGACGGCTGTGCGGCGAAAGGACCGGAGCGTACGTGAGCGAGAATCAGAACCTGCTCGCCGAGCAGCGGCGCACCCTGATCCTCGACGAGGTCCGGCGGCGGGGCGGGGTCCGGGTCAACGAGCTGACCCGCAGGCTCGGCGTGTCGGACATGACGGTCCGCCGCGACCTCGACGCGCTGGCCCGGCAGGGCGTTCTCGAGAAGGTGCACGGCGGCGCGGTCCCGGTGGTCGAGGCGAGCACGCACGAGCCGGGGTTCGAGGCCAAGTCGGGTCTGGAGCTGTCCGCCAAGGAGGACATCGCGCGCGCGGCGGCCGAGCTGGTCCCGCCGGGCGCGGCGATCGCGCTGTCCGGCGGCACGACGACGTTCGCGCTGGCGCACCGGCTGACCGACGTTCCCGATCTCACGGTGGTCACCAACTCGGTGCGGGTGGCGGACGTCTTCCACGCGGCGCAGCGCTCCTCGGGCAGCCGGCAGGGTGCGGCGACGGTGGTCCTGACCGGCGGGGTGCGCACCCCGTCCGACTCGCTGGTGGGCCCGGTGGCCGACCAGGCGATCGCGGCGCTCCACTTCGACCTGCTGTTCCTCGGGGTGCACGGGATATCGGTCGAGGCGGGTCTGTCGACGCCGAACCTCGCGGAGGCGGAGACCAACCGGCGGCTGGTGCAGTCGGCCCGGCGGGTGGTCGTGGTCGCCGACCACACCAAGTGGGGCACCGTCGGTCTGAGTTCGTTCGCCTCGCTGGATCAGGTGGACACGCTGGTCACGGACTCGGGGCTGTCCGCCGAGGCCCGTGCGGAGGTGTCCGAGCATCTGCGGCGCCTTGTGGTGGCCGGCGAGCCCGAGCAGTCCGAGCAGTCCGAGGACGACCGGGCGGAGGCCGCCGACGCCTGACCCGGGCGCCGCTCCCCTGCACCGTCCGTGCCCGTACGCAGCGTGATCTCGGAGGAGTTGAGTCGATGGCCCACCGTCTGCGCCCCGTGGGGCGGGAGTTCGCATCGGTCGCACCCGTGCGTCTGGTCTTCGAGCGGGAGATCTCGGCCGCTCCCCCTGCGGTGTTCGACGCGCTGGCACGGGACGTGACGGGCTGGACCGACTGGTTCCGCGCGGTCACCCTGGCCCGTCCGCTGGACGGCGGCGCGGGCCGGGAGATCCGGCTCCTGGGCGGCGCCCGGTTCCGCGAGACGGTCCTCGCGGCCGAGGAGCCCGAGGTGTACGCCTACCGCGTCGACGTGACCAATGTGCCGGGCGCCCGTGCGATGGCCGAGGAGTGGCAGCTGCGTCCGGCCGGGACGGGCACCCGGGTGCGCTGGACGATGGCGGTGGACGGCCTCACGCCGTTCCGGCTGGCGCTGAAGGCGGCCCGGCCGGGTCTCGCGGCGAGCTTCCGCGACGCCGTGACCTCACTGGACCGCCGGCTCGCGGACTGACCCCTCGGGCCAGGCCCCGGTGCGCAGCAAGGTGTCGATCGCCTCCGCGTACGGCGTCACGTCCAGGCCCTGCTCGGCCAGCCAGGCGTCCGAGTAGTACTTGTCCAGGTAGCGGTCGCCCGGGTCGCACAGCAGCGTGACCACGCTGCCCCGTCTGCCCTCCGCGGCCATCTCCGCCACGATCCTCAGCGCGCTCCACAGCCCGGTGCCGGTGGAGCCGCCCGCCTTGCGGCCGATGACCCGCTCCAGGGCCCGTACGGCGGCGACGGCGGCCGCGTCGGGCACCTTCATCATCCGGTCGACGGCGCCGGGCACGAAGCTCGGCTCCATCCGGGGGCGTCCGATGCCCTCGATACGGGAGGCGCTGTCGCAGGAGACGTCCGGGTCGCCGGTCGTCCAGCCCTGGAAGAAGCAGGAGTTCTCCGGGTCGGCGACGCAGATGCGGGTGTCGTACTGCATGTAGTGCACGTAGCGGGCGAGGGTCGCGGAGGTGCCGCCGGTGCCGGCGGTGGCGACGATCCACTCCGGCTGCGGGAACCGCTCCATCCGCAGCTGGCGGAAGATCGACTCGGCGATGTTGTTGTTGCCGCGCCAGTCCGTGGCCCGTTCCGCGTAGGTGAACTGGTCCATGTAGTGGCCGCCGGTCTCCGCCGCGAGGGCGGCGGACGCCTCGTACATCGTGCGGGGGTCGTCCACGAAGTGGCACCGGCCGCCGTGGAACTCGATCAGGCGGCACTTCTCGGCGCTCGTCGTACGCGGCATGACGGCGATGAAGGGCACGCCGATCAGCTTCGCGAAGTACGCCTCGGACACGGCGGTCGAGCCGCTGGACGCCTCGATCACCGGGCGGCCCGGACGGATCCAGCCGTTGCACAGGCCGTACAGGAACAGCGAGCGGGCCAGCCGGTGCTTGAGGCTGCCGGTGGGGTGGGTCGACTCGTCCTTCAGGTAGAGGTCGATGCCCCACCGCTCGGGCAGCGGGAAGAGCAGCAGATGGGTGTCGGCCGAGCGGTTGGCGTCGGCCTGCACCCGGCGCACGGCCTCTTTCAGCCAGGCACGGTAGGCGGGGTCGCTGCGGTCGACGTCGAGAGTGGCGCCGGTCGGGGTTTGTTGGGGAGTGCTCACGACTGGGCTCCTTACACTGAGCGCCGACGGCGTCCAGCGCGGCCGACACCCCGATCATAAGCACCGTTCGCACCACCTCTCACCTGCATAAACACATCTTTGGTGGCCTGAAAGGCAGGGCTGGGGCCCAGGGGGCGCGCGGGTGGGGGCGCATTGGCCCGAGTGCCCCCCGCGCCCCCGTCGGCGGGGGCTCGTGCTCTGGTGCTCGGCGGCGGGTGGGGGCAGACTGCACCGGCGGGAGCAGGGGCACACTGGTTCTGGACAGTGGCCGGCCCGCGCAGCGCGGTCCGGCACACCGACGCGCACTGAGGGGGCGGGTGGCAATGGCGGAGCCGGAGTTCAAGGCCACGGGCGTGCGGATCGGCCGGCGGCTGCGGTCGCTCACCCGGGCCGGACAGGTCCGGATCAGCGACGGGCGGCTGGAGTTGCTCACCAGCTACGGCACCGAGATAGACAGCGCGCCGGTGCAGGCGGTGCGGGCCACGCGGCCCTGGTTCGCGCCCGACGGCCGGGCGCTGGCCGACCTCAACGGCCACCGGTATCTGCTGACCCTCGGGGACCACGACCCGGCGCCCGGGGAGCCGGGCCCGCCCGCGGCCCGCCGTTTCATCGAGGCCGTCCGCCGGGCGGCGGGGCGCGGCGCCTGAGATGTCCGCGAGTTGCGCCGCATCCTCCGCTGGGTCACGCTGTTCTCACGTCACTCTGGGTTTACCGGCGATAACGCTGCGAACCAGCCCGCCGGCCACGACAGCAGGCGGCAGCGTCACGCAGGCGCCCTGCTGGATCCGTACTCCGTGTTCTTCCGGACCTCACGTCGGGGAGTCGCAGCCGTGATCAGTCACCCAAGCAGGCACTGCACGGTGGAGCTCCAAGCCCTGCCGTCGCGGATCGGCCAGGTCCGCAGAATCGTATCTGCGCAGTTGCGCTACTGGCACATGGATTCCCTGATAGACCGGGCCTCGCTCGGTGTGACGGAGCTGTTGTCCAACGTCCACCGGCATGCCCAGCCCGACAAGACGTGCACCGTGGAGATCGAACTGCTCCTCGACCGGCTGAAGGTGTCGGTGCACGACCACGATCCGCGGCTGCCGGTCGTCGCGGACGCCGGACCGCTCGCCACCTGTGGCCGCGGCCTGGCGATGGTGGCCGCCATGAGCGAGAGCTGGGGCGTGCTGCCGGACGACGCGGGCAAGGTCGTGTGGTTCACGCTGCCGACCGCCGCGCCCGCCGAACCGGCGGCCCGGGACCGGCGCCCGCGCCTCACACCCGCCGGACCGGACCGGCCACGGTTCACGGAGGTCGCACTCGTCGACCACGCGGCCGAGGTCCACCGGCCCGAACCCGCTCCCGCCCGGTCCGCCGTTCCCGGCTGACCGGGCGGTGACACAACGGGGCGCCGCCGACGGCCGCGGTGTCCGGCGGAACTGAGGTCCGCCGGACACCGCGCCCCGGCCGGTCACCTGATGTAGACGAGGCCGTCCGTGGTGACGGTCGGCCGGCCGCTGGTGCCGACGACCACGATCTTCACGGTGTGCCTGGCGTTGGCCGTCCAGGTCCTCGTCCAGATCGCCTGCCGGTAGCTCGTGGCCGACGACCTCAGGTCCACCGTGGCGGCCTTGACGCCGTCGACGTACACGTACGCCTGGCCCGAGCTCGACGCCCGGGAGACCACCCAGGCGGCCGAGCGGCCGGTGAACGTCCAGCTCAGGCTCGCACCCCTGGAGGCGCTGGAGTACGACTGGCCGCCGAGGTAGCTGGAGGAGCTGCGCGCGCTCCAGCTGCCCGTCCGGACCGCCGCGCTCTCCCGGAGGATCACCGGGGTGTAGGTGGCCGCCGTGTCGCGGGAGTTGCCGGCGTAGTCGTACGCCCGCATCGACCAGCTGGAGGCGGTGCCCGGCCTCGCGGTGCGGTTGGAGAGGTAGGCGGCAGCGCTGAACGTGGCGGCCTGCGGGGTCAGCAGCCGCACCTGGCGCAGGGCCTGGTCGTCGGTCGCCTTCCAGCGCAGCGTGACCGGGGCGGACCCGGTGTAGACCGTGCCGGTGCGCAGGCCGAGCGTCGGCGCGGCGGTGAACACCGGCGCGGTCGTCTCCGCCACGACGGTCAGCGGGGCCGCGGCCGAGACGGCGCCGGACTGGTGCGTGGCCTGCACGGTCACGGTGTGGCTGCCGGGGGCAAGGGTGATCCGCTTGGCGTAGCCGGCGCCCGAGGTGGCGGCGACGGCCTGGCCGTCGACGAGCACGTCGTACCTCTTGATCAGCGCGGCCGGCGTGGTGGCCGCCCAGCGCACCACCGGCGTGCCCTTGGTGTAGTACGTCGAGCCCTTGGCGGTCGCGTCGGTGAGGGACGCGATGCGCAGCCCGTCGACGGGGCCCGCGGCCCAGGTGCGGACGGTCGGCAGCTGGGCGTACAGGGCGTCGCCCGGGCACTGGGTGTTGAAGCCGTCGCGGTGTCCGGACACCCGTCGGAAGGTGTACTGCTCGCCCGCGGTGAACTGGGTGCTGAAGTAGTTGCGCTGAGTCGCGCCGGCGGTGAGCTGCACCGTGCCCGCCGGGTCCGCGCCGTACTGGCCGAGCTTCCAGGCGGTCACGCGCGCCACGGACGTGAGGGCGGCGGTGGAGGCGGCGCCGCTGACGTGCGTGCCGAGGACGGCGATGCCGGCGGACTCACGGTTGAAGCCGTAGGTGTGGGCGCCGAGCACGGGCCGGTCGATGCCGCCCTTGCGGCCCTCGAAGACCGTGCCGCACTTGTCGACCAGGAAGTTGTAGCCGATGTCGTTCCAGCCCTCGACCTCGGTGTGGTAGGCGTAGATGCCGCGCACGATGGACGCCGACTCCGCGCAGTCGTAGTCGTTGGCGCCGTCCGTGTGGTGCACGAACACCGCCTTCACGTCGGGGTTGTACTCCGACGGGTCAGGGCTCTTCGACTCGTCCGCGCCCCAGCCGGCCCGCGAGGTGACGGGCGGCTGCGGCACCGTGGACGGCGGCGCGGTGGGCTCCGGGGACGGGGACGGGGACGGCGACTCGTCCATGACGAACGCGGCCGGCTCGGGCGCGTCGAGGCGCGTCTCGGCCTCGGTCACCACGCCCGGGTCGACCAGGTTCACCTCGAGGCCCTTGGGCAGCGCGCCGGTGGTGCCGTCCTCGTGGACGACGCGGGCCTCCACGCCGTCGGAGGGCCCGACCCACAGCGGCTGGGACGCGCCGCGCATGCCGGCCTCGACCTCCTCCGGCGGGGCGGCGTTCAGCTCCAGGTCATGCCAGGCGCTCCACTCGCCGCTCTCGAGGCCGCGGGCGCGCACCTGCGCGGTGCCCTCCAGCGGCTTCAGCGCCCCGGTCCAGGAGACGCCGACCAGGGAGAACTGCTCGGTCTCCGTGCGGGGCAGCTCGCGCTCGCCCGCCGCGGTGCCCTTCAGCGTCAGGCCGTAGACCTCGACCGGCCGCCGGTCCTGCCCAGGGGCGCCGGACCCGTCGGACGGGCTGGCCGTGGCGTACGTGACGACGCCCCCTCCCCCGATCAGCACGGCGCCGAGCGTCAGCCACGCCCGGCGTCTCATGCTCAGCGGTCTGTACGCGTGCGACACGGCACGACGCCGGCTGCGACGGCTCAAAAGGATCCCCACCCTGAGAAGCGGCCCGACCGGGCCGACGGAAGCTGCGGCCGTCACACGGGGCTCATCCGCCCCGTACGACGCCTCATCTGTGCAGCGCCGTCCGCGCCGTAACCGTCACAGGGTGGGGTGGTGACGTGCGTCACCATGATCGCGAAGAGGGGCGCGCGAAGGCGTCCGTCTCAGTCGCGTCGTCCGAACTGCTCCTCCAGGACCGACAGGCGGCGCCAGTACTCGTCCTCGTCGATCTCGCCTGAGGCGAAGCGGCGGCCGAGGACGGCGAGCGGCGAGTCGTCGCGGGCGGCCGGTCCGTGCGGGCCGCGGCGGCCGCGCCACCCCGTGCGGCGCAGCAGGGTGATGCCGAACCCCACGACCAGGGCCCAGAACAGGGGGAAGAGCAGGATCCACGGGCCGGGCCCGCCGTCACCGAAGTGCGCCAGGGTCTCCATGATCGTTCAACTCCTCGGATGCGGTGTCTCGTCGCCCCTCGGCGACACTTCGAGACTCGCCCCGGGAGGGGGGTCAGGGCGTCGTGCGGCCGGCGGCAGCCGGCGTACCACCCGGGGAGTACGCGGGCGGTGCGCGGCTGCTCCCGCGGCCCCCGGTCAGCCGGTCTGGTCGCTGTCCTTCATCGCGCCCCAGCCGTGCCACCGCTCGACCTCGACCCAGGCGCTGACCCGGCGGCGCTCGCGGTTCGGGTACGCGTCGCCGCCGTAGTGGCGGGAGAGGCGGTCGATGTCGGAGAGGTCCTCGTCGTCGTGCATCTCGGCCACGCGGCCGATCAGGGTGACGTGGGTGTACCAGTTGTCCGCGTCGAGGACGGTGAGGGTGACGCGCGGGTCGCGCTGGAGGTGGCGCAGGCGGACCCGGCCCTCGTCCAGGTTGACCAGGACGCGGCCGTCCTCCCAGAGGTACCAGGTGGGGGTGGAGACGGGCGTGCCGTCGGAGCGGAGGGTGGCCATCACGCACGGGTTGGGCTTGCGCAGCAGCTCCTGGGCCTCGGGCGGCAGTGGGGGTTTGGACACGTGGACTCCTCGCGGTACAGGGCGAACAGGGAGGGGGGTGGTCAGGTGGTGGACGCGGGACCGTCGCCGAAGCTCGCGAAGTAGGCGGCGGCCATGTCCTCGTCGCCGTGTCCCTGGGCGGCGGCCCGCTCCAGGCGGCGGGCGCTCGCGGCGGCGACGTCGAGGCGGGCGCCGTTGCGCTCACCGGCCCGTACGATCAGCGCGGCGTCCTTGGCGGCGGTCTTCACCGCGAACTGGGCCGGGGAGAGCTGCCCCTCGAGGATCAGCCGCGCCTTGGCGTGCAGATAGCCCATGTCGAGCGGGCCGCCGGTGATGAGGCCGAAGAAGGCGTCCGGGTCGACGTCGAGGGCGCGGGCCAGCGCCAGGGTCTCGCCCGCGGCGGCGGTGGCCGCGAGCACCCAGCTGTTGGCGACGAGCTTCAGCCGGGTGGCGCTCGCCTCGGCGCCGTCCTCGCCGGTCCACACGGTGCGGGCGCCCACCGCGTCGAACACCGGGGTCACCGTGTCCCGGCCGTCGGCGAGGACGGTGAGCTGTCCGTCCTCGGCGGGCTTGCGGGTCCCGAGCACGGGGGCGTCGTAGAAGCGCAGGCCGTGGTCGCGGGCGAAGGCGGCCAGTGCGGCGACGTCCTCGATGCCGCTGGTGGTGCACTGCGCCCAGACGGCTCCGCGCGGGAGCGCCGGAGCGGCGGCGCGCATGGTCTCCAGGGTGGCGGGGCCGTCGTACAGCATGGTGAGGACCACGTCGGCGGACTCGACCGCCTCGGCGGGGGTGCCGGCGACGTGGGCGCCGTCGGCGGCCAGCGGGTCGGCCTTGGCGCGGGTGCGGTTCCACGCGCGGACGGTGTGCCCCGCCTTGAGGAGGTTGCGGGCCATCGCGGCGCCCATGATGCCGGTGCCGAGGACGGTGACGGTGAGCGTGTCGGTCATGCGGTCGGCCTTCTCTTGTGCGGTGGTCGTTACGCCAGTGCCCCCAGAGGATCGTCCAGCACCGGCTGCCAGGCCAGTTCCGCCGCGCCGACCAGGCTGTTGTGGTCCAGCGTGCAGGCGAGGATCGGCACCCCGCCACTGCGGCCCCACAGGCTGCGGTCGGCGACGACGGCCCGCAGCCGGTCGGGGTCGGCCTCCAGGAGGGTGCGGTGCAGACCGCCGAGGATGATCCGGTCGGGGTTGAGGATGTTGACCAGCCCGGCGAGCCCGAGGCCGAGCCGGTCGATGAGCTGTTCGGTGGCGGCGCGCACCTCCGGGTCGTCGTACCGGCCGCGGATCAGGTCGTCGGCCTGCTTCAGCAGCGACATCTCGGGGCCCGGTTCGCGCCCGGCCGCGGTGAGCAGGGCCAGCGGGTCCGCCTCGACGTCGAGACAGCCCCGGCCGCCGCAGTGGCAGGGGCGGCCCTCGGGGTTGACGGCGAGGTGGCCGACCTCCAGGGCGAGGCCCGAACTGCCCGTGTGCAGACGGCCGTCGAGGACCAGCGCGCCGCCGACGCCGCGGTGGCCGGTGGCGACGCACAGCAGGTCGCGCGCGCCCCGCCCGGCGCCGTGCCGGTGCTCGGCGAGCGCGGCGAGGTTGACGTCGTTGGCGGCGAAGGCGGGCCCGTCGAGGCCGGCGGCGCGCACCTGCTCGGCGAAGATCTCCCGCACCGGCGCGCCGGCGGGCCAGGCCAGGTGCAGCGGGTTGAGCGCCAGGCCCTCCGGTTCGGCGACCGCCGACGGCACGGCGAGCCCGGCGCCCACGCACCGCCGTCCGGTCTCGCGCAGCAACTCCGCGCCGGCCGCGACGACGGAGCCGAGCACCTTCGCCGGGTCGGGGTCGACGACCTCGCAGCCGGGCGCGGTGGCGACGATCCGGCCGCCGAGCCCGACGAGGGCGGCGCGGAAGCCGTCGGCGTGGATCTGCGCGGCGAGCGCCACGGGGCCGTCCTCGGCGACGGACAGCCGGTGCGAGGGGCGTCCCTGGGATCCGGCGGCCGCGCCGGGCCGGGCGTCCACGCGGATGAGTCCGAGCGCCTCCAGTTCGGCGGCCACCGCGCCGGCGGTGGCCCGGGTGACGCCGAGCTCCGCGGTGAGCACGGCGCGGGTCGGGGCGCGTCCGGTGTGCACGAGCTCCAGCGCGGGTCCGAGCGCCCCGCGCCCCCGGTCCAGCCGCGTCCTCGAGGTGGTCCCTTCCCCCGCCGGCCGGGGGTCCGCCTTCCCGCTCATGGGGGCGAGTCTCCCATGATCCGCAACACTCGCGGACGACAGGCCGCCCACGTGCGGCGACCCGGTGAGGCGTGCCGCCCGTACAGGGCGTGCACCCCGGCGGCCGCGCCGGGCCGGTCCCGGGCTCGGCTAGCCTGGCCGCACGATGAACGACCGTATGACGACGCCCTGGGGCGAGCCGGAGCTGTCCCGCTTCCCCGAGGACCCGCGGGACAGGCTGCGCGCCTGGGACGCCTCCGACGAATATCTCCTCAGGCATCTCGCCGACCGCCGGCCGGCCTTGTCCGGCACGGTCGTGGTCGTCGGCGACCGGTGGGGCGCGCTGGTCACGGCGCTCGCCGCACACCGGCCGACGCAGATCACCGACTCCTGGCTCGGCCAGGAGGCCACCCGCGCCAACCTCGCCCGCAACGGCGTCGAAACCGGCGCCGTCCGGCTGCTGACCACGCAGGACGCCCCGCCGGAGCGGATCGACGTGCTGCTGGTGCGGGTGCCCAAGAGCCTGGCGCTGCTGGAGGACCAGCTGCTGCGCCTGGCGCCGTCCGTGCACGCGGACACGGTCGTGGTCGGCACGGGCATGGTGAAGGAGATCCACACCTCGACGCTGAAGCTGTTCGAGCGGATCATCGGCCCGACCCGCACCTCCCTCGCGGAGAAGAAGGCCCGGCTGATCCTCTGCACACCGGACCCCTCCCTGGTCCGCCCGCCGAACCCGTGGCCGTACCGCTACACGCTGCCGGAGGACGTCGGTGCGGTGTCGGGCCGTACGGTCGTCAACCACGCCGGGGTGTTCTGCGCGGACCGGCTCGACATCGGCACCCGCTTCTTCCTGCGCCATCTGCCCGGCGGGCGGGGCGGCGGCCGGGTGGTGGACCTGGGCTGCGGCAACGGCGTCGTGGGGACGGCGGCGGCGCTGGCCGACCCGAAGGCCGAGGTGCTGTTCGTGGACGAGTCCTTCCAGGCGGTGGCGTCGGCGCAGGACACCTACCGGGCGAACGACGTGAGCGGGCACGCCGAGTTCCGGGTCGGCGACGGTCTGACGGGCGTCCCGGCGGGCAGCGTCGACCTGGTGCTCAACAACCCGCCCTTCCACTCCCACCAGGCGACCACGGACGCCACGGCCTGGCGCATGTTCACCGGCGCCCGCCGCACCCTGCGCCCGGGCGGCGAGCTGTGGGTGGTCGGCAACCGGCACCTCGGGCACCACATGAAGCTGCGCCGCCTGTTCGGCAACAGCGAGGTGGTGGCGTCGGACCCGAAGTTCGTGATCCTCAGGGCCGTACGCCGGTAGCGCCGCGCCCGCCGGAAGGCCGGCCCCGCTCCCCCTGCCTAAGCTGGCAGGGGGACACGCGCCGGCCGAGGAGGCTGCGATGGACGGGACGACCAACCGGCCTGGCGACGGATCCGCGCGGCGGTACATGCCCATCGCCGACCACGGGCTGATCGGCGACCTGCGCAGCGTGGCACTGGTCGCGACGGACGGCACCATCGACTGGTACTGCGCGCCGCGCTTCGACGCGCCGAGCGTGTTCGCCGCGCTGCTGGACGCCGACCGCGGGGGCTGTTTCGAGCTGGGGGCGGCCGTGCCGGCCCGCACCAAGCAGTTCTACTTCCCCGACACGAACGTGCTGATCACCCGGTACTTCACCGAGGACGGCGTGGGCGAGGTGCAGGACTTCATGCCCGTGTCCGGCGAGTCCGTGGAGGAGGACCGGCACCGGCTGATCCGGCGGGTGCTGTGCGTGCGCGGGTCGCTGCCGTTCCGCGCCCGGGTGGCGCCGCGGTTCGGTTACGCGGCGCTGCCGCACACGCTGCGGCTCACCGGGGACGTCGCGGTCTTCGAGTCCGACGCGCTGGACCTCGCCCTGACCGCCACGGTTCCGCTGGAGCGGGACGGGCAGGACGTGCGGTCCGAGTTCAAGCTGGCCGAGGGCGAGACGGCGGTGTTCGCGCTGGACCAGGTCGGCGGTGCGCTGACGCCGCGCGGCTGCGCCCACGAGGAGGCCGAGCAGGAGTTCGCCGCGACGGTGCGCTACTGGCGGAACTGGCTGGCCGCGTCCCGCTACCGGGGCCGCTGGCGGGAGATGGTGCACCGCTCGGCGCTCACCCTGAAGCTGCTCACGTACGCGCCCACGGGGGCGATCGTCGCCGCGCCGACGACGAGCCTGCCGGAGGAGTTCGGCGGCGAACGCAACTGGGACTACCGGTACATGTGGGTGCGCGACGCGGCGTTCTGCGTCTACGCCATGCTGCGGCTGGGCTTCACCGAGGAGGCGGAGGCGTTCATGGCGTTCGTCTCCCGGCACATCAGCCCCGGCGACGGCAAACCCTCGGGCCCGCTCCAGATCATGTACGGCATCGACGGCCGCACGGACCTGCCCGAACAGACCCTGGACCATCTGGAGGGCCACCGCGGCTCACGCCCGGTCCGGGTCGGCAACGCGGCGGCCGACCAGCTGCAACTGGACGTCTACGGCGCGCTGATCGACTCGATCTACCTCTACGACAAGTGGGCCGAGCCGATTTCCAGCGAGCAGTGGGACCATGTGACGGCGCTGGTCGAGTGGGTGTGCGAGAACTGGGACCAGCCCGACGAGGGCATCTGGGAGACCCGCGGCGGGCGGAAGAACTTCCTGTACTCGCGGCTGATGTGCTGGGTGGCGATCGAGCGTGCCGTCCGCATGGCCCGCCGCCGGGGCCTGCCCGCCGACCTGCCGCTGTGGACGGCGTGCCGGGACACGATCTACCGGCGGGTGATGACCGACTGCTGGTCGGACGACCTGCGGGCGTTCGTGCAGCACGAGGGCGGCGAGGTGCTGGACGCCGCGCTGCTGATGATGCCGATGTCGAAGTTCATCGCGCCGAAGGACCCCAAGTGGCTGTCCACGCTGGACTGTCTGACCCGTGAGCTGGTCTCCGACTCGCTGGTCTACCGCTACGACCCGCAGGCCAGCCCCGACGGCCTGCACGGCGCGGAAGGCACGTTCTCCATCTGCTCGTTCTGGTACGTCGAGGCCCTCACCCGCGCCGGCCGCCTGGACGAAGCCCGCCTGGCCTTCGAGAAGATGCTCACCTACGGCAACCATCTCGGCCTCTACGCCGAGGAGATCGGCCACACCGGCCACCAACAGGGCAACTTCCCCCAGGCCTTCACCCACCTCTCCCTGATCAGCGCGGCGTACAACCTGGACCGGGCGCTGGGCTGAGACCCGTTCAGTGGCCGTGCGAGGCCTCGACGGTGAAGGCGGCGGTGCGGACGACTCCGTCGTGCTTGAACTCCAGGAACAGCCGGTAGCTGCCCTCGCTGGGCGCCGTGGCGCTGAAGGAGACGTGCGGCCCCGGCTCGGCGACGCCCAACTCACCCTCCGGATGAACGTGCAGATAGGCGAGGTCCCCGGCGCGCAGGGCGACCAGATGGCCGTAGGCGCCCAGATACGGTTCGAGATCGGTGACCGGCTCACCGTCACGTGTAACGGTCAGCCGCAGCTCACTCTCCCGGCCGGGCGTCAGCGCCCCGGTCACCTGCACGTCGTACCCGTCCACCCGAGCCTTGGCCGCGGGCCGTGGCAGCTCACGCGGACTGTACGCCCCGGACACGGCCAGATCGGCGCCGAGCGTCAGATTCTCCGCACCCGCCCTGTCCGGAGTGAAGTCGGCGAACACCCGGTACCCGCCGGCGCGGGGCAGCTCCACCTGCGTGCTCCAGGTGCCGTCGGCCGCCCGCTCCGGATGCAGATGCCGGTAGGTCACCAGATCACGGGAAACCACGATGAGATGCAACTCCTTGTCGTGCTCCCGCCGGTACTCGGTGACGGCCCGCCCCTCCGCGTCCCGCACGGCGAACCGCAGCTCGGCGCGCTCGCCGGCGGTCACCGCCGGAGTGCGCAGGTCGAGGGTGTAGCCACCCTCCGAGATCTGCAGTCCACCGGGCGCGTGCCGGCTCTCCCCCGGCTCATGCCGCTCCTCGTGCGCGGGTGGACGGTCCGCCACGACCGGGTCGAAGGTCTGGCCGACCCCGTAGGCGGTGCCGAACGTAGCGGCCAGCGCGGCGGCGAACGCGGTGATCCTCAATCCAGTCTTCATGGCCGGCTCTCCTCCGGAAGCAACGTCGACGCTGCTCACGATACCCCCAGGGGGTACCTTGTCAACTCCTGGCCGGGGCGGGTGGGCCCCTCACGTGGATCATGCGTACCGTGGGCACCCTGGACGACGTCACCGCGGGAGAGACAGATGAGCGAGCTCACCAGACCCGTACCGGCCGCCGACGGACTGCGCAGGATCGTCTCCGAGGTGCTGAGCGACCTCAGAGCGGTGGACGGCGCCCTGTACGCGGCGGTCGCCGCGACCCCGACGCCGACCCTCGACCGCGCCCTGCGCCGGCTCTCCCACGCGGCCGACCACTCCAAGATCTCGTTCGCCATCGCCGGCGCGCTGTCCCTGGCCGGCTCCCGCCCGCGCAGGGCGGCGCTCGCGGGGGTGGGCGCCGTAGCGGTGGCCTCGGCGTCGGCGAACCTGCTCGGCAAGCGGCTGGTCCGGCGGGACCGTCCGGACCGGGAGGCGGCGCGGGTGACGGTGGACCGGCATGTCCCGATGCCGAGGTCGGCGTCGTTCCCGTCCGGGCACACGGCGTCCGCGGTCGCCTTCGCGACGGCGGTGGGGACGGTGCTGCCCGCGGCGTCCGTGCCGTTGGGACTGTTGGCGGGGGCGGTGGGGTACTCCCGGATCCATACGGGGGTGCACTATCCGGGGGATGTGGCGGCGGGGGCGGTGCTGGGGGTTGCGTCGGCGGCGACGGCGCTGGCGGTTGCGTCGGCGCGGCTGCCGGCGTCCTATCCGCGGGGCGCGGCGCCTAAGTGACCTGGGCGATCCCAGGGTGCGCGGCACGTCAAGGGACCTGCACAGCAGCGCGCTTCAGTAGCACACGGCGGGGGTGTGGGCCGGGGGGTGGCGGCGCAACTCGGCGCCCACGAGGTGCCGCCGCGCCCACCCTCCCCCACTCTCGGCTTCGCTCGAGCGGGAGGTACCCCCATCGCCCCAGCGGCACGACTGCCCGCGGCGAGCGGGACAACAGGCACCGGCGTTGGTGCGGGGTAGGGGTGTCGGCGCAACTCGGCGCCAGCGAGGCGCCGCCGCGCCCACCCTCCCCCATCGCCCCAGGCGGCACGAGTACCCGCAGTTGGCCGCCGCCGGCCGGCCGTGCGCTCGCGGTTGGCGGCAGGTTGCCGCCGTTGGCCGGGCGCACGCCACCGGTGTCGGCGTAGCCGCCCACGGCGGGGAGGGGTCGGGGTGGGGGTGGGCGCCCGCAGCGGCTGGCGCGTCCTCCCCTCGCACCTCGTAAACACGCACTCTCGCGCCAGACCGAGGACGTCCGCCCCCGCCGCGGCCCCGCTCCACCCACCCTCCGTAGGCGCTACAGCAACCCCCACCGGGCAGAACCCTGCGCCGCAGGCATCGACGGAGGGGGATCACCCAACCCCCGCCCCCGCTCCCGCTCCCGCCGTGCCTCCACGAACCGGTACCGCCGCTCAGGCCGCCCCGTCGCCCCGTACCGCAACGACACCTCCGCCGCCCCCACCGTGTGGAAGTACTCCAGATACCTCCGCGCACTCACCCGCGACACACCGGTCAGCCGCGCGCACTCACTCGCCGACAGGCTCCCCTCCGCCTCCCTCAGCGTCCGCTCGACCAGCCCGGCGGTCTCCGCGCTCATCCCCTTCGGCAGCCTGACCGGCCGCCCGGGCGACGCGGACGGAACCGGCAGCGCCGCCCCCGCCAGCACCCGGTCGACGTCCGCCTGCCCCCGCACCACGGTGTCCCGCAGCATCCCCCGCTGCACCGCGTACCGCTCGAGCCGCCCCCGCAGGTCCTCGAAGTCGAAGGGCTTCAGCAGATAGTCGACGACACCGTGCCGCACCGCGCCCCGTACCGCGTCCGCCTCCCGCGCGGCGCTGACGACCATGACGTCGCAGTCGTGCCCGGCGGTCCGCAGCCGGGGGATGACATCGAGGCCGAACACGTCGGGCAGATACAGATCGAGCAGCACCAGATCAGGACGGAGTTCGTCGACGGCGCGCAGCGCCTGCTCACCGCTGCCGGCGACCCCGACCACCCGGAAGGAGTCGACGCGTTCGACGTACGCCCGGTGCACCCGCGCCACCCGGAAGTCGTCGTCCACGACAAGCACCCCGATGGCCCCGACAGCCGCATCCTCCCCGTCTCGCATAGGCACATCATCACCCCCGCCCCCGACCAGGCAAAGGGCCCTGACACAACGACCACAACCTCCATTGCTTCCGTAACCGCGACACCCCGCCCCCACGCAGGCACCATGTGGCCCGCGTCACCCGCCCTCCGCGGGTCACGCGCCCCCCACCCCCACACACACCCCACACCCGCACACACCCGCAAACACCCGCACAACCCGACCGACAGGTGGTGGCACCCGTGCGCCTCCGCACACCCCTAGCCCTGCTCGGCGCCGCCCTGCTCGTCCTCGTGGGCCCGCCTCTGCTCACGACCGGCAGCGGCTCCGACAGCGGCACCAGCATCCCGGGCCTGCGCCTCATGGTCCCCAACACACCCGGCGGCGGCTACGACATCACCGCCCGTACGGCCGCGAAGAACGCCGAGGAGGCCGACCTCACCCGCTCCGTCGAGGTGTTCAACCTGCCCGGCGCCGGCGGCACGGTCGGCCTCACCCGCCTGGTGAACGAACGCGGCAACGGCAAGCTGGCGATGTCGATGGGCCTCGGCGTCGTCGGCGCCGTCCGCTCCAACCACGCGCCCCGCACCCTCGCCGACACCACGCCCATCGCCCGGCTCACCGAGGAGCAGGACGTGGTGGTGGTCGCCAAGGACTCCCCGTACCGGACCATCGGCGACCTGGTCGACGCCTGGAAGGCGGCCCCCGGCCGGCTCCCCGTGGGCGGCGGCTCCTCCCCCGGCGGCCCGGACCACCTCGCGCCGATGCTGATGGCGCAGGCCGCCGGGATAGCCCCGAAGGACGTCAACTACATCCCGTTCGACGGCGGCGGCGAACTGCTCGCCTCGATCCTCGGCAACAAGGTCGCCTTCGGCGTCTCCGGGGTCGGCGAGTACCGCGACCAGATCGAGGCGGGCGAGCTGCGGCTGCTCGCGGTGACCGGACCGGAACGCGTACCGGGCCTCGACGCGCCCACGCTCAAGGAGTCCGGCTACGACGTGGAGTTCACGAACTGGCGGGGCGTCGTCGCCCCGCCCGGCCTCACCGACGCCGAACGCGGCAAGCTCGTCCGGCTGCTGGAGGCGCTGCACGATTCGAAGGAGTGGCAGGAGTCCATGAAACGCAACGGCTGGGACGACGCGTTCCTGACCGGCGACAAGTTCGGCGCGTTCCTGGCCGCCGAGGACGAGCGCGTGATGTCGGTACTGAAGGAGCTGGGCCTGTGAGCACCCCCTCCACCCCGACGCCCGACCCCGAGGCCGAGCCCACCGCGCACCCCACGCCCGCCCCCGAAACGAAGCCGACCCCGCCCAGCACCCCCCGCACCCCCACCTCCTGGCTCCGCGACCACTCCGAACTGGGCGTCTGCGCCCTCCTCCTCGCCCTCGGCGTGCTGGTCCTCACCGACGCCCTCACCATGGACGTCGACATCACCCAGCGCGGCCCGGTGGGGCCGAAGACGGTTCCGGTCGTCGTCGGCATCGGCCTGCTCCTCGTCGCCGCCCTCCTCGCCGTGGACGTCCTGCGCGGCGGCCGGGGCCAGGCGGAGACCGGTGAGGACGTCGACCTCACCGAACCGGCCGACTGGCGCACGGTCGCGCTGCTGGCCGGCGTGTTCCTCGGCTCCGCCGTCCTCATCGAGCCGCTCGGCTTCCCCGCCGCGGGCGCCCTGCTCTTCTGGGGCGCCGCGTACGCGCTCGGCAGCCGCAGGGTGGACCGCGACCCGCTGATCGCGGCGGTGCTCTCGCTGGCCACCTACGCCCTGTTCGACAAGCTGCTCGGAGTGCCGCTGCCCGGCGGTCCGCTGATGGGAGTGCTGTGACATGAACGCCCTCAACTCCCTGCTGGACGGCTTCGGCACCGCCCTCACACCGCTCAACCTTCTCTGGGCCGCGGTGGGCGTGCTGCTCGGCACGGCGATCGGCGTGCTGCCGGGCATCGGCCCGGCGATGGCGGTGGCGTTGCTGCTGCCGGTGACGTACGGGCTGGACCCGACCGGCGCGTTCATCATGTTCGCCGGCATCTACTACGGCGCGATGTTCGGCGGTTCGACGACCTCGATCCTGCTGAACACGCCCGGTGAGAGCGCCGCCGTGGTCGCCGCGATGGAGGGCAACCCGATGGCGAAGTCGGGGCGCGGCGCGCAGGCCCTCGCGGCCGCCGCCGTCGGTCACTTCGCGGGCGGCATGGTGGGCACGCTGCTGCTGGTCGCGCTCGCGCCGACGGTCGCCGACCTGGCGGTGGACATCGGCGCGCCGGACTACTTCGCCATCATGGTGCTGGCGTTCATCGCCGTGACCTCGGTCCTCGGCTCGTCCCGTGTCCGGGGCCTGGCCTCGCTGCTGATCGGCCTGACCATCGGCCTGATCGGCCTGGACCAGATGACCGGGCAGCAGCGGCTGACCTTCGGTTCGCTGCACCTGGCCGACGGTGTGGACGTGGTGATCGTCGCGGTGGGCCTGTTCGCGATCGGTGAGGCGCTGTGGGTGGCCGCCCATCTGCGGCGCCGGCCGCCGGAGCCCATCCCGGTGGGCCGGCCGTGGCTGGGCCGCGCCGACCTGCGGCGCACCTGGAAGGCCTGGGCGCGCGGCCCGTTCATCGGCTTCCCGTTCGGCGCGATCCCGGCGGGCGGCGCGGAGATCCCGACGTTCCTGTCGTACGTGACGGAGAAGCGCCTGTCGAAGCACAAGGACGAGTGGGGCAAGGGCGCCATCGAGGGTGTGGCGGGACCGGAGTCGGCGGCCTCGGCGTCGGCCGCGGGCACGCTGGTGTCGATGCTGACCCTCGGCCTGCCGACCACGGCGGTCGCCGCGGTGATGCTGGCCGCGTTCCAGCAGTACGGCATCCAGCCGGGCCCGCTGCTCTTCGAGCGGGAACCGGACCTGGTGTGGGGTCTGATCGCCTCGCTGTTCGTCGGCATGGTGCTGCTGCTGGCGCTGAACCTGCCGCTGGCGCCGGTATGGGCGAAGCTGCTGCGCATCCCGCGGCCGTACCTGTACGCCGGGATCATGTTCTTCGCGGCGGTGGGCGCGTACGCGGTCGGGGGCGAGGTGATCGACCTGGTGATGCTGCTGGTCATCGGCCTCATCGGGTTCGGCATGCGGCGGTACGGGCTGCCGGTGCTGCCCGCCGTGATCGGCGTGATCCTCGGTCCGGCCGCCGAGCAGCAGCTGCGCCGCGCGCTCCAGATCAGCGACGGCAGCGTCACCGGCCTGGTGAACACGCCGTTCTCGGTGACGGTGTACGCGGTCGTGGTGCTGCTGCTCGCCTGGCCGCTGCTCCGCAGGGCACTGCCGCGCCGTACGACCACGACACCCGAGGCACCCGAGACGCCTGAAGAACCCGAGGCACCCGAAGCACCCGAACCCCGTACGCCGTCCGGCCCACGCACCTGAGCCGTCGAACGGCGGTCGAATCAGCGGTACCGGGCCGGGACGCCCCACGGCGTCCCGGCCCGACCTCTCTCACCTCCGCAGGTCAGGCGACCGACCCGCACCACGCCTCTTGACGCGCAACTGACAACGATGCCTTCATGTCCCGCATGGGAGCGCTCCCACGTCCACCACGGAAGGGGACACCATGCGCGACACCCACCTCGGCCTCCTACGCCTCCCGCACCTGTCCGCCGCGCTCGCAGCACTCGCGGCCCTGCTCCTGACGCTGCTCGTCCCGGCCACCCCGGCCCACGCGGCGCCCACCGGGTTCCGGGTGGAGAACGGACGGCTCCTCGAGGCGTCCGGGAACGACTTCGTGATGCGGGGCGTCAACCACGCCCACACCTGGTACGCCGACCGGCTCGACGCGCTGGACCACATCAAGGCCAAGGGCGCCAACACCGTGCGCGTGGTGCTGTCCAGCGGCGACCGGTGGACCCGCAACGACACCGCCGACGTGGCGAACGTCGTCGCGCAGTGCAAGCGGAACCGGCTGATCTGCGTCCTGGAGGTGCACGACACCACTGGCTACGGCGAGCAGAGCGGAGCGGTGACGCTGGCCCGCGCCGCCGGCTACTGGATCGAGGTGCGGGACGCGCTCGTCGGCCAGGAGGACTACGTCGTCGTCAACATCGGCAACGAGCCCTACGGCAACACCGACCACACCCGCTGGACCGCCGACACGAAGGCGGCGGTCCAGCGGCTGCGGGCCGCCGGGTTCGACCACACGCTGATGGTGGACGCACCCAACTGGGGCCAGGACTGGGCGTTCACCATGCGCGACAACGCGGCCTCCGTGTTCGCGGCCGACCCGGACGCCAACACGGTGTTCTCCATCCACATGTACGGCGTCTTCGACACCGCCGCCGAGGTGAGCGACTACCTCGGCCGCTTCGTCGCCGCGAAACTCCCGGTCGTGGTGGGCGAGTTCGGGCACGACCACTCCGACGGCAACCCGGACGAGGACGCCGTCCTGTCGGTCACCCGGCAGCTCGGCATCGGTTACCTGGGCTGGTCGTGGAGCGGCAACGGCGGCGGCGTCGAGTACCTGGACATGGTCGAGAACTTCGACCCGGACCGGATGACCAGCTGGGGGCAGCGCCTCTTCGACGGCCCGGACGGTATCGCGGCCACGTCCGAGGAGGCCGAGGTCTACCGGAGCGGCCCGGGTGAGGACACCACGGCGCCGACCGCTCCGGGCGCCCCGGTGGCCTCCGCGGTGACGTCCTCCTCCGTGACCCTCTCCTGGGGCGCGGCCACCGACGCGGTCGGGGTGACCGGTTACGACGTCGTGCGGGTGGCCGGCGGTCAGGAGACCGTCGTGGCCTCGGCCGCCGGCACCACGGCCACCGTGACCGGTCTCGCGGCGGACACCTCGTACACCTTCGCGGTCCACGCACGGGACGCGGCCGGGAACCGTTCGGCGCGCTCGGCGACGGTGACCGTCACGACCGCCTCGGGTCCGGCGGCCGGGTCCTGCGCGGTCGCCTACCGGGTGACGGGTGCGTGGCCCGGCGGCTTCCAGGCCGAGGTCGTCGTCCGCAACAGCGGGAGCGCGGCGGTCGACGGGTGGACGCTGCGCTGGACCTTCCCGTCGGGCCAGCGGGTCACCAGCCTGTGGGGCGGGACGGTGACGCAGAGCGGTGCGGAGGTGAGCGTCGCGGCGGCCCCGTACACGGCGACGATCCCGCCTGCCGGTTCGGTCTCGCTGGGCCTCACCGGCACGCGGTCGGCGGCCGGCGCCGACCCGGCGGCGTTCTCGCTGAACGGCGCGGAGTGCTCCGTGGCGTGACGAAGCCGGCCGCCCGGAAGGTCCCTCCCCTTCCGGGCAGCCGTTCGTCACCGTTCGTCACGCGGATCCGCCATCGTGGCGCGCCCGTCGTACCGCGCGCTCACACGAGGTGGGCGAAGACCACGAGGTTCTCGGTGTAGTCCTTGGCGGCGCGGTCGTAGGCGCCGGCGCAGGTGATCAGCCGGACCTGCGCGTCGGGGGTGTCGGCGTACACGCGCTCGTTCGGGAAGTCGTCCTTCTCGAAGGACTCCGCCTCGTCGACGACGAACGTGGCCCTGGTGCCGTCGGCGCGCCGCACCTGGAAGCGATCGCCCTTCTCGAGTTCGACGAGCCGCGCGAAGACGGCCGCGGAGGTCTTGGTGTCCACGTGTCCGGCGATGATCGAGGCGCCCAGCTCGCCCGGGGAGGCGCCCTTGGCGTACCAGCCGACGAGGTTGGTGTCGTTCGGCGGGGGCGGTTCGAGCCGGCCCTTGCTGTCGAGGTCGAGCGCGGTGAACGGGGCGTTCACGCCGATGGACGGGATGACCAGCCTCGTCGGCGCGGAGCGCGGCAGGTGCTTGCCCGGCGACCGTGCGGCGGAGGGGGACGTGGCGGCGGACCCGCCCTCGGCGGGACCGCCGGACGCGTCGGCCGAGGGCGCCGCGGCGACCGTGCGGGAGGCGTGCGGTCCGTGGGCGTCGTCGGGCGGGTCCTCGCCGCCGCCCATCAGCGTGGTGGCCAGCAGCAGACCGGCCCCGCCCCAGAAGACCGCGGTCATGACGGAGCGCACTCTGCGCCTCGTCGGGGACGTCCGGTCGGATTCGACGGGAGGGAGGGCACTGACCGGCATCGGGGGAACCACCTCGTTCGGGCACGGCGGAGGGCGCTTCAGGGGGAGGGGGAACGGCGAAGAGGACGCAGGGGGCGAGCGGGGCCGTCCTGGCGCTCGGGGCGCCGGGGACGGCCCCGGCCGCTATGACCCCGGGCATGGCTCAGGCCATGTCCCCGGAGACCTTCTTACGGCGCAGCGCGTAGGCGCCGGTGCCGAGGACCGCGAGCGCGGCCAGGCCGCCCGCCGTGACACCGGGCTCCGAGGCGAGACCGCCGCCGCCGGTGTGCACGCCGCCGTGCGGCTTCTCGTGCTTCCACTCCTTGTCCTGCTTGCCGCTCCAGGAGTCCTCGCTCTCGGAGTCGTCCTTCTCCTTGTAGGTCTCGGGGTCGTACTTGGGGTCCTTGGCGCTGCCCCAGTCGTCGCCGCTCACCGCGGACAGGGCGCCGCCGCCCGCGTGGACCCCGCCGTGCGGCTTGTCGTACTTGTCGTCCTTCTCGTCCTTGTCGTACGAGCTCTCCTTGTCGTAGTCCTCGCTGTAGGAGGACGAGTCGTGTCCGCTGTCGCCGTCGTGGTCGGCGTAGGCCGCGGGCGCGGCGATGGCGAGAGCCGCCGTGGCCGTCGCGGCGGCGAGCACCATGCGGGCAGAGCGCATCTGAGAGTCCTTCCGCTGGAGGCCGGGCGGCTGACTCCGCGTCAGCACGACCTTCCCGGGCTCCGGCCTGATCCACGCTCAGCCATGTCGCGCGGCCTCACCATCCGGGGCGATCACACGGGTTAACTCCCCCACCCCTCCGGCCGTGCGCCGGCTCACTTCCGCCGGGTCCGGCGACCTCTTGCCGCGGCTTGGGAACGCCGCCTAGCCTGCTTTTGTGCCGCTGATAAACAAAACCCGCTCGCACAGTGCCGTGCCGGGTACCGACCTCGTCCGACTCCGTCTCGCCCTGACCGCCTTCTTCGCCCTGGACGGCTTCGTCTTCGCCGGCTGGGTCGTGCGCATCCCCGCCGTCAAGGAACAGACCGGGGCGTCCGCGAGTGCCCTGGGGCTCGCGCTGCTCGGCGTCTCCGCGGGCGCCGTGATCACCATGACGCTGACCGGCCGGCTGTGCCGCCGGTACGGCAGCCACCTGGTCACCGTGGTCTGCGCGGTGCTCCTCAGCCTCAGCGTGGCCCTGCCGCCGCTGACCCACTCCGCGCTCACGCTGGGCGCCGTGCTGCTGGTGTTCGGCGCGGCCTACGGCGGGATCAACGTCGCCTTCAACAGCGCGGCCGTCGACCTGGTGGCGGCGCTGCGACGGCCCGTCATGCCGAGCTTCCACGCCGCGTTCAGCCTGGGCGGCATGGTCGGCGCGGGGCTCGGAGCCCTGGTCGCCGGCTCCCTGTCGCCGACCCGGCATCTCACGGGGCTCGCCGTGGTCGCGCTGCTGGTGACGGCGGTGGCGGGGCGGGCGCTGATGCGGTGCGAGCCGCTGACCCCGGCGAGCGGGAGACGTCCCGCCGAGGGCGCCGCTCCCCGGCACGACCGGCGCACCCGGGCCCTGGTGGTCGTCTTCGGGCTGATCGCGCTGTGCACCGCCTACGGCGAGGGCGCACTGGCCGACTGGGGCGCCCTCCATCTGGAGCAGGACCTGGACGCCTCGCCGGGCGCGGCGGCGATCGGGTACCTCTGTTTCGCGCTCGCCATGACGATCGGCCGGCTGAGCGGCACGACGCTGCTGGAACGGCTGGGCCGGACCCGCACGATCCTGGTGGGCGGCTCGACGGCCGCGGCCGGCATGCTGCTCGGCGCGCTGGCCCCGTACCTGTGGGCGGCGCTGCTGGGGTACGCGGTCACCGGGCTGGGGCTCGCCAACCTCTTCCCCGTGGCCGTGGAGCGGGCGGGCGCGCTGGCGGGCCCGAGCGGGGTGGCGACCGCCTCCACGCTGGGCTACGGCGGGATGCTGCTCGGCCCGCCCGCCATCGGCTTCATGGCCGACTGGTACAGCCTCCCGGCCGCCCTGACCAGCGTGGCGGTGCTGGCGGCGGTGGCCACCACCATCGGGTTCACGACCCGGCACGTGCGGGCGGACTGAGCGCCCGGCGGGGGATCGTCGGGCGGCGGCGGGGTACCCGGTGCGTCGGCGTCCGCCGGTCCTCCGCCCGGCGGACGCCGCAAGCGACCACCGCGTGGATCCGGGAGAGAACGTGAGCGAGCAGCAGAACCCCGTCGGCCGGCACCCCACCCCCGACTTCCCGTCCCAGGACCAGCCGCACCCGGGCTGGACCGGCCCGATGGACCCGCCGCCGGACCACGGTGAGGACTCCTACCGGGGCAGCGGACGCCTGACCGGCCGCACGGCCGTGATCACGGGCGGGGACTCCGGCATCGGCCGCGCGGTCGCCCTGGCCTTCGCCCGTGAGGGGGCCGACGTGGTCTTCACGTACCTGGAGAGCGAGAAGGACGAGGCGGACGAGACGGCACGCTGGGTGGAGGAGGCCGGGCGGCGTGCCGTGGCCGTCTCCTGCGACATCCGGGAGGAGGAGAACTGCCGGGCGCTGATCGACCGGGCGGTCGCCGAGTTCGGCGGCATCGACATCCTGGTGAACAACGCCGCGTACCAGATGTCGCAGCCGGACGGCATCGAGGCGATCAGCACCGAGCAGTTCGACCGGGTGCTGCGCACCAACCTGTACGGCATGTTCTGGCTGTGCAAGTTCGCCGTGCCGCATCTGCGGGAGGGCGGCAGCATCATCAACTCGGCGTCGGTGCAGGCGTACAAGCCGAGCCCGCATCTGCTGGACTACGCGACGACGAAGGGCGCCGTCGTCACGTTCACGCAGGGGCTGGCGCAGATGCTGATCGAGCGGGGCATCCGGGTCAACGCCGTGGCCCCGGGCCCGGTGTGGACGCCGCTGATCCCGGCCACGCTGCCGGACACCGCGGAGTTCGGCAAGCAGGCGCCGATCGGGCGTCCCGCCCAGCCGGCCGAGATGGCGCCGGCGTACGTGTTCCTCGCCTCGCAGGAGGCGTCGTACATCACCGCCGAGATCGTGAACGCGACGGGCGGGACGCCGCTGCCGTAGAGCGCCCGGGGCGGGAGCCGCTGCCGTAGGCGCCGGGGAAAGCACTGACCCCTCCGGCCTTGCGTGAGGCAGACTCCCGGGCATGGAGAATGCCATGGAGACTGCCTCGTACCTGGGAATACTTCAGGACGAGGGCCGCTTGCTGGCCGACGCCGCGGAGCGGGCGGGGACGGACGCCCTCGTCCCCACCTGCCCGGGCTGGCGGGTGCGGGACCTGCTGCGGCACACCGGCGTGGTGCACCGGTGGGCGGCGGGCTTCGTCGCCGACGCGTGCCCGACGCCCCGCCCGATGGAGGAGCACCCCGGCCTGGACGGGCCGGAGCTGGTCGCCTGGTACCGCGCCTGCCATCGCGCGCTGCTCGACACCCTCGCTGAGGCGAAGCCGGACGTGGAGTGCTGGACGTTCCTGCCCGGCGCGGTCTCCGGCCTCGGCTTCTGGGCCCGCCGCCAGGCCCATGAGACGGCCGTGCACCGCTACGACGCGGAGGCGGCGCGCGGCGGCGAACCGACGCCCGTCGCCACGAACTTCGCGGTGGACGGCGTGGACGAACTGCTGCGCGGCTTCCACGCCCGCCGCAGGAGTCAGGTCCGCACCCCGGAGCCGCGCGTGCTGCGGGTGCGCGCGACCGACGCGGACGCGGTGTGGACCGTACGGCTGTCGCAGGAGCCGCCGGTGACCACGCGGGACGCGGCCGGGGACGCGGAGTGCGAGGTGTCCGGTCCGGCGGCCGAGCTGTACCTCTCGCTGTGGAACCGGCTCCCCCTGCCGGCGGTGTCGGGGGACGCGGCGCTCGCGGCGCTGTGGCGGGAGACGTCAGCGGTCGGCTGAGGCGCCGGCGCCCCGGGGTGCTTGCCCGCCGGACGCCCGCCTGTTTCACTGCCGGCATGCGTGAGCAGGGGGGACATCAGGCGGGCGGGGGCGGCCGGCGCGGGCAGGCCGAGCGGGACGCGATCACCGTGGAGACCGGGTACGCGCTGTGCAGCGCGGCCTTCGCGGCGGCCGTGGTCTTCGGCGCCGTGGCGGGCCCGGCGCTGCTGTTCGCCCTGCCGGGGGCGGTGGAGACCGTACTGGTGCGCGGGGGCGGCGTGCTCGCGGGGGCGCTGTTCGCCGTCCGCACCGTGTCCGTCCTGGTGCGGTTCCGGCGGGCGGCTCAGCCCAGCCAGCCCGGCCGTACGAGCCCCGACTCGTAGGCGAGGACGACCAGTTGGGCGCGGTCACGGGCGCCCAGCTTCACCATGGTGCGGCTGACGTGGGTCTTGGCGGTGAGCGGGCTCACCACCAGGCGCCGGGCGATCTCCTCGTTGGTCAGGCCGAGTCCGACCAGCGCCATCACCTCCCGTTCCCGTTCGGTCAGTTCCGACAGGGCGCCGGCGGCGGCCGGTTCCTTGGAGCGGGCGGCGAACTCGGCGATCAGGCGGCGCGTCACGCCGGGCGAGAGCAGCGCGTCGCCGTCGACCACCGCCCGTACCGCGCGCAGCAGTTCGTCCGGCTCGGTGTCCTTCACCAGGAAGCCGGAGGCGCCGGAGCGGATCGCCTCGAAGACGTACTCGTCCAGTTCGAAGGTGGTGAGCATGACCACCTTCACGTCGGCCAGGTCCAGGTCCTCGGTGACGCGGCGGGTGGCGGCGAGGCCGTCCAGCGCGGGCATGCGGATGTCCATCAGCACGACGTCGGGCCGCAGCTCGCGGATCAGGCGCAGGGCCTCCTCGCCGTCGGCCGCCTCCCCGGCCACCGCGATGTCCGGCTGTGCGTCCAGCAGGGCGCGGAACCCGGCCCGCACCAGCGACTGGTCGTCGGCGAGCACCACTCGGATCACCGGTCCTCCTCGGCCTCGATCGGCAGTACGGCGAGCACGCGGAAC
Organism: Streptomyces lusitanus; assembly: GCF_042647945.1. Lineage (NCBI taxonomy): Bacteria > Bacillati > Actinomycetota > Actinomycetes > Kitasatosporales > Streptomycetaceae > Streptomyces > Streptomyces lusitanus. The sequence goes on from NZ_JBHRWL010000015.1 coordinate 219,875, forward strand.
CCTCCGTCGGGGCGGGTGCCCGCCTCGATGGTGCCACCGAGCGCGGCGGCCCTCTCCCGCATCCCGGCCAGCCCGTTGCCCGTGCCGCCCGCGTCGGCGCCGGTGGCGGGACCGTCGTCGTCGATCAGCAGCCGCAGCCGCCCGTCGCGCCGCTCGACGCGCACGCACGCCTCGCGGGAGCCGGAGTGCCGTACGACGTTGGTGAGGGCCTCCTGGACGATGCGGAAGGCGGCCAGGTCGGCGCCGGGCGACAGCCGGGGCGGCTCGCCCTCGACGGTGACGGTCAGTCCCGCGCCCGCGGCCTGTTCCACCAGGTCGGGCAGCCGGTCGAGGCCGGGCGCCGGGGCGCGCGGGGCGGCGCCGGGGGCGCGCAGGGTGTCGAGCACCTGACGCACCTCGCCGAGCGCCTCCTTGCTCTGGGCCTTGATGGTGGTCAGCGCGGTGCGCGCCTGCTCGGGGTCGCTGTCCAGCAGGGCGAGTCCGACGCCGGCCTGCACGTTGATGACGGAGATGCTGTGCGCGAGCACGTCGTGCAGCTCCCGGGCGATGCGCAGCCGCTCCTCGTCGGCGCGCCGGCGCTCCGCGCGGGCCCGCTCGGCCCGCTCGCGCGCCCACTGTTCACGGCGGACGCGGGCCAGCTCGGACACGGCGAGGAGCGCCACCACCCAGGTGGCGACGACGATCTCCTCGGTCCAGGAGGCCGCGTCGTCCCCCGCTGGGGGCAGCCACCGGTACAGAAGGTGGACGAGCAGCAGGTGCCCGGCCCACAGCGTCCCCATCGCCGCCCAGGCCGCGTACCGCCGCCCCGAGACGACGGCGGTGAAACAGGCCACCGCGACGGTCAGGAACACGGGCCCGTACGGGTATCCGGCGCCGAGGTACACCAGGACGGCGGCCACCGTGCCGCCCAGCACGGCGACGGGATGCCGCCACCGCCACAGCAGCAGCGCGCCCGACACGAACAGCAGCGCGCGGCCCCACGGGTCGAGAGCGGCCCGCTCCCCCGCCTGGGCGTGGTCGGCGAAGCCGGAGCCGATCACGACGAAGGCGGTGAGCAGCACGGTCGAGGGCCACGGCCACCGGGCGCGCCGGGCCGACTCCAGGTCCTCGTCACGCTCGGCGGCGCGGCGGCTCCAGCCGGGCGGCCCGTGCCGCCACCACCGGGGCGGCCCGCCGGCGCGCCACGGCTCCGGCGGGCCGGTACGGGGCCCACGCTGTTCGTCCATGTCCGCCACGCTAGACGCCACGCCCGACCGACGGCGTCGGCCGGACGGCGTGATCACGGATACTCCCGGGGAAGTACGGACGCCCTGCCGGGGCCTTCGGTTCGGACCGGGCCGCGGCGGTGGGACGCGGAGCGTCGCCGGCCGACCAGGGGGGCGCCGCCGGCCGACCAGGGGGCGCCGGCGGCCGACCAGGGGGCGCCGGCGGCCGACGACAACGCCGGGGGGTTCCACCGGCCGAGAGAGGGGCGCCGGCAACTCCGCCGAGGCCTGCGCCATGCCGTTTCGGGCTCACCCCGGTGTGCATCGGGCCGCCCGCGGAACGCAGTACGCCGCCAGGCAACCTGGGGTGCCGACGACCGACGACAACACCCCGCAACCGGGGATGATCAGACCGACGCGCCTCAGGAGGCGGCGTCGGCCGGCCGCAGCCCCACCGTGCGGGCGAGCCCGCCGACCGTGTGGCGGAAGAACGCGTCCCGTTCCTCCACGATCCGGGTGAACTGGCCGAACACCTCGAAGCCGATCAGCCCGAGCAACTGAGCCCAGACGGCGACACACGCCGGCGCCACCGCGGGCGGCAGGTCGGGGACGAAGTCCGCCGCCATGCGCGCGGCCTCCGCCTCCAGGTCCCTTGGAAGCGCCGGAACGTCCAGCTCCCCGGCCCGGTGGGCGTCGCGGACGACGTCGATGAGGGCGAAGCCGACGCGGGCGGCCGCCGGGACGGTGGTGGCCGGCGCGGCGTAGCCGGGCACGGGCGAGCCGTAGATCAGCGCGTACTCGTGCGGATGCGCCAGCGCCCAGCCGCGGATGGCCTCGCACACCGCGGTCCAGCGCTCCCCCGAGGCGGCGCCGGCGGACGCCTTCAGGGCCGCCTCGGCCGTCTCACCGAGGGAGTCGTAGGCGTCGATGATGAGCGCGGTCAGCAGGTCGTCGCGGCTGGGGAAGTAGCGGTAGATCGCGGAGGACGCCATGCCGAGCGTTCTGGCCACGGCCCGCAGGGACAGCTCGGCGGCGCCCTGGTCGGCGAGCCGCCGTCGCGCCTCCTCCTTGATGGCTGCCGTGATCTCGATCCTGGCCCGCGCGCGGGCGCCGTGCGGAGTGCTCGTCATGCCGCCAGTGTTCCACGAAAACAGAGCGGCGCACACAAACGAGAGCGCCGCTCTTGCATTGCCGCGCGGAAGCGGGCATGCTGAAGGAGAAGCGAGAGCAGTGCTCACATAAGGGAGCGGCGCTCTCACCCCATCCCTCTCCCGGAGGCCCCGATGTCGTCGTCCACGCCGTACTACCTCACGGCCGGTCCCGTCGCCGCCCGCTTCAACCGGATCGTCGGCTGGCTGGCCCGGCACGGCGTCAGCGTCGCCGGCACCGCGGAGCTGTCGGTCCGGGGCCGCAAGAGCGGGCAGATGCAGCGCGTCCCGGTCAACCCGCACGCCTACGCGGGCGAGCAGTTCCTGGTCTCCGCGCGCGGCCACTCGCAGTGGGTGCGCAACATGCGGGCCGCCGGCGGCGGCGAACTGCGCGTGGGCCGCAAGGTGCGCACCTTCACGGCGGTGGAGATCCCCGACGCGGAGAAGCTGCCGGTGCTGCGCACCTACCTGGAGAAGTGGGGCTGGGAGGTCAACCAGTACTTCAAGGGGGTCACCGCCACGTCCTCCGACGAGGAGATCCTGGCGGCGGCCCCCGACCACCCGGTGTTCCGGATCACTGTCCGGAGCTGACCTCGCCGTCGCCCGCCGGACGCCGGTCCAGCGCCATCAGCGCACGGTGGGCCATCGGATGGGTGCGGACCAGCTCGCCCAGCGTCGTCGACCCCTGCGTGATGTCCTTGAACGCCTTCCACGCCGGGCGGAAGCCGGTCAGCACCGCGTGGAAGACGCCCGGCCGCTGCTCGAACGCCGCCAGCATCCGCTTGCCGACGCTCATCTCCACGCCGAGCCCCGCCTTCACGGCGAACGCGTAATTGAGGGCCTGCCGACGCGTGTCCACGGCGTCGTGCGCCTCGGCGATGCGCACCGCCCACTCCCCCGCCAGCCGGCCGGAGCGCAGCGCGAAGGAGATGCCCTCGCGGGTCCACGGCTCCAGCATCCCCGCCGCGTCACCGCAGACCAGCACCCGGCCGCGGGACAGCGGCGAGTCGTCGGCCCGGCAGCGGGTCAGGTGCCCCGAGGAAATGGCCGGTTCGAAGCCCGCCAGACCCAGCCGGGCGATGAAGTCCTCCAAGTAACGCTTGGTGGCCGCGCCTTCGCCGCGCCGCGAGATGACGCCCACGGTCAGGGTGTCGCCCTTGGGGAAGACCCAGCCGTAACTGCCGGGCATGGGGCCCCAGTCGATGAGCACCCGGCCCTTCCAGTCCTCGGCGACCGTCTCCGGCACCGGAATCTCCGCCTCCAGGCCCAGGTCGACCTGGTCCAGCTTGACCCCGACGTGCGCTCCTATGCGGCCGGCGCTGCCGTCGGCGCCGACCACGGCCCGCGCGAGCACCGTCTCGCCGCCCTGGAGGACGACGGCGACCGTGCGCCGGTCCGGCACGGCTGAGCCGTGCTGCTCCACGCGCTGCACGGCGGCGCCGGTGCGCAGTTCGGCCCCGGCCTTCTGCGCGTACTCGACGAGGCGCATGTCGAACTCGGGCCGGTTGATCAGCCCGAAGAGCATCTGCCGGGAGCGGCGGGTGCGCGTGAAGCGGCCGTTGCTCGAGAACGTCACGGCGTGCACCCGGTCCTTGAGCGGCAGCTCGAAGCCGGGCGGCAGCGCGTCGCGCGACGGGCCGATGATGCCGCCGCCGCACGTTTTGTAGCGGGGCAGCTCCGCCTTCTCCAGCAGCAGCACGCGCCGCCCCGCGACCGCCGCCGCGTAGGCCGCCGACGCCCCCGCGGGTCCCGCGCCCACCACGACGACGTCCCACACCTGCCGCACGTCGTCCGCCGAAGAGTTGTCGCTGCTCACGATGGTTCGCTGCTCCGTCCACGCCGCCTGCCGCTGCTGTCCTCCCGCATCCTACGGCGGCGGTCGTCACGGTCCGCTGTGGGAGGATCGGCGACGTGAGTGCCCCTTACACGGGCCACCCACGCACACCACACGATCATCGCGTACCGCGAGGTACGCACTTGCACAACGTCGCACCCACAAGGAGCGTGCCCATGTCGTCGAATCCGGTCGCCGTGACCGTCGCCTCACTGATGCCCAGGGCGAAGGAGGAGCTCACCGAGCTGGTGGCCTTCAAGTCGGTGGCGGACTTCGACCAGTTCCCCCGCGAGGAGAGCGAGGGCGCCGCCCGCTGGATCGCCGACGCGCTCACCGCCGAGGGCTTCCAGGACGTCGCCCTGCTCGACACCCCGGACGGCACCCAGTCGGTGTACGGCTACCTGCCGGGCCCTCAGGGCGCGAAGACCGTGCTGCTGTACGCGCACTACGACGTGCAGCCGCCGCTGGACGAGGCCGGCTGGACCACTCCGCCGTTCGAGCTGACCGAGCGCGACGGCCGCTGGTACGGGCGCGGCGCCGCCGACTGCAAGGGCGGCGTCATCATGCACCTGCTGGCGCTGCGCGCCCTGAAGGCGAACGGCGGCGTGCCGGTGCATGTGAAGATCATCGTGGAGGGCTCGGAGGAGCAGGGCACGGGCGGCCTGGAGCGGTACGCCGAGGAGCACCCCGGCCTGCTGACCGCCGACACGATCGTCATCGGCGACGCGGGCAACTTCCGCGCCGGTCTGCCGACCGTCACGACCACGCTGCGCGGCATGACGCTGGTGCGGGTGCGGATCGACACGCTCGAGGGCAACCTGCACTCCGGCCAGTTCGGCGGGGCCGCGCCCGACGCGCTGGCCGCGCTGGTGCGGGTGCTGGACTCGCTGCGCGCCGAGGACGGCAGCACGACCGTCGACGGGCTGGCCGCCGACGACGCGTGGCAGGGCATCCAGTACGAGGACGAGCAGTTCCGCAAGGACGCCAAGGTGCTGGACGGGGTCGGGCTGATCGGCTCCGGCACGGTCGCCGACCGCATCTGGGCCCGCCCCGCGGTCACCGTGCTCGGCATCGACTGCCCGCCGGTGGTCGGCGCCACGCCGTCCGTGCAGGCGAGCGCGCGGGCGCTGATCAGCCTGCGGGTGCCGCCGGGCGTGGACGCGGCGAAGGCGACCGAACTGCTGCGCGCGCACGTGGAGTCCCACACGCCGTGGGGCGCGCGGGTCACCACCGAGCAGATCGGCCAGGGGCAGGCGTTCCGTGCCGACCCGGCCAGCCCCGCGTACCAGGCGATGGCGGACGCGATGGCGGTGGCGTACCCGGGCCAGGAGATGCAGTACGCCGGCCAGGGCGGCTCGATCCCGCTGTGCAACACGCTCGGCGCCCTCTACCCGGAGGCGGAGATCCTGCTGATCGGGCTGAGCGAGCCGGAGGCGCAGATCCACGCGCTGAACGAGAGCGTGTCGCCCGACGAGCTGGAGCGGCTGTCGGTCGCCGAGGCGCTGTTCCTGCGCAACTACGCGTCCGGCGCCGCCTGACTGCGCCCTCTGCCGAGAGCAGAGCCTCCGGCTTCGGCCGGGGGCTCTGCCCTACGGTCGTGGGCGTGGACGTCGTAGAGCTGCCCCCCCCCCGGCTGGTGATGCTGCGCTTCCCTGTCGGCCAGGCGTACGTATGGCGTGACGGCGCGGACGCGGTGACGCTGATCGACGCCGGTCCCGCGGGGTCGGGCGCGCGGATCGTCGAAGCCGTGACGGCCCTGGGCGCGCGCCCGGGGGCGGTCCGACGGGTGGTGCTCACCCACTTCCACGAGGACCACGCGGGCGGCGCGGCGGAGGTCGCGGCGCTCACCGGCGCGGAGATCCTGGCCCACCGGCTGGACGCGCCCCACGTCCGCGGCGACGCGCCGGGCCCGCCGCCGGCGCTGGAGGACTGGGAGGTCCCCCTGCACCGGCGTGCGCTGTCCCTGCTGCCCCCGGGCGAGTACGAACGCCCGTCGGCCGTCACGGAGTTGTCCGACGGCGACGTCCTGGACATGGGAGGCGGGGCCCACGTCCTGCACGTCCCGGGTCACACCCACGGCAGCATCGCGCTCCATCTCCCCGACGCGGGCGTCCTCTTCACCGGCGACACGGTGGCGGTGTCCCCGGCGGACGGCACGCCGATCCCGGGCGTCTTCAACCTGGACCGGCGGCAACTCCTCGCGTCCTGCGCCCGTCTGGCCGGCCTCGACACGGAGACGGCCTGCTTCGGCCATGGCGACCCGGTGCTGACGGGGGCGGGCGGGAGGCTGCGGGCGATGGTGGGGGCGTAGGCCGGGTGTGAGTAGTTGGCGTACAGGAAATCCCGGTGAGAACGATCATGGTTACGAGCTGAGCGCCACGGCGTCCGGACTGGGCCGGGGGACGCCGCCGGCCTGGAGGGCAGCGAAGTCGGCGTGAGCTTGCTCGACGGCTTCGGGGTACGCCTCGCGCTTGGCGTGCTCGGCCAGCGCCCGGTAGATGCTGGCCACCGAGGGGTTCTGTCCCTTGCGCTTGCCGATGGGGATGATCAGGTCGGGCTGGATCTGCTCGACGGGCTCCCCGTTCGCCCGGCGCCGCAGCACGGTGTGGAGCATGTCCTCGGTGATGACGGGCGGCCGACCTCCGTGCTTGCCTTTGCGGGCCGCGGTGTCGAGCCCTTCGAGCGTCGATTCCCGGATGTTCTCCCGCTCGGTCTCCGCCATCGCGGCGAAGAACGCGAACAGCAGCTTCCCGAACCCGTCGGGTCGTGGATTTCGGGCAGGGGCCCGGCCAGCATCTCCAGCACCAGGCCGTGCGCGGTGATGTGATCGGCGAGCGCGGTCAGCTCGGCGGCGTCCCGCCCGAGCCGCTTCATCTCGTACACGGTGAAGACGACCCGGCAGTGCGGGGCGTGTGCCTTGACCTCCCGGGCCGTCCTCAGCGCCTCCTCGAACTTCGGGCGGACCCGCACCCGGGTGCTGATCTTCTTGCTGAAGATCTTGCCGCGGGGGATGCCGTGCTTGCTGAGCGCGTCGAGCTGGGAGTCGAGTTCCTGCCCGAGGGTCGAGCACCGCGCGTAGCCGATGCGGATGTCCGCGCTCGGCAGGTCCGGGTTGATCGGCGCTGGCGGCGGGGTGCCCGGCCGCCACGGGCGGCCTGGGCCTCGGTCGGCCGGGGTCGGCACCCGCAGCTCCTTCTTCAGCCGGGGCACCATCGTGAAGCGGCGGGTGTGGTAGGCGGAGGCGACCGCGCCGCCGCGCGAGCGGCACGGTGAGCCGGGCTGGGCGTCGCACTTCGGACAGGCGTGCTGCTCGACGTCGCCGGCGTCCGACCGGTGGTTCGGGAAGGGTGGCTGAGGGCCCGTCATGAGCCCGGATTTTCGCACGATGCAAGTCTCAGAAGGGGGTCCATCCCGCTTTTGAGTGAGAACAGGTTCTGAGAGCAAACCCGGATCCGGCGGCGGCCGGGCAGCCCGCAAGTGATCTTGCTCGCGCAAAGGACCGTTTGTGAGAACGGCGGTCAGGATGATGCGTGCGGGACTTCCCGTTGGGGCGCTGCTGCTTGCGCGGTCATGTCGAGCAGGAGCAGGGCGTCGTGGTCGGGGGTGCCGGGTTCGGCGGTGTAGACGCCGATGCGCTGTCCGGGGGTGCCTTCCAGCTCCATGGACTGGGAGATGAGCGTGACGGTGCCGACGCGGGGGTGCTGGAAGGTCTTCTGTGCGGGCTTGCGGCCGGTGACCTCGTAGCGTTCCCACAACCGGGCGAAGTCGGGGCTCTTGAGGAGGAGCTCGCCGACGAGGTTGGTCAGGTCCGGGGCGTCGGGAGCGGTCCCGGCGACGGCGCGCAGCCGGGCGACGCAGGCGGTGATCTGCCGGTCCCAGTCCGGGAACAGGTTCCGCGACGCCGGGTGGAGGAAGAGGTAGCGGGCCAGGTTGCGGTGCTTGGCCGGCCAGTCCTCCAGTCCCGCGTACAGGGCGAGGCCGCCGGGATTCCAGGCCAGCATGTCCATGCTGCGGCTGATGAGGTAGGCCGGGTTCGGGCGCAGTGACTCCAGCAGCAGCTTCAGGTGGGGGCGCACGGTGCGGCTCGGGGCCGGCGGCGGCTCGGAGACGTAGCGGGCGGCCCGCGCGGCGAGCTCACGCAGGTGCTGGTGTTCCTGGTCGTCCATGTGCAGAGCGCGGGCGAGCGAGTCGAGGACGGCAGGACTGGGGCGGGTCTCCTTGCCGCGTTCCAGACGCACGTAGTAGTCGATGCTGATACCGGCGAGAGTGGCCAGCTCCTCCCTGCGCAGACCGGGGGTGCGGCGGATACCGGCGCCGACGGTGAGACCCACGTGCTGGGGACTGGTCTGGGTGCGGCGGGCGCGCAGGAAGCGGCCCAGCTCGGTGCCCTCGCTGTGCGCGCTCGTCGAAGTCATGACTCCAGTCTCACCCACCGGGCACCCGCTGCGCGGGCGGGAGGGGGGCCCTGTCGTTACCCCCGAAGAGCCCGCCCTGCCACACCCGAGCAATCCGGGCGAAGGTGAATGAGGAAGACGCCGCCTCTTCGCTCCCGCCCGGACTTCGGCGGGCACGGCCTGCCGGGCCGGGCAAGAGTGGGAGAGCAGGCGACACCTTGATCGGAAGAGGACGAGATGCGGTACATCAAGCTGCGTGAGCTGGAGGTTTCCCGAATCGGTCTGGGTGCGATGGGCATGTCCCACGGCTACACCGGCTCCGGCACCGATGACGCGGAGTCGATCCGAACCGTGCACCGAGCGCTGGAGCTGGGCGTCACGCTCATCGACACCGCGGAGATCTACGGTCCCTACACCAACGAGGAACTGCTCGGGCGGGCGCTGAAGGGCCGCCGGGACAAGGTGGTGCTGGCCACCAAGTTCGGCCTGGTCTCCCACGCCGGCGACGGTGCGTGGAACCTGGACTCCGGCCCGGCCAACATCCGCACCGCGGTCGAGGGCTCCCTGAAGCGGCTGGGCACCGACCACATCGACCTGTACTACCAGCACCGCGTCGATCCGAACACGCCGATCGAGGAGACCGCCGGCGCCGTGGGCGAACTGATCGCCGAGGGCAAGGTCCGCGCCTTCGGCCTCTCCGAGGCCGGTCCGGACACCATCCGCCGCGCCCACGCCGTCCAGCCCGTCACCGCGGTGCAGTCCGAGTACTCCCTGTTCACCCGGGGAATCGAAGAGCGCGTGCTCCCCGTCCTGCGGGAGCTGAACATCGGCCTGGTCCCGTTCTCCCCGCTGGGCCGCGGGATGCTCACGGGCACGGTGCGCTCCACTGACCAGTTCGACGAGAACGACTTCCGCCGCGACAACCCGCGCTTCACGGGTGAGAACTTCCAGCGCAACCTGGCGCTGGCCGACGAGGTCAAGGCCCTGGCCGACGAGGTCGGTGCCACGCCCGGGCAGGTGGCGCTGGCCTGGCTCCTCGCCCAGGGCGACGACATCGCCCCCATCCCCGGCACCAAGCACGTGGCCCGGGTCGAGGAGAACGCGGCCGCCGACACGGTCACGCTGACTGCCGAGCAGCTGGAGCGGCTCTCCAGCCTGCCGCCCGCCGCCGGCGACACCCACACCGAGGCCCAGGCCCGGATGCTCGAACGTTGATTCCTCCGCGCCACCCCGTACGACCCCCGTTTGGAGCAGCAACCCCTGATGCGTGCAGCAGTGATGTACGGAGCCGATGACGTCCGCGTCGAGGACCGGCCCGACCCGAAGATCGTCCATCCCACTGACGCCGTGGTCCGCGTCGTCGCCTCTTGCGTGTGCGGCAGTGACCTGTGGCCCTACGCCTCAATGCCCGCCACCGGCACCGGCCGTCCCATGGGCCACGAGTTCCTCGGCATCGTCGAGGACACCGGCGCGGACGTGACCGGCCTGAAGACCGGTGACCTGGTCGTCGCCCCGTTCACCTACAGCGACAACACCTGCGACTACTGCATCAAGGGCCTGCACATCTCGTGCCGCAACGGCGGCCGGTACGGCTTCGACGGCGTGGACGGCGGGCAGGGCGAAGCCGTCCGCGTCCCGTACGCGGACGGCACCCTGGTGAAGCTGCCGGTGGCCGCCGACTCCGCGCTGCTGCCGTCGCTGCTGGCGCTCTCGGACGTGATGACCACCGGCCACCACGGCGCCGTCACCGCCGGCGTCGGCCGCGGGGATGCGGTACTGGTCGTCGGGGACGGCGCGGTCGGCCTGTGCGCGGTGATCGCCGCCAAGCGGCTCGGCGCCGAGCGGATCGTACTCGCCGGCCGCCACGAGGCCCGCACCGGTCTGGGCCGCGAGTTCGGCGCCACGGACGTGGTCGCCGAGCGCGGCGAGGAGGGCATCACCCGGATCCGCGAGCTGACCGGCGGCGTGGACAAGGTCATCGAGGCCGTCGGCACCCGCCAGGCCCTCGACACCGCACTGGGCTCGGTCCTGGACGGCGGCACCATCAGCCGCCTGGGCGTCCCCCAGTACGAGCAGGGCCCGATCGGCCCGGCCGAGTTCATGCGCAACATCACCCTGACCGGCGGCGCCAGCCCCGCCCGCGCCTACATCCCGGAACTGCTGCCCGACGTCCTGGACAGCACCATCACCCCAGGCCGTGTCTTCGACCAGGAATTCACCCTCGGCCGGACGCCGGACGCCTACCGGGCCATGGCCGACCGCCAGGTCCTCAAGGCCCTCATCCGCCCCTGACCACCCGCCGCGCACAGTGAAGGACATCCCGCTCATGCAGACCGTCACCCTCAACAACGGCGTCGAGATGCCGCTCCTCGGCTTCGGCGTCTACCAGATCCCCGCCGAGGACACCGAGCGCGCCGTCTCCGCGGCCCTGACCGCCGGCTACCGGCTGCTGGACACCGCCGCCGCCTATGGCAACGAAGAAGCCGTAGGCCGCGCCATCAAGTCCAGCGGCATCCCGCGCGAGGAGCTGTTCGTCACCACCAAGCTGTGGGTCCAGGACGCCCCCGCCCAGGACAACACCCGCCGCGCGTTCGAGACGTCCCTGACCAAGCTGGGCCTGGACCACCTCGACCTGTACCTGATGCACCAGCCCTTCGGCGACGTCTACGGCCAGTGGCGCGCCATGGAGGCCCTCAACCGCGAGGGCCTCGCGAAGGCGATCGGTGTCGCCAACTTCTATCCCGACCGGCTGATCGACCTGATCATCAACAACGAGATCGCCCCGCAGGTCAACCAGATCGAGACCCACCCCTTCTTCCAGCGCGCCGACTACCAGGACCTCATGCGCGAGCACGGGGTGCAGATCCAGTCCTGGGGCGGCTTCGCCGAAGGAAAGAACGACCTGTTCACCAACCCTCTGCTCGCCGAGATCGGCAAGGAGTACGGCAAGTCCGTCGCCCAGGTCGTCCTGCGCTGGCTCACCCAGCGCGGCGTCATCGCCATCCCCAAGTCCGTCCGCGCCGAGCGCATGGCCGAGAACATCGACGTCTTCGACTTCCAGCTCACCGACGAGCAGATGGCCCAGATCGCCACCCTCGACACCGGCAGCTCCCTGTTCTTCGACCACCACGACCCCGAGATGGTCACCTGGCTCGCCGGACGCCGTCTGGACAGCTGAACGCCTCGCCCACCGCCCTCGCCGGCCGCGTGTGCCCTCAAGCGAATGCCCGGGGCACCCGCCCGGCTTCCACGGTTTCACCGGGAGCCGCCCACCATGATCCTGCCGCAGCACCACGGCGCCCTGCCGGGCCGGCGCACCGTTCTGCGCGGCGCGCTGCTGACCGCAACCGCCGCTTTGAGCGCGACCCACCTCGCGGGCTGCTCACCGTCCTCACCGAGGTCCGGCACCCCCACCGCCTCTCAGCCCGCCACGACGAGCGGAAGCAACGTGAAACGAGTCCTGCTGGCCTACTTTTCCCGTCCGGGCGAGAACTACTACTACGGCGACCGCACCGACCTGAAGGTCGGCAACACCGAGGTGCTCGCCAACAAGATCGCCGACCGTATCGCCTGCGACACCTATCGCATCCAGGCCGCCGACCCCTACTCGCGCGACTACGACGCGACCGTGAAGCGCAACGTCCGCGAGCAGGACACCGATGCCCGCCCGGCCATCGAGGGCCGCCTGCCCTCCCTCGACGGCTACGACATCATCCTCCTGGCCAGCCCCATCTGGAACGTCCGAGCACCCATGATCATGACGACGTTCACCGAAGCCCTCGACTTCCGCGGCAAGACCGTCCACCCGGTCACCACCTACGCCATGAGCGGCCTGGGCACCACCGAACGCGACTACGCCGCCTCCTGCCCCGCCGCAACCATCGCCGAGGGCCTCGCGGTACGCGGTGAAAAGGTCAAGGACGGCGACACCGAAGTCGAGGCATGGCTGCGACGCATCGGGCTGCCCACCCGGTGACGGTTCCTGCCGGGTACGTCACGGCTGCTCGCCGTCCTCGTCACCGTCCTCGGACGCATCCGGGTCGCGGAGGGGGCGCAGGCCCTGGCCGGGGCCGCTGGCCTTGATGTGAACAGGTAGCGGCCCAGGAAGTTGATGTGCCGGTCCTTGAGCGGGGAGAGGCGGGCGACGTCCTCGTCTTTGATGCCGTGGCCCTCGGCGCGGAGCTGGGCGACGGCGGCGTCCAGGTAGCGGGTGTTCCACAGGACGACGGCGTTGAGGACCAGGCCGAGGGCGGCGAGCTGGTCCTCCTGTCCCTCGCGGTACGCCTGGCGGATCTGGCCGCGGCCGCCGTGGCAGATCGCGCGGGCCAGGCGGTGGCGGGACTCCTGCACGGTCAGCTGCCGGTTCATCAGCCGGCGGTAGGTGTCGTCGACCGGGTCGACCAGCGCGAGCAGGTGCATGGTCTTGTCGATCCGGCCGTACTCGGCGAACGCGGCGCCGAGCGGGGTCGGGTGGCCCTCGCGGCCGAACATCCGCAGCAGGTCGTAGGCCCGGACCTGGTTGGTGATGAGCGACCCGGCGACGCGGAGCATGTCCGGCCAGTGCGTGGCGACCCGCTTGAGATTCACCTTGTTGCAGGCGACAGCCTCCAGCGGCCCGTACCCGGCGGCCGGCGCCTGGCCGTCGGGCAGGTCGGCCCGCCAGAACCTCTGGTCCGAGAGATCGCGGAAGCGCGGGGCGAAGCGGAAGCCGAGCATCTTGTACAGGCCGAAGGCCATGTCGGAGTACGAGGCATTGTCGGTCGCGACCATCTCCGGCTTCACCCCGCCGTCGAGGTTCAGCAGCGTGTCCAGCGTGTAGAGGCTGTCGCGCGGGGCGCCCCGTACGACCATCGCGCCGATCCCCGCGACCTGGTCATTGAAGGCTTTGAGCCAGGTCAGTGAGGGCAGCGTTCGCCGCGGCGATGGTGTCGGCGCGCAGGTAGTTCTGGTCGACGTGTGACAGCCGCGAGCGGGTCAGTGCCTTGTTCTCCGGGTCGATGACCGGGGTCAGGCCGATGTTGCAGCTCTCCGCCACCAGCAGCGCGACCAGGGAGACGAGCAGGCCCTCCATGCGGGTGCGCCGCTCGGAGACGTGCCCGAAGGCGTCGAGGAACGAAGTCCAGGAGTGGACCTCGAACAGCAGGTCCGGCAGGTCGATCCTCGGGAGCATCGCCTTCGTGGTGGCCTTGAGCCAGGTCAGCGACTCCGGCTCGCCCACCGCGCCGAGCTTGTCCACCGACAGGCGGGCGCGTCCGCCGCCCTCGGGGACGACGATCTCCACCTTCGCGTCGGCGCCGGCCTCCTCCAGGCGGTCGGCCATCTGCCGCCACGCCGCATCGAGCCCCCGGGTGAGCTGGGCCAGGTGCTCCTCGGCGTCCTCGGTCAGGGACAGGACCGCGAGCACGTCCGCGCGCATCGCCTCCCACCGCGGCCCGTCCAGCAGCCGGGCGCGCGGGTCCGCCCACCGGTTCGACGGGGAGGCGAACACATCGCGCCGGTTCAGGGCGCGGTGCAGCTGCTCCAGGACGCACACCACGTACGCGTCGCGGTCGACCGCGCCCTGCGGCAACTTGGCGTTGGAGAACACCGCGCGCTTCCACATCGCCGGCACCAGCTCGGCGTCGACCTCGCGGGGCAGTAGCGGCCGGTCCTTGACCCGGCGCCGGGAGAGCGCGGGCAGGCGCCGCACGGCCTTGAGGACGCGCCGCCCGGCCTGGGCCGCGCCCAGCGCGTCGGACTCGCCCAGCAGGGACAGGAACGGGCGCACGGTGTTGTAGCGCAGGGCCAGCTTCTCCCGCATCACCGCCTCCGCCGACCCGTCGTCCTCGGGCACCAGGGCCTCGACGGTCGCCACCGCCCCGGCCACCGCCATACGCGGCACGGCCTCCTCAACCGCCGCCCACAGCGCGGCGACGTCCAGGTCCGCCTCGTGCTCGGCGACCAGGTCCAGCTCCTCGGTAAGGATCTTCGACGCCTTCGCCAGGATCCGGGCCGTCTTCTCCAGCTGCGGCAGCATCGCCAGGCGCTCGCGGTCCGACGCCCGCCGGGCCGGGCTGATCAGCCGGTTCGCCATCAGCACCGCGAACAGGTCGAGCGCGTCGTCGACCGCCCGCGCCTCCAGCTGGCGCACCACCGCCGTCAGCAGCGCGGTCCGCCGCGGCTCCGGCGCCCGCTCAATCGTCTGCGCCTTGCTCAACTGCCCGTACCGGGCCAGCGCGGACAGCCGGTTCACCGGCACCCGCGACAGATTCACCCGCCCGCGCGCGAACGAGGAGATCTCCTCCACCCGCTCCATCGCGCGGACCATCGCCGTACCCGTCGACTTCACGCGCGGTGTGCGCAGCCGCTCCAGTTCCGAGATTCGTTTGCCCTCCGGCACCGCCAGCAGCCCGGCCAGCGCCGGCGCGAGCGCCGGATCGGCCCGGCACGCAGCACGGGCCACCGCCTCGACAGGCGCCGCTCGGCCGCCGTACGGGCCCGCCATGTGCTAGCCGACCATGATCGTTCTCACCGGGATTTCCTGTACGCCAACTACTCACACCCGTAGGCGGCGGGGCGGAGCCTGGGGCGTGGAAGGTCGCGGGGCCTCGGAAGCGGCGGCGAACCGGACCATCCACAAGGCGAGTACGCGCCGGGCGAGCCCTGAGGCACCCCCTGACACCCGCACCTCACCCCACCGGCACCCCGCCCTCCAGATACATCGCCCGGCCGCGCTCACGGGCCCGCAACGCGCGCCGCAGGCGTTCGTAACGGACCGGCGGCAGCAGGTCGGCCGCCTCCGCCTCGGAGGCGAAGCGCCAGGCGCGCAGTTCGGGGCCGGGCAGCAGCATCCGCCCGGCGTCCGCGGAGTCGAGGCGGCCGCCGTCGAACAGCAGCCGGAGTCCGCCGTAGGCAGGCGGCGCGGGCGGCTCCCAGTCGACGACCAGGAGGGCCGGCACGTCGTCGAGCCGTATGCCGGTCTCCTCCGCGACCTCCCGCATGCCGGCCCGCGCCGGGGCCTCACCGCGTTCCACGACCCCGCCGGGGAACTCCCAGCCGGCCTTGTAGGTCGGGTCGACGAGCAGCACCCGGTCCTGCTCGTCGAAGAGCAGCACCCCCGCGGCGACGGTCTCGGCGGTGGGCTCGGGCGTCTGCACGATGTCGCAGGCGGACACCTCCCCGCTGCCGACCGCCTCCGCGATGCGGCGGGCGGTGTCGCGCGGGGTGAGACAGCCGCTGTCGATCGGATAGGCGTCGGCGGTCAGCCAGGCGGCGAGGGCGGCCTTGTACGGCTCGATGTGGTCGTACGACCATTGCCGGACGCGTATCTCCCCGTCGGGGGAGTCCGCCGGAACCTCGCGGGCGGCTATGCGCTCGCGCAGGATCGTTTCCGCCGGGGCGAGGAGGACATGTTTCACCGGTATGCGCCGGGCGGCGAGCCCGCCGAAGATCTCGTCGCGGTACTCCTGGCGCAGCAGGGTCATGGGGACCACGAGGGTCCCGCCGAGCTCGGCGAGCATCGCGGCCGCCGTGTCGATCACGAGGCGTCGCCAGATCGGGAGGTCCTGGAAGTCGCCGACCTCGGCGAGGCGTTTGGGCGGGAGCAGCCGTTCCAGTGCTCCGCCGATGACTTCGGGGTCGAAGAGCGTGCTGTTCGGGATCAGCTCGATCAGTTCGTGCGCGGTGGTGGTCTTTCCCGCACCGAACGCGCCGTTGACCCAGACGATCACGTTTCCCCCTCTTCCGTTGGCCCCCTGTGGCTTGCCCGTTCCACCCTGCCACGGAAACCAGATCCGGCGGAGAACACGTGACGGCGGCGCCGGCGCCCCGTCGTGGAGGGGTGCCGACGCCGCCGTCGACGCTTCGAGGGGCCCGTCAGGCCGTGCCGTCCCGGTCGATGTCCAGCTCCAGCGTGTTGTTCTCGGCGACCGTGCGGTCGAGGGAGCTGAGCGTGTCCTCGACGTCGAGCGTGCCGAGGGCGGGGGTGTCGGTGAGCGCGTGCGACGGGGTGACGGCCGCGACGACGAAACCGGTGGCGAGGGAGGCGATGGCGAGCATGCTGCGCTTCTTCATGCCCGGCACAACGGCGAAACGCCGCGCGGGGTCACGCCCGGCTTCGGCCGGGTCCCCGGCGAGACTCGGCCCGTGCCTGACCGGGCTCGGACGCGTCCTCCGCAGACCGGCCGGCCCTTGGCCCGGCTCGGGCCGAATGCCGTCCCCGGGTCGGACGAGACCCTGGCCTCGCTCGCGTGACACCCGGCCGTCGCGTGACACCCGGCCGTACTGGACGTGCGCCGCCGGCCGAACACGCACCCGCGCCCGCCCGGATGCGGATGGAGCCACGGCCAGGCTCGCACGTGCCCTCGCCGGGGCTGGCGGTGACTCTGCCGAGGCGGATGGACGACTCGGCCGAGCCGGGGCTCGAAGGAGCCAGTGGACCAGGACGGTACGGGTCTCACCCCAGTCCCGGCCAAGGCTCCGGCCACACCTCGAACCAGCCCGCACGAATCGGACGAGTCCCGTGCTCGGGCCAGGACCAGCCCCGGCCGGGCTCGCTCACAGCCCCTGCACACACGACAGCCGGATCCGTCCGGCTGAACAGCGCCGCCGCCGGCAAAGCTCCGGCCCCACCCACACGAGGCCCGGCCGACTCGGACCAGCCCCCGACCCACTCGACCAAGTCACCCGCCCGGCTCGATCGAGTCACCGCCCCGCCAGAACGACTCCCCCGCCAGGCTCGGACGAGCCAAGGGCCGCAACGGGACGAGTCCCTGCCGAAGTCCGACAAGGCCGGCCAGCCCCCGCACCGGCCCGCCCGAACTCACACAGGTCCCAAGCCCCCGCTCGCATCAGTCCCGCGGCCGGGCTCCCGCGAACCCGGCCGCGCGCCTCACACCCCCGCCACCGCCGGGTCCGTCCGGCTGAACAGTGCCGCCGCGGCCGCACCCACCAGGCCCGCGTCGGTGCCCATCTGGGCCGGGACCACCGCGAGGCGTTGCACGAAGGACAGCGTGGCGTACTCGGTGAGCGCCTTCCGCAGCGGAGCAAAGAGCACCTCGCCCGCCTTGCCCACGCCGCCGCCGATCACCGCGATGTCGATCTCGACGAGCGTCGCGGTGGCCGCGATGCCCGCGGCGAGGGCCCTGGCCGCCCGTTCGAAGGAGGCCACGGCGACCGGGTCGCCGGCGCGGGCCGCGGCGGCGACCGCCGCGGCGGAGGTGTCGCCGTCCGGGCCGGGCCGCCAGCCGTTGTCCCGTGCCCGCCGGGCGATGTTGGGCCCGCTCGCGATCCGCTCCACGCAGCCGCGTGCCCCGCACGGGCACGGGTCGCCGTCGAGGTCCACGCTGATGTGGCCGATGTGCCCGGCGTTGCCGGTGGGTCCGGGGTGCAGGCGCCCGCCGAGCACCAGGCCGCCGCCGACGCCGGTGGAGACCACCATGCACAGCGCGTTGTCGTGGCCGCGGGCGGCGCCCTGCCAGTGTTCGGCGGCCGTGATGGCGACCCCGTCGCCGATCAGTTCGACGGGCAGGCCGCCGGCCGCGTCCCGTACCCCGGCGACCAGCGGGTAGTCGCGCCAGCCGGGGACGTTGACGGGGCTCACCGTGCCGGTGGAGGCGTCGACGGGCCCCGCGCTGCCGATGCCGACCGCGCCGGCGCGCTCCCACAGGGGGGACGCGGTGAGGTCGCCGATCACCGCCTCGACGGCCCCCATGACCGTGTCGCCGTCCTCCCGCGCGGGGGTCGGCCGCTGGGCCCGGGCCTGGATCCGGCCCTCACAGTCCACCAGCGCGCCGGCGATCTTGGTGCCGCCGATGTCGAGCGCAGCCACGAGGTCGGTGTGCATCAGAGTCGGATCTCCCCGTCAACCATCGGAAACAATCAAGGAACACGCTGGGAACGGCCATGCGCGACCAGGAGGCAACACATGCGCACGGGCAACGGCCCGGTCGAGCGGTCAGGTGCGGGCCGGAGTGTGCGTCGGACAGTGTCCCCCGAGGCTGACAACGTTGTCCAGGCTCTATGCTCGACGCCACATCCTCATACAAGCCCATGGGCTCACGCATCCCCGTGGCCGTGGCCGACAGGACAGGACACCGCATCGTGCCGGAGACGACCCGCCGCACCGACCGCTTCCCGGGGACCCGATACGGCAACCGTCCGACGATGAAGGACGTGGCCGCCCGCGCCGGAGTGGGCCTGAAGACGGTCTCCCGGGTGGTGAACGGCGAGCCGGGCGTGACGCCGGAGACCGAGCGGCGGGTGCAGGAGGCGATCGACGCGCTCGGCTTCCGCCGCAACGACAGCGCGCGGGTGCTGCGCAAGGGACGTACCGCCAGCATCGGCCTGGTCCTGGAGGACCTCGCGGACCCGTTCTACGGTCCGCTGAGCCGGGCCGTGGAAGAGGTGGCCCGGGCGCACGGCGCGCTGCTGATCAACGGGTCGAGCGCGGAGGACGCGGACCGCGAGCAGGAACTGGTGCTGGCGCTGTGCGCCCGCCGGGTGGACGGCCTGGTGGTGATCCCGGCCGGCGACGACCACCGCTATCTCGAGCCGGAACTCAAGGCCGGGGTCGCCACGGTGTTCGTGGACCGGCCCGCCGGGCACATCGACGCGGACGTGGTGGTGTCGGACAACTTCGGCGGCGCGCGCGACGGCGTGCGCCACCTGATCGCGCACGGGCACCGAAGGATCGGCTTCATCGGCGACATGCCCCGCATCCACACGGCGGCCGAGCGGCTGCGCGGCTACCGCACGGCCATGGAGGACGCGGGGATACCGGTGGCGGAAGGGTGGATGTCGCTGGGCGTCACGGACCCCGATCGGGTGCGGCGGGCGGCGCGGGAGATGCTCACCGGCCCCGAGCCGGTCACCGCGATCTTCACCGGCAACAACCGGGTGACGGTGACGGTGATCCGGGTGCTGGCCGAGCACGCCCGCCCGGTCGCGCTCGTCGGCTTCGACGACATCGAGCTGGCCGATCTGCTCCAGCCCGGCGTCACGGTCGTCGCGCAGGACGCCGCCGCCCTCGGCCGGACCGCCGCCGAGCGGCTGTTCCGCCAGCTCGACGGCACGCTGATCGCCCCGGAGCGCATCGAGCTGCCGACCCGGCTGATCACCCGGGGCTCGGGCGAGCTGCCCCCGGCGGACTGAGGCGGGCGGTGCCGGTGGAGGACCGTACGCTGCGGACGCTGGGACTGGACGTGGTGCCGCGTGAGCATCCGCTGGAGTATCCGGGCGCCTGGCCGCGGGAGTCGGGGCTGCTCGACGGGGACCGGCTGCTGCCGCTGGACCGGTGGGCGTTCGAGGACCGGGTGCCGGTGATCTCGATCGGCTCCAACGCCTGCCCCGGGCAGCTGCGCCACAAGCTGGCCGAGTCGGGGACCACCTCCCCGCTTCCCATGGTGCGGGCCCGGGTGGCGGGCGTCGGCATCGGCGTCTCGGCGCACGTGAGCCGCATGGGCTACGTCTCCAACTCCCCGGTGGCGACGCCGGGGCGGGTGAGCGAGCTGTTCGTGCTCTGGCTGGACGCGCGGCAGCTCACGGTGATCGACGCGAGCGAGGGCGTTCCGCTGCCGCGCGGCAACTTCCGCCGCGCCTGGCTGCCGGCGCCGGACGTCCGCGTCGAACTCCCCGACGGCAGCACGCTCCCGGGCGCCTACGCCTACGTCAATCGCCGTGGCGTCCTCCACGACGGCACCGGCGCCCCCCGCACCCACCCGGGCCAGCGCCCCCTGCTGACCGGCCTCCTGGCGACACTCCCCCGCCTGCGGGCCCTGTTCGGCACGACGCCGGAGGAGTTCACCTCCCGCGCCCGCGCGGACCGCGCGCTGTGCGAGAAGGGGACGCGGCTGTTCGCGGAGGAGGGGTTGGTGACGTCCGGGGGCCTGGAGCGGTACGTGACGTCCGCAGGGACCGGTTCCGCGGACGGGGCAGGGACGTAGCGCCCCCGCGCCGACAAAGCCGCGGGCGCCCGCTCCGCCCCAGCGCTACGCCGAGTTCGTCGCCGGCTCCGCCACGGCATGGTCCGGCTCGTGGCGCAGGAGGTCGCCCGGCTGGCACTCCAGCACCTCGCACAGCGCGGCGAGGGTGGTGAAGCGGACCGCCTTCGCCCGGCCGTTCTTCAGGACGGCCAGGTTCGCCGGGGTGATGCCCACACGTTCGGCGAGTTCCCCCACGGACATCTTGCGCCGGGCGAGCATCACGTCGATGTCGACGGCGATCGGCATCAGATCACCTCGGCCAGCTCGGCCCGCATCCGCGACGCCTCCAGTTCCCGTGCCACGGCCTGGGCCAGCAGCATCCGCAGGACGAGGACGACGAGCGCGATGCCCCCGATCGCCAGGCCGACCCCGCCCACCAGCAGCACCACGCCGGGCGCGACGGCCTCCCCCGGCGCCAGCAGCGCGCCGAGCGCGAAGACCAGCAGGGCCGCGGCGACGAACGCGCCGATGACGACGTGGACGTAGCGGAAGGCGGCGTAGGAGAAGACGGTGCCGCGCCGGGCCATGGTCACCAGCCGCCAGACGCAGATCAGCACGGTCTGGGCCGCCAGCACGGTGAGGACCACGATGACCAGGAGCGGGGTCCGCAGGTAGGCGTACTGCTCGTCCAGCCCGTCCAGGTCGCTCGCCAGCAGCGGCACCATCACCGTCTGCACCGCCAGGGAGCCCGCCAGCAGCACCGCGATCACCGCGCGCAGCGCGAGCACGGTCACGTGTCCCATCGCCTCTCCTTCACTCGAAGCACGATGGGAATCTATCGATTTTCGATAGGCAACGCAATCGCGCGGTGCGGGTGGCGTCCGCCCGTCACGGGGCCGAGACGGTCAGTCCCCCGCGCCGGGGCGAGGCGTACGCCTCGAGCCCGGCCCGTGTCAGCCCGCTCGCGCGGGACACCTCCGCGTCGTCCAGGGCTCCGCAGTCCAGGCCCCGCAGCAGGTACCCGGCGAGGGCCTTCGCGGTGGCGGGCTCGTCCATCACGTCGCCCTCGGTCCGCTCGGCGTACCGGGCGAGCCGGGCGGCGGCCTGTTCGAACCCCTCGCGGTAGAAGGCGAAGACGGCGGCGTAGCGGGTGGGCAGGTGACCGGGGTGCATGTCCCAGCCCTGGTAGTAGGCGCGGGCGAGGGCGCGGCGGACGAGGCCGTGGTGCAGCCGCCAGGCGGCGTGGACCTGCTCGGTGGGGCCGACCGGGAGGACGTTGGTGGAGCCGTCCGAGAGCCGCACCCCGGTGCCGGCGGCGGCGACCTGCATGACGGCCTTGGCGTGGTCGGCGGCGGGATGGTCGGCGGACTGGTGGGCGGCCGGGACGCCGAGACAGGCGCTGTAGTCGAAGGTGCCGTAGTGCAGTCCGGTGGCGCGGCCGTCGGCGGCCTGGATCATGCGGGCGACGGTGGCGGTGCCGTCGGCGGCCAGGATGGACTGGCTGGTCTCGATCTGGATCTCGAAGCCGATGCGTCCGGGTTCGAGCCCCCAGGTCTTCTCGAAGGCGCCGAGCAGCCGGGCCATGGCGGAGACCTGCTCGGCGTAGGTGACCTTGGGGAGGGTGAGGACGAGTCCGGCGGGCAGTCCGCCGGCCCGCATCAGGCCGGTGAGGAAGATGTCGAGGGTGCGGATGCCGCGGTCGCGTACGGCCGCCTCCATGCACTTCATACGGATGCCGGTCCAGGGCGCCGCTGTGGCCGCCGTTCCGTGCGCGGAGGCCTCGGCGACCAGGCGGGCGGCGCGGGCGGCGGTCTCGTCCTCCTCGGCGTCGGGGCGGTGGCCGTAGCCGTCCTCGAAGTCGATGCGCAGGTCCTCGACCGGTTCGCGCTCCAGCTTGGCGCGCACCCGGGCGTACACGTCCTCGGCGAGGGCGCCGTCGAGGCCGAGGACGGCGCCGAAGAACGCGGCGTCGGGGGCGTGTTCGTCCAGTGCGGCGAGGGCCTGGTCGCCCCAGTCCCGGACGGTGCCGGCGGTGAACCGGTCGCCGGGGACGTAGACGGTGTGGACGGGCTGCCGGGTCCCGGGATCGCCGGGGTACAGGCGTTCCAGCTCGGCGTCGACCGGTGCGAGGGAGGCGCCGATCTCCTCGGCGACGGCGCCCGCGACACTCGTCGGCACCCGCTCCTGCTGCCCCTGGCCCATGCCACCCTCCCGGACGTCCGCGACCCTGATCCCGCCGTCGCGTTACCGCGACACGCAGATTCAACAATATGTTGAAGGACGGTATCCGGCGGTCTCCGTGCCGGTCAACACCGTCCCCCGGGCAGGGCCGCCCCGCCACCGGACCCGGGCGGGCGCCCGGAAGACACGGCGAGGCCCCCGCGACCGGTGCGGTCGCGGGGGCCTCGGACGGTTCCGGGGGTGATCAGCCCTTGCGGGCCTTGATCTCCTCGGTCAGCTGCGGCACGACGTCGAACAGGTCGCCGACGACGCCGAAGTCGACCAGCTCGAAGATCGGGGCCTCGGCGTCCTTGTTGACGGCCACGATGGTCTTCGAGGTCTGCATGCCCGCGCGGTGCTGGATCGCGCCGGAGATGCCGTTGGCGATGTACAGCTGCGGCGAGACCGACTTGCCGGTCTGGCCGACCTGGTTGGTGTGCGGGTACCAGCCGGCGTCGACCGCGGCACGCGAGGCGCCGACGGCCGCGCCGAGCGAGTCGGCGAGCGCCTCGATGATCGAGAAGTTCTCCGCGCCGTTGACACCGCGGCCGCCGGAGACGACGATCGCGGCCTCGGTCAGCTCCGGGCGGCCGGTCGACTCGCGCGGCGTGCGGCCGGTGACCTTGGTGCCGGTGGCCTGCG
Source organism: Streptomyces lusitanus (assembly GCF_042647945.1). Lineage (NCBI taxonomy): Bacteria > Bacillati > Actinomycetota > Actinomycetes > Kitasatosporales > Streptomycetaceae > Streptomyces > Streptomyces lusitanus. The sequence goes on from NZ_JBHRWL010000015.1 coordinate 243,218, forward strand.
CGGAGAAGGTGACGCTCAGGGACTCGACCGCGCCGGCGGCCGGGGCCGCCTCCACGGCGGCCGAGTTCGGCTTGACCGTGATGACCGGGGTGCCCTTGGAGACGCGGGACTTGGTGGTGTAACCGGCGGCGAACACCGACTGGGTGGCCACCGGGCCCTCGTCGCCGGCCTCGAGGTCGACGGCGTCGGTGATGATGCCGGAGCCGATGCGCAGCGCCAGGCGGGCGGCGATCTCCTTGCCCTCGGCGGAGGAGGGGACCAGGACGGCGGCCGGGGAGACGGCCTCGTGGGCGGCCTGGAGGGCGTCGACCTTCGGAACGACCAGGTAGTCGGCGTACTCGGCGGCCTCGTGGGTGAGGACCTTGACCGCGCCGTGCTCGGCGAGCGTGGCGACGGTGTCGCCGGCGCCGTTGCCCAGCGCCACGGCGACCGGCTCGCCGATGCGGCGGGCGAGGGTCAGCAGCTCCAGGGTCGGCTTGCGGACGGCGCCGTCCACGTGGTCGACGTAGACGAGAACTTCAGCCATGGGACTTCTTCTCTCCTGCTTGCGAAGTATGAGGGGCGGGAAGCGAGCCGTGCCTTGCGGCTCAGATGAACTTCTGGCTCGCAAGGAACTCGGCGAGCTGCTTGCCGCCCTCGCCCTCGTCCTTGACGATCGTGCCCGCGGTGCGGGCCGGACGCTCGGTCGCCGACTCGACGACCGTGTAGGCGTTCTCCAGGCCGACCTCGTCGGCGTCGATGTCGAGGTCGGAGAGGTCCCAGGACTCCACCGGCTTCTTCTTGGCCGCCATGATGCCCTTGAACGACGGGTAACGGGCCTCGCCCGACTGGTCGGTGACCGACACGACCGCGGGGAGGGACGCCTCGAGCTGCTCGGAGGCGGCGTCGCCGTCACGGCGGCCGGTGACCTTGCCGTCCTCGACGGACACCTCGGACAGCAGCGTCACCTGCGGCACGCCCAGGCGCTCCGCGAGCAGCGCCGGGACGACGCCCATGGTGCCGTCGGTGGAGGCCATGCCGGAGACGACCAGGTCGTAACCCGCCTTCTCGACGGCCTTGGCCAGCACCAGGGAGGTGCCGATGGCGTCCGTGCCGTGCAGGTCGTCGTCCTCGACGTGAATGGCCTTGTCGGCGCCCATGGACAGCGCCTTGCGCAGCGCGTCCTTGGCGTCCTCGGGGCCCACGGTCAGGACGGTGACCTCGACGTCGTCGTCGGAGTTCTCCGCGATCTGCAGCGCCTGCTCCACCGCGTACTCGTCCAGCTCGGAGAGCAGACCGTCCACGTCGTCACGGTCGACGGTCAGGTCATCGGCGAAGTGCCGGTCGCCAGTGGCGTCGGGCACGTACTTCACAGTGACAACGATCCTCAAGCTCACGCCGGCTCTCCTACTGCATCGTCATTTCTGGCTGCCTGCCTGCAGGCAGCATAGGCGCCTCAAGCGGGCGGTCCCGGTCGGGGCGACCCACGCTCCGACCGAAATATTACTCGTCAGTACACTCAGTTCCTGCCCGCTAAGCAAGCGCTTTGAACTGTGACCTTCGCAACGCAGCGTAACCGGAACTCTCCCGGCCCGCGACCGAGGTCCCCGCCCTCAGTCGGGCAGCCCGCTGAAGCGTCCCTGGTGGTAGACGAGGGGACGGCCGTGGCCCGTGGGATCGCCGAGCAGCACCTCGGCGACCACGATCCGGTGGTCGCCCGCGGGCACCCGCGCCGTCACCCGGCACACCATCCAGGCGGGCACGCCGTCCAGCACCGGCACCCCCTCCGGCCCCTCCCGCCACGCCGTGCCCGGACCGAAGCGGTCGGCGCCCCGGCGCGCGAAGGTGGCCGCGAGGTCCTGCTGGTGCTCGCCCAGCAGGTGCACGCCCACGTGATCGGTGTCCGCGATCACGGGCCAGCTGGAACTGCCCGTGGACACGCCGAAGGACAGCATCGGCGGCTCCGCGGACACGGAGGCGAGGGAGGTGGCGGTGAAGCCGACCGGACCGGAACGGCCGCGCGCCGTGACCACCGCGACCCCCGCCGGGTGCCGGCGGAAGACGGAGCGCAGCAGGTCGGGCGAGGCGGGCCGGGCGGCGCCGAGGTCGGACGTGGCCGTCATGAAACAGTCCTTCTGGGAGGGGTCACGAGCGGATGCGCGGCTGCTCACCGGCCCGGCCGCGACGCGCGCGGGACGCGGGCGTCGGCCGGGAGGGGGCCGGGTACCCGGCGGCGGCGAGGGAGTCCCGACGACCCCGACGACAAGCTGTCAGGCTGACGACAACGCGCGCGCAGCGTCAAGCGGGCCCCCGTGGATGGGAGATGTCTCACCATGATCGCGACGGCCTCACAGCGCCGCGCCCAGGGCGGCGATCACGTCGGCCTTGCGCGGCTGCCCGGCCGCGCGCCGCACCTCCCGGCCGTCCGCGTCGAGGACCAGCACGGTCGGGGTGCGCTCGACGCCCAGACGCCGTACGAGGTCCAGACGGGCCTCGGCGTCGATCTCGACGTGAGTCACGCCCGGCACCATGTCCGCGACCTCGCCGAGCACACGGCGGGTGGCCCGGCAGGGCGCGCAGAAGGCGCTGGAGAACTGCACCAGGGTGGCGCGCTCGCCCAGCCCCGCGCCGAGTTCCGCCGCGAGACCGGTGCGCGCTCCGCCGTCGGAGCCGGAGCCGGCGTCGGTGCCGGTGCCCGACCGTCCCGTGTCGTCACTGCCTCGCACTCGCCGCTCCCGCCACCCTGGATGTCACGTCCAACGCCTCCAGCGCCCCAGAGACCCCGGACATTCCCGCCCGCGCCGCGAAAGTCGAGGTGGATCGACGGAACGTGACGAGAATCTCCGCGCCGGACGGGCACCGGGGCTGGTTCACCGGCCGTTCTTGGGGCAGCATCAGCGACAGGCCGTAAACCTACGGCTGCGTAACTTCGACTGGGAGACCCCCTTCCCAGGCAGAGAAGGAAGGGTTTCGACCCGCCCATGGCAGAACTTGTCTACCGGCCCGTGATCGGCTTCGCCCGCACCCTGTTCAAGGTGTGGGACCTCAAGATCGATTGCCAGGGGTCGGAGAACATCCCGCGCTCGGGCGGCGCCGTGCTGGTGAGCAATCACATCAGCTATCTCGACTTCGTCTTCAACGGACTGGCGGCGCTGCCGCAGAAGCGGCTCGTCCGCTTCATGGCCAAGGAGTCGGTGTTCCGCCACCGCGTCTCCGGCCCGCTGATGCGCGGCATGAAGCACATCCCGGTCGACCGCACGCAGGGTGAGGCCGCCTACGAGCACGCGCTGCGCTCGCTGCGGTCCGGGGAGATCGTGGGCGTCTTCCCCGAGGCGACGATCTCCCCGTCCTTCACGCTGAAGAGTTTCAAGTCCGGGGCCGCGCGCATGGCCCAGGAGGCGGGCGTCCCGCTGATCCCGATGGCGGTGTGGGGCACGCAGCGGCTGTGGACCAAGGGCCACCCGCGCAACTTCAAGCGCAGCCACACCCCGATCACCATCCGCGTGGGCGAGGCGATCGAGGCGTCCAAGGACAAGTACGCGGGCGCGATCACCCGTCAGCTGCGCGAGCGCGTGCAGGAGTTGCTGGAGGCGGCGCAGCGGGCGTACCCGGTGCGGCCGAAGAGCCAGAACGACACCTGGTGGATGCCGGCCCACCTCGGCGGCACGGCCCCCACCCCCGAGCAGGTCCGCGAGGCGGAGGCCCGCTGAGGTCCCGTGCCCAGGTCCCGGGTGGCCGTGCTCACGCACGGACGCCCGGGACCTGTCGCGTTTCCGCCGCGCGCCGAGCGGGGCTCCCCGGCCGTGCGCCTCAGAGCGCGGTGGGGAGCGTGCGCCACAGCTGCGCCCGGTCGGTGGCGTCGCGCAGGGCGCGCAGGACGGCCGGGTGCGGTGCGGCATACAGGACCGGGTGGTCGCTCTCGCCGGACGCGGGGTCGGGGGTGAAGGCCAGTCGCTCGCCGTCGAGGGAGAACCGCGCGTCCACCCCGGGCTTGTTGCCGCGCGGGTCCTGGCGGTGCCAGGCGCCGTTGAACCGCACGGCGACCAGACCGTGCACCACGCCGAGGTGCTGGTAACAGAGCGCGGTCGGGATGTCCTCGGCGCGCAGCAGCGCGGCCAGGGTGTGGGACTTGGCGTAGCAGATGCCGGTGCCCTGCTCCAGTACGTCGGAGGCGCGCCAGGTCACGCGGGGGTCGTCGGCGTCCTGCGAGTGCGTGATGCGGTCGCGCACGTACATGAAGGCCACTCGCGCATACTCATACGAGTCATGGACGTCGGCGGCCAGGCGCGCGGACACCTCCCGGACCTGCGGATGGTGGTGGTCGATCGCCTCGTCGGCGGCCAAGTAGGCGGAGAGGTCCGGGTTTTCCTGGATGAGCTGCATGGCGCCGGAGCATAGGCAAGCGACCGGACGACAGTCAATGACTTTTCGACCGGCCGCATACCTATGCAATGCTCGACGGGCGCCTAGTGGGCCATCTCCTCCTTGAGGGCGGCCACGAAGCGGTCCACGTCGTCCTCGGTGGTGTCGAAGGCGCACATCCAGCGGACGTCGCCCGCGGCCTCGTCCCAGAAGTAGAAGCGGAAGCGCTTCTGCAGCCGCTCGCTCACGTCGTGCGGCAGCCGCGCGAACACGGCGTTGGCCTGCACCGGGTAGAGGATCTCCACGCCGTGCACCGCGCGCACGCCCTCGGCGAGACGCTGGGCCATCTCGTTGGCGTGCCGGGCGTTGCGCAGCCACAGGTCCCGGGCGAGCAGGGCCTCCAGCTGCACGGACACGAAGCGCATCTTGGAGGCGAGCTGCATGGACAGCTTGCGCAGGTGCCTCATGTGCTTGATGCCGTCCGGGTCCAGCACCACGACCGCCTCGCCGAACAGCGCGCCGTTCTTGGTGCCGCCCAGCGAGAGCAGGTCGACGCCCACCGCGTTGGTGAAGGTGCGCAGCGGCACGTCCAGCGTGGCGGCGGCGTTCGCCAGCCGGGAGCCGTCGACGTGCACCTTCATGCCGTGCGCGTGGGCGTGCTCGCAGATCGCCCGGATCTCGTCCGGGGTGTAGACGGTGCCCAGCTCGGTCGCCTGGGCGAGGGAGACGACCTGCGGCATGGCCCGGTGCTCGTCGTCCCAGCCGTACGCCTGCCGGTCGATGAGCTCCGGGGTGAGCTTGCCGTCCGGGGTGGGCACCGTGAGCAGCTTGATGCCGCCGACCCGCTCCGGGGCGCCGCCCTCGTCCACGTTGATGTGGGCGCTCTCCGCGCAGATCACCGCGCCCCAGCGGTCGGTGACCGCCTGGAGCGCGACGACGTTGGCGCCGGTGCCGTTGAACACCGGGAACGCCTCGGCGGTGGGGCCGAAGTGGCTGCGGATCACCTGCTGGAGGTTCTCGGTGTACGCGTCCTCGCCGTACGCGACCTGGTGCCCGCCGTTGGCCAGGGCCAGGGCGGCGAGCACCTCCGGGTGAGCGCCTGCGTAGTTGTCGCTGGCGAAACCGCGGACGTCCGGGTCGTGATGACGACGCGCGTCGGTCCTCGGCGGGTTCACGGCTTCTCGGTCAGCCACAGACGGTTTCCGTTCACTTCCGCGGCGGGCTTGTCCCAGACGCCGACGATGGACTCGGCCAGGTCCTTGACGTCCGTGAAGCCCGCGAACTTCGCGTTGGGGCGGTCGGCGCGCATCGCGTCGTGCACCAACGCCTTCACCACCAGGATGGCAGCAGCCGAAGTCGGCCCCTGCTCGCCCCCGGCCTTGCGGAAGTAGTCGGCCATGGCCAGCGTCCACGCCTCGGCGGCGGCCTTGCCCGCGGCGTAGGCGGCGTTGCCCGCGGTGGGCCTGGTGGCGCCGGCCGCGCTGATCAGGACGTACCGGCCGCGGTCGCTGCGCTGGAGCGCCTCGTGGAAGGCGAGCGTGGTGTGCTGCACGGTGCGCACCAGCAGCAGCTCCAGGAAGTCCCAGTCGTCCAGGCTGGTCTTGGTGAACGTCTCGCTGCCGCGCCAGCCGCCGACGAGGTGGACCAGGCCGTCGACGCGGCCGAACTCCTTCTCGGTGCGGGCGGCCCAGTCACGAGTCGACTCCAGGTCGAGCAGGTCGACCGTCTCGCCGGTGACGGTGGCGCCGCCGTGCGCGTAGCGCGCCGCGTCCACGGCGGACGCGAGGCGCTCCGGGTCGTTGTCCGAGCCGACGACTGTGGCCCCCGCCTCGGCGAGCCTGAGCAGCGCCGCGCGTCCCGCGGGCCCGCCCGCGCCGGCCACCGCGATCACCGCGCCTTCGAGCGCCCCGTTCCCCATGGTTCTCGCCTCCTGAGCAGTGGTGTGGACGAGATCGCTCACGCGGCGACCCGCTCGGCGCCGTCCGCCGTGATGCCCTTGGTCGAGGCGATCACGTTCTTCAGCTTCTTGGACAGTGCCTCATAGAACATGCTCAGCGGAAACTCGTCCGGAAGCACGTCATCGACGAGTTTCCGCGGCGGCAGCGACAGGTCGAGGGCCTCGGGGCCCTTGGCCCACCTGGAGCCGGGGTGCGGGGAGAGGTAGCGGGAGACCAGCTCGTAGCCGGCGAACCAGTGGACGAGCTTGGGGCGGTCGATGCCGTCGCGGTACAGCGTCTCGATCTCCGCGCACAGCTCGTTGGTGACCTGCGGGGCGCGCTCCCAGTCGATGGAGAGCTTGTTGTCGGTCCAGCGGACGACGTCGTGCTTGTGCAGGTAGGCGAAGAGCAGCTGGCCGCCGAGGCCGTCGTAGTTGCGCACCCGCTCGCCGGTCACCGGGAAGCGGAACATGCGGTCGAAGATGACCGCGACCTGCACGTCACGGGCCTGCGGGACGCCCTCGCCGGCCAGCTTCACGGCCTCCTTGAAGGCGGTGAGGTCGCAGCGCAGCTCCTCCAGGCCGTACATCCAGAACGGCTGGCGCTGCTTGATCATGAAGGGGTCGAACGGCAGGTCGCCGTGGCTGTGCGTGCGGTCGTGGATCATGTCCCACAGCACGAAGGCCTCTTCGCAGCGCTTCTGGTCGTGGACCATGGCGGCGACGTCCTCGGGCAGTTCGAGGCCGAGGATGTCGACGGCGGCCTCGGTGACCCGGCGGAAGCGGGCGGCCTCGCGGTCGCAGAAGATGGCGCCCCAGGTGAAGCGCTCGGGGGCCTCGCGCACGGCGATGGTCTCCGGGAAGAGCACCGCGGAGTTGGTGTCGTAGCCCGCGGTGAAGTCCTCGAAGGTGATGCCGCAGAACAGCGGGTTGTCGTAGCGGGTGCGCTCCAGCTCGGCCAGCCAGTCGGGCCAGACCATGCGGAACACGACCGCCTCGAGGTTGCGGTCCGGGTTGCCGTTCTGCGTGTACATCGGGAAGACGACCAGGTGCTGGAGGCCGTCCTCGCGGTGCGCGGCGGGCGCGAAGGCCAGCAGCGAGTCGAGGAAGTCGGGCACCTCGAAGCCGCCCTCGGCCCAGCGGGCCAGGTCCTTGCCCAGGGCCTCGTGATACGCGCGGTCGTGCGGGAGCAGCGGGGACAGTTCACCGACCGCGTCGGTCACGGCGCGCACGGCGCGCTCCGCGTCGGCACGCGACGGGGCGCCCTCGGCGTCGAAGTCGATCGAGCCGTCCTTGGACTGCCAGGGCCGGATCCGCTCCACGGCATCCTTGAGCACGGGCCATGCCGGGTGCTCCACCACCCTGGTCGTCGAAGGAACCCGCTCCCCCGAAGCCTGCTGCACAAGAATTTCCGTCATGTCCCATCCTCCACAGGAGAACCTTGCGTACGCCTGACCGTATACACAGGGCGTTTCTCCCAGCAAGGGGTACCTCAGGAAATTATCCTGCCTCACCCGGGGCGTCACCGCATTTTTTCCTGTGGGTTACCCCGTACGGCGGCGCTCCATGCGTTCCGGGTTCAGCCTCTGGACGCCGGGGGCAGAGGCGATACGGTCCCAGAGGGCCGTAGGGACGCGGCCCCCCGCCGCCGTCGACGGAAGCGAGTCGGATCTTGAACTTCCTCACCATCGGTCACCGCGGAGTCATGGGCGTCGAGCCCGAGAACACCCTCCGGTCCTTCGTCGCCGCCCAGGAGGCCGGGCTCGACGTCATCGAACTGGACCTGCATCTGAGCAAGGACGGCGCGCTCGTGGTGATGCACGACGCGCGCGTGGACCGCACCACGGACGGCACGGGTGCCATCGCCGACAAGACCCTCGACGAACTGCGTGCCCTGGACGCCGGGCGCGGCGAGCGCGTGCCTCTCTTCGTGGAGGTGCTGGACGCGGTGCGGACGCCGCTCCAGGCGGAGATCAAGGACGTCCGGGCGGCCCGGGCGCTGGCCGAGGTGATGCACGACCGGGGACTGACCGACCGCGTGGAGGTCGCGTCCTTCCACGACGAGGCGATCGCCGAGATCGCCCGGCTGGTGCCCGGGGTGCGCACGGCGCTCGTGGCCGGCCGCTACGGCACGGACGTGGTGGACCGGGCGGTGGCCGTCGGCGCCTCGCGGCTGTGCCTCGACATCCGCCGGATCACGCTGGAGATCGTGGAGCACGCCCGCAAGGCGGACCTGTCGGTGTTCGGCTGGGTGGTCAACACCCAGGACCACCTGCGGCTGGTGCGGGCGCTGGAACTGGACGGGGCGACCACCGACTACCCGGAGATCAAACGTACCGGCCGTTTCACCGCGTAGCCCCCGGACGCCGTGCGACGGTCAGGCCAGCTCCTTCACGAGCAGCTCGAACTCCAGGTCGTCGCGCTGCGGGATGCCGAAGCGCTCGTCGCCGTACGGGAACGGCGTGGTCCGTCCCGTACGGCGGTAGCCGCGCCGCTCGTACCAGGCGATCAGGTCCTCGCGCACGGAGATCACCGTCATGTGCATCTCGGTCACGCCCCAGCCCTCGCGGGCCTGGCGCTCCGCCTCCGCGATGACGGTGCGGCCGAGCCCCGCGCCCTGGAGGGCGGGGCTGACCGCGAACATCCCGAAGTAGGCGTGCTCGCCGCGGTGTTCGAGCTGGCAGCAGGCCACGATCCGGCCCTCGCGCTCCACGGTGAGCAGCCGGCTGTCCGGCGCCTTGACGACCTCCAGCACGCCCTCGCGGTCGGTGCGCTGCCCGTGCAGGATGTCCGCCTCGGTGGTCCACCCGGCGCGGCTGGACTCCCCCCGGTAGGCCGACTCGATCAGCTCGACGAGCGCGTCCACATCGGCGTCGGTGGCATCGCGGAAGGTCAGTACGGCGTCGGCGGCGGTTCCCATGGCGCGGTCCCTCGATTCGTGTGCGTCTTCCTCGGCGTGGCCGGGACGGCCCGAGATTAACGCGCCCCGGCCGGGCCCTGAAGGCGCGGTCCACGCTCCGGACGGCGGGTCGGCGGCGGCGCCCGTCCCCTCCCCCTACGCTCGGCCGCATGGTGCATGTACTCAGCAGCCGTGTCCTGCTCCGCCCCTCCGACCCCGAACGCTCCCGCGACTTCTACGGCCGCCGGCTCGGGCTCGCCGTCCACCGCGAGTTCGGCACCGGTCCGGAGCGCGGCACCGTGTACTTCCTCGGCGGCGGCTTCCTGGAGCTCTCGGGCCGCGCGGAGGCGGCTCCGGCGGGCTCCCCCGACGTCCGGCTGTGGCTCCAGGTGGCGGACGCCGAGGCGGCGCGGGAGGAACTGACCGGGCGCGGCGTGGAGATCGTCCGCCCTCCGGTGAAGGAGCCGTGGGGCCTGATCGAGATGTGGATCGAGGACCCGGACGGCACGCCGATCGTGCTCGTCGAGATCCCGGAGGAGCACCCGCTGCGGTACCGGCCGGGCCTGTAGGGGTTCCGGGGGACGGGGAGACGGAGTCGTCCCTACGCGCGCAGGGCGCCCAGCCGCCCCTCCAGCTGGGCCAGCAGCCCGCCGAGCAGCCCCGCGAGATCGCCCAGCTCCCCGTGGTCCAGCCCGGACAGCACCGCGTTCTCGTACGCGAGCTGCGACGGCAGGATGCCGTCCACCAGCTCACGGCCCGCGTCGGTGAGGCGCACGTGCGCCACCCTGCGGTCCCTGGTGTCCCCACGGCGTTCCACCAGCCCCCGCTCCGTGAGCTGCTTCAGCCGCTTGGTGACGGCGGCGCCCGAGGAGAACGTCTCGCGGGCCAGCTCGCTGGGCGTCAGCTCGTGCCCCGTGCGGCGCAGCGCGCCGAGCAGGTCGAACTCCGGGCGGGTGAGCCCCGCCCGGCGCAGCGGGGCGTCCTCGGCCTGCTGGAAGAGGGCCGCGCAGCGGTTGATACGGCCGATGACCTCCATGGGACCGGTGTCGAGGCCGGGGTGGACCGCCCGCCACTGCCGGACGACCTCGGCGACGGTGTCACGCCCGGGGGCGGACGCATCCGTGGTGCTCGAGGTGTGCGGCGTGCCGGCGCCGTCGCCGGCCGATGGCCCTTGGGTCGCCGTCATGGCGATGCGTCCTCCGTGTGCGTGTGCGTGCTGGTACCGGGGTCCGGGAGGAGTCCCTGGCGTCGTACCGTCGCCGCGAGCGTACGGTGCGCCGCCTGCTCGGCGAGCACCACCCGTTCCTGGGGCAGCGCGCGCTGCCACCATTCTCCGGCCGCGGCGTCGGTGGTCGCGCGCAGGTCGACGACGGCGGCGGCGAGTCCGCGGCGGGCGGCCTCCAGGGCGGCGGGGGTGGCCGCGGGCCCGGCCGCCAGGCGGGCGGCGTGCTCGCGGGCCCGGTCGACGTCGGTCAGCGCCCGCTCGACCCGCCGGCCTGCCCGCCGGTCGGTGACGGCCACGGCGGCGGCGAAGCCGACCAGGGCGCCGACGAGGGTGTCCACGACCCGGCCGGTGACCAGCTCGCCGGTCGGCTGGTGGCCGGGCAGCTCGGTGACCAGCAGCGCCAGTGGGGTCACGCAGACGCTGCCGAGCCAGTAGTTGCGCCCGATGAGCGCCTCGGCGCCGAAGTTGCAGGCGAGGATGCACAGCACGAGGGCGAGCGGCCCGAGCTGGGCGACCGGGGCGACGACCGCGAAGAGCAGCACGCCGACGACGTTGCCGACAACCCGCTGCACGGCCCTGCTCCAGGTGAGCGTGACGTTGGCCTGGTAGAGGGACGCGGCGGTGACGAGCGCCCAGGAGGGCCGGTCGGCCCCGAGGGCGAGGGCGGCGTAACCGGCGAGCGCACAGCCGAGAGCGGTACGGAGGGCGACGGGGGCAAGCGCCTCGAGCCGCCTCCACAGCGGACGCGGCGGGACGTCACGCTCGGCGTCGACCCCCAGAAGCTCGTCCCGCTCGGCGGGCGGGAGGTCGCGGGTTGTGGGCGGGATGCCGCCGGTCCTGGGCGGGATCTCGCCGGTCCCATGCAGGCCGTCGCCGATCGTGCCCGGGCCGACGCCGGTCGTGCGCAGGCGGTCGCCCTGCGGACCCGGACGGTCGTCCTCGGGTACGTGACCATGCTGGTGTGGCCGGTGATGTTCCTGATCGAGTCCGGCTACTTCCTCAGCCGGGGCGTGGTCGCGGCCGGCCGGGTGACGGCGCTGCTGCGGATCCAGCCGCCGCCGGACGCGGCCACCGCCGACCCGCCGGCGGAGCCGACGCGGATCACCGGCCTCCCGGCGCGGACCATCCCCCATCGGGGGCGGACCGTCGCCCACCGGGAGCGAGTCGCCGCCTGCCCGGCGCAGGCCGTGGACCTCCCGGCGCGGGCCGTCCGCGGTCGGGCGCGGACGGTCGCCCACCCGGCGCGGGTCACCGTCGCCACGACGCGGGCCGTCGCCCACCCCGCGCGAACCCAAGTCGTCCCGACACACCCCATCGCCCACCCGGCGCGGGTCACCGTCAGCCCGACGCGGGCCGCCGCCCACCCCGCACGAACCCTCGTCGCCCCGACACACCCCGTCGCCCACCCGGCGCAGGTCACCGTCACCCCGACGCAGGCCGCCGCCCACCCCGCACGAACCCTCGTCGCCCCGACGCACCCCGTCGCCCACCCGGCGCAGGTCACCGGCACCCCGACGCAGGCCGCCGCCCACCCCGCGCGAACCCAAGTCGTCCCGACACACCCCATCGCCCACCCGGCGCGGATCGTCCGTGCACGGCACACGGCCCGTGCCGCGTACGGCGCGGGCCCAGGTGCGCAGGAGGGCGGGGTCGGCGTCCGCGGGGGCGGCCAGGGCGACCTCGGCGCGGACGACGAGGCGTTCCAGGGCGCCGCGGGTCGTGGAGGGGCGGTCCCCTGCCGCGAGGAGGGTCTGCCAGGCCGCGTGCACGGCGGCGTACGCGGCGGACCGGGCGGCGGCGGCCCCCTCACCGCCGCGCGCCGTGGCGGCGGCGTACGCGGCGGCCGCGTTCAGGGCCTGGGCGGTGGCCCGGCGTTCCGGGCCGTGAGGGCGGAGCGGGGCAGGGGCCATGCCGACCAGCCAGGCCCACGCGCCGGCCGCCGCGGCGAGCGCGAGGTGGCCGGGAATCTGGCCGAGGGTCTGCGGGACGAACAGTGTGGCAGAGCTGACGAACGTCAAGATCACGTGCGCGGGCGGCCCGACACGCGTGGCGTCGCACACCGCCTTCTGCACGGCGGCCAGCAGGGCGCCGACGGTGACCAGCACGACGGCGTCACGGGTGAGCGAGGCGGCGACCAGGGCCACGGCGAGGCCGCCCAGCATCCCGAGGATCACCCACGCCAGCGCCTTGGCCCGAGCGGCGTACGGGCGGTTGTGGGCGTACAGGGCGCACAGGGACCCGGCCATGGTGTACGCGGCGAGGTCGAGGCGGCCCAGTGCCACCAGGAGCAGGCTGGGCGGGGCGACGGCGGCGACCACGCTGAGCGCGGGTTTGAACCAGACGTCGGAGGGTCGCCCGAGGCGCAGCGCGCCGACGACGGGGAGGCGCCGGACCCGCGTGGGGGTGGCATCGCTGGTCCTGCTCATACAGGCAAGGTTAACAGGTGTTTTACACGCTAAATAATTCTTCACCGACCCGCCCGCGCCCCCGCAAGCCCCCCGCGTACCCCCTCGCGCTCGCGTACACGCCGTCGGGCCCGGGCATCCCCTGACCGTCCGGTGGAACGGTTCGAGGGGGGTTCGCGTGCACGGACCGGGATCGTCCGGCTGGCTGCTGGTGGCGCTCTGCGCGGCGACCGGCGCCTATTGCCTGCTGCGGATGCGCAGCAGCGTGGAGGAGCAGCGCCGAGCGGCGGGCGGCGAGGCGCTGATGGGGTTCGGGATGGCGGCGATGGCGGTGCCCGCGGCGGTGTTCACGCCGCCGGCGTGGACCTGGCCGCTGTGGGCGGCGGTGTTCGGGGCGGCGGGGCTGCACGCGCTGTGGGCGGCCCGCGCCTCCGCGCGCCATCTGCACCATGCGGTGGGCGCGGGCGCGATGGTCTACATGGCGGTGGTCATGGCGGCCGCGCCGCAGGGGGCGCACCACGGCGGTGCGGGCATACCCGCGCTGACCGCGGCCCTGCTGCTGTACTTCGCGGCGTACGTGCTGGTGACGGGCGCGCGCCTGGCCCCGGTGGCCGCCGTGGCGGGCGGACCACCGGGCGCCGGGCCGGGCACCGGTGCGGGCACCGGGTGGGGTGACCGGCCGGAGCTGGCGCGGGCCTGCCGGCTGTCGATGGGGATCGCGATGGTGGCGATGCTGCTGACGATGTGAGGGCGCGCAAGAGGCCGTTCGGCCGCAGGCAGGGGACCGTTGTCTGCGTCACTTCGGGCCGCGGGTCCGTATCCAGGGGGCGTCCGCGCTTCTAGGCTGCTGCCATGATCCTCCCCGCGGTCCTGCTGCTGCTCGGTGTGCTGACCGCCGTCGTGGGTCCCCGGCTGCTCGCCCGGGCGGACTGGCCGGACCGTGAACCGGTGGTGGCCCTGTGGGCCTGGCAGTGCGTGATCGCGTCGGTGCTGCTGTGCTGCGCCCTGTCGATGACGTTCAGCGCGGCGGCGGCCTGGCGGGCGGTCGGCGGGCATGTGTTCACCGGCGCGCCGGTCGCGGTCGTGGAGGCGTACACCCTGGGCACGGCCGGCCCCTGGGCGCATGTCACCGCCGTGGTGCTGGCGTGCGGGGGGCTGTGGAGCGGGGCGATGCTGGTGCGGGAGATCGCGCGGGCCCGCGCCCGCCGCCGGGCCCGCCGTGCCGAACTGCGGCGCAGGGCGCCGCTGCTGCCCGGCGAGGAGCCGGGCTCCGACCGGCTGGTGGTGCTGGAGGGCGACCGTCCGGAGGCCTGGTGCCTGCCCGGCAGCCCGCCCCAACTGGTGGTCACGACGGCCGCGTTGCAGCGTCTGAAGGGTCGGCAGCTGGACGCCGTGCTGGCGCACGAGCGCGGTCACGCGCGCGCCCGGCACGACTGGCTGCTGCACTGCTCGTCGGCGCTGGCGGAGGGCTTCCCGCAGGTGCCGGTGTTCTCCGCGTTCCGGGACGAGATGCACCGGCTGGTCGAACTGGCCGCGGACGACACGGCGTCCCGCCGGTTCGGCCGGCTCACCACCGCCCTGGCCCTGGTGGAACTGAACGAGGACCGCGGGGTGTTCGGCCCCTGCCCCACCGCGCAGGCGCACGTCCCGGCGCGGGTGGACCGGCTGCTCGCCCCGGGTGACCGGCTGACCGCGGGCCGGCGGCTGCGGCTGACGGCCGTCGCGTCGCTGGTGCCGGCGGTCCCCGTGCTCGTGGCGTTCCTGCCGGGATTGCGGGCACTGGGGTAGGCGACGGCCCCGACGCGGCCGTACCGTCCCGGCACCGGGCCGGTCCGCGCCCCCTGAGGACCGGGCGTGCCGGGTTCTGGCCCCGGACGCCTCCGGTCGGCGAGGATCACCCCATGCGCACCCCCCACGCCCCCGCACCGCACGCACCCCCCGGACCCCGTACGCCGGCCCGGTCGGCGGCGGCGCCGGCCGCCCTGCTGGCGGCGGCCTCCACGCTGCTGCTGGCGCTGGTCGCCGCCGAGTGGCGGCCCCTGCTCGACCTGGACGCGGGCATCTCCCGCACCACGCACCGCTGGGCGGTGGCGGAGGACGGGCTGACGCAGGCGGCCCGTGTCCTGACGGACTGGGTGTGGGACCCCTGGACGATGCGGCTGCTGTGCGCGGTGGCCGTGGTGGTGCTGCTGCGGCGTCCGGCCGCCCGGTGGACGGCGGGGTGGCTGGTCGTGGTGGTGGCCGTGGCCACGGCCGTGCAGCAGGGGCTGAAGGCCGCGCTCGGCCGGGACCGACCGGTGTGGGCCGACCCGGTGGACACGGCGCACTACGCCGCCTTCCCGTCGGGGCACGCCATGACCGCGACGGTCGTGCTGGGGCTGCTGCTGTGGGTGCTGCGCCGTCACGGGCCGGGCCCCGATCTGTGGCGTACGGCGCTGGCGGTGGCGGCCGTGTCGGTGGCCGGTGTCGGTCTCACCCGGGTCTGGCTCGGGGTGCACTGGCCGACGGACGTGCTCGGCGGCTGGCTGCTCGGCGCGCTGACAGTCGTCGCGGCGGTCGCGGCGCACCGGCGGCTGTGTCCCGCCGCGCCGGACGGGTCCGACCGTGCGCGCCCGCCGTCGCCCTCGCCCGAACCGCCCACCTCGGACGATCCCCCGCGTCGCCCGAGGTGAACGGCAGCCCGAAGAGGGCCCGCACAGGGCCCTTCCAGGTGCGCTGAGTATAGTTGGCTGGCAGCCAGTCAACGCAGGAGTCCAGCATGTCCCCGCGCAGCGCCCTGGTCAATGAAGAACTGCGTCGGCGTTCCAAGGAGCGGCTGCTGCACGCGGCCGTCGAGCTCGTCGACGAGCGCGGCTACGAGGCGACCACGCTGGGCGACATCGCCGACCGGGCGGGTTCCGCGCGGGGCCTGGTGTCGTACTACTTCCCGGGCAAGCGCCAGCTCGTGCAGTCCGCCGTGCACCGGCTGATGCACCGCACCCTGGAGGAGGCGCTGGAGCGGGAGCCGCGCACCGACGACGGCAGGGAGCGGCTGGCGCGGGCCATCGACGCGATCCTGGGCCTGGCACGGGACCGGCCGGTGCTGATGCGCCAGCACATGGCGGGGCTGCTCCAGGCGGAGGGCTTCCTGCCGTGTCCCGAGCAGCGGCGGCTGGCCGAGCTGCTGAGCGACACGGTCGCCCGGCACGGCTCGCGGGACGTCGAGTCCGACTATCCGATGCTGCGGGCGCTGCTGATGGGCGCCGTGTACGCGGCGCTGATGCCGGGGGCGCCGATGCCCCTGCCGGTGCTGCGCGCCGAGCTGTTCAAGCGCTACCGGCTGGACTGGGAGATGGGTGTCCCGCCGGACCCCGAGGGGACCGGCGGGACGGAGGAGAAGGACCGGACGGACCTGGCCCGGTTCTTCGCGACGGACGCGGGGACTCAGTCGAAGTAGTCCGGCTGCGTCTGCACGTTGAGCTCCTGCATACGGACCCAGCGGGCCGGGTCCGTGCGCTTGTCGTCGATCTTCAGGACGTCGAAGCCCTTGGCGATGTCGTTGGAGTAGATGTAGCCGTTGTAGTAGTACGCCGACCAGGAGCCGCCGGTGACGATCTGGTCGGTGGACAGCGGACCGCGCTCGAAGTAGGCGATCTCCTTCGGCTTGGACGAGTTGGTGAAGTCCCACACCGAGATGCCGCCCTGGTACCAGGCCTGGACCATCAGGTCACGGCCGCGGACCGGGATCAGCGAGCCGTTGTGGGCCACGCAGTTCTCGGTGTCCGCCTGGTGGCGGGGGATCTTGTAGTAGCTGCGGAACACGAGCTTGCTGCGGTCGCCCCTGCCGACGATGTCGTAGATGCCGTCCGCGCCGCGGTCGGGACCGATCTCCGCGTTGCAGGTGGCCGCGCCGCCGCCGCCGAGCTCGTCGGTGAAGACGACCTTGTCGGCCCGCTGGTTGAAGGTCGCCGAGTGCCAGAACGCGAAGTTCACGTTGTCCTGGACGCGGTCGATCACCCGCGGGCGCTCGGGGTTCTTGATGGAGAACAGGATGCCGTCGCCCATGCAGGCGCCGGCGGCCAGGTCCTTCGAGGGCAGCACGGTGATGTCGTGGCAGCCGGTGGTCTTGGAGACGCCCGGGTTGGTGGGCGAGCCGGGGTTGCCGCCGCCGTCCGGGCCCTCACCCGGGAACAGCACGGGGAAGCCGACCAGCGCCGCCTTGTGCGGGGCCTTGCGCGGCACCTTGATCACCGAGATGCCGTCGTGCGGCGGCTGGCAGTCCGGGTAGGCCGCGTTCGGCGAGTAGGAGGAGACGTAGATGTAGACGTTCTTGCGCTCGGGCACCAGCGTGTGGGTGTGCGAGCCGCAGGCGGTCTCGACGGCGGCGACGTAGCGCGGGTTGCGCTTGTCGCTGATGTCGAAGACCTTCATGCCCTCCCAGGAGGACTTCTCGGTGGCGGGCTGCGTGGTGCTGTTGCAGCTGCTGTCGCTGCGCGAGGAGTCCGTGGACAGGAAGAGCAGGTTGCCGGAGACGGAGATGTCGTTCTGCGATCCGGGACACAGCACCTGGGCCACCGTCTTGGGGCTCCTGGGGTTGCTGATGTCGAAGATGCGGAAGCCGTCGTAGTTGCCGGCGAAGGCGTACTTCCCCTGGAAGGCGAGGTCCGAGTTGGTGCCGGACAGCACGTCCTTGGGGATGTGGGCCACGTGCTCGATGTTGGCGGAGTGGACGATCTCGTCCTGGCCGGGTATCTCGCCGCTCCTGATGGCGGCACGGGCCTCTGCCTGGTCGCTGCGGGACACGTCCTTCGCGGCGGCGGGCGAGTCCCCCGGGTCCGGGATCGCCGCGGCGGGCGCCGCGGTGAGCAGCGCGGCCAGCAGGCCGCCCGCGGCCGCGGCAACTCCCAGCCGTCTCCGCCGGGTTCGGGAAACGCTCAACAGGATCACTGTTTTCCTCCCTGGTTCCGTTCACGTCGGAACGGTGTGGCACCGGCAGTATCGTCTTCGGCATGCACATACCAACAGGGGCGCCACATCATCGCAACAAAGTTTTTTGATCGAAGTTGCGCGAAACCGTGCTAGGACGGTCATCGACACTCACGAGGTGTCCCGCACCACTGCCGAGCGGGCATACCGCCAGTCACAGGAGGTCCATGTGCAACACCGCCGCGTGCCACGCCTGTCCGCCGTCGCCGCCGGGCTGACCGCGCTGGCCGTACTCGGACTCGTGGGCTGCGACTCCGGCGGCGACGACACCAAGTCGGCGCCGGCGAGCGGGCCTCCGGTGATCGCGCCCGGCGCGCCCGGGGAGGAGAACCGCACCCTGTCCGCCGAGGACGCCGAGCGGGAGCGCCGGGAGGACGACTCCCCCAACGCGGCGGACGTGTCGTACGCGCGGATGATGATCCTCCATCACACGCAGGCGCTGGAGATGACCCAGCTGGCGCCGGGCCGGGCCGAGTCGCCCAAGGTGGTCAAGCTGGCCGAGCGCATCGCCGCCGCGCAGAAGCCGGAGATCGGCGCGATGAAGGGGTGGCTGCGCACCCACGGCAAGACGGAGCAGGACGCCGGCCACGGGCACGACCACGCGGCGATGCCGGGCATGGCGACCGAGGCGCAGCTCAGGCAGTTGCGGTCGGCCGAGGGCGCGGCGTTCGACCAGCTGTTCCTCACGCTGATGATCACGCACCACCAGGGCGCGGTCACCATGGCCACGGACGTGAAGGGCCAGGGGAACAACATCCAGATCGAGGAGATGGCGGACGACACGGTCGCGCAGCAGACCAGCGAGATCAACCGGATGCGCGACCTGCTGTGACGCTCCGCCGGGGCGCCGGTCCGCTCAGCGGCGGGCGTGGCGCGGGGACAGCAGCCCCGCGTCGCGTGTCCGCCCGATGAGGCGGAGCGCCCCGCGCCGGCTGTAGCCGGTCCGGTCCATCACGGCGAGCACCGGGTCGGCGCCCCGCTCCTGCGCGGCCCGGTACGTCCGGGCCACGGCCGGCCACTCGGCCCGCCCGCCGGGGGGCTCCTCCCCGTGCGTGCCGCCGGTGTCCTCCCCGGGTTCGGGCTCGATGCCGCAGGCCCGGGCGAGCGGGCCCTCGATCCAGTCGGCGAACACGGCCAGGTCCTCCAGCGCGAGGGCGGGGCGGGCCTGGACGTCCTCCACACCGACCCAGCCCTCGCCGACGGACGCCAGTGCCTCGATCGTGGCCCCGTCACGGAAGGCCAGCCGCACATGGAGCCACCGGGTGGAGCGCTCGCCCTCCCGCACCTCCCACGCGGGCCACACGGACACCGCACCCTCCGCCGGAGAGCGATCGGAAAGTTGAAGAAAAGATGCCTCGAGCACACAGGCAACGTAACGGGGTGATCAGTTTCCCTCCGTAGGAACACGCACCCCGGACGGCGGACGGCACCCTGTCAGCGGAGTGCGGGCGGTGCCATGCTGGGAGGCACCGGCGGTGTCCCGCCGGTCCCCCTCGGGGTGAGGAGTTCCCCGTGCTGCGTGTCGCCGTCGTCGGAAGCGGGCCCAGCGGGTGCTACACCGCCCAGCATCTCGTCCAGCTCGACCCCGGGGCGCGGGTCGACGTCCTGGACCGCCTGCCCTGCCCCTACGGCCTGGTCCGCTACGGCGTGGCCCCGGACCACGAGAAGATCAAGTCGCTGCAGAACGGCCTGCGCACGGTGCTGGAGCACGAGCGGGTGCGGTTCCTCGGCGCGGTGCCGGTCGGGCCGGACGGGGTGCCGGCGGCCCGGCTGCGGGAGCTGTACCACGCGGTGGTCCACTGCGTGGGCGCCGCCGCTGACCGGCGTCTGGGCATCCCCGGCGAGGATCTCCCGGGCAGCTGGTCGGCGACCGAGTTCGTCTCCTGGTACAGCGCGCACCCGGACGCGGCCGACACCGGGTTCCTGCGCGGGGTGCGGTCGGCGGTGGTCATCGGCGTGGGGAACGTCGCCGTGGACGTCGCCCGCATGCTGGCGCGCGGGACGCGTGAACTGCGCCCGACCGACATGCCGGACGCGGCGCTGACCGCCCTCGCGGCGAGCGAGGTCACGCGGATCCACATGGTCGGCCGGCGCGGCCCCGCGCAGGCCCGCTTCACCACCAAGGAGCTGCGCGAACTGGGCACCCTGCCGGACACCGCCGTCCAGGCCGACGCGGACGACGCGTCGCTCGACCCGGCGTTCGCAGACCCGTCCGGCCTGCCCCCGCCCCGCCGCCGCAACGTCGAGGTGCTGCGCGCCTGGACGGCGCCGCCGCGAGCGGACGCCCTGCGCCTGATCCGTCTGCGGTTCTTCCTCCGTCCGGTCGAAGTGCTCGCCCGAAACGGCCGGGTGGGCGCCGTGCGCTTCGAACGGACGGTGCCCGACGGCTTGGGCGGGATCACCGGGACGGGTCGCTTCGAGGACATCGAGGGTCAGCTGGTGCTCCGCTCGGTCGGGTACCGCGGGGTGCC
Source organism: Streptomyces lusitanus (assembly GCF_042647945.1). NCBI lineage: Bacteria > Bacillati > Actinomycetota > Actinomycetes > Kitasatosporales > Streptomycetaceae > Streptomyces > Streptomyces lusitanus. The sequence continues at coordinate 263,460 of NZ_JBHRWL010000015.1, forward strand.
GCCGGCGGGACTGCCGTTCGACGCGGCGACGGGCACGGTGCCGCATCTCGCCGGGCGGGTGCTGCGCGGGGGCGCCGTCGCCCCGGGCGAGTACGTGGCGGGCTGGATCAAGCGGGGCCCGACGGGCGTCATCGGCACCAACCGCTCCTGCGCGAAGGAAACGGTGACGTCCCTGCTCCAGGACGCCCCGTCCCTCACCGCCCGCGCCCTCCCCGACGACCCCCTGCCGGCCCTGCGCGCCGAGGGCGTCGACCCGGTCCTCTGGCAGGGCTGGCAGTCCATCGAACGCGCCGAGTCCCGCCTGGGCGCGTCCCTCGGCCGGGGTGTGGTCAAGCTCGCGGACTGGACGTCGCTGATGGCTGCGGCGCGGGACGCGGGCGAGGCGGTGACCGGGCCGTAGCCCGGCCTGCCGGGTGACGGCCGCCGGCCGAGGCGGGCCCGCGCGTCAGACCGCGTCCCGTGCCCCCTGGTGGCGGGCCGCCGTGAGGAGGGCGTCGAGGAGGCCCGGGAACAGGGCGTCCAGGTCGTCGCGGCGCAGGCCGTTCATCTTGGCGGTGCCCTCGTAGACCTGCTGGACGACGCCGCTCTCGCGCAGCACGCGGAAGTGGTGCGTGGTGGTGGACTTGGTGACCGGGAGGTCGAAGCGGGAGCAGGACAACGCGGCGTCGGCGTCCGCGAGTTCGCTGACGATGCGCATGCGGACGGGGTCGGACAGCGCGTGCAGCACCGACTCCAGCCGGATCTCGTCCCGCGTGGGGTGGGGCAGGACGCGGGGGCTGGGCAGGGCGGTCGTCACGGCGGCTCCATGGTGCTCCGGGAGTCTTCATTGTACGAGAACCCTCGTAGTTTGACATCCACCGTACTACGACGGCTATCGTACGAGTCGCACACCCGTCGCCGCCTTCCGAACGGAGCCCACCGTGAGCACGCTCTTCGAGCCGTACACCCTGCGCGACCTGACGATTCCCAACCGCGTGTGGATGGCGCCGATGTGCCAGTACTCGGCCGCGCCGGACGGCCCGGAGGCCGGTGCGCCGCACGACTGGCACTTCGCGCACTACGCCGCCCGCGCCACCGGCGGCACGGGACTGATCGTCGTCGAGGCCACGGCGGTGTCGCCGGAGGGCCGCATCTCGCCCTACGACCTGGGGATCTGGAACGACACCCAGGTCGAGGCGTTCCGCCGGATCACCCGCTTCCTCGCCGCCCACGGCACCGTGCCGGCCGTCCAGCTCGCGCACGCCGGGCGCAAGGCGGCGACCGATCAGCCCTGGAAGGGCGGGGCGCCGCTCGGGCCGGAGGAGCGCGCCTGGCAGCCGGTCGCGCCCAGCGCGGTCCCCTTCAGCGAGCGCCACCAGGTGCCGGACGAGCTGAGCCCGGAACAGATCCGGGAGATCGTCGGCCAGTTCCGCGCGGCCGCCCGCCGCGCCCTCGCCGCCGGTTTCGAGGTCGCCGAGGTCCACGGCGCCCACGGTTACCTGATCAACGAGTTCCTCTCCCCGCACTCCAACCACCGCACCGACGCCTACGGCGGCTCCTACGAGAACCGGACGCGGTTCGCGTTCGAGGTGGTGGACGCCGTGCGTGAGGAGTGGCCGGACGACAAGCCGCTGTTCTTCCGCACCTCCGCGACCGACTGGCTGGACGAGGAAGGCTGGACGGTGGACGACACCGTGCGCCTCGCCGCCGACCTGCACGAGAGGGGCGTCGACCTGCTCGACGTCTCCTCCGGCGGCAACTCCCCCGGCGTCCGCATCCCGGCCGGCCCCGGCTACCAGGTGCCGTTCGCCGCGCGGGTGCGTCAGGAGACGTCGATGCCGGTCGCGGCCGTGGGTCTGATCACGGACACGGGGCAGGCGGAGAAGATTCTCGCCAACGGCGAGGCGGACGCCGTGCTGCTGGGCCGTGAGCTGCTGCGCAACCCCTCCTGGGCCCGGCAGGCCGCCCGCGAGCTGGACGCGCGGGTCCGCGTGCCGGACCAGTACCACCTCTCCGTCTGACCTGTTCACCGCCGTCCGACCCGTTCACCACCCGCGGTGCCGCGCCGGCGGCCCGGAGACCCGCGCAGGGTTTCCGGGCCGCCGGCGTCCGTCGTTCCTGGCCGGATACGGACCACGCGAGGCGTTGACCAGAAAGCGCTTTCCCTCTACGTTCCGTTCATCGACATGACCGGGACGTGACCGCCGAGCGCGTTCACCCCGCATGCCGTGCAGATACATGTACGTCGTTCATCCACATGGTTCGTCATGGCTCGACACCCCCACACCACAGGAGAAGGAACGACATGACATCCGCGACACGACCGCGCCTCCGTGGACGCGCGCTGACGGGCGCGCTCGCCACCCTCGGCCTCTCGGCCGGCATGGTCCTGACCACCGCGGCTCCGTCCGCGCAGGCCGCCACCTGGCCCACCCCCAACGGCAGCCAGGGCGTCTCGTCCACCATCTCCGTGTCCGGCACCAAGGACTACGGGATGAAGCGCCTCTACGGCACCGGCGACCTGGGCTCCGGCGGCCAGGACGAGGACCAGGGCCCGATCCTGAAGCTGGCCGACGGCGCGGTCCTGAAGAACGTGATCCTCGGCGCCCCCGCCGCCGACGGCATCCACTGCGAGGGCTCCTGCACCCTCCAGAACGTCTGGTGGGAGGACGTCGGCGAGGACGCCGCCACGTTCAAGGGCAAGTCGTCCGGGTCGGTCTACACCGTCAGCGGCGGCGGCGCGAAGGAGGCCAGTGACAAGGTCTTCCAGTTCAACGGCGCGGGCACACTGAACGTGTCGAACTTCGCCGTCAAAAACTTCGGCACCTTCGTCCGCTCCTGCGGCAACTGCTCGTCGCAGTACAAGCGGACGATCAACCTCAACTCCATCGAGGTGAACTGGAAGGGCGGCCGCATCGCCGGCATCAACACCAACTACGGCGACAGCGCCACCCTGCGCAACATCACGATCGTCGGCGACAGCAGCAAGAAGATCGTGCCGTGCCAGAAGTACATCGGCAACAACACCGGCAAGGAGCCGAGCAGCAACGGCTCCGGCCCCGACGGCACCTACTGCAAGTACAGCTCGTCCGACATCACCTACCGGTAACCCCCCACGGGCCGCGGCCGTGGGAGGCGTCCCGCCGGGCGTCCCCTACGGCCGCCGGTCGTCCGCCCGTAGGTCCGCGTGCGGCCGGCCCCCGCCCACCAGTGAGCGCACCTCACCCTCCAGCTCCCGCCGGTAGTCCGCGTACGCGGCCCGCAGTTCGTCGCCCGGCCAGCCGGCGGGGAGCAGGGAGGGCGGCAGGACGGGGTCGGCGAGCAGATGGCGCACCACGGCCGCGAACAGGGTCAGCCGCTCGGCCGGCCGCCCGGTGCGCCCCACGTGCCCGAGCAGAGTGCGGGCCTCGCCCGACCAGGCGTCCAACGGCCAGAGCATTGCGGCAAGTTCGGCGGCGGGCCGCGCGGGGCGGGTCGTTCCCTGTTCGGCCACCCCGTCGAGGGCGGCGGGCAGCGGGCGGTCCAGGTTGGCCGGGCGCAGCCACACCCCCTCGCGCAGCTCGGCGAGGCGCAGTCCGGCCAGGCGTGCGCGCAGTTCCGCCCGTTCGGCCGGGCCGCGTCCGGTCGCGGTGACGACGACCAGCTCCCACTCGCCGTCCCACGCGCGCGTGCGCGGCCGTACGGACTCGTCCTGGCGGCGCTGACGCTCCAGCAGCCGGTCGCTGAGGCGATAGCCGGTGTCCGTGCGGCGCAGGTCCCCGGCGGCGACCATCCGGCTGAGCGCCGCCCGCAGCGTCGACCCGCCGAGGTCGAAGCCCTCCACCAGCCGTCCGAGCTGCCGCGCCGGGAGCTCCGGCGGGTGCGTGCCCAGCAGCAGGCTGAGGACGACCGACCGCGCGGAGAGCGGGCGCAGCCGCGGACCGTCCGGTGCCGGCTCCGCCGGGTCGTTGCGCCGCATGAGCCGTACTTTAGGCCCCCGCTCGGGCCCGGTTGCCCTCCGGTGATCTCTCGCGGAATAGTCTATTTGGACTGCTCTATTTGGACTGATAGCGTTCGGCCATGCCTCGTCGTGCTCTCGACAACCCGATCGTCCTGCTCGTCCTGGGCCTGCTGCTCGAGCAACCCACCCACCCGCACCAGATGCTCGCCGAGCTGCGCAGACGCAGCGACGCGCACGCCGCCGCGATCACCCGCGGCACGCTCTACAACACGGTCGCCGCGCTGACCCAGGCCGGCTGGCTCGCCCCGCTGGAGCGACAACGGTCGGGCAACCGCCCGGAGCGGACCGTCTACGCCCTCACGGACGCGGGGCGCGAGGAACTCGTGCGCCGCCTGGACTCCCAGATCCGCGTCCCCCAGCGGGAGTTCTCCCAGTTCCTGGGCGCGGTCGCCTATCTGGGCGCTCTCGGCCGGGGCGGCGCGATGGAGGCGCTGGCAGAGCGCGGGCGGCGACTGCGGCAGCGCACGGCGGAGGACGAGCAGCGGCTCGAGGAGGCCCTGGCGGCCGGCGTCCCCCGCATGCATGTCATCGAGGCGGAGTACGCGCTGAGCCTCGCGCGCGCCGAGATCGCGTGGGTCGACTCGGTGATCGAGGAGCTGCAGAGCGGGACCTTGCCGTGGCCCACGGGGGCCGCGCGTGAGCTGGAGGAGGAGGGCGCGTGACGTCGCATCGTCTGCTGTTCGGTGTGTATCCGGGTGGGGTCTCCGGTGACGACTCGGGAGGTCTCGCGGGCGGGCCGCCCGACGACCCGGACCGTGTGACGCAGGCCCTGGACCGCCTTCAGGGGCGGCCGGACCGTCCGTTCCTGGTGCGCGCCTACACCGCGTTCGACGATGCCACCCGCCTCGGCGGGCCGCACGCGACGGCGGCGCCGGAGGACGCGGCGCGGTACGCCGTGCGGGGCCGCCGCCTCGACCTGGTGGCGCAGTACCGGTCCGCCGCGGGGGACGTCGACGGCTACTGCCGGTTCGTGCGCGAACTGGTCGAGCAGTACGGCGCGGTGACGAGCACCCTCCAGGTGACGGAGGAGCCCAACGACACGGGCAATCCGGTCCTCGACGGTTACTACCCGTCGGTGCGGGAGGCGATCGTCCGCGGAGTCTCCGCCGCCAAGGAGCGCGCACGGGAACTCGGGCACGACGAGCTGCGCGTCGGGTTCAACACCACCCCGCTGTTCGGACCGTCGGCGTCCTTCGTCGCGGAGCTGGCCGTGCTGGGCGGCCCGGCCTTCGCCGCCGAACTGGACTACGTGGGCCTGGACCTCTTCCCCGACGTCTTCCGGCCCGTCGCCGCGTCCGACCTCGCGTCCGCCGTCGCGGGCCTGCTGCGCCACCACCGCGAGGCCGTGCTGGCGCCCGCCGGGCTGGGACACCTGCCGCTGCACATCACCGAGCACGGCTGGCCCACCGGCGAGGAACGCCCGCCTCAGCGGCAGGCCGAGGTCGTCGACACCGTGGTCCGGGCCGTCGCCGAGCTGGCGGAGCCGCTGCGCCTGAGCGGTTACACCCACTTCGCGCTGCGGGACGCCGACAGCTCCCGGACGGGACTGTTCCACCGCTTCGGGCTCACCACGGACGACTACACGCCGAAGCCCGCCTTCGAGACGTACCGGGTGCTGATCGACCGGCACGGCTGAGGGGACGGGAACCGCCACGCGAGCCGTGTTGCACTATTGCTGCGAGCGCAGTGACAGTGCAACACTCAGCCATGACCACCACGCGCGCCGACGAGTCGCAGCAGACCCCTTACGCATCCGGCGTCACCGGCGGCGCCACCCACGACGTCACCAACCAGCCCCCTCACACGGCCCCGTACGACGCCTCGGACGACGTCGCCCTGCTCGAAGGGGTGCGGCGGGAGGGCGCCGGCTGGGCGGAGGAGGACCTGCGCAGGCTCGGACGGCTGGCGGGCAGCGAAGAGGCGCAGGAGTGGGCCGAGCAGGCCAACCGCCATGAGCCCGAGCTGCGCACCCACGACCGGTACGGGCACCGCGTCGACGAGGTGGACTTCCACCCGAGCTGGCACCATCTGATGCGCACCGCCGTCGCCGAGGGGCTGGCCGGCGCGCCCTGGGCGGACGACCGCCCCGGCGCACACGTCGCCCGCACCGCCGGGGGACTCGTCTGGGGCCACACCGACGCCGGACACGGCTGCCCCACGTCCATGACGTACGCGGCGGTCCCCGCCCTGCGCCGGGAGCCCACGCTGGCGAAGATCTACGAGCCGCTGCTGACCAGCCGTGAGTACGAGCCCGGGCTGCGCGTGCCGGCCGAGAAGCGCGGGCTGCTGGCAGGCATGGGGATGACCGAGAAGCAGGGCGGCTCCGACGTCCGCACGAACACCACCGTCGCGACGCCGACCGCCGAGCCGGGGGTGTACACCCTGCGCGGCCACAAGTGGTTCACCTCGGCGCCGATGTGCGACGTCTTCCTGGTGCTGGCCCAGGCGCCGGGCGGACTGTCCTGCTTCCTCGTGCCGCGGGTGCTGCCCGACGGCACCCGCAACACCTTCCGCATCCAGCGTCTCAAGGACAAGCTGGGCAACCGTTCCAACGCCTCCTCCGAGCCCGAGTTCGACGGGACGGTGGCCTGGCTGGTCGGGCCCGAGGGGCAGGGCGTGAAGACCATCATCGAGATGGTCAACTGCACCCGTCTCGACTGCGTGATGATGTCCGCGGCCCTGATGCGCAAGACGCTCGTCGAGGCGGGCCACCACGCGCGGCACCGCAGCGCCTTCGGGGCGCGCCTGGTGGACCAGCCGCTGATGCGCAACGTGCTGGCCGACCTCGCGCTGGAGTCCGAGGCCGCCACGACGCTCACGCTGCGGCTGGCCGGTGCGGCGGACCGCGCGGTGCGCGGGGACGCCGGGGAGGCCGCGTTCCGGCGGATCGCGACGGCGGTCGGCAAGTACTGGGTCACCAAGCGGGGCCCGGCCTTCACCGCCGAGGCGCTCGAGTGCCTGGGCGGCAACGGGTACGTCGAGGACTCGGGCATGCCCCGCCACTACCGGGAGGCCCCGCTGCTGTCGATCTGGGAGGGCTCGGGCAACGTCAACGCCCTCGACGTGCTCCGGGCGCTCGGCCGCGACCCGGCGACCGCGCAGGCCCTGTTCGACGAGCTGTCGCTGACGCGCGGCGCCGACGCCCGGCTGGACGCGGCGGTGGCCGGGCTCAAGGACCAGCTGGCCGAGGGGTCGCAGGTCACGGCCCGGCGTCTGGTGGAGCGGATGGCGCTGGCGCTTCAGGCGTCCCTGCTGGTGCGGCACGCGCCGGCCGCGGTCGCCGACGCGTTCTGCGCGACGCGGCTCGGCGGCGACTGGGGGCACGCGTTCGGCACGCTGCCGGCGGGGGCGGGGCTGGACGCGATTCTGGAGCGGGGGCTGCCGGGGCGGGAGTGAGGCGGGGCCGCCGCACCGCCCTGACCTGCGGTCATGCCGCGTCCGACGGTGACTGTCAGTGGTGGGGTGCACACTGACCGGTGTCCTGATCGAGGACGTCGAAGACGATGTCACGGAGGTGATCGGCATGACCGAGGTACTGCTCGCCGTGGGTACCCGCAAGGGCCTGTTCATCGGGCGCCGGCGAGGCGGCTCCTGGGAGTTCGACGAGTCCCCCCACTTCGAGGCGCAGGCCGTGTACTCGGTCGCGATCGACACCCGGGGGCAGAGCCCTAGGCTGCTGGTCGGCGGGGACAGCGCGCACTGGGGGCCGTCGGTGTTCCACTCCGACGACCTGGGCCGCACCTGGACCGAACCGGCCCGGCCCGCCGTCAAGTTCCCACCCGACACAGGGGCGTCACTGGAGCGGGTGTGGCAACTGCATCCGGCGGCGGCCGAACCGGACGTGGTGTACGCGGGCACGGAGCCGGCCGCGCTGTACCGCTCGGAGGACCGCGGGGAGTCCTTCGAGCTGGTCAGGCCGCTGTGGGAGCATCCCACGCGCTCCAAGTGGGTGCCGGGCGGCGGCGGTGAGGGCCTGCACACCGTGCTGACCGACGCGCGCGACCCGAGCGCGGTCACGGTGGCCGTCTCCACCGCGGGAGTGTTCCGCACCCTGGACGGCGGCGCGAACTGGGCGCCGTCCAACTCCGGGGTGTCCGCGGTGTTCCTGCCGGACCCCGACCCGGAGTTCGGACAGTGCGTGCACAAGGTCGCCCGGGACGCGGCGGACCCCGACCGGCTGTATCTCCAGAACCACTGGGGTGTCTACCGCAGCGACGACGCGGGCGCGCACTGGACGGACATCGGCGACGGACTGCCCTCGACCTTCGGGTTCGCGATGGTGACGCATCCGTCCCGCGGGGACACGGCCTACGTGTTCCCGATCAACGCCGACTCCGACCGGGTCCCGGCCGGCCGGCGATGTCGCGTCTACCGGACCGGGGACGCGGGGCGCAGCTGGGAGCCCCTGTCGGCGGGGCTGCCGCAGGAGGACCACTACGGCACGGTGCTGCGCGACGCGATGTGCAGCGACGACGCCGATCCCGCGGGCGTCTACTTCGGCAACCGCAACGGCGAGCTGTACGCGTCCGCGAACGACGGCGACAGCTGGGCGCAGTTGGCCGCGCATCTGCCGGACGTGCTGTGCGTGCGGGCGGCGGTCGTCGGATGAGGTCGACGCGGATCCGGCCGGGCTCGGGCCACGGGTTGATAGCCGCTGCCGGCACGGCAGTAGGGTGACGCCCGTGGCACCACGACCCTTGAACGAGATCGTCGAAGCGGGCTGGGCGAACGCCCTCGAACCGGTGGCGGGGCGAATCGCCGCTATGGGGGACTTCCTCCGCGCGGAGATCGCCGCGGGACGCACCTACCTCCCGGCGGGAGCGAACGTCCTGCGGGCCTTCCAGCAGCCCTTCGACGAGGTACGCGTCCTGATCGTCGGGCAGGACCCGTACCCCACCCCGGGGCACGCGGTCGGCCTGAGCTTCTCCGTCGCGCCCGACGTGCGCCCGCTGCCCGGCAGCCTGATCAACATCTTCCGCGAGCTGAACAGCGACCTGGGCGTGCCCCAGCCGTCGAACGGCGACCTGACCCCGTGGACGGAGCAGGGCGTGCTGCTGCTCAACAGGGCGCTGACGACCGCCCCGCGCAAGCCGGGCGCCCACCGAGGCGAGGGCTGGGAGGAGGTCACCGAGCAGGCGATACGCGCGCTGGCCGCACGCGGGAAGCCGCTGGTCTCCATCCTGTGGGGGCGGGACGCCCGCAACTGCCGTCCCATGCTGGGTGATCTGCCCGCCGTGGAGTCGGCGCACCCGTCGCCGATGTCCGCGGACCGCGGGTTCTTCGGCTCGCGCCCGTTCAGCCGGGCCAACGACCTGTTGATCCGTCAGGGCGGGCAGCCGGTGGACTGGCGCCTGCCGTGACCGGAGCCGGCTACCTCGCCGTGGACTCCGGCGGCTCCGGACTGCGGGCCGTCGTCGGGGCGCCCGGGCGCGGTCCGCTGGCGCGGGCGTCCTCGGACGTGCCGGTGCGCACGGGCGAGCGGGGGCTCGAACCGGAGCATTTCATGGAGCAAGTGGTCCCGATGGCGCGGGCGTTGTGCGCCGAGGCCGGTCTTGAGCGGCTGGAGGCGGCCGCTGTCGGCGCGGCCGGGATGGCCAGCCTGGGTGACGCCCTGCGCGCGGAGCTGCCGGACCTGCTCGCCCGTGAACTGGGCGTCCGGCGAGCGGCGTTGGCGGCCGACGCGGTCACCGCGTACGTGGGCGCCCTCGGGCCTCGCCCCGGTGCGGTGATCGCGGCGGGCACCGGCCTGATCGCGATCGGCACGGACCTGGCCGGCTGGCGGCGCGCGGACGGCTGGGGCCATCTGCTCGGCGACTGCGGCGGCGGCGCGTGGATCGGGCGGGCCGGCCTGGAGGCCGCGCTGCGCGCGCACGACGGGCGGGACGGCGGTTCCGCGCGGCTGCTCGCGGAGGCGGAGGAGATGTTCGGTCCGGTGACCGGGCTGCCGGGTCAGGTGTACCCGCGCGCCGACCGGGCGGCGGTGCTCGCCTCGTTCGCTCCGCGCGTGGGCGCGTGCGCGGCGGAGGGGGACCCGGTGGCCGTCGGCATCGTGCGGGCGGCGGCCCGCCACATGGCCGACGCGGCGGCCGCCGTGTGCCCGGCGGAGGGCGCGCCGGCGGTCGGCTGCACCGGCGGTCTCCTCGGGCTGGGCGAGGTGCTGCTGGCGCCCCTGGAGGAGCGGCTGGCGGAGCTGCTGCCGGGGGCGCGCCGGGTGCCCGCCGAGGGGGATCCGCTCGACGGCGCGGTGCGGCTCGCGGAGGACCTTTCCGCTGGTCCGCTCGCTCTTCCGAGTGACGAGAGGATGCTGTGCGTGACGAGCACGGAGGGAACGGACGTCACCCTCACGGCCGACACCCGTACGTAACTCATCCGACAAAACCGGACGGATACCGCTCACCTGCACCCTCCCCGAACAGGAGACCCCCGGAAGCCACTAACATGCCGCAACATGAGCACCCCCACTGGGCCCGCGTCCGGCCTGCCCGTACGAATGCCGCGCCCCCGCCAGCCCGGACGGCACCGCCGTCCCGAACCCCTGGTGGCTCCCGAGGACGCGCCCGCGCTCGTCCTCGCCGTGCCGGGTAAGCCCAGTAGTGCCACCCGCTCGCTCGCCGAAGAGGTCGTGAGCATCGCACGGTCCGAGCTGCCCGGTCTCGACGCCCGCATCGGCTACCTCGACGGGGACGACGAGGAGTTCCCCTCGCTGACCTCCGTCCTCGCGCGCGCCGCCGAGGAGCGCACCGCCCGCTACGAGCAGGCGCGTGCCGCCGGTTCCGACGTCAAGGAGCCCGACGGCCCGGTCGCCGTCGTCGTGCCGCTGCTCGCCGGCCCGGACAGCGCGCTGCTGCGCCAGGTCCGCCAGGCCGTCATGGACAGCCGCGTCGCCGCCGAGCTGACCGACGTCCTCGGCCCGCACCCGCTGCTCGCCGAGGCGCTGCACGTGCGGCTCTCCGAGGCCGGCCTGGCCCGCGCCGACCGCGCCCGCCTGTTCACCGTGGCGACCGCCGCGGACGGCATCATCTTGGCCTCCGTGGGCGGCGACGAGGCGGTGCAGGCGGCCGGCATCACCGGCATGCTGCTCGCCGCGCGCCTCGCCGTGCCGGTCATGGCCGCGGCCCTCGACCAGGAGGGCTCCATCGCCTCCGTGGCCGAGCAGCTGCGCAACGCCGGTTCGCAGCAGCTGGCACTGGCGCCGTACCTGATCGGCCCGGAGATCGACGCCTCGCTCGTCGAGGAGGCCGCGAAGGAGGCGGACTGCCCCGCGTCCGAGCCGCTCGGCCCCTACCCGGCGATCGGCAAGCTGGCCCTGGCCAAGTACACGACCGCCCTGGGCATCGCGCCCCAGCAGCCCCAGAGCACGCCGGCCCGCTGACGCGGGCAGCTCTTTCGCAGGACGCCTGAAGGGCCCGCTCCGGTCACCGGAGCGGGCCCTTTGGCGTGGCCCCCGGGAGGCGGGGGCGTTCGAGGGCGGGCGGCCCGACCGCCGAGGGTGCTGACGGGGCGACGGCCACGCGGCCGGGTCCGAGTGCGGGGTCGCCGACGGACCCGGCAGGTGAGGGCACAGCCCCAGCGCGACGTCACATGCGTCGGCGTGCACCGGGCGACGGGCGAAGGGCGTCGGCGCGGGTTCGCCGGGCAGCTGTGGCGGATGAGCCGATGCGCGGCCGGGTCATGGGCGGCCATCGGTGTCATGCCCCTCGGGGGCGGAGCGACCCCGTGGCCGGGCGAAGGGCACACCAGTGGCGTGCCCCTCCGGGTTGTGCAGCGCCTCCGGCGCGCACCACGCGTCCCCGCCGGAGGCGCTGCACAACAGCCGCGTCCGGCACCGACCCGGACAGGTGTCCCACGCCGCATCACCGCCGGCGGGGTGCCGTGCCCCTCGCGCGTAAGGCACCCCCTACCGCGCGACAGCGCGTCCACTCCGAACGCGCTGCCCAGCAGCCGCGTCCGACACCGCCCCGGACGGGGGCGACCCGGACGCGGGTCGCCCCCGTCCGTCGTGTCAACCGTCGGCCGCGCAGGCCGTCACGCGCCTACCAGGGGCGAGCCCGACGGTGTCCGCAGCGGTGCCGACAGCTCCGCGAGGGTGCGTTCCAGGGTGTGGAGGTGGGCGAGGGCGGCCGGTTCCGGCGTGGAGGGCGCCGTGCGCGGTTCGATGTCGCGGCCCGTCGTGAGGGCCTCGACCGCCGCCTCGACGCGCCAGCAGGCCGCGGCCAGGCGGGCGTCGTGCGAGGCCTCCGGGTCGGCGGCGACGGCGACCAGGCCGCGGATCTCGCGGGCGCAGTCGTCCAGCAGCGCGAGCACCTGGCGGGCCCGCCGCTTGCGGCCGAGCATCGGGTTCAGCGGGTGCACGAGGGGCGCCACCGACAGGCGCACCCGGGCGAGGAGCTGCTCCAGTTCCACGACCGTGGGCGCCGGGTCCGCGACCGGGTCGCCGGCCAGCCGCGCGGCCGTCTGCGCCGTGCAGGCGTGCACGCAGCGCAGCGCCCGCCGGATCCAGGCGTCGGTGACGCTGTGCGTGGACACGGGCAGCAGGAAGACCACCGCCAGCACCGCGCCGAGCGCGCCGACGCCGGTCTCCGCCATGCGCAGGGCCAGCAGGGACGGGGTGAGCACGCCCAGCAGGCCGTACAGCATGGCGGCGAGGACCGTCACCCAGAGCATCATCCAGGTGTACGAGACGGCCGCCGTGTAGAAGATGCCGAAGACGGAGACGGCGACGACCAGCGCGGTGAGGGTCGCGTCGCCGTGCGCCGGGACGGCGACGAACAGGGCGAGCCCGGCGCCGATGACCGTGCCGAGCACGCGGCGGAAGCCGCGCACCAGGGTCTCACCGCGCGAGGTGGTGTTGACGAACACCCACCAGGTCGCGCCGACGGCCCAGTACCAGCGCTCTCCGGACATCAGCTGGCCCACGAGCAGGGCGAAGCCCGCGCCGGCCGTCGCCTGGACGGCCTGGCGGGTGGTGATGCGGGACAGCCGGGCGCCGCCGGGCGGTGCGGGCACGGCCGCCGGGGGCAGCCGCCGCTCGTAGCACCACAGCCCGAAGCGCACCGTGGCCGCGATCGCCACGGACAGCAGCACGGAGACGGACAGCTCGGCGAGCTGGCCGGTCCTGGGGTGCAGGAACTGCGCCGCGAAGAAGGTCATGAAGGCGAAGACGCCCAGGGCGTGTCCGCGGGGTCCCCAGCGCCTGGCGTACACGCCGAGCCCGACGACGGCGAGGAAGGCCGCGTCCCGGGCCACCGGGTGGTCCTGGAGGACCGCGGCGGCGGCCAGCACGGGCAGGCCGACGGCGGGCAGGAGGGCCGTGGTGACGGCCTGCCCGCGGACGGTGGCGTCGGTGACGGTGAACAGGGCGAGGAGCGCGGCGAGCCCGCCGGTGATCGCGCCGGTCAGGGAGTGCCCGGCGAGCCCGCAGGCGACGACGGCCGCCCCGATGCCGAGCACGGCCCGCGTCGCGAACCGCAGCCGGATCCGTCCCGGATCCGGCGCCATGAACACCTTCTTCAGCACCTACCGCCCCCTGGCGTCTCGTACGACATGTGTCGTGGCATGAAAAAGGCGCCGCGGTTCCGCAGCGCCATCGACGCACCCATATCACCATCTTCCCCGCCAGTGGCTCAACCGAGCCGTCGCAGAGTGAGCCATTGGTACGGTCTTCGCGGCATCTCTTGGGCCATCTCCGTGCCAATGGCCGACTCCGGAGCGACGACCTCGTGGCCGTGGACGAACTCGACACCCGCATCCTGCGCCTGCTGCTGGAGCAGCCGCGCACCAGCGTCCGCGAGTACGCGCGGATCCTCGGCGTGGCGCGCGGCACGCTCCAGGCGCGGCTCGACCGCATGGAGCGTGAGGGCGTGGTCACCGGCACCGCCCCCGCCCTCTCCCCCGCCGCGCTGGGCCACCCCGTGCTGGCGTTCGTGCACATCGAGGTCACCCAGGGGCATCTCGACGAGGTGGGGGACGCGCTGGCCGCGGTCCCGGAGATCGTCGAGGCGTTCTCCATCACGGGCGGCGGCGACCTGCTGACCCGGGTGGTGGCCCGGGACAACGCCCACCTGGAGGACGTGATCCAGAAGCTGATCGGGATGCCGGGCGTGGTCCGCACCCGTACCGAGGTGGCACTGCGGGAGCGCGTGCCGCACCGGCTGCTGCCGCTGGTGGAGTCGATCGGCCGGGCGGCGCGGGGCTAGCCGGGTGCGCTGTCCGGACGGCGCACCCGGCCCCTGCCATGCTGGACGCATGCGCGCACTGGGCAGCCTCTCGGTCGTCTTCGATCTCGACGGAACGCTCGTGGACAGTGAGCCGAACTACTACGAGGCGGGGCGCCGCACGCTCGACGCGTACGGCGTCCCTGACTTCAGCTGGGCGGAGCACGAGCGGTACGTCGGCATCAGCACCCGCGAGACGGTCGCCGACTGGCGCCGCCGGTTCGGACTGTCGGCGTCGGTGGACGAGCTGGTCGCGGTCAAGAACCGCCACTACCTGGAGCTGGCCCGGACGAGGACGACGGTGTTCCCCGAGATGCGCGCCTTCGTGGAGCGGCTGGCGGACGAGGGCGTCCCGACGGCCGTGGCGTCGGGCTCCTCGGCCGACGCGATCGGGGCGATCCTCGCGGGCACCGGGCTGGACGCGCATCTGCGCACCGTCGTGTCGGCCGACGAGGTCGCCCACGGCAAGCCGGCCCCCGACGTGTTCCTGGAGGCGGCGCGGCGGCTGGGCGCGGACCCGGCGGACTGCGTGGTGGTCGAGGACGCGGCGCCGGGCGCGGCCGCCGCGCACGCGGCCGGGATGCGCTGCATCGCCGTCCCGTATGTCGCCGAGCAGGCCGACGCGCCCGAGTTCGCCACGGCCGGCCTGCTGCTGCGCGGCGGTCAGGCGGAGTTCACGGCCCGGGCGGCCTGGGAGTGGCTCACCGCAACCGCCCGCCGGGGCTGACCGGAACCGCCCGCCGGGGCTGACCTGCACCGGTCCGGGAGCCCGGCGGGCGCGGCACGCGAGGCCCGTGTCCCGAAGCGGCCCAAAATTCTTTCCAGAACGGTGATTGTTACGCGCTCTGCGTCCGTACTCCCTGGTGTTGGGCCGTTCTCAACCCAGGAGGCACGATGCGCATCTCGCGCAGCACGGCAGGAACCGCGTTCGTGGGCGGAGCCATGATTCTGACCCTCACCGCGCTCGCCTATCCCACCATGCTGGGCGTACAGACCACATCCACCAAGCAGGACCGGGTGGTGGCCAACACGAACTACGGCCCGCTGACCGAGGCGGACCGTGACTTCGTGGTGAAGGTGCGCGCGGCCGGACTGTGGGAGCACCCGCTGGGGCTGCTGGCGATGGAGCGGGGTACGACGCCCGAGATGAAGGAGGCGGGTGAGCACCTGGTGGTCGGGCACGGCCGGCTGGACGCCAGCTGCCGCAAAATCTCCCTGGAGCTCGGCATCACACTGCCGAACCAGGCGTCGCCGCAGCAGCAGGGGTTCGTGGAGACAGTGAAGGCCACCAGCGGCAAGGAGTTCGACTCCACGGCCGTGAACATCATGCGCATCACGCACGGCCAGATCTTCCCCGTGATCGCCAAGATCCGGGCGACCACCCGCAACACGCTGGTCCGGCAGCTGGCGGACCAGGCCAACGACACCGTGCTCGACCACATCACGGTGCTGGAGAAGACCGGTCTGGTCAATCAGGAGCAGGTGAACTTCCAGCAGACCAGCCCGCCGAAGCTGCCGAACGAGCAGGTGACGCCGCCGGCGCCGCAGGCGGGCGCGCCGGTGCTCGCCCTGCAGATCCCGAAGGAGCTGGAGGACCTCAACACGGCCTCCCCGGCGCCGTCGCCCTCCGGCACGGTGCGCTGACGCGTCCGCGGCCCGCGGTTCAGGACCTGCGGCGGGGCTTGCCCCGCCGCGGGTTCTTCGCCGTTCCGGCGCCGAATTTCCCGCCGGTCCTGCCGCCGGTTCCCCGCCGGGTGCGGCCCGCGGCCCCGGCGGACGGCTGCCGGCGGTGTCCGGCGTCGCCCTGCGCGGCGCCGTCCTTCCTCCGCTTCTCCTGCTTGTCCTGCGCGGGCTGCGGCCGGCGGCCGCGGGTGCTGTTGACGGTCCGGCCGCGCACGATGCCGATGAAGTCCTCGACCAGGTCCGTGGTCGCCGCCTCCGGCCAGGCCAGGCCCACGCTCGAGGCGGGCCCGTCCTCCAGGGGGCGGTGGGTGAGGTCCTTGCGGTGGTGCAGCCGGGCCAGCGACAGGGGCGCCACGAGCACGCCGATCCCGGCGGCGACCAGCTCGATCGCGTCGGCGGTGGTGGCCGGGCGTTCCAGGGCGGGGCGGCCGGGCAGGGACTCCCACGGGAGCACGTCGTCGAGGGGGTGCAGCACGATGTCGTCCGCGAGGTCCTCGACGGTCACCGAGTCGGCGGCGGTGACCAGGTGGTCCTTGGGGACCACGACGACCGTCTGCTCGGTGTAGAGGGGGATGGCGCTGAGCACCGTACGGTCGACGGGGAGCCGGACGAGGCCCGCGTCGGCCTCGCCGTCCAGCAGCATCCCGTGCGCCGGTTCCGCGGGCACCTGGGTGAGGGTCAGCGGGACGTCGGGCTGCCGCTCGTTCCAGACGCGCACCCACTTGTCGGGCATCACACCGGGGACGTACACGAGGCGGAACGAGGGGGACACTTCCGGGCCGGTCACCTGGCCAGGTTACCGGCCGTGGTCGGCGGCCGTGCACGCGCTCGATACCCTGGACGCCATGACGCAGCACCAGAGCACCCAGACGATGAAGCCCGCGACCGCGGCGAAGAAGCTGGGTGTGTACCTCGAGGCCACCCCCGCCGAGTTCCGGGAGGGCGTGGTCTCGCGCGCGGAACTGAACGCGCTCCAGACCGATCCCCCGCAGTGGCTGCGGGACCTGCGGCGCGACGGCCCGCACCCGCGGCCGGTGGTCGCGGCCAAGCTGGGCGTCTCGATCTCCGGCCTGTCCCGTGGCGGGGTCACCGAGCCGCTCACCACCGAGCAGATCGAGGCGCTGAAGCAGGAGCGCCCCGAGTGGCTGGAGCGGGAGCGCGCCACCCAGGCCGAGGTCCGCAAGGAGGCGGCCCGGCTGAGGAAGCGCGACAGCGAGAGCGGCGGAAGCGGCGACTGAGGTCCGCGGGCCGGCGATCGCGGCCCTTCTCCGACGGCACAGACACCCCCGGCCGGGTCCCCGGTCCGGGGGTGTCCCGCTTCCGCTCCCCCGCATGGCCGGAAAAGCGGGCGCCCCCCACCCCTTCCGGAGAACAGATATATGCACCACCATGTGGCGCTATCGCACGCGTCCGCAGCGGCGCGCCCGACCGTGCCCGGGGTGGGACATGCACGACATGAGGTGGAAGCAGGCCGTCGAATGGCTGGCCGCGGCGGCCACGGACCCGCAGGAGTGCAAACGCCAGTGGGACCGCGGCGAGGGGACGGCCCTGCTCGCGGCGGGCCGGTACTGGGACGTGCTGAGCGTGCCCGACCGGCTCGGGCTGCTGGCCCTGGACCTGCTGTGGAGCGATCCGCTCGAGCTGCCCGGGCCGACGCTGGTGGACGTCACGGCACGCCGGGTGGGCTTCTTCCTGCCGCCCGACCCGGGCAGCGAGTGGGTCGGCTTCGGGGTACGGCACGTGGGGCGCGGGTCCTGGATCGCGGTGCCGCCGCCGTACCGTCCCTCCGGGCGGCTGGAGTGGCTGGTCCCGCCGGACGGCTCCGGCACCCTGCACGCCGCGGAACCGCTGGAGCGCGCGCTGCGCCGGGCGACCGGCACGCTCGCGGTGCTCGCGCCGGTCAGCGCGGATCAGGGGAGTTCGGACTGCTGGTGAGGTCCGGCTCCGACGACGCTTCCTCGGACACCTCAGCGGCCCCTCCTGCCTCGAGCTCCACTGCGGCCTCCTCCTCGGGCGCCTCTGCGACCCCCACGGAGGACGTCTCGTCGGGCGTCTCGTCGGACATGGCCTCGGACGTCCCAGGTCCCAGCAGAGGGACGGGCACGCGGAACGGCACGTGGGGCGCCGGGCCGCGGTCGTTCGCGGTCACGACGGCGAAGGACGCCCACAGCCCGTCCAGGTGCCCCGGGACGGTGTGGCCCTTCGCCCGCCACTCCGCGACGAGTTCCGCGTAGATCGGTGTGTTCGCCACGTGGCCGCCGGTCAGTTGCGCGTACGGCCGGCTCACGGCGCCGTGCCCGAGAAGGCGCCGCGCCGTCTCAGTGCTGTCCATGCCGGAGCAACGCGCCGCCGTGCGCCGGTGGTACGCCGTGGGCTCCAGCTCCGCCCGCGGGGGTGACATCGTCACCCGGTCGGCCGTACGCGTCGGGGAGGCGGGGTTTGACCCTCGACCTGGTCGAGGCGGCAGGGTCCCAGGTGTGGAGAGCGAGATGCGCAGCATTGGTGAGATGGCCCGCGAGAGCGGGCTGGGCGTCAGCGCCCTGCGGTTCTACGACCGTGCCGGTGTCCTGGTCCCCGACCAGGTCGACCCGGTCACGGGCTACCGCTGGTACGCGCCGGAGCAGCTCGGCGAGGCCCGGGTGCTGTCCCGGCTGCGCCGCGCCGGCATGCCGCTGGCGGACGTCCGGCTGCTCCTGGCCGGCTGGACGGCCGCCGACACCGATCTCGTACGCGGGCTCCTCCGGGCGCATCTGCGCCGGCTGGAGGAGGGGCTGTCGGCCGCCCGTGCCGAGTTCTCCGCGCTTGTGGACCTTCTCGACGACAGGGAGAACCCCCTCATGACCTCACCCCGCACCGCCGCCCGGCTGTCCGTGTCCGGTCCCGGTCTGGCCGCCGCGCTGGACGCGGTCCGTTTCGCGGCCGGGACCGACCCCGAGCTGCCGGTGCTCGCCGCCGTCCATCTCGACGCCGAGGGCGACGCGCTGCACGCCGTGGCCACCGACCGCTACCGGATGGCGGTGGCGCGCACCGCCGCCGGCGGGCACGGGGGCGGCCGTGTGCAGGCGACCGTGCCGCTGCCGCTCGCCGACGCGATGCGGGCGCTGCTGGACGGCGAGGACGAGGTGCGCCTCGTCGTGGACGACGGCCGCGTGACCCTGGAGGCCGGTGACCGCCGGACCGGTGGCCGGTGTCTGGAGCAGGACTTCCCGGACTACCGGCGCCTGGTGCGGCTGCCCGCCGGACGCCGCGCCGAGGTGGACGTGCCGGCGTTCACGGAGGCGGTGCGCACGGGTCCGGTCCGGCTGCACGAGGACGGCGGGCCGGCGTACGAGCTGACGGTGCTGGAGGTGACGGAGGACGGCCGGGTCGTGACTGCTCCGGAGGGCGCCGACGGCCCGGACCTCGTCGCGGTGAACCGGGTGTTCCTGCTGGACGCGCTCGCCGCGGCGGCCGGTGACCGGCTCGTCCTGGAGTTCGGCGCCCCCACGGCCCCGCTCGTGATCCGCCGGCCCGACGACGAGCACACGTTCTCGCTGCTGATGCCGGTGCGGCTGACCGACTGACGTCCCGGAACGCGCGACGGCCCGGGCAGCTCCCTCGCGGGGCTGTCCGGGCCGTGCGCACGGGTCGGTCGGCGGAAGTCAGCGGTCGCGGCCGCCGTCCTCCACCGGCTCCAGCGTCTCCGCGGCGGGCGTGGCGAGCGGGGCCGGCACGCTGTCGGGCGCGGGCTTGGCGCGTCCGGCCAGGCGCATCGCGATCGGCTCGGTCCAGCGGGCGGTGAGCGGTCCGAGCACCACCAGGACCAGGACGTACGCGGTGGCGAGCGGGCCGAGCTGGGGCTCGATGCCGGCGGTGACGGCGAGCCCGGCGATGACGATGGAGAACTCGCCGCGCGCCACGAGGGTGCCGCCCGCGCGCCAGCGGCCCTTGGCGGAGATGCCGGCCCGGCGGGCCGCCCACCAGCCGGTGGCGATCTTCGTCAGGACGGTGACGACGGCCAGGCCGAGCGCCGGGAGGAGGACCGGCGGGATGGACTCCGGGTCGGTGTGCAGGCCGAAGAAGACGAAGAACACCGCGGCGAACAGGTCGCGCAGCGGGGCGAGCAGGTTGTGCGCGCCCTCCGCTACCTCGCCGGACAGGGCGATGCCGACGAGGAACGCGCCCACGGCGGCCGACACCTGGAGCTGCTGGGCGATGCCGGCGATCAGCAGGGTCAGTCCGAGCACGACGAGCAGCAGCTTCTCCGGGTCGTCGCTGGAGACGAAGCGGGAGATGACGCGGCCGTAGCGGACGGCGACGAAGAGCACGAGGCCGGCGACGCCCAGTGCGATGGCGAGGGTGACGCTGCCCGCGGCGAGGCTGACGCCTGCCAGCAGGGCGGTGACGATCGGCAGGTAGACGGCCATCGCCAGGTCCTCCAACACGAGGATGCTGAGGATGACCGGGGTCTCTCTGTTGCCGAGCCGGCCGAGGTCGCCGAGGACCTTGGCGATGACGCCGGAGGAGGAGATCCAGGTGACGCCCGCGAGCACCACGGCGGCGACCGGGCCCCAGCCCATGAGCAGGGCGAGGGCGGCGCCGGGCAGGGCGTTGAGCGTCATGTCGACGAGACCGGCCGGGTACTGCGTCTTGAGGTTGGAGACGAGGTCGCTGGCCGTGTACTCGAGGCCGAGCATGAGGAGCAGCAGGATCACGCCGATCTCGGCGCCGATCGCGACGAACTCCTCGCTGGCGCCGAGCGGCAGCAGGCCGCCCTCGCCGAACGCGAGGCCGGCCAGCAGGTAGAGGGGGATGGGCGAGAACTGGAGGCGTCCGGCCAGGCGGCCGAGCAGACCGAGCCCGAGGATGATCGCACCGAACTCGATCAGGAAGATCGCGGAAGAGTGCACGCGCTCACTCCCGCCCGAGGATCTCGGCGGCGGCGTCGATGCCCTCGCGGGTGCCGATGACGATCAGGGTGTCCCCGCCGGCGAGCCGGAAGTCCGGCGCGGGCGACGGGATCGCCTCCGCGCGCCGGAGGACGGCGACGATGGACGCTCCGGTGTCGGTGCGCATCCGGGTCTCGCCGAGCAGCCGCCCGTTCCAGTGGGAGACCGAGGACAGTTCGATGCGTTCGGCGACGAGCCCGAGGTCGGTGGTGTGCAGCAGGTTCGGGCTGTGGTGGGCGGGCATCAGCGCGTCGATGAGCGCGGCCGACTCGGCGACGCTGAGGCGCAGCGAGCGGGCGCAGGCGTCGGGGTCGTCGGAGCGGTAGACGTTGACCGTCCGGGCGCCGTCGCGGTGCGCGATGACGGACAGGTGCTCGTGCTCACGCGTGGTGAGGTCGTATTTCACACCGATGCCCGGCAGCGGTGTCGCGCTCATCCGTGGAGCAGGCACAGCCCGTCCCCTTCCGTCTTCTTCTCATGTCGTCCGATGTGCGGGGCCGAACGGACCGGCGCACGGCACCGGGTGGTGACCCCCACCGCCGCAATGGTGCCATCCCGCCGTTCGGCCGGAACATGGGTGCTGTCACGGATGGACAGCTGCCGGGATCGCGGCAAGGATCTCGGGGGACGCCGTATCGCCGCAGGTCAGCGGCACGCAGAGGACAAAGGGGGGAATCGGGCGCGTAGCGGACCGACGGCGCGGGTACTCGGTGGCACCTTCCGGGGACGGGAGTGTGTGGTGGACGACACGGTGATCGTCGGCGTGGACGGCTCGCCCTCCAGCCTCGCCGCCGCCGACGTGGCGGCCGGGGAGGCGCGGCTGCGCGGGGCCCGGCTGCGCATCGTGCACGCGTTCGCCCGCCCGGCGGACCTGGATCCGATGATCCACGGGGTGCTGGCCGAGACCGAGCAGCGGATCCACGAGCGCGTCCCGGGACTCGACGTCACTCGCACCGTGGTGTCCGGTGACGCCCTGACCGTGCTGCGGACCGAGTCGCGGCACGCGGTGCTGACGGTGCTGGGGCGGCGCGGCCGGAGCCTCTTCGGCGATCTGCTGCTGGGCTCGACGAGCATGCAGCTGGCGGCGCACGGGCACGGCCCGCTCATGGTGGTGCGCGGGCGGCCCGACCCGGGGGGTCCCGTGCTGCTGGCCGCGGACGGCTCGCCCGCCGGGAACGCCGCCGCGTCGTTCGCGTTCAGGGAGGCGGAACTGCGCGGGGCGCCGCTGACGGCCATGCACGTCTGGAACACCTGGAGCGAGTCCACGCCGTACGAGGACCCCGGTGACCCGCTGAGCGTGGTGGTGGACCTCGATCAGCTCGAACTGCGCCACCGGCGACTGCTGGACGACGTGGTGGAGCCCTGGACGGCCGCGCATCCGGAGGTCGCCGTCCAGCAGCGCGTCGAGCGGGGCCGGGTGCGGCAGACGCTGCTGGAGGCGACGCGCGAGGCGCAGCTGGTGGTGGCCGGGGCGCGCGGCCACGGCGGGGTCGCCGGAATGCTGCTCGGTTCGGTGAGCCAGGCGCTGCTGCACCACGCGGACTGTCCGGTCACGGTGGTGCGGGCGCTCAGCTGACGGGCGTCGACGGCGCCCACCGGCGTTCAACGGCGCCCACCGGCGTTCAGCGGTGCGCGCGGGCGTCAGCCGTACGCACGGGCGTCCGCCTCAGCCGAGGAAGCTCAGGCGCACCTTTCGGTCGGGGTTGTCGCGGTTGGTGTCGACGAGGCACACCGACTGCCAGGTGCCCAGCTCCAGGCGGCCGTCGATCACCGGAAGCGTGGCGTGCGGCGGGACGAAGGCGGGCAGGACGTGGTCGCGGCCGTGGCCGGGGCTGCCGTGCCGGTGCTGCCAGCGGTCGTCGGCGGGCAGCAGGGTGTGCAGCGCGGAGAGCAGGTCGTCGTCGCTGCCGGCGCCGGTCTCGATGACCGCGATGCCGGCCGTGGCATGCGGCACGAACACGTTGAGCAGGCCGTCCCGGCCGGCCGCCGCCTCCCGCAGGAAGGCCTCGCAGTCGCCGGTGATGTCGACGACCCGCTCGGCGGAGCCGGTGGTGAGGGTCAGGACTCGGGTGGTGAAGGCGTCGGACATGCGCCCATCCTGACGCACACGGCGTGCTTCCCGAAGGAGCCCGAGCGGGAAGATCCACCACACCCGGGGTGTTGGTGGAAGCGTGAACGATGTACGCGAGGTCGAGGTGGTCGTCATCGGCGCCGGGCAGGCCGGACTGTCGAGCGCCTATCACCTGCGGCGGAACGGCTTCGCGCCGGACCGCGACTTCGTGGTCCTGGACCACTCCCCCGCCCCCGGCGGCGCCTGGCAGTTCCGCTGGCCCTCGCTGACGTACGGCAAGGTGCACGGGATGCACGCGCTGCCCGGGATGGAGCTGACGGACGCCGATCCGCTGCGGCCGTCCTCCGAGGTGATCGGCGCGTACTTCGACCGCTACGAGCGGACGTTCGACCTGCGGGTGCGCCGTCCGGTGGACGTGCACGCGGTACGGGAGGGGTCCGGCGGACGGCTGCTGGTGGAGACCTCGCACGGCACCTGGGCGACCCGCGCGCTGATCAACGCGACCGGCACCTGGGACCGGCCCTTCTGGCCCCGGTACCCCGGTCAGGAGACCTTCCGCGGACGGCAGTTGCACACCGCGCACTACCCCGGTCCGGAGGCGTTCGCCGGGCTGCGGGTGGTCGTGGTGGGCGGCGGCGCGTCCGGCACCCAGCACCTGCTGGAGATCGCGCCGTACGCGGCGGCCACCACGTGGGTGACCCGGCGGCCGCCCGTCTGGCGGGAGGAGCCCTTCGACGAGAACGCGGGCCGGGCGGCCGTGGCCCTCGTCGAGGAACGCGTCCGGCAGGGGCTGCCGCCGCGCAGCGTGGTCTCCGTGACGGGGCTGCCGCTGAACGACGCGATCCGGCGGGGGCTGGCGGACGGGGTGCTCGACCGTCTGCCGATGTTCGACCGGATCGAGCCCGAGGGTGTGGTGTGGGACGACGGGCGCCGGGCCGCGGCGGACGTGATCCTGTGGGCGACCGGGTTCCGGCCGGTGATCGACCATCTCGCGCCGCTGCGGCTGCGGGAGCCGGGCGGCGGGATCCGCGTGGAGGGCACCCGGGCGGTCGCCGACCCACGGATCCACCTGGTCGGCTACGGCCCCTCGGCCAGCACGATCGGCGCCAACCGGGCCGGGCGGGCGGCCGTGCGGGACATCCGGCGGCTGCTGGCCGAGGAGCCGGCGGCGGCCTGAGCGGCGGTCACGTCGGCGACGGCTGCGCGGACTTCTCCGCGGCCTTGTTCCGTTCGGCCTCCGCCTCCGCCACGTTGCGCTGGTGCTCCGCGAGGTCGGCGGTGAAGCGGGTCTCCCCTGGCCGGACCGTGACGAAGTACAGCCAGTCGCCCGGGGTGGGGTTGATCGCGGCGCGCACGGCGTCCTCCCCGGGGCTGTCGATCGGGGTCGGCGGCAGTCCCATGCGCCGGTAGGAGTTGTACGGGCTGTCGACCTCGGTGTCGGCGGGGGTGGTGCGCGCCTTCGTGCGGTGGAGGGCGTAGTCGACGGTGGAGTCCATCTGGAGCGGCATGCCGCGCTCCAGCCGGTTGAAGATCACCCGGGCCACCTTGCCCATGTCGGCCTGGGTGGCGGCCTCGGCCTGGACGATGCTGGCGACGGTGACCGCCTGGTAGACGTTCATCGCGTTGCGCTGCGCGCCGGCGGCGACGGGGGCGCCGTTGAACTTCTGGTTGGCCGTGTCGACCATGCGGGCCAGCAGCTTCTGCGGGGTGGCGTTCTCCGGGAGCGGATACGTGGCCGGGAAGAGGTAGCCCTCAGGGTTGCCGTCGGCCTCGTTCGGCAGCTTCAGGCCGGCCTTGGCGAGGGACTTCCTGGTGGTGCCGGCGGGCAGGTCGAGAGTCTTGTCGATGGCGGCGTAGACCTGGGCCGCCCGCCATCCCGCGGGGACGACCAGGGTCTCGGGACGGGGCTCCTCGTCGTCGCCCATGATCAGCAGCGGCACCGCCACGGCGGTGCCGGCCACGACGGCCCCGAGCGTCGCCAGGGCGAAGCGGCCGCGGCGCGTCAGTCGGATCGAGTTCCGTGACGGAGTGTTCGTCTGCATGCGGGCACGGTAACCCGCATATCGTCACAAATCCGGCATATTTTCAGCTTGTCGGCTCCAGTCGGGGGTTCGGCTCCAGCCGGGCGTCCCGTCGCACGAGGGCGGCATACCGCCCCTCGCGCCCCAGCAGCTCCTCGTGGGTCCCGCGTTCCACCACGCGCCCGGAGTCCAGCACCACGATCTGGTCGGCGCCGCGCACGGTGGACAGCCGGTGGGCGATGGTGAGGGTGGTGCGGTCGGCCGACAGCGCGTCGATCGCGGCCTGCACCGCTGCCTCGGTACGGGTGTCCAGCGCGCTGGTCGCCTCGTCGAGGACGAGCACCGGAGGGTCGCGCAGGATGGTCCGGGCGATCGCCAGCCGCTGCTTCTCCCCGCCGGAGAAGCGGTGGCCGCGCTCGCCGACGACGGTGTCGTACCCGTCCGGCAGGGCCGCGATGTGGTCGTGGATCTGCGCGGCCTTCGCCGCCGCGTGCAGCTCCTCGTCGGTGGCGTCGGGCTTGGCGAAGCGCAGGTTGTCCGCGACCGACGCGTGGAAGAGGTACGTCTCCTGCGAGACGACGCCCACCGCGCGGGCCAGGGTGTCGAAGTCGAGGTCGCGCACGTCCACCCCGTCCAGGGTGACCCGCCCGCCCGTGACGTCGTACAGCCGCGGCACCAGGTGGCCGAGCGTGGACTTGCCGGCGCCGGTCGGCCCGACCACGGCGAGGCTGCCGCCCGGCGGGACGGTGATGTCGATGCCGTCGAGGACCGGGCCGCCCTTGCCGTCGTAACCGAACGAGACGTTCTCGAAGCGGACCTCGCCCTTCACGCGCTCCAGGCGCACCGGATTCTCGCGCTCGGTGATGTCGATCGGCAGGTCGAGGTACTCGAAGATGCGCTGGAAGAGGGCGAGCGAGGTCTGGATCTGCACGCCGGTGGAGAGCAGGCTCACCGCCGGGCGGAACAGGCCCTGCTGGAGCGAGACGAAGGCGACGATGGTGCCGATGGACACCCCCGGGCCGCCCGAGTGCACGGCCAGGCCGGCCGTCCAGTAGATGACCGCCGGCATGGCGGCCATGACGATCGTGATGACCGCCATCCGCCAGCGGCCGGCCATGTTCGACCGCACCTCAAGGTCGACCAGACGCTCCGACTCCTCGGAGAAGGCGGCGGTCAGCGAGTCGGAGCGGCCCATGGTGCGGCCGAGCAGGATGCCGCTCACCGACAGCGACTCGGTGACCGTGGCCGCCATCGCGGCCATCTGCTTCTGCCGCCGGGTGGTGATCTTCCTGCGTTCGTTGCCGACGCGGCGGCTGATCCAGACGAAGACGGGCAGCAGCGCGAGCGAGACGGCCGTCAGCCGCCAGTCGAGCGCGAGCATCGCCACGATCGTCGCGACCACGCTGGTCAGGTTGGAGACCAGGGAGGTGGCCGTGGAGGTCACCGTGGCCTGCATGCCGCCGATGTCGTTGGCGATGCGGGACTGCACCTCGCCGGTGCGGGTCCGGGTGAAAAAGGCGAGCGACATGCGCTGAAGACGCCCGTAGACGGCGGTGCGCAGGTCGTGCATGACGCGCTGGCCCACGGTCGTGGAGATCAGCGTCTGGAGGACGCCGAAGACGCTGGTGAGCACGGCGCTGAGGATCATGCCCAGCGCGAGCAGGCTGAGCAGGCCGGTGCGGCCCTCGGGCAGGGCGACGTCGAGGATCGCCTTCAGCAGGAACGGCGAGGCGACCGAGACGAGTGACGACGCCCCGACGAGCAGTCCGACGATCGCGAGGCGGCCACGGTAGGGACGGAAGAGGCGCAGAATGCGCCGCACCTGCCGGGGTTCCTGCTCGGCCTCGGCGGGCGGCGTCCATGCGGGTGCGTGATCGGGGTGCATGGTCTCCTTCGGGTGTACGGATTCACGAGCAGTGTTCATTGTTACCTGTACTCACAATGAACGTCATCCTGATAATATTCCCGCATGACCGCCGCGCCCGCCCCCGACCCCGACCCCGACGGCCTGCTCGCCGAGCAGCTGCTCCGGCTCACCCGCCGGGTGTACCGCATCCAGAAACGCCATCTGGAGCGGCGCGAGCTCGGCATCACTCCTGCCCAGTCCCGGCTGCTGCGCACCCTCGCCCACTACAGCTCGCCTCCCCGCATGGCCGACCTCGCGGAGCGGCTGGAGGTGGTGCCCCGCGCGGTGACCACGCTGGTCGACGGGCTGGAGGCGCACGGCAAGGTGCGCAGGGTCCCGGATCCGGCCAACCGGCGCGTGATCCGCATCGAGCTGACCGACGAGGGCCGCGAGACGCTCCGCGAGCTGCGCACGGCACGGCGGGCGGCCGCGGCGGAGATTCTCGCTCCGCTGGGGGAACGGGAGCGGGAGCAGCTGGGAGAGCTGCTGAACACGCTGGTCGACGGCCCGTCGGGCCCGCCGTGCGAGGAGAGGGCGGCCGGGAGGCCGGGCGGGGTCGGAGGCTGACCGCCCGGGTGGCCGGACGAGGGCTCACCTCGCGCGACGGGCATCGAAGATCCCGCCGGCGGTGAACGGCCGGCCGCGGGTCGGCGGTCCGCCGGTCGGGAGCGGGCCGTGGCCGGGAAAAACCGGTTGCCCGTGGGCGGGCGGCGGAGCCAACCTGTCACGGTTTGCTGCCGCCGTCCGAGGACGGCGGCGGCCCCTGCTCCGAGCCACTGGGACGCCATGCAGATTCACGACCTTCCGTATCCCGATCCGGGCGTGCCCGACGCCCGCTCGGGCCCTCGATTCCTGTGGTGGCTCTTCCGTAACCAGCTGGGCGGACAGCTGAAGTCGCTGGCCTGGGGCCTGCTGCACTTCGCGTCCGTGGCCTCGCTGCCGTTCTGCGTCGGCGTCGCCGTCCAGGCCGCGGCCGACCGTTCCGGCGGCCGGCTCGCACTGGCGGGCGGGCTGATGGCGCTGGCCTGCGTGGGCAACGCGGTCGGCGACACCTTCCTGCACCGTACGGCCGTCACCAACTGGATCACCGCCGCCGCCCGCGTGCAGCAGCTGCTCGGCCGTAAGGCCGCCGTGCTGGGCTCGGTGCTGACCCGGCGGGTGGCCGCGGGCGAGGTCGTCGCCGTCTCCACCGGTGACGTGGAGAAGATCGGCTGGTTCGTCGAGGCCCTGTCGCGGTTCACCGCCGCCGCGGTCACCGTCGTCGCGGTCACCGTCGGCCTCCTCGTCTACCAGCCCGCCCTCGGCGTGGTCGTCGCCGCCGCCCTGCCCGTGCTGGCGCTCGCGGTGCTGCCGCTGCTGCCCAAGGCCACCCGGCGGGCCGACGTCCAGCGCGAGAAGGCCGGACGGGCCACCGAGCTGGCCTCCGACACCGTCGCCGGACTACGGGTGCTGCGCGGCATCGGCGGTGAGGATCTCTTCCTCGACCGCTACCGGCGCGCGTCGCAGGAGGTCCGCCACGCCGCCGTGCGCAGCGCGCGGATGTGGTCGCTGATCGCCGCCGTCCAGGTGCTGCTGCCGGGGCTGCTGCTGATCACGGTGGTCTGGTACGGCGTCCGTCTGGCCCTCGACGGCCGGATCGCCGTCGGTGAACTGGTCACCGTCTACAGCTCGGTGATGCTCCTGACCTACCCCTTGCGGCACTTCGAGGAGATCGCGATGGCGTACTCCTTCTCGCGCCCTTCGGCCCGGCGGGCCGCGCGGGTGCTGTCGCTGGAGCGGGCCACCGACACCGCCGGCACGCGCGCCGCCGAGACCCCGGCGGGCGACCTGTACGACCCGGAGACGGGACTGTGCGCCCCGTCCGGGTCGCTCACCGCCGTGGTGTGCGGGGACCCGGACGCGGCGGGACGGCTGGCCGAACGGCTCGGCGGGCACGCCACGCAGGAAGGCACGTCCGACGCGCAGGAGGGCACGTCCGTGCTGCTCGGCGGGGTGCCGCTGGACGAACTGCCGCTGGACAGCGCCCGTACGGCCGTGCTGGTGCAGGACAAGGACCCGGTGCTGCTCTCCGGCACGCTGCGGGAGCTGCTCGACGTGCCCGCGTCCGGCGCGGTGGACCCGCGAGCGGCGCTGGAGGCCGCGCAGTGCCAGGACGTGCTGGCGGCGCTGGTCCAGGGGTCGCTGGGCGCCGAGGACCCGATGGACGCGCGCATCACCGAACGCGGCCGGTCGCTGTCCGGCGGGCAGCGTCAGCGGCTCGCGCTCGCCCGGTCGCTGGTCACGGACCCGGAGGTGCTGGTCCTGGACGAACCGACCTCGGCCGTCGACTCGCACACCGAGGCGCGCATCGCCCAGGGCGTGCGGGACCTGCGGGCCGGGCGCACCACCGTGGTGTTCACCTCGTCCCCGTTGCTGCTTGACCGGGCCGACCGGGTGGTGTTCCTGCACGAGGGCACGGTCGTCGCGGTGGGCGGCCACCGGGAGCTGGTGCGCACCGAGCCCCGGTACCGGGCCGTGGTGACCCGCGAGACGGAGGAGGAGACGGCGACGGCGGCCGCACTCCACGCCGGCCACGGCGACGGCGGACTGCGCGCGGACGAGGTCCCGCACGGCCTCGAAGAGCTGGACCGGCTCGACGACATCGAAGAACTCGAAGAGATCGAGGAGACGGCATGATCGGCGTCGCGCCACCGGCGTACGACCCGGCGGCCCCGACGGCGGCCGGCACGCTGCCCGTGGGCGCGCCCGCGACCGTACGCGCGTACGTGGCCGAGCTGCTGCGCCGCCACCGGCGGGCCTTCCTGCTGCTGGTCGCCGTCAACACGGTGGCGGTGGTCGCCTCGATGGTCGGCCCGTACCTGCTGGGCGGGCTCGTGGAGCGGGTGTCGTCGGGCGAGCGGGAGCTGCGTCTGGGGTTCACGGCGACGCTGTTCGTGGCCGCCCTGGTGGTCCACGCCGGGTTCGTGCGGCAGGTGCGGCTGCGCGGGGCGGTGCTCGGCGAACGGATGCTCGCGGATCTGCGCGAGGACTTCCTGGTGCGGTCGGTCGGACTGCCGCCGGGCGTGCTGGAACGGGCCGGCACCGGTGACCTGCTGTCGCGGATCACGACCGACATCGACCGGCTGGGCAACGCCATGCGCGAGGCCGTGCCCCAGCTGGCGATCGGCGTGGTGTGGGCGGCCCTGTTGCTGGGCGGCCTGGTCGTCACCGCGCCTGAGCTGGCGCCGGCGGTGCTGGTCGCCGTGCCGCTGCTGGTGGCCGGGTGCCGCTGGTACTTCCGCCGGGCGCCGGGCGCGTACCGCTCGGAGGCGGCCGGCTACGCGGCGGTGGCCGCCGCGCTCGCCGAGACCGTGGACGCCGGACGCACGGTGGAGGCGCACCGCCTCGGCCCGCGCCGCGTGGCGCTCACGGACCGGCGGGTGCGGGAGTGGACGGCCTGGGAGCGGTACACGCTGTGGCTGCGCTCGGTGCTGTTCCCCGTCGTCAACATCACCCATGTCACGGTGCTCGGGTCGGTGCTGATGATCGGCGGGGTGTTCGTGCTCCAGGGGTGGATCGGCGTCGGCCAGCTGACGACGGCCGCGCTGATCGCGCAGATGCTGGTGGACCCGGTCGGGCTGATCCTGCGCTGGTACGACGAGCTCCAGGTCGCGCAGGTGTCGCTGGCCCGGCTGGTCGGCGTGCGGGACATCGAGCCCGACGCCGGGGACCCGGCGGTCACGCCCGAGGGGCGCCGGGTGCGGGCGGACACCGTGCGCTTCGGCTACCTGGAGGGCGTCGACGTCCTGCGCGAGGTGTCCCTGGAGGTGCCTCCGGGGACCCGGATGGCCCTGGTGGGTCCCTCGGGCGCGGGCAAGTCCACGCTGGGCCGGCTGCTCGCGGGGATCTACGCGCCCCGGGAGGGGCGCGTCACCCTCGGCGACGCGGAACTGTCCCGCATGACCGCGGAACGGGTCCGCTCCCACGTCGCCCTCGTCAACCAGGAGCACCACGTCTTCGTCGGCTCCCTCCGCGACAACCTGCGGCTCGCCCGCACCGACGCGGAGGACGCCGAGCTGTGGGCGGCGCTCGGCGCGGTCGACGCGGACGGCTGGGCGCGGGCGCTGGACGGCGGACTGGACACGGAGGTCGGCTCGGGCGGCTTCGCGCTCACCCCGGCGCAGGCGCAGCAGATCGCGCTGGCCCGGCTGGTGCTGGCCGACCCGCACACGCTGGTCCTCGACGAGGCGACCTCGCTGCTCGACCCGCGCGCGGCGCGTCACCTGGAACGCTCCCTGGCCCGCGTCCTCGACGGCCGGACCGTCGTCGCCATCGCCCACCGCCTGCACACGGCCCACGACGCGGACGTCATCGCCGTCGTCGAGAACGGCCGCATCAGCGAACTGGGCAGCCACGACGACCTGGTGGCGGCGGACGGCGCCTACGCGGCGCTGTGGCGCAGCTGGCACGGCTGAGGAGACGCTGCCGCTGGGGTGCGGTCGGGGGGTCACCCCGGTATCCCCGAGGCGGGCTGTCCCGCGCCGGGCCCGCCCGCCTGCCGGGGAGGCCCGTCAACCGGCGCGCCGACACACCATGGCGCCTGCGGTGCGGCCCCTCGGCGGGCGCCGCCTCTCCCCAGGACAGCGGGCCGGCGTGTGCCGGTCACCCCGTGTGGCGTTGCGGGGTCGGGAGATCCGGTGGAAGGCTGGAAGCAGGCATCGGCTCGGGGAGGAGCGTCCGGGTACCGGAGCGGGTCCGAACGGGCTCGGTGCCCGTGGAGTCGGCCCGTGCGGGCCACGGCGGGCGACGCGGCCCGCCCCACCCCCTGGAGGTGTCCGTGAACAGCGGTGACGGTTGGGGAGACGACGTCTACCAGCCCGACGCGTCCGAGATCCAGGACGACGCCGGACTGCTGGACGCCGAGGACACGCTGGAGACCGACGGTGTCGCCGACCCCCTCGACCGGGGCTGGTCCCCTCCCGAGCGGCCCTGGGCCGTGGAGCACTACGGCGTGACCGCCGCCGAGCGGCACGAGGGCGAGACCCTCGACCAGCGGCTGGCCGAGGAGCTGCCGGACCTGCCCGTGCCGGACGGCGACGACCTCGGTGATTCCACCGGCACCGACGGGGAACTCCTGGACAACGAGGTCGGTGCGGCACGCTCCGGCCGGCTCGTCGCCCCCGACGAAGGAGCGCACGAGGACGACGAGGAGGCGCTGGTGGCCGGCGACGTCGGCATCGACGGCGCCGCCGCCTCCGCCGAGGAGGCCGCCGTGCACATCGTGGACGAGGACAGCCTCCCCGGCTGACCCCGCAGCCGCCCGAGGAGCACCCATGCAGAAGGACAAGCACCCCGAGTACCACCCGGTCGTCTTCCGCGACCGGGCCGCCGGATACGCCTTCCTCACCCGGTCCACCGCCTCCAGCGAGCAGACCATCGAGTGGGACGACGGCGAGACCTACCCGGTGGTGGACGTGGAGATCTCCTCGGAGAGCCACCCGTTCTACACGGGCAAGGCCAGGACCGTGGACACCGAGGGCCGCATCGCCCGCTTCGAGCGCCGCTACGGCGGTGAGGGCGGCGGCTGACCGACGGCCGCCCGTCCCGCACACCGCCGGCGTGCGGAGGCGCCGCCGTTATATGACGTTGAGCGCCGCCGCGCAGCCCACCCCGCCGAGCACCATGAACACCGGCATCAGCACCTTCAGCTCCACCCAGCTGCCGGCGCGGAACCGCAGCGCCTTCGGCGGGCCGACCGGGTACCAGCGCTTGCGGCCCACGGGTATGGGCCACAGGACCGGGCAGCCGGAGACGGTCAGCGCGTCCCCGATGTCGTGCACCAGGGCGCCCAGGACGATGGGCAGGCCGAGCCACAGGTACTCCTGGCCCGGCTCGGTGAACAGCCAGCCGGCGCCGTTGCCGGGCTGGTCGAGAATGTCCGCGATGATCCAGGCGCTGGTCGCCGCCAGCAGCCACACCAGCACGTCGCTGCTGGAGCCGCGCGTCGCCCGCCACAGCAGGCCCTCGATGGCCAGCACCATGTGCACGAAGAGGATGAACAGGACCGCCCAGCGGCCGCCGGTGATCGCCAGGGCGGAGGTGCCGGCGCCGATGGCGACCGCCCACAGCCAGGTGTGGGTGAGGGTGCGGTGACCGCCCGAGCGACGGGGGTCGCCCGGCTTCTTCGTCGCCTTGTAGACCGCGTAGGACAGCTTGTCGACGATCTCGCACAGCCAGCGGGAGACGGGGCCGAAGGACCGCGAGATGGTGGCGGCCTTGTGGTCCAGGTCCGGGGCGAGCGCGGCGCCGGCGCAGATCAGCGCACCGGCCAGCAGCACCGGCCAGGGCATGGGGCGTCCGGCCGCGGCCGTCGCCGCCCCCACCCCCAGCCAGGCCGCGGCGCCCGACAGTGAGTGTGCTGGTCCCATCATGGCCTGTGCCCGCCCCATTCCTCTTTCGCCGCCGCCCGGTTGACCGGGGACGTTGACGCTGCGCCGGCGACACAGCGTAGCGGTAGCGATCTTCGAGCCGACAGCCGATTCCCGCATCGGGTGGGCGGGCAGGCAAGATGGGGTGGTGACCCTCATCGATCAGCTGCCGCCGACCGCAGACCCCGACGCCCTGTACGAAGCCTTCGAGTCGTGGGCGCAGGAGCGCGGCCTCACCCTCTATCCGCACCAGGAGGAGGCCCTGATCGAGGTGGTGTCGGGGGCGAACGTGATCGTCTCGACGCCCACCGGGTCCGGCAAGAGCATGATCGCCGCGGGTGCCCACTTCGCGGCGCTGGCGCGCGACGAGGTCACCTTCTACACGGCCCCCATCAAGGCGCTGGTCTCGGAGAAGTTCTTCGAGCTGTGCAAGATCTTCGGTACCGAGAACGTCGGCATGCTCACCGGCGACGCGTCCGTGAATGCCGACGCCCCGGTGATTTGCTGCACCGCCGAGGTACTGGCGTCGATCGCGCTGCGCGACGGCAAGGCCGCCGACGTCGGCCAGGTCGTGATGGACGAGTTCCACTTCTACGCGGAGCAGGACCGCGGCTGGGCCTGGCAGATCCCGCTGCTGGAGCTGCCGCAGGCGCAGTTCGTGCTGATGTCGGCGACGCTCGGCGACGTCTCCTTCTTCGAGAAGGACCTCGCCCGGCGCACGGGCCGGCCCACCGCCGTCGTCCGCTCGGCGACCCGGCCCGTGCCGCTGTCGTACGAGTACCGGTACACGCCGCTCACCGAGACGCTGACCGATCTGCTCGAGGCCCGGCAGGCGCCGGTGTACATCGTGCACTTCACCCAGGCGCAGGCGGTGGAGCGGGCGCAGGCGCTGATGAGCATCAACATGTGCACGCGGGAGGAGAAGGACAAGATCGCCGACCTGATCGGCAGCTTCCGCTTCACCACCAAGTTCGGCCGCAACCTGTCCCGTTACGTGCGGCACGGCATCGGCGTGCACCACGCCGGCATGCTGCCCAAGTACCGGCGGCTGGTGGAGAAGCTGGCGCAGGCGGGTCTGCTGAAGGTCATCTGCGGCACCGACACCCTCGGGGTGGGCGTCAACGTGCCCATCCGCACGGTGCTGTTCACCGCGCTCACCAAGTACGACGGCAACCGGGTGCGCACGCTGCGGGCGCGGGAGTTCCACCAGATCGCGGGGCGCGCCGGGCGGGCCGGCTTCGACACCGAGGGCTTCGTGGTGGCCCAGGCGCCGGAGCACGTCGTCGAGAACGAGAAGGCGCTGGCGAAGGCGGGCGACGACCCGAAGAAGCGGCGCAAGGTGGTGCGCAAGAAGGCCCCCGAGGGTTTCGTCGCGTGGAGCGAGCAGACCTTCGAGAAGCTCATCGGGTCCGAGCCGGAGCCGCTGACCTCCCGCTTCCGCGTCACCCACACCATGCTGCTGTCGGTGATCGCCCGGCCCGGCAACGCCTTCGAGGCGATGCGCCGTCTGCTGGAGGACAACCACGAGCCGCGCAAGCAGCAGCTGCGCCACATCCGGCGGGCGATCGCCATCTACCGGTCGCTGCTGGACGGCGGCATCGTCGAGAAGCTCGACCGGCCCGACGCGGAGGGGCGCATCGTGCGTCTCACCGTCGACCTCCAGCACGACTTCGCGCTCAACCAGCCGCTGTCCACGTTCGCGCTGGCCGCGTTCGAGCTGCTGGACCCCGAGTCGCCGTCGTACGCGCTGGACATGGTGTCCGTGGTGGAGTCCACGCTGGACGACCCGCGGCAGATCCTCGCCGCCCAGCAGAACAAGGCGCGCGGCGAGGCGGTCGCCGCGATGAAGGCCGACGGGGTGGAGTACGAGGAGCGCATGGAGCGCCTCCAGGACATCACCTACCCGAAGCCGCTGGAGGAGCTGCTCTTCCACGCGTACGACACGTACCGCAAGTCCCACCCGTGGGTCGGCGACCATCCGCTGTCGCCGAAGTCCGTGATCCGGGACATGTACGAGCGGGCGCTGTCCTTCACGGAGCTGGTGTCCCACTACGAACTGGCCCGCACCGAGGGCATCGTGCTGCGCTACCTCGCGAGCGCCTACAAGGCGCTGGAGCACACCGTCCCCGACGACCTGAAGTCGGAGGACCTGGTGGATCTGATCGCCTGGCTGGGCGAGACGGTGCGCCAGGTCGACTCCAGCCTGCTGGACGAGTGGGAGCAGCTCGCCAACCCGGAGGAGATGACCGCCGAGGAGGCCCAGGAGAAGGCCGACCAGGTCAAGCCGGTCACGGCGAACGCGCGCGCCTTCCGGGTCCTGGTCCGCAACGCCATGTTCCGGCGGGTGGAGCTCGCCGCCCTCGACCAGGTGGACGAACTGGGCGAGCTGGACGGCGAGTCCGGCTGGGACGCGGACGCGTGGGGCGAGGCGATGGACAAGTACTGGGACGAGTACGAGGAACTCGGCACCGGTCCGGACGCCCGCGGCCCGAAGCTGCTGATCCTCGACGAGCAGCCGGAGAACGGGCTGTGGCGGGTCCGCCAGATCTTCGACGACCCGAACGGCGACCACGACTGGGGCATCAGCGCCGAGGTCGACCTGACCGCCTCCGACGCGGAGGGCCGTGCCGTCGTGCGGGTCACCGCCGTCGGCCAGCTGTGAGCACAGGAGAGACGCACCCATGACGAACCCGGCCGAGAGCCTCGTCGATCTGCTCGACCTGGAGCAGATCGAGGTCGACATCTTCCGCGGCCGCAGCCCGCAGGAGTCCTTGCAGCGGGTCTTCGGGGGACAGGTCGCGGGCCAGGCGCTGGTCGCCGCCGGCCGTACCACGGAGGGCGACCGCCCGGTGCACTCGCTGCACGCGTACTTCCTGCGCCCGGGCCGGCCCGGGGTGCCGATCGTGTACCAGGTGGAGCGCGTGCGGGACGGCAGGTCGTTCACGACCCGCCGGGTCACCGCCGTGCAGCAGGGTCGGACCATCTTCAATCTGACCGCCTCCTTCCACAAGCCTGAACAGGGGAGTTTCGAGCACCAGCTGCCGCCGGCCCGCGAGGTGCCGGACCCCGAGTCGCTGCCGACGGTCGCGGAGGAGATCCGGGAGCATCTGGGCGCGCTGCCGGAGCAGTTGGAGCGGATGGCGCGCCGCCAGCCCTTCGACATCCGCTATGTCGACCGGCTGCGCTGGAAGCCGGACGAGATCGAGGGCGCGGAGCCGCGCAGCGCGGTGTGGATGCGCGCGGTCGGGCCGCTCGGCGACGATCCGCTGGTGCACACCTGCGCGCTGACGTACGCCAGCGACATGACGCTGCTGGACGCGGTGCGGATCCCGGTGGAGCCGCTGTGGGGTCCGCGCGGGTTCGACATGGCGTCGCTGGACCACGCCATGTGGTTCCACCGGCCGTTCCGGGCGGACGAGTGGTTCCTGTACGACCAGGAGTCGCCCATCGCTACGGGCGGCCGCGGGCTGGCGCGCGGACGGATCTACGACCGGGAGGGCCGCATGCTGGTCTCGGTGGTCCAGGAAGGACTCTTCCGGGCGCTGTGAGGTGAGACGCGCCCCGTCACCGGGCACACCGACCGCTCACGGGCGCGGCCCTGTCCGGGCGGCTCGGACGGTGCGGGCGCCTCGGACGGTCCGGACGGTGCGGGCGGTCCGGTGGCGCCAGCGGGCGAGCAGACCTCGGCGTCCGACACGGTCGGTGGCGGCCGGGGTGTTCGGAGCGTCCGGGCGGGCCGGGGGCGCGGGTCGGGACGGAGCGGGTGAGAGCACCGGCCCGCGGGACGCGGGCGGCCGGGGTGCCGGGCGATGGGCCCGGGCCTCGTCCACCAGGCGTGCCAGGTCGGCCCGCAGCCACGCGATCTCGTCCGGGTCGCACGCCGTCATGAGGTCCGCCGCGATCCGCGCCCCCGGCGAGTCCGGGCTCGCCCCGCCGGGCGGCCGGCGGCGGAACCCGTTGAGGTGGGACCGGTCGTAGGGGTCCCGCACCACCTGCGCCACGTGCAGAGGGTCGAGGAACGACGCGACCGCGCCCGCGCGGGCCCA
The DNA here is from genome assembly GCF_042647945.1 of Streptomyces lusitanus. NCBI lineage: Bacteria > Bacillati > Actinomycetota > Actinomycetes > Kitasatosporales > Streptomycetaceae > Streptomyces > Streptomyces lusitanus. The sequence continues at coordinate 300,715 of NZ_JBHRWL010000015.1, forward strand.
GGGGTCCTCGTCCTCCCGGAGCAGGAAACCGAGGTGCCTGCTGCGCCAGTTGCGGGGCCGCAGGTCGATACCGGAGTCCAGCAGACCGCGCAATCCCTCGGGCGTACGCCCGGTCAGCAGCGGCGCGTTCTTCTCGTCGCCGCCGAACAGCCGCAGCTCGTCGGCGAGATAGAGCCAGACCACGGCACGGTAGCGATTGAGGTGGAACGCCACCGGAACCAGCAGGCCGAGCCTCGCCAGCCGGGTGAACCTCGTCTTCGCCACGTCCAGCAGCGCGGCGCCTTCCGCGGTCCCCACGGCGTGCACGCTGCGGCGCAGCGTCTCGGGGAACCCCGGTCCGGCGCGCAGCCGTTCGATCTCAGCCCGCGCGACCCGCCGCTCCCCCGGCGTCCTGCCGGGCTCCGTGCGGATGCGGCCGAGTCGCACGCCCAGGTCGAACTCGGTGCGTCGCAGGCCGAGCTCGCGGGCCGCGCGGCCGGTCGTGACCCAGGTGTCGTCCGTCGCCACGACCGGCCGGACACTCGTGTCGAAGGCCGTGACGGATCGCCGCGTGGTGGTCGTGGTGGTGGTCGTCCGCTGTCGGGACATGCTCGTCTCCCCCGTGCGTATGGAGGGCGGACGCCGGTCGCGCCCGCTCCGGGAAAGACGGTAGCCGTTCCGTCACGTTGCGTGGCGACCCTGTGGACAACCTTCGCCGGAACGGCGAAAGCGCTGGTCAGGCGCCCGCACCTGGTTCCGGTCGGCGGGTGTCGACATCCAGATGTTCGCCGACCCGGTTGACGAGCAGCGTCATCTCGTAGGCGATGTGCCCGATGTCGGCCTCGGCGCCGCTCAGGACGCACAGGCAGCTTCCGGAGCCGGCGGCGGTGACGAAGAGCACCGCCTCGTCGAACTCGATCATCGTCTGGCGCACCCCGCCCGCGCCGAAGTGCCGCCCCGAGCCCTTGGCGAGGCTGTGCAGCCCGGACGAGACGGCGGCCAGATGCTCGGCGTCCTCGCGGCGCAGGCCCGTGCTCGCCCCCGTCACCAGGCCGTCGTTGGAAAGGATCAGCGCGTGCCGTACGTGTTCGACGCGCTGGGTCAGGTCGTCCAGCAGCCAGTCGAGTCCCTGGTTCTGCCCCATGTCGTGTGTCTCCCCCTGTTGTCCCCGTGTGCCCCGTGTCGTCCCCTCCGGTCGAGAGGGTCCCTCAGCCAGCCTTACCCACGACCGGGCGACGGGCAAGGAAGATGAGAGCCATGGGACACAAGATGACCGAGGAAGAGTGGCGGGCGTTCGTCTCGCACGGCACCCGCACCGGGAAACTGGCCACCGTCCGGGCCGACGGGCGTCCGCACCTGGCGCCGGTCTGGTTCGTGCTCGACGGGGACGAGGTGGTGTTCAACACCGGCGCGGCGACCGTGAAGGGGCGCAACCTGGCCCGCGACGGGCGGATCGCCCTCTGCGTGGACGACGACCGGCCGCCCTTCGCGTACGTGATCCTGGAGGGCCGGGCGCGTCTCTCGGAGGATCCCGGGGAGCTGCGGCACTGGGCCGCCCGGATCGGCGCGCGGTACATGGGCGAGGACCGCGCCGAGGAGTTCGGCGCCCGCAACGGTGTGCCGGGGGAGCTGCTGGTCCGGGTCCGGGTCGACAAGGTGCTGGCCGAAAAGGGCGTGGCGGACTGACAGCTGGCGGGGCGCCGGGCGGACCGGCTCCCGCCGCGGTCATCCCACCGAGTCGAGCAGCCGGGCGGTGTGCATGCGCCCGGCGTACTCGACGAGCTGGATGAGCACCTCCTTGCCCGACGCGCGTTCGCGGGCGTCGCACAGCACCACCGGCGTTCCGGGGTCGAGGTCGAGCGCCCGGCAGACGCTGCGCGCGTCGTGCCGCCGGGCTCCGGCGAAGCAGTTGACGGCGACGACGAAGGGAATCTTCCGGTGCTCGAAGTAGTCGACCGCGGGAAAGCAGTCCTCCAGCCGCCGGGTGTCCGCCAGGACGACCGCGCCGAGCGCGCCCTGCGCCAGTTCGTCCCACAGGAACCAGAAACGGTCCTGCCCCGGGGTGCCGAAGAGGTACAGGGAGAGCCCGGAGCGGATGGTGATGCGGCCGAAGTCCATGGCGACGGTCGTGGTGACCTTGTGGTCGACGCCGTCGGTGTCGTCCACCGTCCGCCCGGCCTCGCTGAGCATCTCCTCGGTGCGCAGCGGCCGGATCTCGCTGACCGCGCCCACCAGCGTGGTCTTCCCCACGCCGAAACCGCCGGCGACCAGGATCTTCAGCGCCAGAGCCGTCGTCTCGCCGGCGGGGGCGTCGGGGTGTTCGGAGGCCATCGTTCGCTTCTTTCGTGAAGGTGGTGCAAGGCTCTTTCGTCGGTCTTTCACCGATGGGGCGCGACACGGCTGTCGTGCCGTCAGGACGTGGGCGACCGCGGGGCCCGCCACAGCGTCCGTGTGGCCCGCCACAGCGCCCGTGTGGCCCGCTACAGCGCTCGCAGGCCCGCGATCACCTCGCGGAGCACCCGTTCGTCGGGCAGCTGGGCGGGCGGTACGGGCCGGCTGACGGCGACGAGGCCTCGCTCCAGCAGGTCGCCGAGGAGGACCCGGACGACGCCGACGGGCAGATCGGCGCCGGCCGCGAGTTCGGCGACGGACTGGGTCTCCGGGCGGCACAGGTCGATCAGCGCGCGGTGCTCGGGGCCGAGCGCGGGGTCGTCGTGGGCGGGCGCAGTGGGGTCCAGGGTGACCAGGGCGATCAGGTCGAAGCGCACGCCGGAGGGTCCTGGTGCGGTGCGCCCGCCGGTCACGGCGTAGGGCCGGACCAGCGGGCCGGCCTCGTGGTCGTACCACTGGCTGCCCGGTTCGCGCGGGGCGCCGGTCGTGTCGTCGGTCATCTGCTCGGACCGCTTCCTCGTCTCATCCGGCCGGCGGCCGGGCGGCGACGCGCGGCGCGGTGTCCAGGTGCTCGCCCACGCGCCGGACGAGCCGTGCCATCTCGTAGGCCACGAGGCCGATGTCGGCGGTGACGGAGGTGAGCACCGCGAGGCAGGAGCCCTCCCCCGCGGCGGCCACGAACATGAAGGCGTCGTCCATCTCGACCATGGTCTGGCGTACGCCGCCGGCCCCGAAGTGGCGTCCCGCGCCCTTGGCGAGGCTGTGGAAACCGGAGGCGACGGCGGCGAGGTGCTCGGCGTCCTCGCGGCCGAGGCCGCCGGAGGCGCCCATGGCGAGTCCGTCGCCGGACAGCACCACGGCGTGCCGTACGTCGGCGACGCGGAGCACCAGGTCGTCGAGCAGCCAGTCGAGTTCGCCGGAGCGCCGGCCTGCGCCGGTGCGCGGTTCCTGGATCATGCGGGGTCTCCTTCGGTGCTGGGCCTCTCCGTGCCGCGGGCGGCGCCGGGCGGCCGGCCGCCGCCGCGCGTCCAGCCGTCGCGGTAGGCCGCCATGCGGTCCCGTACGAGTTCGGGGGTGCGGTCGTCGTCCCGGCCGTCGCCCCGTGCGGGCCCGGGCGTGTCCGTGCGGCCGTCGCGGAGCTGGGGCGCCAGGCTGGCCTGGCGTACCCGGCGGGGCAGGTCGTCGGAGCCGGCCGGCTCCTCCGGGCGGTGCAGGCGCAAGGTGGCGGCTCCCTGAGGACTGCGGGGTGCGGCGTCCGCGTCGGCGTGCGGCACGGGGTGCGTTGGGGCGCGGTGGTCCGGCGGCGGGTCGGCGACGGGGGCCACCAGGGCGCGCCGGGTGTCGGGGGCGGCGACCGCCCTGGGCCGGCGCGGGCCGTGGGCGGGCCCGGGGTGCGGGACGGAGGCGGGCCCGGGGTGCGGGACGGAGGCGGGCTCGCGCGGGTCCGGCTGGTCCCCGGCGGGTGTCCCGTCCGGCCTGCCGGGACGTTCCTGCTCGGCGTGTTCGCCGAGCAGCGCGGTGGGGAGCAGGACGACCGCGGTGGTGCCGCCGTAGGGGGAGGTCTTGAGGTGCACCTTGATCGCGTGGCGGGCGGCGAGCCGGCTGACCACGAAGAGGCCGAGCCGGTCGCTGTCGAACAGGTCGAGCGCCTCGGACTCGGTGATGCGGCGATTGGCCTCGGCGAGGGCCTCCTTGCCCATGCCCAGGCCGCGGTCCTCGACCTCGACGGCGTAGCCGTTGCCGACGGGCTCGCCGGTGACCCGCACCCGGGTGTGGGGCGGCGAGAACTGCGCCGCGTTCTCGATGATCTCGGCGAGGAGGTGGGTGAGGTCGGCGACGGCCGCGCCCGCGACGGACGTCTCGGCGAGCTGCCGCACCTCCACGCGCGCGTAGTCCTCCACCTCGGAGACGGCCGCGCGCACCACGTCGGTCAGCGGCACGGGCTTGCGCCAGGCGCGGCCCGGGGCGGCGCCGGAGAGGATGATGAGGCTTTCCGCGTGACGGCGCATGCGGGTGGTGAGGTGGTCGAGGCGGAAGAGATCGCTCAGCTCGTCCGGGTCGTCGGAGCGGCGTTCCATGCTGTCGAGCAGACTGAGCTGACGGTGCACCAGGACCTGGCTGCGGCGGGCGAGGTTGACGAAGACCCCGCTGATCCCGCCGGCCAGTTCGGCCCGTTCCACGGCGGCGCGCAGCGCGGCCCGGTGGACGGTGCCGAGGGCCTCGGCGACCTGGCCGGTCTCGTCCTGCGCGGGCGGTCCGTGCGGGGCCTCCGCCCGGATGTCGATCTCCCCGCCTCCCCGCAGTTTCCGCATGGCCGCGGGGAGTTTGCGGTGGGCGATGTCGAGGGCGTCGTCGCGCAGGGCGACCAGCTCGATCACCAGGCCGCGTCCGATGCGGACCGAGATGACGAGGGACGCCCCGGCGGCGAGGAGGCCGAACAGCACGGCCGCACCGGCCGGCCCGAGCAGGCCGCGCTCCACGGGGTCGGCGCGCCCGGCGACCGACTCCGCCGCCCGCTGCTCGACGGTCCGCAGCTCGTCTTGCACCCGGGCGTGCGCCGCGTCCCAGGTGGCGCGGGGCACGGCTTCCGCGGCCCGTGTCCCCGGGTCGGCGGCGAGGATCTTGTCCTCGGCCGTGTAGAGGACGGCGTAGGGGCGGCTGTCGGCGAGCGTGCCCCACGCGGTGCGGGCGGCTTCGGGCAGGTCGGGCGTGGCGGAGGCGGTGAGCGTGCGGCGTAGTTCGACCGCCCCGGTGAACAGGCGCAGGCGGTCCCCGGCGAGGCTGCCGTGCAGCCGGGCAGCGGCCAGGATCGCGTCCTCCTGGGCGAGGGCCTCGCCCGCGCGGGAGAACTCGAGCAGCACGCGCGCGTGGGCGCCGAGTTCGGCGTCCTGGACGCCGGTGAGGGCGCCGCCCACGCCGAAGGCCCCGGCGATGGCGTCCGTGTACCGCTCGTACGTCCGGGCCCAGCCGGCGCGGCCCTCGCGGACCTCCGCGCGCAGCGGACGCAGCCGTTCCGCCGCGGTGACGAAGGCGTCGAGCCGCTCGGCGGCCGCGCGGGGCAGCGCATGTCCGTCGGCGACGGTACGGTCCTCGCCGAGCCGCAGACGGGCGACGGCCCGGTCGGTGCGCTGCGCGAGACGGGTGAGCTCCGCGTCCCCGACGGCCGCCGTGTCGGACGCGCGGCGCACGGCGGCGGCCCGCTCGGCCTGGAGCGCGGTGAGGGCCTCGGCGACCGGGGCGCGCACGGCGGCGTCGGCGCGCTGCACCTGGCGCAGCCGGGCGACGTCCTGGGCGGTGGTCACGGTGGCGTACCCCCAGAGGGCGAGCAGGGAGACGACCGGCACCATCAGCAGGCAGATGATCTTGGCGCGGACGGTGCGGGGACCGGACGGGCCGCGCAGACGCGGTGCGCCCGTCCCGGCCGGGTCCGCCGGGGACAGCGGTCCCTCGTCGGCGGGCGGACCGGCGTGGGCGCGCCGCCCGCGGACGGGAGGCGGGGGCGGCGCCTCGGCGCGGGCGCTCGGGGTCCTCCGGGGTGTGCGCATGGACTCCTCGCTCGTAGGGGCGTCGTGCGGGGCGGGCCGCGGGGACGGTGGTCAGGGGACGGCGGTCAGGGGACGGGATGCCCGGCCGGCCGGCGGGCGGAGGCGGACGTGTGGCGTTCCCCGGCCGCCGGGGACAGCGCCACGAAGGCGGAGGTGACGAAGAGGTAGGCGCCGAGGCCGACGGCGAGCGGGAAGACGAACGACATGGCGCTCGCCCCGGGCAGCGGCTCGCCGGAGGGCGTGACCCGCACGCCGACCGCGTACATGCCGGTGTAGTGCATGCTGCTGACGGCCGCGCCCATGATCAGGGAGGCGACGGTGACGGCGGCCGGGGAGCGGATGGCGAGGGCCGCCCACAGCGCGGCCGTGGCGGCGACGACGGCGATGAGCACGGACAGCGCGACGCGCACCGGGTCGTAGCTCACCTCGCCGTGCAGCCGGACCGCCGCCATGCCCAGGTAGTGCATGCCGGCGACGCCGAGACCGGTGGTGAGCCCGCCGAGCAGCAGGGCCTGGACGCGGCCGGGGTGACGGCCGACGGCGAACACGCCCGCGCAGACGAACAGCATGGCGACCACCAGGCTGGCCAGGGTGAGCGGCACGTCGTAGCGGATGTCGGTGCCGCTCACGCCGAAGCCGAGCATGGCCGTGAAGTGCATGGTCCAGATGCCGGTGGCGATCGCCGAGGCGGCGGTGAGCAGCCAGTTGCGGCGCACGCGGCCGGTGGCAGCGAGCGCGCGGACGGTGCAGCGCAGCCCGAGGGCGGCGCCGGTGCAGGCCATCGCGTACGACAGCACGGGGGTGAGCCACCCGAGGGTGGCGTGGTCCAGGTGTCCCATGACCCGGGGACGCTAGGGGGCGCGGGCGCACCGAGGGGGCGCGTTTCGAAAGCGGCGCGAAGTTGACGCACCGGTGGCGGGGTACGACCGCATCACGCTCGAACGTGCGCACACGGTGTCGCCGGTTCCGGTGAGGGATCATGCGGTGCATGAGCGACGACCACACACATGTGCAGGAGTTCTTCAGCGCCCGCGCCGCCGACTGGGACCGCCGGTTCCCCGACGACGGCCCGGCCTACGCCGCCGCGGTCGCCGAGCTGGGGCTGCGCGAGGGCGGCCGGGTGCTGGACGCGGGCTGCGGCACCGGGCGGGCGCTGCCCGCGCTGCGCGCGGCGGTGGGCCGGTCCGGGGTGGTGCTGGGCGCGGACCTGACCCCGGCGATGCTGCGGGAGGCGGCGCGGGCCGGCCGGGACCGGGACGGGGCGCTGCTGCTGACGGACGTGGCGCGGCTGCCGTTGCGCGCGTCCTCGCTGGACGCCGTGTTCGCGGCCGGGCTGATCGCGCATCTGCCGCAGCCGGCCGAGAACCTGCGGGAGATCCGGCGCGTGGTGCGGCCCGGCGGGGTGCTCGCGCTGTTCCACCCGGTCGGACGGGCCGCCCTCGCCGCACGCCAGGGGCGTGAACTTACCCCGGACGACCTGCGCGCCGAGCCGAACCTGCGGGCGCTGCTCACGAGCGCGGGCTGGCGCATGACGTCGTACGTCGACGAGGACACGCGGTTCCTGGCGCTGGCGGTACGGGACGCCTGAGGCGTGTCGCGTGTCTGCGGGGCTTTCGTGCAGAGTCCGCGAACAGTTCCGCGCGGAGGGCCGTTTCGCCCCGTCCGGCCGGAAACCTGCAGCTCCGGGCGCGGGTGCGGGGTCGTGACAACGGGCGCGGGGTCGGCATAGGGTGCGCGCCGACGGACGAACCGATGGGGAGGCTGGGATGGCCGGGACGGACCAGGAAGCCGTCGCCGCCGACGACGACGCGCTCTACGTGCTGACGGCGGCGCTGCTGACGCCCGCGAAGTTCCCCAGCGTGCTGGGCGACGACTACCCCGAGGCGTGCGCGGCGCTCGGCCTTCCGCCCGTGGCCGACGGCTACGGGCTGGTGCTCGGCCAGGACGGGGACGGCGCCCGGTGGACCGTGGTCGTCGACGACGTCTCGCTGGTCGCGGTGGCGATCGCGTCCTGGGACTGCGGCATGGAGCACGATCTGTCGCCGGACGAGCGCACGGTCGTCGCCGCGCTGCCCGGCTGGCCCCTCGCGGTGGCCGTGGCGGCGCCGAACGTGCCGGCGCCGCACGACCCCTCCCCCGACGTGGCGGACATGCCGCCGCTGTCGCCGCCGGACGCGGAGGTGTGGGGGCCGGCCCAGCGGCGTCTGGGGGCCGACGAGATCGCGCTCCAGTGGGCGACGTGGCGCGAGCAGGTGGACGACTCGGCGTTCCCGACGCCGGATGCGGCGCCGACGGGCGCCGGCGAGGGCGCGGGCAGCGGCGAGGCGAGCAGCCCGGCGAGCGGTGAGCGCGCGGGAGCGTCGGCGGGCGGGCACGGCGGTATCCGCAGGGTGCTGGCCGAGGCACGCGCCTACGTCGACTCGCCGCCGCCGCTGGGCCGGGTGCGGTCGTCCTTCGCACCGGGCGGTGCGCGGACGCTGCGCGCGGACGGCCCCGGGTGGTCGCTGGTCGCGCGGACGGACGACATCGCCTTCGTCCTCCTCGACGACGAACCCGGCGAGGTGCTTCCGGTCGGGCGGGGACCGGAACTGCCGGGGCTGCTCAAGGCGCTGGACGAGATGGCCGTACGGCCGCTGTGAGGCGGGGTACGCGGCAGGACGCGCGGGGCGCCCCGCGCCGGCGGGTGCGCGGCGGGACGCGCATCACCGCGCGCGCTTCGGGGCGGCCGGTGCCTCCGGCGTCCTCCCCTCCGCCGACGCGTCCGTGCGTGCCCCGCCTCAGCGGCCCAGCTGCTTGCGGGTGTTCCGCCGCAGGCGTCGCCGCTGGGACGGGTCCAGGGCGAGGTAGGCGGCCGCCGGGACTCCCAGGATGATCAGGAGCGAGGCCCACCAGGGCAGCCATATGAGCAGGATGAGCCCGACCGCCACACCCCCCGCGGCGATCTTCGCGTTCTTCGACATGTACGTCGCCTCCTTCGCGGCCACTGCCGCTCTCTGACCTGAAAACGGGTCCGCGTCGGCGGCGGTTCCTGGCCGCCACCCTGAGACGTCCCTGAGATGCGCCCCCTAAGGTCTCGCGGCGGCCCACGGCCTCCTCCCTCACCATGGTGACCCACCTCACACGGCAGGGGTACCCGCGGAACGCGTCGGGTCTCGTGCGTCAGGGAGCGTCCACGCCGTCGAGCCCCGGCAGCAGCGACTCCAGCCCGCTGGGCAGCGCGGTGGGCAGGCCGCTCGGCCAGTCGCTGGGCAGCTCGGTCGGGAAGCCCGAGGGCAGTTCCGTGGGGAAGTCCGAGGGCAGCAGCCCGGTCGGGAACTCCGACGGGAGATCCAGGGACGGGCCTCCCGTGGCGGTCTCGGTGGGCTCCGTGTCCGGGCCGTCCTCGTCCGACGTGACGAGCACGGCGAGCGAGACGACCAGCGCCGCCACGACCACGGCGAGCAGCAAAATCACGAGCCGGCGTCGGCCACCCGGGCCACGGCCTGGCCCACCTCCCCCGCCGTCGTCGCCGGGCGGACCGAAGCCTCCGCCGTGCGGCGGGGGCGCGTCGTGCGGCGGGCCGGGCGGCTGCTGGGGCGGTACCGGTGGCGTGGCCATGCACACATCGTCGCCGCGCGCCCGCGCCCGCGCGAGAAGACGGCGGTGAAACCGCCCGCCAGTCGTGGCACCCGCGCGGAACGCTCCGCTCTCCGCAAGCCGAGCTCACGCGCCGCGCACACCCGGCGCACTGGGTGCGCCCTCACACACACGTGGCCGCACACCCCAGGTCCACCGAACAGCGTCGCGCCCCCGTCCCTGACGCACGGGGGCGCGACGCTGCACCGGCGACCAAAAACGCGCTCCGCGTATCGGCGTGCGCCCCGCCGACCGCCGCCCACCCGGCGAACACCCGGCCGACGGTTGTCGGCCGGGGCCCGCCCCCAAAAAAGGGACGGACCCCGGCCAAGGGCGTCAGCCCCGTGCGCCCAGCAGGTGGTCCATCGCCAGCTGGTCGAGCCGTTCGAAGGCCATGCCCCGCGCGGCGGCCGCGTCCGGGTCGAAGTCCTCGAACGCGGCGCGGTCGTCCAGCAGCGCCTGGAGGCCGTCGGCCGCCGTCGGCTGGGCGAGCTGGTCCAGACGCGCCGCGCGCAGCGCCTCCTGCACCTCCGGGTCCGCGCGGAAGGCGGCCGCGCGCTCCTTGAGGATCAGGTAGTTGCGCATGCAGCCGGCCGCCGAGGCCCACACGCCGTCGAAGTCCTCGGTCCGCGGCGGCTTGAAGTCGAAGTGGCGCGGGCCCTCGTAGCCGGCCGTCTCCAGCAGGTCCACCAGCCAGAACGCGGCGCGCAGGTCGCCGGCGCCGAAGCGCAGGTCCTGGTCGTACTTGATGCCGGACTGGCCGTTGAGGTCGATGTGGAACAGCTTGCCCGCCCACAGCGCCTGGGCGATGCCGTGCGGGAAGTTGAGCCCGGCCATCTGCTCGTGGCCGACCTCCGGGTTGACGCCGTACAGCTCCGGGCGCTCCAGGCGCTCGATGAAGGCGAGGGCGTGGCCGATGGTCGGCAGGAGGATGTCGCCGCGGGGCTCGTTCGGCTTGGGCTCGATGGCGAAGCGGATGTCGTAGCCCTGGGAGGTGACGTACTCGCCGAGCAGGTCGAAGGCCTCCTTCATCCGGTCCAGCGCGACCCGGACGTCCTTGGCGGCGCCGGACTCGGCGCCCTCCCGGCCGCCCCAGGCGACATAGGTCTGCGCGCCGAGCTCGACCGCGAGATCGATGTTGCGGATGGTCTTGCGCAGCGCGTACCGGCGCACGTCACGGTCGTTCGCGGTGAAGCCGCCGTCCTTGAACACCGGGTGGGTGAACAGGTTGGTGGTCGCCATCGGGACCTTCATGCCGGTCTCGTCCAGCGCCTGGCGGAACCGCTTGACGTGCTCGGCGCGCTCGCTGTCGCTCGAGCCGAAGGGGATGAGGTCGTCGTCGTGGAACGTCACGCCGTGCGCGCCGAGCTCGGCGAGGCGGCGGACGGACTCGGCCGGGTCGAGGGCGCCGCGGGTGGCGTCGCCGAAGGGGTCCCGTCCCTGCCAGCCGACGGTCCACAGGCCGAACGTGAACTTGTCCTCGGGGGTGGGCTGGTAGCTCATGCCGCGGCTCCTTGCTCGCTGAGACTATTTCGTCATGGCGGTTTACAAATTAGTATGCAGGAACATTTCTGGGAAGAGACACACCCCGCCGGGACGCGGAAGTGGGTCGCAGGAGAGGGAGAGACCGATGTCAGCAGCCGAGGGTCCGCTCGTCGTCGGCGTGGACACATCCACCCAGTCCACCAAGGCCCTGGTCGTCGACGTGGCGACCGGCAGGGTCGTCGCGAGCGGCCAGGCGCCGCACACGGTGACCTCCGGCGCGGGCCGGGAGAGCGATCCGCGTCAGTGGTGGGACGCCCTCACCGAGGCGCTCCGGCAGTGCGGCGAGGCGGCGCACGAGGCCGCGGCGGTGTCGATCGGCGGGCAGCAGCACGGCCTGGTCACGCTGGACGGGCACGGGGAGCCGGTCCGCCCGGCGCTGCTGTGGAACGACGTGCGGTCCGCCCCGCAGGCAAGCCGGCTGGTCGAGGAGCTGGGCGGCGCGAAGTTCTGGGCGCAGCGCACCGGCAGCCTGCCCACCGCGTCCTTCACGGTCACCAAGTGGGCCTGGCTGGCGGAGCACGAGCCGGACGCGGTGCGCGCCACGAAGTCGGTCCGCCTGCCCCACGACTACCTCACCGAGCGGCTCACCGGGCAGGGCACGACCGACCGCGGCGACGCCTCGGGCACCGGCTGGTGGGCCTCGGGCACGGAGGCGTACGACGAGGAGATCCTCGCGCACGTGGGGCTCGACCCGGCGCTGCTGCCGCGCGTGGTGCGTCCCGGTGAGGTCGCCGGGACCGTGCGCGACGGCCACGACCTGCCGTTCTCCAAGGGCACGCTGGTGGCGTGCGGGACGGGTGACAACGCCGCCGCCGCGCTGGGCCTCGGGGTGCGCCCCGGCACCCCGGTGATGAGCCTCGGCACCTCGGGCACCGTGTACGCGGTGTCGGAGCACCGGCCCGCCGACCCGACCGGCACCGTGGCCGGCTTCGCCGACGCGCGCGGCGACTGGCTGCCACTGGCCTGCACGCTCAACTGCACGCTCGCCGTGGACCGGGTCGCCGCCCTGCTCGGCCTGGACCGCGAGGCCGTCGAGCCGGGCCGCGGCGTCACGCTGCTGCCCTTCCTGGACGGCGAGCGCACCCCCAACCTCCCGCACTCCTCGGGGCTGTTGCACGGCCTGCGCCACGACACCACCGGCGGCCAGCTGCTCCAGGCCGCCTACGACGGCGCCGTGTACTCCCTGCTCGCCGCGCTGGACCTGGTCCTCGACCAGGACGCCGACCCGTCGGCGCCCCTGCTGCTGATCGGCGGGGGCGCCCGCGGCACCGCCTGGCAGCAGACCGTACGGCGGCTGTCCGGGCGGCCCGTGCAGGTGCCCGAGGCGAAGGAGCTGGTCGCGCTCGGCGCGGCGGCCCAGGCGGCCGGGCTGCTCACCGGGGAGGACCCGGCCGCGGTGGCCCGCCGCTGGGGGACGGCGCGGGGGCCGGTGCTGGACGCGGTGGAGCGGGACGAGGAGACCCTGTCCCGGCTGGCCGGGGTACTCTCCGACGCGGCCCCGCTGCTGGAGCGCGCCCCGGGCGACAGCTGACGCCCGGCAGGCACCGCCCCACGGCGGCCACCTGCCTGCCGGCCGCCGTGGGACGTCCGCCCGGGGACGTCCACCGTGGGAGCCGTGGTCGTCCGCCGGGTGCGGACGGCACCGAACCGAGGATTGACGGAGGAATGAGCGCACCGCCGCACAAGGCCCGCCCGGCAGGTCAGGGGCGCGCCCTGCCCGACACCCAGCAGGGCATGCGCCGCCGCAACCTGTCGCGGGTGCTGCACACCGTCCGGGACGACGGGCCGCTGTCCCGGGCCGCCGTCGCCTCCCGCATCGGGCTGACCCGCGCGGCGGTGTCCACGCTGGTCGACGAACTCATCCGCACGGGGCTGCTGGAGGAACTGGGCCCTGAGCGGCCCGGGCGGGTCGGCCGCCCCGGCTCCGCCCTCGCGGTCAGCGGGCGGGGGGCGGCCGGCATCGGCGCGGAGGTCGGCGTCGACCACCTCGCCGTGTGCGCGGTCGACCTGCGCGGGGAGGTCCGGGCGCGGGCGGTGCGGCATGTGCCGAACCGTGACCGCTCCCCCGAGCCCGTGCTCGGTGAACTCACCGAGCTGATCCACCGGGTGACGGCCGAGGCGGAGAGCGAGGGGCTGTGGCCGGCCGGGCTCGCGGTCGCCGTCCCCGGCCTGGTGGCCCGCGACGCCCGCACCGTCGTCCGCGCGCCGAACCTCGGCTGGCTCGACACGGACCTCGGCCCGCTGCTCCCCGAGAAGCTGCCGCTGACGGTGGCCAACGAGGCCAACTTCGGCGCGCTCGCCGAACTGTGGCTCGGCGAGGACACCCCGCGCGACTTCCTGCACGTCTCGGCCGAGATCGGCATCGGCGCGGCGGTCGTCGTGGACGGGCGGGTGCTGCACGGCAACCGGGGGTTCGCGGGCGAACTGGGCCATGTGCCGGTGTGGCCCGACGGCCCGTCGTGCGCCTGCGGCGGCCGGGGCTGCCTGGAGCAGTACGCGGGCGAGGAGGCGGTGCTGCGCGCGGCCGGCCTCGAACCCGGCGAGGACCGGGTCGGCCTGCTCGCGGGCCGCGCCGAACAGGGCGACGCCGCGGTACGACGCGCCCTGCACGACGCGGGCACGGCCCTGGGCATCGCCCTGACCGGGGCGGTCAACCTCCTGGACCCCGAGAACGTGGTGCTGGGCGGCGCGCTGTCCGGGCTGTCGCCCTGGCTGCTGCCGTCGCTCCGCTCGGAACTGGCCCGGCGCACGGCGGGCCCGTCCTGCCCGGTCTCCGTCTCCGCCCTGGGCCCTCAGGGCCCGCTGCTGGGCGCCGCCCACTCGGTAGTCCGCGCGGTCCTCGACGACCCGGCAGCGGTGGCGGAACGGGGCTGACACCGTCGCGAGGTCGCCCCGGGGCGTCCCGGATGCCGGACCACACGCGGCTGGGCCGCACGGCGGCTGCGGAACTCCGGCCCCTCGTCGGCCAGGGCCGACACCCGTGTTCCAGCGACCGGGAAACTCCGCGCGCGTCCCGCGCCCGCGGGGGCACCGTCCCGGCGCCGCCCCGGCCGGACCGGCCGTCCCCGAGCCCCCTCACCGCCCCGGCGGTGACCAGCAGCCGCCCCTCAACCCGGCCGTGAGGGCTCCGCCCTCACGGCCGCAGGCTGCTGACGATGTCCGCCGTGGCCGTCAGGCCGCTGTGGATCGTGGGGGCGATGCTCGTGCTGGCCAGGTAGAAGCCGAGCAGCAGACAGACCAGGGCGTGCGAGATCTTCAGCCCGCCGTTGCGCAGGAAGATCACCGCCAGGACCGAGAGCAGCAGCACCACAGAGATGGAAATGGCCATCGTCAACCTCCTCCGCCACACCTGTTTCGCGGCGTTCGGCCGCAAGTGTGGCGTAGCGGAGGGTTCGTCCGGGCGGCTGACCTGTCCGCCGAACGTGTGGTGTCACACCTTCCTGTGGGCGTCGAGGAACGCTTCAAGGCCCGCCAGGTCGTCGGTGTTGAGGTGGTCGACGTCCGCCGCGACCAGTTCCGTCCACAGCGCGTCACGGGCGGGACCCGGCACGTCCGGGGTGGCCCAGAACCGCACCCGCTGCCCCCGGGCGTGGGCCGTGCCCACCAGCGTGCGCAGTTTCCGGCGTTCCGCCTCGGGGAACGCGCCGACGCCCTGCCAGGTGAAGTTGAGGGTCCAGTTGTCGCTGATGAGCGGCGCGAACGAGGCCGGCGCCGGGCCGCCGAGGTCGGTGAGGCGGCCGTCGTAGAAGGCGTGGCGGACCCGCTGGGCCTCCATGGGCGCGCGGGCGGCGCGGTCGCCGGAGACGACGGCGGTGACGGGCCCGCGGAGCACCCTGCCGTGGGCGTACGTCGTGAACAGGTGCTTGTAGCGGCGCAGTCGGCGGTCGAGTTCCGCGTAGGTCGACGCGCCCTCCGTCTTCAGGTCGATCAGCAGCTGGAGCGAGCCGCGGTCACCTCGGTACACCGTGCCTCGGTTGGCGCGGACGCGGGCGGCGAGCGGGTCCAGGTACAGCGACTCCAGGGTGCGGGCGGGGTCGAGGTCCTCGGGGTCGTGGGCGACCAGCAGCTGTCCGCCGACGAGGTAGACGTCCGCCTCCACGCTGCCGAAGCGGTGGTCGAGGGCGTCGAACAGCGGGCGCGGGTGCTCGTAGTCGTTGTGCGCGTGGGCGCGCCACAACGGGCGCGGGCGGTGCGGGTGTTGGCCGGCGAGGGCCTGGGCCGCGGGGAGGGCGGCCGGGCTCGTGAGGGCGACGCCGAGGGCGGTGAGGGCTCTGCGACGGGTGGTGAGGGCCATGCTCTGCCTCCCTGAGGTGCCGTACGGGGTCCCAGCGAGTATGGGGTCCCGTGACGGCCAAGGAGCAGAGACGTGCGAGGAGTTGGCCGGTTCGCCGTCGCCTGTTCATTCGCGCGCCGCACCCGGACACCGGCGGCCCGTCCCCTCGTGGGAGAAGACGGGCCGCCGGTATGGAACCCGTCAGGGCGCGCGCAGGTCCACCAGGTCCGCCAGCGCTTCCCGGTGGGCGCCCGCCGTGCCGTAGGCGATCGAGTCGGCCTTGGCGCGCTTCAGGCGCAGGTGCACCGGGTGTTCCCAGGTCATGCCGAGGCCGCCGTGCAGTTGCAGGGCCTCCTCGGCGGCGCGGACGGCGACCGGAGCGGCGTAGGCCTGGGCCACGGTGACCGACACGTCCGTGTCCTCGCCCGTCGCGAGGGCGTCGGCGGCGGCCCGCGCGGCGGCGCGCAGGCTGACGACCTCCAGCCACAGCTGGGCGAGCCGGTGCTTGAGCACCTGGAACCCGCCGACGGGACGGTTGAACTGCTTACGGTCCTTCAAGTACCGCACGGTTTCGGTCAGCGCCCACTCGGCGACGCCGAGTTGTTCCGAGGCGAGCAGTCCCGCACCGGCGCGCAGGGCGCGCCGCACGGCGGGCTCCGCGTCGCCGACGCGTCGGCCCTGGGCGGCGTCGAGGGTGACGCGGGCGAGGGGGCGGGTGAGGTCGAGGGACGTCTGCGGGGTGACGGTGACCGCGTCGGCGGTCACCGCGTACAGCCCGCCGTCGTCCGCCGGCACCAGCAGGACGTCGGCGACGGCGGCGTCCGCGATGCCCGTCAACTCGCCGTGCAGGGCGCCGCCGTCCGCGCGGACGGCGGCGAACGCGGCGCCAGGGGCGGTGTGCAGGCCGACGGCGAGCGCGCCGACCACACGTCCGGACGCCAGGCCGTCGAGCAGGTCACCGGCGTCCGCGCAGGCCAGCAGCGCCTCGGTGGCCACCACGGCGCTGGTCAGATACGGCAC
This sequence comes from Streptomyces lusitanus, assembly GCF_042647945.1. Classification (NCBI taxonomy): domain Bacteria; kingdom Bacillati; phylum Actinomycetota; class Actinomycetes; order Kitasatosporales; family Streptomycetaceae; genus Streptomyces; species Streptomyces lusitanus. The sequence continues at coordinate 317,083 of NZ_JBHRWL010000015.1, forward strand.
GGGGGCGACCGCGCGCCCCAGCTCCTCCAGGACGACGGCGGCCTCGCGGTGCGTGGCGCCCTGTCCGCCCCGGTCCTCGGGGACCAGCAGCCCGGCGAGGCCCATGCCGTCGGCGAGGGTCTTCCACAGGGCCGGGTCGTGCGGGGCGTCCGACTCGGCGCGGGCGAGCACGGACGTCGTGTCGCAGTGGTCGGTGAGCAGGTCCCGGACGGCGGCGCGCAGCGCCTCTTCCTCCTCCGAGTACAACAGATCGCTCATCGGGCGAGGTCCTTCCAGGCGACGTCCTTGTCGGTGCGCGGCTCGGCGGGCAGGCCCAGGACGCGCTCGGCGACGATGTTCAGCAGGACCTCGCTGGTCCCGCCCTCGATGCTGTTGCCCTTGGAGCGCAGATAGCGGTAGCCGGCGTCGCGGCCGGTGAAGTCGACCAGTTCGGGGCGGCGCATGGTCCAGTCGTCGTACAACAGGCCTTCCTCGCCGCGCAGTTCCACCTCCAGGCCGCTGATCTCCTGGTTGAGGCGGGCGAAGGCGAGCTTCATGCCGGCTCCCTCGGGGCCGGGCTGTCCCGCGACGAGCTGCTGGCGCAGGCGTTCGCCGGTGAGCCGGGCGACCTCCGCGTCGACCCAGAGCCTCAGCAGCCGCTGGTGCAGGTCGTGGGTGCGCAGCTCGGGGCGTTCGCGCCAGGTCTTCGCGACCGGGCCGATCATGCCGCCCTCGCGGGGCAGCCGCATGCCTCCGATGGCGACGCGCTCGTTGTTCAGGGTGGTCTGGGCGACCCGCCAGCCGTCGCCGACATCGCCGAGGCGGTGGGCGTCGGGGATGCGGACGTCGGTGAGGAACACCTCGTTGAACTCGGCCTCACCGGTGATCTGCCGCAGTGGCCGCACCTCGACGCCGGGGTCGGTCATGTCGCACACGAAGTAGGTGATGCCGCGGTGCTTGGGCACGTCCGGGTCGGTGCGCGCGATGAGGATGGCCCAGCGGGCGAGATGGGCGCTGGAGGTCCACACCTTCTGCCCGTTGACCGTCCAGGTGTCGCCCTCCCGGACCGCGCGCGTGCCCAGCGCGGCCAGGTCGGAGCCGGCGCCGGGTTCGCTGAAGAGCTGGCACCAGACCTCCTCCCCGGTCCACAGCGGCCGCAGGAAGCGCGTCTTCTGCTCGTCCGTGCCGTACTGGAGGATCGTCGGGGCGGCCATGCCGAGGCCGATGCCGATGCGGCGCGGGTCGTTGTCGGGGGCGCCGGCGGCCTCCAGTTCGGCGTCCACGACGGCCTGGAGGGAGCGCGGCAGGCCGAGCCCGCCGAGCCCTTCGGGGAAGTGCACCCAGGCGAGTCCGGCGTCGAAGCGGGCGCGCAGGAAGTCCAGGCGGTCCGTCTGCGCGGGCGGGTGCGCGGTGAGCAGCTCCCGGGTGCGGCGGCGCAGTTCGTCGGCGTCGGTCATGCCGCGGCTCCGTTCTCCGCGGCGGGCACGACGGCGACCCGGCCGGTGGTGACGCCGTCGGCGACGCGCTGCACGGCGTCGGCGGCCCCGGCGAGCGGCACGCGCTCGCTCACCAGCGGCTTGATCGCGCCCCGGGCGGCGAGTTCGGTGAGCTGTTCGTGGCAGTGCTGGACCAGCTTGGGGTTCTTCGTGTTGTACAGGCCCCAGTGCAGGCCGAGGATCGCGTAGTTCTTGATCAGGGCGTGGTTGAGGGCGGGGCTCGGGATGGCGCCGCTCGCGAAGCCGACGACCACGATGCGGCCCTCGAAGGCGACGGTCTTGGCGGACTGGGTGTACGCCTCGCCGCCGACCGGGTCGAAGACGACGTCCGCGCCGCGTCCGCCGGTGGCCTCCTTGACCGCGGCGACGACGTCCTGCTCACGGCGGTCGATCACCACGTCGCAGCCCAGTTCGCGGGCCACGGCGGCCTTGTCGGCGCCGCCCGCCACGCCGATGACGGTGGCGCCGGCCGCCTTGCCGAGCTGCACGGCGGCGCTGCCGACCCCGCCCGCGGCGGCGTGCACGAGCAGGGTCTCGCCCGCCTCCAGGCGGGCCCGCCGGTGCAGGGCGAACCAGCCGGTCTGGTAGCCGATGTGCAGGGCGGCGGCCTCGGCGTCGTCCAGCGCGTCGGGCGCAGGCAGCAGCGCGGCGGCGTCCGCGACGGCGTACTCGGCGAAACCGCCGTGCGGCAGCGCGGGGTTGGCGATCACGCGGCGGCCGTCCTCGGTCTCGCCGCAGATCTCCACGCCGGGCGTGAACGGCAGCGGCGGCCTGACCTGGTACTGGCCCCGGCACATCAGGGCGTCGGGGAAGTTGATGTTGGCGGCGCGCACCCGGAGCAGCACCTGCCCCTCGCCGGGCGTCGGCCGTTCGACGTGGGCGAGGCGCATCACCTCGCCCGGCTCGCCGAGTTCGTGCACTTGCCATGCCTGCATGCGGGGCCTCCACGGGACGGTGAACGTCGTCTTCGCTGACCGGGTCCCCGCATACTAAGCGGTCGCTTGCCTCATGGGAACCGTCCCGCCGCCCCCGGACCGCTCCTCACCCCTTCTTCGGCCGCGCCCGCACGTGCATCCGCTCGCCCTGCGGCCCGAAGAGGCTGAGGAACTCCACCGGCCCCTCCCCCGTCGACCCGAACCAGTGCGGCACGCGCGTGTCGAACTCGGCCGCCTCCCCCGCCGTCAGCACCACGTCGTGATCGCCCAGCACCAGCCGCAGCTTCCCGGAGAGGATGTACAGCCACTCGTAGCCCTCGTGGGTGCGCGGGTCGGGCTCCAGCTTCCGTTTCGGTTCGAGCACCTTGTACGCCTGGAGCCCGCCGGGCTGCCGGGTGAGGGGCCAGTGGGTGCGCCCGCCGCGCTCGATCGGCCGGGCGCGCACCCGCGGATCGCCCACCGGGGGCGCGCCGACCAGCTCGTCCAGCGACACCTGGTGGGCCTGCGCGATGGGCAGCAGCAGATCGAGGCCGGGTTTGCGCTGCCCGGACTCCAGCCGGGACAGGGTGGACACGGAGATGCCGGTCGCCTCCGCCAGCGCCGCGAGCGTCACCTCCCGGTCCTTCCGGATCCGGCGCAGCCGGGGGCCCACTTCCGCGAGAACGTCGTCCGTCACCATGCGGCTATTGCAGGTTCGGCAAACTTGTTTGTCAATCCGCGGGGTCCGGAGCGACCGTCGGCCGTGGAGGTGGTCACGATGACCGAGCAGGACCGTACGGACAGCCGCTACGACGTGGTCGTGGTGGGCGGAGGAGCGGCGGGGCTGTCCGCCGCGCTGGTGCTGGGGCGGGCCCGGCACCGCACGCTGGTGGTCGACGCGGGCGAGCCGCGCAACGCGCCCGCGGCGCACATGCAGGGCTATCTGAGCCGGGACGGGATGCCGCCGGCCGAGTTCCTGGCGCTGGGCCGGGAGGAGATCGCGGCCTACGGCGTGGAGCTGGTCCGGGACCGGGTGGTGGACGTGGCCCGGGGCGAGGCCTTCGATGAGGACTTCACGGTGGCGCTGGAACAGGGCGGCAAGGTGCGCGCCCGGCGGGTGATCGTGGCGACCGGGCTGAAGGACGAGATGCCGGACGTCCCCGGGGTCGCGGATCGGTTCGGGCGGGACGTGCTGCACTGCCCGTTCTGCCACGGCTGGGAGGTGCGCGACGAGCCCTTCGGGGTGCTGGCGTCGAGCGCGGCGGGCGTGCACCAGGCGCTGATGGTGTCCCGCTGGTCGAAGGACGTCACGTTCTTCCTGCACCGGGTCGCCGAGGAGGAGCTGTCCGACCTGGACCTGCGCCGGCTGGCGGCGGCCGGGGTGGACGTGGTGCCGGGCGAGGTCGCCGGTCTGGTGGTCGAGGACGACCGGCTCACCGGGGTGCGCATGGCCGACGGCGCCGTGCACCCGCGGTCGGTGCTGTTCGTCGCCCCGCGTCCGGTGCCGCAGACCGGGCTGCTGGAGCGGCTGGGCGCGGAGATGAACGAGACGCCGTTCGGGACGTACCCGGTGATCGACCCGACCGGGCTGACCAGCGTGCCGGGCGTGTGGGCGGCCGGCAACGCGATCGGGTTCGCCGAGCAGGTGGTGCACGCGGCGAGCGGCGGCTACCGCGCGGCGGCGGCGATCGTCGGCGACCTGCGGATGGCGGACCTGGACGCGGCGCTCGACGCCTGACCGTCCGGTCCGAAGTCAGTGCCGGTTCCGGAAGCACCGCCCGGCCCCCGGGGGGGGAGCACCCGGCCTGGGGGGGGGAAGCACCCAGCCCGGAGGGCAGCACCCGGTCCGGAGGGCAGCACCCGGTCCGGGGGGAGCCCGGTGCCGAGGCACCACCCGCCCCGCAAGCAGCACCCGGCCCGAAGGCACCGGCCGGTTCCGGAGGTGTGAAACGCACACCCCCGTAGCACCATGACTGCATGTTGCTGTCCCGGCTGGCCCAGGTGTCGCAGGAGGTGGCCGCCACCTCGGCGCGGTCGCGGAAGACCGCGCTGCTCGCCGAGCTGTTCCGGGAGGCGGGGCCGGACGACGTCCCGGTCGTCATCCCGTATCTGGCGGGCCGGCTGCCGCAGGGGCGGATCGGGGTCGGCTGGAAGGTGCTGAGCCGCCCGGTCCCGCCCGCCGCCGAGCCGTCCCTGACGGTGCGCGAGGTGGACGCGCTGCTGACCCGGCTCGCGAAGGTGTCGGGGCCGGGCTCGCAGGCCGAGCGTGCCCTGCTGGTCGGCGAGCTGCTGGGCGCGTCCACCGAGGCCGAGCAGCGGTTCCTGACGGGGCTGCTGACCGGCGAGGTGCGCCAGGGGGCCCTGGACGCGGTGGCGGTGGAGGGGCTGGCCCAGGCGACCGGCGCGGCGCCGGCGGACGTTCGGCGGGCGGTGATGCTCGCGGGGTCCCTCCAGCCGGTCGCCGGGGCGCTGCTGGCGGACGGGCCCGAGGCGCTGGAGCGGTTCCGGCTCACCGTCGGGCGTCCGGTGCAGCCGATGCTGGCGCACAGCGCCTCCTCGGTCGCGGAGGCGGTCGGGAAGCTGGGCGCCTGCGCGGTCGAGGAGAAGCTCGACGGCATCCGGGTCCAGGTGCACCGCGACGGCGACACCGTGCGGGTGCACACCCGTACCCTCGACGACATCACGAACCGGCTGCCCGAGGTGACCGCGGCGGCACGGGAGCTGGCCGGGGAGCGGTTCATCCTGGACGGGGAGGTCATCTCCTTCGACAACGCCGGGCGCCCGCGGTCCTTCCAGGAGACGGCCGGACGGGTCGGGTCCCGGGTGGATGTGGCGACGGCCGCCCGGGAGACGCCGGTCTCCCCCGTGTTCTTCGACGCGCTGTCGGTGGACGGCCGGGACCTGCTGGACCTGCCGTTCACCGAGCGCCACGCCGAGCTGGCCCGGCTGGTGCCGGAACCGATGCGGGTGCGGCGCACCGTGGTGGACGGCCCCGACGACGTGGACGCGGCGGAACGGTTCCTCGCGGAGACCCTGGAGCGCGGCCACGAGGGCGTCGTGGTGAAGGGCCTCGATGCCCCGTACAGCGCGGGGCGGCGCGGCGCGTCCTGGCTGAAGGTCAAGCCGGTGCACACGCTGGACCTGGTGGTGCTGGCCGCCGAGTGGGGCCACGGCCGGCGCACCGGGAAGCTGTCCAACCTGCATCTGGGCGCGCGCACCGCCGACGGCGGCTTCGCGATGCTCGGCAAGACCTTCAAGGGCCTGACCGACGCGCTGCTGGAGTGGCAGACGAAGCGGCTGCGGGAGATCGCGGTCGACGAGAGCGGCTCCACGGTGACCGTGCGCCCCGAACTCGTCGTGGAGATCGCCTACGACGGCCTCCAGCGCTCCAGCCGCTACCCGGCCGGCGTCACCCTGCGCTTCGCCCGGGTGATCCGCTACCGCGAGGACAAGCGCCCGGAGGAGGCGGACACGGTCGAGACCCTGCTCGCCGCCCACCCCGAGGTGCGGCCGTGACGACGGCCCGCAGCGCCGGCCTGCTGCTGTTCCGGCGCACCGGGAAGGACGTCGAGGTGCTGCTCGGCCACATGGGCGGCCCGTTCTTCGCGCGCCGGGACGCCGGGGCGTGGACCGTGGTGAAGGGCGAGTACGACCCCGCCGAGCCCGCCTGGGACGCGGCGCGCCGCGAGTTCGAGGAGGAACTGGGGCTGCCCCCGCCGGACGGGGAGGCGGTGCCGCTCGGGGAGGTACGCCAGTCGGGCGGCAAGGTGGTCACCGCGTGGGCGGTGGAGGCCGATCTGGACCCGGCGTCGGTCGTGCCCGGCACGTTCACCATGGAGTGGCCGCCCAGGTCGGGGCGGACGGCGGAGTTCCCGGAGCTGGACCGGGTCGCCTGGTTCCCGCTCGACCGGGCGCGTGAGCTGATCGTGTCGGCACAGACCGCGTTTCTGGACCGCCTGGCGGAGCACTCGCTCTAGGGGCCCTCCCGCGTTGCGCGGCCCATCGGCGCGCGGGAAGGTCGTCAGAGCGCAGCCCGTCCCATGGAGGCCAGTGATGCACATCGCCACGGTGAATCCGGTGAACGGCGAGACCGTCAAGACGTACCACCCCATGGACGAGGACGAGCTGGAACGCCGGCTCCAGCTCGCGGAGGCCACGTTCCGCACGTACCGGACGACCACCTTCGAGGAGCGGTCCCGTCTGCTGCACCACGCCGCCGAGATCCTCGACGAGGACCAGGACGCCGTCGGCAAGGTGATCACCACCGAGATGGGCAAGCCGATCACGCAGGCCCGCGCCGAGGCCGCGAAGTGCGCCAAGGCGATGCACTGGTACGCCGACCACGCGGCCGAGCTGCTCGCCGACGAGGAGCCCGACGCGTCCGACGTGAAGGACTCCGGCGCCTCCCGGGTCCTGGTGCGCTACCGGCCGCTGGGCCCGGTGCTCGCGGTGATGCCGTGGAACTTCCCGTTGTGGCAGGTGATCCGGTTCGCCGCGCCCGCCCTGATGGCGGGCAACGTCGGGCTGCTCAAGCACGCGTCGAACGTGCCGCAGACCGCCCTGTACCTGGAGGACCTGTTCCACCGCGCGGGCTTCACCGAGGGCTGTTTCCAGACCCTGCTGATCGGTTCCGCCGCCGTCGACGACCTGCTGCACGACGAGCGGATCAAGGCGGCCACCCTCACCGGCAGCGAGCCGGCCGGGCGGGCGGTCGCCTCGACGTGCGGCGAGATGATCAAGAAGACGGTGCTGGAGCTGGGCGGCAGCGACCCGTTCGTGGTGATGCCCTCCGCCGACCTGGACCGCGCCGCCGAGGTCGCGGTGACCGCCCGGGCGCAGAACGCGGGCCAGTCCTGCATCGCCGCCAAGCGGTTCATCGTGCACACGGACGTCTACGACGCCTTCACCGAGCGTTTCGTCGCCGGCATGAAGGCGCTGAGGGTCGGCGACCCGATGGACGAGGACACCGACGTCGGCCCGCTCTCCAGCGAACAGGGCCGCAAGGACCTGGAGGAGCTGGTCGACGACGCGGTGCGGGCCGGCGCCACGGTGCTGTGCGGTGGCGAACGCCCCGACGGGCCGGGCTGGTTCTACCCGCCGACCGTGCTGGCCGGGATCGACCGGGAGATGCGCATCCACCGCGAGGAGGCCTTCGGCCCGGTCGCCACGCTGTACCGCGTGGACGATCTGGACGAAGCGGTGCTCATCGCCAACGACACGCCGTTCGGGCTGAGTTCGAACGTGTGGACGCGCGACGAGGCCGAGATCGACCGGTTCGTACGGGATCTCGAGGCGGGCGGCGTGTACGTCAACGGCATGACGGCGTCCCATCCGGCGTTCCCGTTCGGCGGGGTGAAGCGGTCGGGCTACGGGCGTGAGCTGTCCGGGCACGGAATCCGCGAGTTCTGCAACATCACCACGGTTTGGCACGGCGCGTGACGCCCGCACGGCTACGATCCCGACTGTGAACCGCGAAGTGACACTGCCTCTGATCGTCGACGACCGCGGCACCCTTCAGGTGGCGGCCGCCGACGTCAGCAAGCTGCTGCGCACGGTGGGCGGCCGGTGGGTCCGGCTCGTCGAGGCCGGCGAGGGCGGGCTCGACGAGGACACGGTCGCCGCGCTGACGATCGAACTCGCGAAGCTCGCCGACCGTATCGACGTGGCGTGCATCGCCCACAGCAGCGGCACCACGCCGTAGGAGGTCAGGCCGGCCGCTCCAGGGTCCGCCAGAACAGCGCTTCGTAGCTCTGGAGCAGGTGTCCGTGGTCGCGGGCGCGGCTTTCGTCCAGGCGGCCGGCGTCCAGCGCCGCCTGCACGGCACGCTCGGCGGTGCGGTCCAGGTCCGGGGCCGGTTCGGCGAAGAAGTCGAAGAAGGCGCAGGCCTCGTCGTCGAAGCCGTAGTGGGCGCGCAGGGCCCCGGCGATGGTGGCGCAGTAGCCGCCCCAGGCCGAGAAGTTGGCGCTGACGGCCAGGACGGCGTCGGCGGGGGCGGCGTTGAGGGCCAGCCAGGCGACGTAGGCGGGGTAGGCCTGGCAGCCGGGGAGCGGGGTGTACGCGGCGGCGCGGGTCTCGTCGACGCCGCAGGCCGCGGCGAAGGCGGGCAGCTTCCGCTGGGCGATCGCCTCGCCGTCGGCCAGGGCGGTGAAGTAGGCGTCGGCCTCCGGTTCGGCCGAGGACCGCACGGCCAGGTGGAGGAAGGCGCGGCGGTCGGCGGGGATCACCCGCATCTGCTCGAGGGCCAGTGCGGCGAGGACCTCCCGGTCCGCCCGGCCGGCGGCAATCAGTGGGACCAGGGGGTTGGAGCGCGGGTCGGGGGCGAGCTCCGCGGTGATCGTCTTCAGCAGGTCACGGGCCGTACGTGTCATCGCGTCCTCCGAGGCGTCGGTCACCCCGAGGTTGGCCCGGCGGCCGTGCGGGGGCAACCCGGCGGACCGGACCGCCCCCGCACGGGCGGTTCAGCGGATGGGCATGCCCGAGAGGGTGCGGGCGATGACCAGGCGCTGGATCTCGCTGGTGCCCTCGAAGATCGTGTAGATCGCGGCGTCGCGGTGCATGCGCTCCACCGGGTACTCACGGGTGTAGCCGTTGCCGCCGAGGATCTGGATGGCCTGGCCGGTGACCTTCTTGGCGGTCTCACTGGCGAACAGCTTGGACATCGAGCCCTCGGCCGCGGTGAACGGCTTGCCGTTGACCGCCATCCAGGAGGCGCGCCACACCAGCAGGCGGGCGGCGTCGATCTGGGTGCGCATGTCGGCGAGCTGGAAGGCGACGCCCTGGTTGTCGATGATCGGGCGGCCGAACTGCTCCCGGGTCTTGGCGTAGTCGAGCGCGACCTCGTAGGCGGCGCGGGCGGTGCCCACGGCCATGGCGCCGACGGCGGGGCGGGACGCCTCGAAGGTGGCCATCGCGGCGTTCTTCACGCGCTCGCCGCCGGTCCTCGCCCGCTCGCGGGCGCGGGCGAGGCGCTCGTCCAGCTTCTCCTTGCCGCCGAGGAGGCAGGAGCCGGGGACGCGCACGTCGTCGAGGACGACCTCGGCGGTGTGCGAGGCACGGATGCCGTGCTTCTGGAACTTCTGGCCCTGGGACAGGCCCGGGGTGTTCGGCGGGACGATGAAGGAGGCGTGGCCCTTGGAGCCGAGCTCGGGGTCGACGACCGCGACCACGACGTGGACGTTGGCGATGCCGCCGTTGGTCGCCCAGGTCTTGGTGCCGTTGAGGACCCACTCGTCCTTGGCCTCGTCGTAGACCGCGCGGGTGCGCATCGAGGCCACGTCGGAGCCGGCGTCGGGCTCGGAGGAGCAGAAGGCGGCGACCTTCACGTCGTTCACGTCGCCGTACATCTGGGGGATCCAGGTGCCGATCTGCTCCTCGGTGCCGTTGGCGAGGACGCCGACGGCGGCGAGGCCGGTGCCGACGATCGACAGCGCGATGCCCGCGTCGCCCCAGAACAGCTCCTCCATGGCCATGGGGATGCCGAGGCCGGTCGCGTCGAAGTACTGCTGGGCGTAGAAGTCCAGGGAGTAGATGCCGACCTTGGCCGCCTCCTGGATGACCGGCCAGGGAGTCTCCTCACGCTCGTCCCATTCGGCGGCGGCGGGGCGGATGACGTCGGCGGCGAAGCCGTGCAGCCAGTCCCGCACCTCCTTCTGTTCGTCGTTGAGCTCCATGGTGAACTCGGCCATGACCCCTCCAGCGCGGCGCACGTGCATGTTACTTGCGGTAACCACAGTCTGTTACCGGCAAGTAGGAAAAGTCAACTCCCCAGGCAGGTCGGCATCCCGTTCGATGTCGGCGCCGTGATCAGTGTTAGTTTGCGCAGGCGTCACCGAACCAGCACGGGTGGGGAGAGCTCATGGACACCACACAGCGGACCGAGCAGCAGCAATCCGCCGACCGACGCCGGCGCGAGCTGCTGGAGGCCGCCGACCGAGTGGTGCTGCGCGACGGTCCCGGGGCCTCGATGAACGCCATCGCCGCGGAGGCCGGCATCACCAAGCCCATCCTCTACCGGCACTTCGGCGACAAGGGAGGACTCTACGCCGCCCTCGCCAAACGCCACACCGACGCCCTGCTGGACTCGCTGCGGGCCGCGCTGGACGCCCCCGCGGAGCGGCGGGAGCGGGTCGAGGCCACGCTGGACACCTACCTGGCGGCGATCGAGGCGCGGCCCCAGGTCTACCGCTTCCTGATGCATCCGGCGGAGGGCTCGCCGGGCGACCAGGGCTTCGACGTGGGCAAGCACTCGGCGCCGCTGCTGCGCCGGATGGGCGAGGAGCTGGCCCAGGTGATCGAGGAGCGTCTCGACCTCGGCCCCGGCAGCCAGCAGCTGGCCCGGGTGTGGGGCCACGGCATCGTCGGCATGATGCACGCCGCCGGCGACTGGTGGCTGGGCGAGCGCCCCTGTTCCCGCGCCGAGCTGGTCCGCGGCCTGGCCGACCTGCTGTGGGGCCGGCTGGCCGCGGCCGGCGACAAGGTGGGAGGCCCGGGCTTCTGACCCCGGGCCGGGACCCGGCTCAGGCGGGGCGGTGCCAGGAGGCGCGCGCGACCTGGCGCATGAGCTTGCGGTGACGGCGGCCGGCCAGACGGTCGGCGTAGACCGTGCCCTCCAGGTGGTCGCTCTCGTGCTGGAGGCAGCGGGCGAAGAAGCCCGTGCCGTGCACGGTGACCGGCTCCCCGGTCACCGTGACGCCCTCGACCACCGCGTGGTCGTACCGCTCCGTCCCCGCCTCCAGGCCCGGCAGCGACAGACAGCCCTCGGGGCCGCGCACCACCACCCCGTCCGTCACCACCGGCCGCGGGTTCACCACGTGCCCGAGGTGCCGTACGTCCTCGTCGTCCGGGCAGTCGAAGACGAACACCCGCAGCGGCACCCCGATCTGGTTCGCGGCCAGGCCCACGCCCTGCGCCGCGTACATCGTCGCGAACAAGTCCTCCACCAGATCCTCCAGTTCCGGACCGAAGTCGGTGACCTCCCCGCACGGCGTGTGCAGGACGGGGTCGCCGAGCAGGGTGAGGGGCCGGACGCGTCCGTGGACGCCGGGGAGGGAGCCGTGTCGCATGGCGGCAAGGGTACGGTCCTTGCATCCCCGCCCCGTCCACGGCGGAGCCGCGGTACTGGAGGGTGAGTGGATCTCGATAGGCTGAGCCCACACCACGTGGCCGTCAGGCACAGACGCGGCGCGTACGCAAGGAGGATCGAGAACTGATGGCAGGCAACTCGGACCCGCTCACGCCGCGGGCCAAGCTGGCCGTGACCGCCGGCAAGGCGGTCGCAGCGGCATCCCGCGCCGCAGGGCGCGGCAGCGGTTCGGTGATCGGCGGCCGGGTGGCCCTGAAGCTCGACCCCGATCTTCTCGCCCGGCTCGCCCAGCACCTGGACGTGACGCTCGTCTCGGCGACCAACGGCAAGACCACCACCACCCGGCTCATCGCCGAGGCGCTCAAGGCGGCCGGCCCGGTCGTCTCGAACGCGCTCGGCGCCAACATGCCGGCCGGCATCACCTCGGCCCTCGCGGCCGGAGCGGACGCCCGGTACGGCGTCATCGAGGTCGACGAGAAGTACCTCGTCGGCGTCGCCCAGGCCACCGAGCCGAAGTGCATCGCGCTGCTCAACCTCTCCCGCGACCAGCTCGACCGCGCCGCGGAGACCCGCATGCTCGCGGAGGCGTGGCGCGAGGGCCTGGCCGGCTCCAAGGCCGTCGTCGTGGCCAACGCCGACGACCCGCTGGTGGTGTGGGCCGCGTCCTCCTCCCCCAACGTGATCTGGGTGGCCGCCGGCCAGATGTGGAAGGACGACGCCTGGTCCTGCCCGTCCTGCGGCGGTGTGATGCAGCGCCCCGGCGACGACTGGTTCTGCGGCGAGTGCGGCTTCCGCCGCCCCACCCCGAGCTGGGCGCTCTCCGGCGACCACGTGCTCGACCCGCACGGCTCCGCGTGGCCGATCCACCTCCAGCTGCCCGGCCGCGCCAACAAGGCCAACGCCGCGTCCTCCGCCGCCGTCGCCGCCGTCTTCGGCGTGCCGCCGCAGGTGGCCCTGGAGCGCATGTACCAGGTGCAGGCCGTGGCCGGCCGCTACGACGTGGTCCAGTTCGAGGGCCGTGACCTGCGGCTGCTGCTCGCGAAGAACCCCGCGGGCTGGCTGGAGACGTTCTCGCTGATCGACCCGCCGCCCACCCCGGTGATCCTGTCGGTGAACGCGCGCTCCGCCGACGGCACCGACACCTCCTGGCTGTGGGACGTCGACTACACCCGGCTGACCGGCCACCCGATCTGCGTCATCGGCGACCGGAAGCTGGACCTGGCGGTGCGCCTCGAGGTCGCCAACCAGCAGTTCCAGGTGTGCGAGAACCTCGACCAGGCGGTGCAGATGTCGCCGCCGGGCCGGATCGAGGTCATCGCCAACTACACCGCGTTCCAGGACCTGCGCCGCCGCGTCGGCAACTGACCACGACACCTCAGGGGACTTGAAGTGAGCGACAACCAGCTGCGGGTCGTCTGGATCTACCCGGACCTGCTCAGCACCTACGGCGACCAGGGCAACGTCCTCGTCGTCGAGCGCCGGGCGCGGCAGCGCGGCCTGGACGTGGCGCGGCTCGACGTGCGCAGCGACCAGCCGATCCCGACCTCCGGCGACATCTACCTGATCGGCGGCGGCGAGGACCGCCCGCAGCGGCTGGCCGCCGAGCGGCTGCGCCGTGACGGCGGGCTGCACCGGGCCGTGGAGAACGGCGCGATCGTCTTCTCGGTCTGCGCCGGCTACCAGATCCTCGGCCACGAGTTCATCAACGACCTCGGCCAGCGCGAGCCCGGTCTCGGCCTGCTCGACGTGGTGTCGGTGCGCGGCGAGGGCGCCCGCTGCGTGGGCGACGTCCTCGCGGACATCAACCCGCAGCTCGGCCTGCCCCCGCTGACCGGGTTCGAGAACCACCAGGGCATCACCCACCTGGGCCCCACGGCGCGCCCGTTCGCGCAGGTGCGCTTCGGCAACGGCAACGGCACCGGGGACGGCACCGAGGGCGCGTTCAACGACACCGTGTTCGGCACGTACATGCACGGTCCGGTGCTGGCCCGCAACCCGCAGATCGCGGACCTGCTGCTGAAGCTGGCGCTCGACGTCAACGCGCTGCCGCCGACCGACGACCGCTGGTACGAGGCCCTGCGCAACGAACGCATCGCCGCCGCCCAGCAGCCCGCGTAGAGCGCCGGAACAGGCATTGCCGAGGAGGCGTCGGAGGGGCCCGGCAGGGCCCGTCTGACGCCTCCTCCGCACAGGTGAGCGGTCTCGTCCAGCAGGCGGACGCGGGATGCGGCACCGCCCCCGGGAGCGGCTAGGGTGGCGGGGATCGAGCCGGACAGCGCGGTCCGGTCCCGGCCCACATCGAGAAGGTTGTTTCGGGCTATGCGCATTGGTGTCCTCACGTCCGGCGGCGACTGCCCCGGCCTGAACGCCGTCATCCGGTCCGTCGTGCACCGTGCCGTCGTCGACCACGGCGACGAGGTCATCGGCTTCCGCGACGGGTGGAAGGGCCTCCTGGAGTGCGACTACCTCAAGCTCGACCTCGACGCGGTGAGCGGCATCCTCGCCCGCGGCGGCACCGTCCTCGGCTCCTCCCGGGTGCGTCCCGAGCATCTGCGGGACGGTGTGGAGCGGGCCCGGGGCCATGTCGAGGAGCTGGGTCTCGACGCGATCATCCCCATCGGCGGTGAGGGCACCCTCAAGGCGGCCCGGCTGCTGTCCGACAGCGGTCTGCCGATAGTCGGCGTGCCGAAGACCATCGACAACGACATCGCCGTCACCGACGTCACCTTCGGGTTCGACACGGCCGTCGGCGTGGCCACCGAGGCGCTGGACCGGCTGAAGACCACCGCCGAGTCGCATCAGCGGGTGCTGATCGTGGAGGTCATGGGCCGGCACACCGGCTGGATCGCGCTGCACTCCGGCATGGCGGCCGGCGCGCACGCCATCGTGGTGCCCGAGCGGCCCTTCGACATCGACGAGCTGACCGCGAAGGTCGGCGAGCGGTTCTCGGCCGGGAAGCGGTTCGCCATCGTCGTCGCCGCGGAGGGCGCCAAGCCGAAGCCCGGGACCATGGACTTCGACGAGGGCGGCAAGGACGTCTACGGCCACGAGCGCTTCGCCGGCATCGCCCGTCAGCTCTCCCTGGAACTGGAGGAGCGGCTCGGCAAGGAGGCCCGGCCGGTCATCCTCGGCCACGTCCAGCGCGGCGGCACGCCCACCGCGTACGACCGGGTGCTGGCCACCCGGTTCGGCTGGCACGCGGTGGAGGCCGTGCACCGCGGCGACTTCGGGCAGATGACGGCGCTGCGCGGCACCGACATCGTGATGGTGTCGCTGGCGGAGGCCGTCGAGACGCTGAAGACGGTGCCCGAGGAGCGGTACGCCGAGGCGGAGTGCGTGCTCTGACCGTTCCACCGCCGCCCAGGGCATGAGACGGGCTTCACGGACCGCCCCCGGTGACGGACGTCGCCGGGGGCGGTTCTAGTCTGGTGCGGACCGATTGCGTACAACCTGGACGAAAATGGAGCCGGCGGATGGATCACAGCGGGCACGGCATGACCATGGATCTGCCGCCGTTCACGCTGGGCCGAGGGCTCGCCTGGTCGGCGGACCCCTTCTTCCTCGTCGCCTGCCTGCTGGCGCTCGCGCTGTACGGCTGGGGCGTGGTCCGGCTGGCCCGGCGCGGTGACGCGTGGCCGGTGGGACGGACGGTCGCGTTCGTCACCGGCGTGCTGAGCATCGGGCTGGTGATGTGCACCGCGCTGAACGACTACGGCATGGTGATGTTCAGCGTGCACATGGTGCAGCACATGATCATCAGCATGGTGTCGCCGATCCTGCTGCTGCTCGGCGCGCCGGTCACCCTGGCGCTGCGGGCGCTGCCCCCGGCGGCCGTGCGCGGCAGCAAGGGACCGCGCGAGCTGCTGCTGATGCTGCTGCACAGCCGCTACATGCGGGTCGTCACGCATCCGCTGTTCACCATCCCGATGTTCATCGCGAGCCTGTACGCCCTGTACTTCACCCCGCTGTTCGACTTCCTGATGGGGTCGGCGGTCGGGCACGCGGCGATGATGGTGCACTTCCTCGCCGTGGGCCTGGTGTTCTTCTGGCCGATCATGGGCGTGGACCCGGGCCCGCACCGGCCGGGGCACCTGATGCGGATGCTGGAGCTGTTCGCGGGCATGCCGTTCCACGCGTTCTTCGGGATCGCGCTGATGATGGCCTCGACCCCCATGGTCACCACCTTCCAGGACCCGCCCGCGTCGCTGGGCGTCGACGCCCTGTCCGACCAGAACGCGGCGGGCGGCATCGCCTGGGCGTTCAGCGAGGTCCCGTCGGTGCTGGTGCTGATCGCGCTGCTGTTCCAGTGGTACGCCTCGGACCAGCGGCAGGCCCGCCGCAAGGACCGCGCGGCCGACCGGGACGGCGACAAGGAGCTGGAGGCGTACAACGCCTACCTGGCGTCCCTGAACGCGCGCGGCAGCTAGGGCCTTCGTCCGGATCATTCCGGCGTCACCCCGGGTACCGTCCCGCACCGCTCTGCTTTCCCGGAACCGGGGCACCATGGAGGGAACGGACCTGGAGGAGGGTGTCGCGATGCCCGGTACCACGAACGGTTCCACCTCGACGAAGACCATGGGTGTGCTCACCGTCGGCGGCCTGGTCGCCGTCACGGCGTACACGGTGGCGCTCGGCAGCAACGGCTGGCTGTGGTTCATCTGGGTCGTCCTGGGCCTGCTCACCCTGGGGATGGTGGCCACCAGCAGCAGCTGACCGGCACGCACCCGGAGGGGCGGCTCACCGCGGGGTGAGCCGCCCGGCCAGATGGACGCCCGGCTGGTACTTGGGCAGCCGGACGGTGATCTTCATGCCCGCGCCGGCGGCCGTCTCGATGACCAGTCCGTGGTCGTCGCCGTAGACCTGGCGGAGCCGGTCGTCGACGTTGGACAGGCCGATGCCGCCGGTGGGGCTGACCTCGCGGGCGAGGATGCGGCGCAGCAGGTCGGGGTCCATGCCGGCCCCGTCGTCCTCGATGACCACGAGCGCCTCGGCGCCCGCGTCCTGCGCGGTGATCTGGATGTGGCACTTGTCGGCCTTGCCCTCCAGGCCGTGCTTGACGGCGTTCTCCACCAGCGGCTGGAGGCACAGGAAGGGCAGCGCGACCGGCAGCACCTCGGGGGCGATCTGGAGGGTGACGGAGAGCCGGTCGCCGAAGCGCGCCCGCACCAGCGCCAGATAGTGGTCGATGGCGTGCAGCTCGTCGGCGAGGGTGGTGAAGTCGCCGTGCCGGCGGAACGAGTAGCGGGTGAAGTCGGCGAACTCCAGCAGCAGCTCGCGGGCGCGCTCGGGGTCGGTGCGCACGAAGGACGCGATCACCGCGAGCGAGTTGAAGATGAAGTGCGGGGAGATCTGTGCCCGCAGGGCGCGGATCTCGGCCTCGATCAGCCGGGTGCGGGACTGGTCCAGGTCGGCGAGCTCCAGCTGGACGGAGACCCAGCGGGCGACCTCCCCGGCGGCCCTGACCAGCACCGCGGACTCGCGGGGCGCGCAGGCGACGAGCGCGCCGTGCACCCGGTCGTCGACGGTGAGCGGGGCGACCACCGCCCAGCGGACGGTGCAGTCGGGGGTGTCGCAGGTCAGCGGGAACGCCTCGCCGCGGCCGGTGTCCAGGGGGCCGGTGAGGCGCTCCATGATCTCGGTGCGGTGGTGGGCGCCGACGCCGTCCCAGACGAGGACCTGCTCGCGGTCGGTGAGGCAGAGGGCGTCGGTGCCGAGCAGGGAGCGCAGTTTGCGGGCGGACTTGCGGGCGGTCTCCTCGGTGAGGCCGGCCCGCAGCGGCGGTGTGGCCAGCGAGGCGGTGTGCAGGGTCTCGAAGGTGGCGTGCTCGACGGGGGTGCCGAGTCCGGCGAGGCTGGCGGGCCGTGCCGTGCGCCGCCCCAGCCAGAAGCCGGCGGCCAGGAGGGGCAGCACGGCGACGAGCAGACCGGCGAGGAAACCGCTCATGCGGACACCTCCGTACGCAGCTCTTCCGGCAGGTGGAAGCGGGCCAGGACGCCGGCCGTGCCGGGCGGCACCCGGCCGGGCGTGGCGAGCGAGACCAGCACCATGGTGAGGAAGCCGAGCGGCACCGACCAGAGGGCGGGCCAGGCGAGCAGCGCGTGCCACGGCCCGGCGCCGGGGTAGCCGGCCATGGTGGCGGCCACGGCGAGGAACGCGGAGCCGCCGCCGATCAGCATCCCGGCGGCCGCGCCCGGCGGGGTGAGCCTCCGCCACCAGATGCCGAGGACCAGCAGCGGGCAGAACGACGAGGCGGACACGGCGAAGGCGAGGCCCACGGCGTCGGCCACCGGCAGCCCGCCGACCAGGAGGCTCGCGGCCATCGGGACGGCCATCGCGAGCACGGTGCCGAGCCGGAAGTGGCGCACGCCCCGGGAGGGCAGCACGTCCTGGGTGAGCACCCCGGCCACGGCCATGGTGAGTCCGGAGGCGGTGGACAGGAACGCGGCGAACGCTCCCCCGGCGACCAGCGCGCCCAGCAGGTCGCCGCCGGTGCCGCCGATCATGCGTCCGGGCAGCAGCAGGACGGCGGCGTCCGCGTCCCCGGTGAGGGTGAGGTCGGGGGCGTAGAGCCGGCCGAGGGCGCCGTAGACGGGGGGCAGCAGGTAGAAGGCGCCGATCAGGCCGAGGACGGCGACGGTGGTGCGGCGCGCGGCGACGCCGTGCGGGCTGGTGTAGAAGCGCACCACGACGTGCGGCAGGCCCATGGTGCCGAAGAAGGTGGCGAGGATCAGCCCGTACGTGGCGTACAGGGGGCGTTCCGCGCGGCTCTCGGCGCGGGAGGGCGACAGGGCGTCGTCGGCGCCGTGCGCGGCGGCGGGCACCTCGGCGCCCTGGGCGAAGGTGAGGCGGGTGCCGCCGTCGATGCGGTGCGTTCCGGCGGACAGGCCGACCTCGGTCCCGGTGTGTTCCCGGCCGTCGACGGTGCCGTCCACGGTGACGGTGAGCGGGGCGGCCAGGCGCAGGTCGACGGTGTCGTCGACGCGGACCACGCGCTGCTCGCGGAACTCGGCGGGCTCGTCGAAGGCGTGGCTGGGGGCGCCGTCGCTCTGCCAGGCGAGCACCAGGAACAGCGCGGGCACCAGCAGGGCGGTCAGCTTCAGCCAGTACTGGAAGGCCTGGACGAAGGTGATGCTGCGCATGCCGCCGGCGGCCACGATCACCGTGACGACGACGGCGACGATCACCGCGCCGAGCCAGTCGGGCGCGCCGGTGAGCACGGTGAGGGTGAGTCCGGCGCCCTGGAGCTGGGGCAGCAGGTAGAGCCAGCCCACGCCGACGACGAGGGCGCCGGCGAGCCGCCGTACGGCGTGCGAGGAGAGCCGGGCCTCGGCGAAGTCGGGCAGCGTGTAGGCGCCGGAGCGGCGCAGGGGCGCGGCGACGAACAGCAGCAGCACCAGGTAGCCGGCGGTGTAGCCGACCGGGTACCAGAGCATGTCGGGGCCCTGGACGAGGACGAGTCCGGCGATGCCGAGGAAGGAGGCGGCGGAGAGGTACTCGCCGCTGACGGCGGCCGCGTTGAGGCGGGGGCCGACGGTGCGGGAGGCGACGTAGAAGTCGGAGGTGGTGCGGGATATGCGCAGGCCGAAGGCGCCGACGAGGACGGTCGCGACGGCGACGAGCGCGACGGCGGTGACGGCGTAGGCGGTGTTCACGGTGGTGCCGGTCCCCTGGTCTCAGCGGTCCTCGACGAGCCGCACGAAGTCGCGTTCGTTGCGTTCGGCGCGACGGACGTACCAGCGGGCGAGCAGGACCAGCGGGGGGTAGAGCCCGAAGCCGAGGACCGCCCACTCCAGCCGGCGGGCGTCCGGGGCTGCGGCGAAGACCAGCGGCAGCGGGCCGATGAGCAGGGCGAGAACGGCGAACACGGTGAGTCCGGTGCGCAGCTGGATGCGCATCAGGGAGCGGACGTAGGTGTGGCCGAGGGTGGTCTGCTCGTCGATCTCGGTGCGCGGGCGGTAGTAGCCGGAGGAGCGTCGGGCGCGGCGGGGCGGTCCGGTGACGACGACGCGGCGGTCGGTGGGGTCCTGGGGCATGTGCGGCTCTCCCCCGCCTAGCCGGTGGTCCGGCGCATCAGCAGATCCCGCAGCTCGCGGGCGTGGCGCCTGCTGACCTGGAGTTCCTCGGAGCCGATCAGGACGCTGACGGTGCCCGCGTCGAGCCGCAGCTCGCCGATGTGGCGCAGGGCGACCAGATGGCGGCGGTGGATGCGGACGAAGCCGCGGGAGCGCCAGCGCTCCTCCAGCGTGGACAGCGGGATGCGCACCAGGTGGCTGCCGCGGTCGGTGTGCAGGCGGGCGTAGTCGCCCTGGGCCTCGACGTGCGTGATGTCGTCGACGGCGACGAAACGGGTGACGCCGCCCAGTTCGACGGCTATGTGGTCGGGGTCGGGCTCGTGCACGGGGATGCGGGGGCCGGTGTCGCGGGGGGCGGCGTCGCGCTGGGCGGCGGCCCGCCGCACGGCCTCGGCAAGGCGCTCCTTGCGGACGGGTTTGAGCACGTAGTCGACGGCCTTGAGGTCGAAGGCCTGCACGGCGAAGTCCTCGTGGGCGGTGACGAACACGACGAGCGGCGGCCGGGCGAAGCCGGTGAGCAGCCGGGCGAGGTCGAGTCCGTCGAGGCCGGGCATCTGGATGTCGAGGAAGACGACGTCGATGGCGTCCGGCCCGTCGGGTCCCGACTCCAGGGCGCGGTTGATGCGGCGCAGGGCCTCGGTGGCGTCGCCGGCGCCCTCCGCGCTCCCGATGCGCGGGTCGGCGTGCAGCAGGTACAGCAGTTCCTCCAGGGAGGGGCGTTCGTCGTCGACGGCGAGGGCGCGCAGCATGAATGGGGAGTGTAGGGGGATCTCCGGGCCGGGACCATGTGCCGGACAAGGGCGTTCCGCGCCGGTCCGCGCCGGTCCTCCCCCGTGGGCGCACCCCGGGGTGACCGTGGGGCGGCCGTGGATACAGTGCCCGCATGAACAGCAGGCCCACAGCGTTCGACGAGCTCGACCGGAAGATCGTCACCGCCCTGATGGCGAACGCCAGGACGTCCTTCGCGGAGATCGGCGCCTCGGTCGGGCTGTCGGCGACGGCGGTCAAGCGCCGGGTGGACCGGCTGCGGGAGACCGGGGTGATCACCGGGTTCACCGCGACGGTGCGGCCGTCCGCGCTGGGCTGGCGCACCGAGGCGTACGTGGAGGTGTACTGCGAGGGGGCGGCGCCGCCGCGGCGGCTGGCGGAAGTGGTGCGCAACCATCCGGAGATCGCGGCGGCGATGACGGTGACCGGGGGCGCGGACGCCCTGCTGCACGTGCGGGCGCGGGACGTGGAGCACTTCGAGGAGGTGCTGGAGCGGATCCGCCAGGAGCCGTTCATCCGGAAGACGATCAGCGTGATGGTGCTGTCGCACCTGCTGCCCGACAGTCCTGAGGCGGGAGTGACACAGCCCGCCCCGGACGGCGCACCGGACGTGCGCTGAAGGCCGGAAAGACGCAGCGATCCTGCGTGAACGCGCACGATCCGTCGCTTGTCGGCCGTGCGGCCGGGTTCCTACCGTGGAGTCACCCCCTGTCGACACCGTGTGAAGCGGAGGAACCCCTTCGTGCCCGAATCACGTGTGGCGCGCCCACGGCGTTTTCTCGTCTGCGAACCCAGATTCTTCGCCGTGCGGTACGCGATCAATCCCTGGATGCGTCCGGACCGTCCCGTCGACGTCTCACTCGCGCGGCGGCAGTGGCTGTCGCTGGTCGACGCCTACCGCCGCCACGGCCATACCGTGGAGACCGTGGAACCGCTGCCCGGTCTGCCCGACATGGTGTTCGCCGCGAACGCTGCGGTCGTCGTGGACGGCCGTGTGTTCGGCTCCCGGTTCCACGCGCCGGAGCGGCGTCCGGAGTCGGTGCCGTACGCGGCCTGGTTCAAGGCGCACGGGTTCGACGTCCAGCATCCGGAGTCGGTGTGCGAGGGCGAGGGCGACCTGGTGCCCGCCGGGCGCTGGATCCTCGCCGGGACCGGCTTCCGCACCACGCCCGAGGCGCACCGGGAGGCTCAGGAGTTCTTCGGGGTGCCGGTGATCGGCCTGACCCTGGTGGACCCGTACTTCTACCACCTGGACACGGCGCTGTTCGTGCTGGACGAGGAGAACGTCGCGTACTACCCGGAGGCGTTCTCGCCGGGCAGCCGTGAGGTGCTGGAGCGGCTGTACCCGGACGCGGTGACCGCCACCCGGGAGGACGCCCTGGCGTTCGGCCTGAACTCCGTCTCGGACGGCCGGCACGTGTTCGTCTCCCCGGGAGCGACGCACCTCGCCGACCTGCTCGCCGACCGCGGTTACGTCCCCGTCCCCGTCGACCTGTCCGAGTTCCACAAGGCCGGCGGAGGCATCAAGTGCTGCACTCAGGAGATCCGCTCATGACCTCTGCCCCCCGTACGCGTGCGTCCGCCGAGCTGATCGCGGCGGAGGAGCCGGTCCTCGCGCACAACTACCACCCGCTGCCCGTGGTCGTCGCCCGCGCGGAGGGCGCCTGGGTGGAGGACGTCGAGGGCCGCCGCTACCTGGACATGCTGGCCGGCTACTCGGCGCTGAACTTCGGCCACCGGCACCCGGCGCTGATCGAGGCGGCGCACCGCCAGCTGGACCGGCTCACGCTGACCTCGCGCGCCTTCCACAACGACCGGCTCGCGGGGTTCGCGGAGCGGCTGGCCGCGCTGACCGGCCTGGACATGGTGCTGCCGATGAACACCGGCGCCGAGGCGGTGGAGAGCGGCATCAAGGTGGCCCGCAAGTGGGCCTACGACGTGAAGGGCGTCCCCGCCGACCGGGCGACCATCGTGGTGGCGGCGGACAACTTCCACGGCCGGACCACGACGATCGTCAGCTTCTCCACGGACGGGACGGCCCGCGCCGGGTTCGGCCCCTTCACCCCGGGGTTCCGGGTGGTGCCGTACAACGACCTCGCGGCGATGGAGGCGGCCGTCGACGAGACGACGGCGGCGGTGCTGATCGAGCCGATCCAGGGCGAGGCGGGCGTGGTGATCCCGGACGACGGCTATCTGGCCGGGGTGCGGGAGCTGACCCGGCGCGCCGGGTGCCTGTTCGTCGCCGACGAGATCCAGTCGGGGCTCGGGCGCACCGGCCGCACGCTGGCCGTGGAGCACGAGTCGGTCGTGCCGGACGTGGTGCTGCTGGGCAAGGCGCTGGGCGGCGGCATCGTCCCGGTGTCGGCGGTGGTGGCCCGGCGTGAGGTGCTCCAGGTCCTCCGTCCGGGGGAACACGGGTCGACCTTCGGCGGGAACCCGCTGGCGGCGGCCGTGGGCACGGCCGTGGTGGAGCTGCTGGAGACGGGCGAGTTCCAGCGGCGCGCGGCCGAGCTGGGCGTGGTGCTGCGGGAGGGCCTTCAGGCGCTGGTCGGCAAGGGCGTCACCGCCTTCCGCAGCCGGGGCCTGTGGGCGGGCGTGGACGTCGACCCGGCCCTCGGCACCGGCCGGGAGGTCAGCGAGCGCCTGATGCGCGAGGGCATCCTGGTCAAGGACACGCACGGCTCGACCGTCCGGCTGGCCCCGCCGCTGACCGTCACCGCGGACGAGCTGCGGGAGGCGCTGCGCACGCTGGAGAAGGTGCTCAGCCGCCAGGTCTGACCGCGTGCCCGCCGCCCCCGCCGTTCCTCCCCGGCGGGGGCGGCGGCGTGTGAGGGGCCGGTCGTGGTGCACCGGTGGCCCACCTCCGGGGAGCCCCCGGCCGGTCCCCGGGGTGAAGATGGGGACTAATGGGGACATAAGGTGTCAGAACACTCTCGGCGACAGAGAGGCCGTCCGTGGGCGGACACAAGGAGCAGGGAGGAGCCCGGCAGGGGTTCGACGTGGCCGACGCCGCGCCCCTGCTGCTCGACCCGCACGGCCTGGTGACGGGCTGGACGGTGCACGCGGAGCGGCTGCTCGGCCACGGCGCGGCGGAGGCGGTGGGCCGGAAGCTCGCCGACCTGCTGGAGACCGGCGACGCCGAGCGGATGGACGACGTGCTCGCCCGGTGCCGCACCGGGAGCGACTGGTCGGGACTGATGACCGCCCGCCACCGGGACGGGCGTCCGGTGCCGGTGGCGGTGCGTGTCGCCCCGACCACGGCACCGCAGGGCCGCCCGGCGGTGCTGGTGCTCCTGTCGGAGCTGGGGGACACCGCGCAGGGGTGGGACATGAGCCGCGACGTGCTGGAGCAGATCGTCGCGGGGAATCCCATCGGTATCGCCATCGTCGACACGGACCTGCGCTACGTGTGGTCCAACGCGGCCCTGGAGCAGTTCGGCGGCGGTCCGGCCCGGAGCCGACTGGGCCTGCGGGTCGCGGAGGTCCAGCCGGGCTTGGACAGCGCGTCCGCCGAGCAGCGGATGCGGCACGTGCTGGAGACCGGCGAGCAGGTGGTCGGCTACGAGTCCGTCGGCCGGGTGCGGTCGGCGCCCCTGCGGGAGACCGCGCACATGGTGTCGTTCACCCGCCTCGAGAACGACCGGGGCGAGCCGACGGGCGTGTACTACACCGTGGTGGACGTCACCGACGGGCACCGCGCGCGGCAGCGCCTCGCCCTGCTCGACCGGGCCGGCGAGCACATCGGCCGCACCCTCGACGTGATGACCACCGCGCAGGAGCTGGCGGACGTCGCCGTCCCCGGGCTGGCCGACTTCGTCACCGTGGACCTGCTGGAGACGGTGCTGAAGGGCGCCGAGCCGGTGCCGCAGCCGCTCGCCGGATCCGAGCGGGTGCCGCTGCGCCGCGCGGGCCACCGTTCCCTGTACGAGGACCTGCCGCGGACGGTCGTGGACAGCGGCGCGGTCGTCGCCTACCTGGCGGACTCCCCGCCCGTGCGGTGCCTGGCCACGGGCCAATCCTGGCGGCAGGAGCAGCTCGACCCGCTGGCCCTGGAGTGGGCCGTGGGCGCGCCGGGCGGCCGGGAGTCCACGTTCCTGGAGCTGGGCCTGCAGAGCGTGATGATCGTCCCGATCCGGGCCCGCGGCATCACCCTGGGGCTCACCACGTTCTTCCGCCGTCGGCAGAGCTCCTTCGACGCGGACGACCTGCACCTGGCCGAGGACCTGGTCTCGCGCGCCGCCGTCTGCGTGGACAACGCCCGCCGCTACACCCGCGAGCGGGACGCCGCGCTGGTGCTCCAGCGCAGCCTGCTGCCGCGCCGGCTGCCCGACCAGGACGCCGTCGAGGTGGCCGCCTGTTACCGGCCCGCCGACGAGCTGACCGGCCTGGGCGGCGACTGGTACGACGTGATCCCGCTGTCCGGCGCCCGGGTCGCGCTGGTGGTGGGCGAGGTGCCCGGGCACGGCATCGACGCCGCCGCGGCGATGGGGCGGCTGCGCACGGCGGTGCGCACGCTGGCCGCGATCGACCTGCCGCCCGAGGAGGTGCTGGCGCACCTCGACGACCTGGCCTCCCGCTCGGCGGGTGAGGACGGCGGCGGGGACGACGGGGACGGCGGGGGTGCGCGGGGCAACTCGGTCGGCTCGGGCTGCGTGTACGTGGTGTACGACCCGGCGGACGGGCGGTGCACGATGGCCGCCGCGGGTCATCCCGCGCCGGCGGTGGTAGCGCCGGACGGCGCGGTCGGCTTCGTGGACCTGCCGCAGGGGCCGCCGCTCGGGGTGGGCGGTCCGCCGTTCGAGGCGGTGGAGCTGTCCCTGGCAGAGGGCAGCACGCTGGTCCTGCACACGGACGGACTGCTGGCGCACGGCGACGACGGCACGGACGAGGCCGGCCGGGAGCGGCTGCGGCAGGCGCTTCAGGGAACGGAGCGCGCGTTGCGGCCCAGCTGCCAGGCGGTGGTCGACGCGCTGGTCCCGGCCCGCCCGGAGGACGACGTGGCGCTGCTGATGGCGCGGACCAGGCGGCTCGCGCCGGAGCAGATCGCGGCGTGGGAACTGCCGCCGGACCCGGCGGTGGTGGCCGACGCCCGCCGGACGGCCCAGGACCAGCTGTCGCGCTGGGGCTTCGACGAGGAGCAGATGTTCACCACGGAGCTGCTGGTGAGCGAGCTGGTGACGAACGCGATCCGGCATGCCTCCGGGCGGGTGCGGCTGCGGCTGATCCGGGAGCGCACGCTGGTGTGCGAGGTGCTCGACGGCGGCGCGAGCGCCCCTCATCTGCGGCATCCGCGCGCGATGGACGAGGGCGGCCGCGGACTGCTTCTGGTGTCGCAGCTCGCCGAGCGCTGGGGCACCCGGTTCGTGCCCGACGGGAAGATCATCTGGGCGGAGCAGCCGCTGACGACACCCCGGGAGTGAGGCGGGGACCATGGCACGGACGTCGATCGACTACGAGGATGTGTACCAGGCGCTGCCGGGGATGGTGGCGCTGCTGACCCCTGACCTGGTGTTCGCCGCCGTCAACGAGGCGTACGTGCGAGGTACCGGACGTCCGCGCCAGTCGCTGATCGGCCGCTACGTGTTCGACGTGTTCCCGGAGTCGGTGAACGCGCCCGACGCGAAGAACTCGCACCATCTGCGGGCCTCGCTGCTGCGGGTGCTGGCCACCGGCGAGCGGGACGCGATGCCCCTGCAGCGCTACGACATCGAGAGCCCCGAGCACTCGGGCGACTGGCAGGAGCACTACTGGTCCCCGGTGAACTGCCCCGTCCTTGGACCGGACGGGCGGGTCCGCCTGATCGTGCACCGGGTCGAGGAGGTGACCGAGTTCGTGCGGGCCCGGAGTCTCGGCGGCGACACCGCGGGTCGGGTGCTGGAGGCCGAGCTGTACACGCGCGCCCGGGAGCTCCAGGAGCTCAACACCCGGCTGCGTGAGGCGCACGCCCGGGAGCGTGAGGTGGCCCTGGTGCTGCAGAAGGCGATGCTGCCGGCGAAACAGCAGGTGGGTTACAGCCGGACCGCGGTGCGCTACCGCCCGGCGGTGGGCGCGCTGAACGTGTGCGGGGACTGGTACGACCTGGTCGACCTGGTGGGCGGGCACCGCATCGGCGTGTCGGTGGGCGACGTGGTGGGGCACGGCCTGGAGGCGGCCGGGGTGATGGGCCAGTTGCGCAGCGCGCTGAGCGCCACGTCCCGGGTGGCGGACGGTCCCGGTCAGGCGCTGAACGTGCTGGGCCGGTACGCGAACGTGGTGGACGGCGCGGAGTCGGCGACGGTGGTGACCACGTTCATCGACTTCGACCGGCACGTCATCACCTACAGCAGCGCCGGCCATCCGCCGCCGGTGCTGCTGCACCACGACGGCCGGGTGGAGTTCCTCGACCGGGCGACGGACCCGCCGCTGGACGCCCGTCCCGAACCGAGGCCGCGGCCGGAGGCGTCGGTCGCCTTCTCGCCGGGAGCCACCCTCGTGCTCTACACGGACGGGCTGATCGAGCGGCGGCGGGAGGACATCGACGTCGGGCTGCGGCGGCTCGCGGAGTCCCTGAGCCACCACCGTGAACTGGACCCCGAGCCGCTGGCGGACACCGTGCTGCGGGAACTGCTGCCGCCGGGCGGCGCCACGGACGACACGGCGCTGGTCGTCGTGCGGCTGTGAGGGGCACCGGCCGTCAGGCGCCGGTGCGCTCCCGGTCCAGGTGTGCCGTGCGCTCCACGCTGGCCCGGTCCTCGGGGTCGTCGCTGGGGCGGGCGGCGAACCAGGCGTCGAGGATCTCCTGGAGCAGCGGGACGGAGGTGAGCCGCAGGCTCAGCGCCAGCACGTTGGCGTCGTTCCAGCGGCGGGCGCCGTCGGCGGTGTACGCGTCGGCGCACAGGGCGGCCCGTACGCCGGGCACCTTGTTGGCGGCGATCGAGGCGCCGGTCCCGGTCCAGCAGCACACCACCGCCTGGTCGGCCCTTCCGTCGGCGACGTCACGGGCGGCGGCCTCGGAGCAGGCGGCCCACTGCGGGTCGTCCCCGGGGCTCAGGGCGCCGTGGGCACGCACCTCGTGGCCGCGCTCGCGCAGTGCGTCGACCAGGGCTCGGGCGACGGGTTCGTCCATGTCGGAGGAGACGGAGATCCGCATACCGTCGAGGGTACGGGTCGGGGTGCGGGCGACGGTCGCGTGGCGTGCGGCCGGCTGTCCGGTGCGGTGGGTTCCGGTTCCCGTCGAACCTGGTGCCCGGCCCGTCACCCGGTCCTAGACTGGCAGTTCACGACGTGCCGGATGACCTGCTGGAACGCGGCGATCCCGTCGTTTCCCAGAGTCGAGGAGCGTGCTTTTGTTCTACTACCTGCTCAAATACGTGCTGTTGGGCCCGCTGCTCAGACTGGTCTTCCGGCCCCGGATCGAGGGCCTGGCGAACGTCCCGTCCTCCGGCGCCGCGATCGTGGCGGGGAACCATCTGTCGTTCTCGGACCACTTCCTGATGCCGGCCGTGCTGAAGCGGCGCATCACCTTCCTCGCCAAGGCCGAGTACTTCACCGGTCCCGGCCTCAAGGGACGGCTGACGGCGTTCTTCTTCCACAGCGCCGGCCAGATTCCCGTCGACCGCTCCGGCAAGGAGGCCGGGCAGGCGGCGATCCGTGAGGGGCTCGGGGTGCTGAGCAAGGACGAACTGCTCGGCATCTACCCGGAGGGCACGCGCTCGCACGACGGCCGCCTCTACAAGGGCAAGGTCGGTGTGGCGGTGATGGCCCTCAAGGCGGGCGTCCCGGTGGTCCCCTGCGCGATGATCGGCACGTTCGAGGCGCAGCCGCCCGGCCGGAAGATCCCCCGCATCCACCCGGTGGTGATCCGCTTCGGCGAGCCCCTGGACTTCTCGCGCTACGCGGGCATGGAGAACGAGAAGGCGGTCCTGCGCGCCGTCACGGACGAGATCATGTACGCCATCCTCTCGCTCTCCGAGCAGGAGTACGTCGACCGGTACGCGGCCGACGTGAAGGCCGCGGAGGCCGAGCGCAAGGCGGAGGAGAAGCGGCGGGCGCCGCGCATGCCGCTGCGCTGAGGCGCGGACACGGGCGAGGGGCGGCCGGTGCGTTCCGGCCGCCCCTCTTCCGTGTCGTGCGGTTACGGCTTCGGCGTGGCGTGCGGGGCGCAGGTCACGTCGGAGCGGTCCAGCTTCCCGGTGAGCAGGTAGGTGTCGACCCGGTCGTTGACGCACGGGTTGACCAGACCGGTGACGCCGTGGGAGCCGGCGTCCCGCTCGGTGACCAGACGGGAGCCCTTGAGCCGCTTGTGCAGCTCGACGGCGCCGCCGTACGGGGTGGCCGCGTCGCGTTCGGACTGGACGATCAGCACCGGCGGCAGGCCCTTGCCCGTCTTCACGTCGACGGGCGTGCGCTGGGCCGTCGGCCAAGTGGCGCAGGGCAGGTTCATCCAGGTGTTGGCCCAGGTCAGGAACGGGTGGTCGCGGTGCAGCCGGGTGGTGTCGCGGTCCCAGGTGCGCCAGTCGGTGGGCCACTTGGCGTCGGTGCACTCCACCGCGGTGTAGACGGCGTTGCCGTTCTCCGAGGCCGCGTTGCCCGCCGTGTCGGACAGGTCCGGGGCGGCGGCGTCGACCAGCGCCTGGGTGTTACCGGCGGCGGCCTCGCTGAACACCTCGGCGACCGGGGCCCACGCGGAGTCGTAGTACGGGGCGCTCTGGAAGAAGCCGATCAGCTCGGCGGGGCCGACGACACCGCCGAACGGCTCGTTCGCGGCGGCGGCGCGCAGCTTCAGCCACTGCTCCTGGACGGCGGCGCGGGTGGTGCCGAGGTGGTAGGCGGCGTCGTTGCGCGCGACCCAGTCCTGCCAGTCCTGCCAGCGGGTCTCGAAGGCCACGTCCTGGTCCAGGTTGGCCTGGTACCAGATCTTCAGGCGGGACGGGTTGACCACGCTGTCCACGACCATGCGGCGGACGTGGTCCGGGAAGAGGGTGGCGTAGACGGCGCCGAGGTACGTGCCGTAGGAGACGCCCAGGTAGTTGAGCTTCTTCTCGCCGAGCGCGGCGCGGATGACGTCGAGGTCGCGCGCGGTGTTCGGGGTGGTCATGTGGGGCAGCATCGTGCCGCTGCGCTCCAGGCAGCCCTCGGCGTACTCACGGGCGAGCTTGCGCTGTGCCCGCTTGTCGGCCTCGGTGCGCGGCACCGGGTCCGCCTTGGGCGCCTTGACGAACTCCTGCGGGTCGGCGCAGGAGATGGGCGCGGACTTCCCCACGCCGCGCGGGTCGAAGCCGACGAAGTCGTACGCCTTGGCGGTGTTGGCCCACACGGGGCTCTTCGAGGTGACCCGGGCCGGGAAGCGCAGGCCGGAGCCGCCGGGGCCGCCCGGGTTGTACAGCAGCGCGCCCTGCCGTTCGGCCCGCGTGCCGGTGCTCGCGACGCGGTCGACGGCGAGCTTGATCTGCTTGCCGTTCGGCCGGGCGTAGTCCAGCGGCACGGAGACCCAGCCGCACTGGATGGGCCCCGGCAGGTTCCAGTCGGCGGGGCAGTCCTGCCAGTCGATGCCCGCCTTGGCGGCCCGGGCGGCGGCGACGGCCACGCCCTTGGCCTCACGGTCCTTGCCGTGGCGTGTCTCCGCCGTCGCGCTCGCGGTGGGCGCCGCGACGGCGCCGGCTATGAGTGCGGCCGTGACGAGCGCGCCGGCCGAACCGAGCGCCGCCACCCGCCTCTTCGGTCTGCTGTCCCTCAAGGGGGCCTCCCCGTACATGGTTTCGATGCGTACGGGGGAGGATCCTCGCCCCCCGGAGGTCACGGGCGACAGAGGGGACGCCCCTTCTTTGCCAATCCGATAAGCGGACGTGGGGGTTACGTCATGCGGACGCGGTGCCGAAGGAGACGGGCGCCGGGGTGAAGGAGGCGGGCGCGCGGTCCAGGAGCCGGCGCAGCCGCAGGGCGTCCGGCGCCAGGGCGCTGACCAGGACGGCCGGTCCGGCCAGAGGGAGGACGGCGACGCCCTCGGCCGACGCGTCGGGCGTGACCGGCTTCTCCGCGAACTCCGGTTCGCAGACGACGAGTTGTCCGACGGCACGGTGCCCGCCCAGCACCGCGGGGCCGTCCCAGCCGCCGGGGGCGCCGGGGCCGCAGTCGAGTTCCTGGTCGAGGACGGGGCGCCCGTCGACACGCACGGTCAGCCGGGAGGTGAGCCGTCCGGGCCCCTCCCCGGTCCGCCCCAGCACCAGTTCCTCGCGGAGGACCAGCCGGGCGCCGGGCTCCAGATCGACGCGGGTGCGCACGGCCAGCTCGCTGCCCGTCACGGAGATCAACGGCTCGGGCAGCCAGTGCAGTTCGCCCCCGGCGGCGACGGTGATCCGCACGTCCTGGCGCGCCTGTCCCCCGTGCTGGCCCGGCAGGGCGAGCGTGGCGGCGGCCGACCCGACCCGCAGCCGGGCGCCCGCGCCGACGTCGGCGCGGAGCGTGAAGTGGTCCCCGCCGTGCGGGCCGCTCATCGCGCCGACGAGCGTGACATGCGCCGTCGTGCCGCTCCCCCGCGTCCGCCGCACGGCGAGCGGGGCTTGGCCCTCCAGCACGGGCAGAGCGGTGCCGCCCCGGCCGTCCGCGCGGGCGCGGATCTGCGCCTCCGCCCGGACGCCCGCGGTGTTCACGACGCCCAGGCGGCGAGCCGCCCCCGCACCCACGACGCCACCGCCGCGACCCCCGCGTCCTCGCGCAGCGACTGGAACACCACGGGCCGGTCGCCCCGTTGCGCCTTGGCGTCGACCGCCATCCGGCCGAGGTCCGAACCGACGTACGGGGCGAGGTCGGTCTTGTTCACGACCAGCAGGTCGGCGGTGGTCACGCCGGGGCCGCCCTTGCGCGGGACGTCGTCCCCGCCGGCCACGTCGATCACGAAGACCTGCGCGTCGACGAGCCCCCTGGAGAAGGTCGCGGTGAGGTTGTCCCCGCCGGACTCGACGAGGACGAGGTCCAGCGGGCCGACGGAGTCCTCCAGGTCCTCCACCGCCTCGAGGTTCGCGGAGATGTCGTCCCGGATCGCGGTGTGCGGGCAGGCGCCCGTCTCGACCGCGGTGATGCGCTCGGGGGGCAGCACCGCCTCACGGAGCAAATACTCGGCGTCCTCACGGGTGTAGATGTCGTTGGTCACGACGGCCAGGGACACCTCGTCGCGCAGCGCCCGGCAGAGCGCGGCGACGGTCGCGGTCTTCCCGGACCCGACGGGCCCGCCGAGCCCGATCCGCAGGGCACGGCGCGTTCCGTCCGGCCGCCGGGCATCGGCGCCCATGACGGCGGGCCCGGGGTGGGGGTCGATGTGGTCACGATGCATGGGGCACCTCCGGGGGCGCGGGGCGGTCGAAAGGGGGCGGGAGTTGTCGGACGGGGACGGGGCCACCGGGCGGGCGGTCGCCGGGGCGGGCGACTCCCTCAGGGGCGCGGGGAACAGCGCGAACGGCCCTCGCGGCCCCGCACCCGGCGGCGGACCGAGCCCGCGGGCCCGGCGGGCCGACGGGCGCCGGTGATGCCGGCGGAGCGGGAGCCGGGCCGGGACCCAGGTGGCGGTCACGACGCGAACAGGCGTCCCGCGCGGGCCGCATGCGCCTCGGCGTGGAGCTCCAGCAGGGGCGCCGACGCCGCGGGGAGCGTGTCGGTGCCTTCGGTCGTGGCCCGGTGGGCCGCGCGTACGGCCGCTTTCGCCACGCGGTCGGCCTCCCGGGCCAGGCGGGCGAGGACCGCCGTCGCGTCGAACGGGTCGAGGCTCAGCAGCCGTACCGTCGCGGTCGCGGGACCGCCCACGCTCTCGTACAGCGCGCAGTGCGCCGCGTCCTCCGGGCCGAGGCCCGCCGCCCGGGCGGCCACCCCCAGCACCACCGGCTGGTGCGCGCCCTTCGGGAACCGCCGTGCCAGGGCGTCGAGTTCGGCGTCGGGCCAGGTGGCGCGGGCGGCGCGCAGCAGCTGGCGGCCCAGCTTGCGCGCCGCCGCGCGCAGTGCGGGTGAGGGCGTGCGGGCGTCGGCCGCCGCGTCCAGGGCGGCCGGGTCCACGCCCAGCGCGGCGGAGGCGGCCAGCGCGGCCGACACCAGCCCCGTGGTGTGCAGCCGCCCCCGGCAGAAGTCCTCCAGGGTCTCCGTCCCGGTGATCCGCCCGGCGTGGACGGCGGCCTCCGCCCCGCCGGAGTGGGCGTGCCCGCCGGCGGGGAAGCGGCCGTCGGCCAGGACGAGCAGCGCCGCCCTGGACATCAGAAGAGGAAGTAGCGCTGGGCGAGGGGGAGTTCCGCGGCCGGTGTCGCCTCGACCAGTTCCCCGTCGATGCGTACGGCGAAGCTGTCGGGGTCGATCCGTACGTCCGGCAGGGCGTCGTTCTCCCGCATGTCCGCCTTGGTCACCGCGCGCGTCGAGTCGATGACCGCCCACCGTTTGCCGAGGCTCAGCCGGTCGGGCAGGCCCGCGTCGAGGGCCGCCTGCGCGACGAAGTTGACCGAGTTGGCCGCCGGCGCCCGCCCGGTCGCGCCGAACATGGGCCGGGGCAGCACCGGCTGCGGGGTCGGGATGGACGCGTTGGCGTCCCCCATCTGCGCGTAGGCGATCTGCCCGCCCTTGAGGACGAGGAAGGGCTTCACGCCGAAGAACTTCGGCTCCCACAGCACGAGATCGGCCAGCTTGCCGCTCTCCACGGAGCCGATCTCGCCCGCCACGCCCTGCGCCACCGCCGGGTTGACGGTGTACTTGGCGACATAGCGACGCACCCGGTGGTTGTCGGCCCGTCCGTCGCCGGGCAGCGGGCCGCGCCTGCGCTTCATCACGTGGGCCGTCTGCCAGGTCCGCATGATCACCTCGCCGGCCCGGCCCATCGCCTGGGAGTCGGAGGAGATGACCGAGATGGCCCCGAGGTCGTGCAGCACGTCCTCCGCGCCGATGGTGGACGGCCGGATCCGCGACTCCGCGAACGCGAGGTCCTCGGGCACGGCGGGATTGAGGTGGTGGCACACCATCAGCATGTCGAGGTGCTCCTCGACGGTGTTGACGGTGAACGGCCGGGTCGGGTTGGTGGAGCTGGGCAGGACGTGCGGCTGGGAGACGACCGTCATGATGTCCGGCGCGTGCCCGCCGCCCGCGCCCTCGGTGTGGTAGGCGTGGATGCCGCGCCCGGCGATCGCGGCGAGCGTGTCGCTCACGAACCCGGCCTCGTTGAGGGTGTCGGTGTGGATGGCGACCTGGACGCCGGTGCGGTCGGCCGCGGTCAGCGCGGCGTCGACGACGGCCGGGGTCGATCCCCAGTCCTCGTGCAGCTTCAGCCCGACCGCGCCGCCCCGGATCTGCGACAACAGGGCGTCCTGCGACACCGTGTTGCCCTTGCCGAGCAGCCCGATGTTCAGCGGGTACGCCTCCATCGCCTCCAGCATCCGCGCCAGGTGCCAGGGGCCGGGCGTGACGGTGGTCGCCTTGGAGCCCTCGGCGGGTCCGGTGCCGCCGCCGACCAGCGTGGTGACGCCGGAGGCCAGCGCCTCGTCGGCGATCTGCGGGCAGACGAAGTGCACGTGCGCGTCGATCGCCCCGGCGGTCAGGATCCGCCCGTTGCCCGCGACGACCTCGGTCTCGGGGCCGATCACCAGCTCCGGGTGGACGCCGTCCATGGTGTCGGGGTTGCCGGCCTTCCCGATGCCGGTGATCCGGCCGTCGCGGATGCCGACGTCGGCCTTGACCACGCCCCAGTGGTCGACGACGACCGCGCCGGTGATCACCGTGTCGGGGGCGCCGTCGGCGCGGGTGACGGTGGCCTGGCCCATCGACTCGCGGATGACCTTGCCGCCGCCGAACACCGCCTCGTCACCGGCGCGTCCGGGGCCGCCGCAGCGGTCCTCCTCGATCTCGACGAGCAGATCGGTGTCGGCGAGCCGGATCCGGTCGCCGGTGGTCGGTCCGTACAGGTCGGCGTACGCCTCGCGGGAGATCTCAGGCATCGAGCGCGCCTTTCGTCTCCCCGCGCAGTCCGGGCACGATCCGCGCCCCGGCCAGCGGCACCAGGCCCACCTCGACGGGGATGCCGGGCTCGAACCGCACGGCGGTGCCGGCGGGGACGTCGAGGCGCTTGCCGCGGGCCGCGGCCCGGTCGAACTCCAGGCCCGGGTTGGCCTCGGCGAAGTGGTAGTGCGAGCCGACCTGGACGGGCCGGTCGGCCGCGTTGAGGACGGTCAGCCGGGTGGTTTCGCGGCCCTCGTTGTAGACGATCGGAGTCTCGGCGAACAGGATCTCTCCGGGTGTCACGGCGCTCCTCCCGTCAGACGATGGGGTCGTGGACGGTGACGAGCTTGGTGCCGTCCGGGAAGGTGGCCTCCACCTGGACGTCGGGGATCATCGCGGGGACCCCGTCCATGACGTCGTCCCTGGTCAGCACCTTCCGTCCGGACGCCATCAGTTCGGCGACGGTGCGGCCGTCGCGGGCGCCCTCGAGGATGTGCGAGGTGATGAGCGCGACGGCCTCGGGGTGGTTGAGCCTCAGACCGCGTTCCCGGCGCTTGGCGGCCACGTCGGCCGCCACATGGATCAGCAGCCTCTCCTGCTCGTGCGGGGTCAGTTGCACGGCATCCACCTCACCGTCCTCGCTCCGGGCCGTGCGGGGCCCGGTGGCCGCGGCCCCGGGAGGGATCCCCGGTGGCGTGGACCCGGAGGCTAGCCGGGCGGCGTTTCGAGGACGTTAACCGTGCGGCGGCCCGCTCAGGCGCCGTCGGCCGCGCGGCGTGTCGCCATCAGGGCCCGCGTGCCGTCGGCGAGCGCCTGCGGCGGGATGTCGCCGAACAGGGCCATCTGGGCGGCGAATCCCTGCACGAGCGCGATCATCGCGCGGGCCATCGCGTCCACGTCGGCGTCCTCGGGCAGCAGTCCGGCGTCCTGGTAGCTCCGCGCCATGCCGCCCCACGCCTCGCGGATCATGGCGTACCCCTCGGCCAGCACGGCCGTCAGCGCCGGGCTGCGGGTGCTCTCGGTCCACACCTGGATCATCAGCCGCGGGAACAGCCACTCCCCCGTCTCCAGGGTCGCCGGCCGCAGTTCCCGCATCTGCGCCAGGGCGCGCGGGACCAGCACGTCGGGGGTGGGCGGCGGGTTCTCCCGGGCGGACTTCTCCAGGGTGTCGCGCACCGTCTCGAGCACCTCGGCGGCGATGGCCGCGATCAGCTCCTCCTTGCCGCTGAAGTAGCGGTAGACGGCGCCGGCGGAGAGGTCCGCCGCCTTGAGCACGTCCTGCATCGACGTGGCGTGGAAACCGTTGCGCGCGAAGCAGACCGCGGCGCCGTCAAGGATCTGCCGACGGCGGGCGTCGAGGTGTTCCTGGGATACGCGAGCCATGTCGCCAACCTAAAACGAACATTCCTTCTTGACAAGGGAGCGGGATGGCGGGACGGTGTGGGCGAGGCCAAAACGAACGATCCTTCTTTTTAGAGGAGCCCCTCATGCCCCCCACGTCCCTGCCGACGCACCGTCGGGTCGCGGCCGTCCTGGTGCTGATCCCGGTCATGGTGGCGCTGGCCCTGTGGGCCTTCGCCTGGCCCGCGGCGCGCACGGCGCCGCGCGACCTGCCGCTCGGCGTGGCGGGACCGCCCGCCGCCACGGCGCCGGTCGCGCAGCAGCTGGAGCGGCGCGAGGGCGCGTTCGACCTCCACCGGTACGCCGACGAGGCCGAGGCGCGGGACGCGATCGAGGACCGTGAGGTGTACGGGGCCGTGGTGGTCACCCCGCAGGGTCCGAAACTGCTGACCGCGTCCGCGGCGAGCCCGGCGGTGGCGCAGCTGCTCCAGCAGGCGGTCACGCAGCAGGCGGAGGCCTCCGGTCAGGAGTTCACCGCCGAGGACGTGGTGCCGGCCCCGGCGAGCGATCCGCGCGGTGCGGTGCTGAACACGAGCGTGCTGCCGCTGGCGCTGGCCGGGATCGGCGCGGGTGTCGCGGTGACGTTGCTCGGACTGCGGGGCCTCACCGCGGCGCTGGCCCTGGCCGGCTCGGCGACGCTGGTCGGCGTGGTCGCCGCCGCCCTCGCGCACAGCTGGCTGGACGCCCTGCCGGGCGACCCGTGGACGGTCGCGGGCACGTTCGCCCTGGCCACACTGGCCGTGAGTGGGGCGGTCGCCGGCCTCGCGGCCCTGTTCGGGCGGCCCGGCCTGGGGCTCGGCGCGCTGCTGATGATGCTGATCGGCAACCCGTTCTCGGGCGCCGCGTCCGCCCCCGAGATGCTGCCCGAGCCGGCCGGGGCGATCGGCCAGTGGCTGCCGCCGGGCGCGGGGGTGTCGCTGCTGCGCTCGGTCTCCTACTTCGACGGAGCGGCGGCGACCGGCCCCGCGCTCACCCTGACGTGGTGGGCGGTCCTGGGCCTGGGCGCGGTGCTGGTGGGCCACGCGGTGCGCGGGCGCAAGGCGCCGGCGCCGACGACGCCCGAGCGCGAGCCGGCGATGGCCGGCTGACCCGGCCCCACACGGAACGACCGCGCACCCCCGCCGTAGCGGACGGGGGTGCGCGGTTCCGTGCTGCCGAGGGGCGTGACCGGGCGGCGGGGCCGCGCGACCGACGCGGCCGGCGTCACGAGGGCGCCGGGCCCCGGTGTTCCGCCGCGATGCCGAACCGGCGGTGTTCGCGAGGGGCGGACGCCACCTCACGCACCCCCGCCACCGTGCTGATCACCGGCTCCTCCGCCGGTTCCGGCACGTCCTTCATCTCGTCGAGTCGTCGCAGGTCATCGGCGGAAACGAGGGCGACGAGCGGCTTCCCGTGCCGGGTCACGACGACCCGCTCACCGCCGTACACCACGCGGTTGATCAGGTCGGCGAGCTCGGCCCTGGCCTGGGTCACCGGAATCTCGTAAGCCATACGGCCATCATAACGGCACGTACGTCCTGTACATTTTTTACAGACAACGAGACAGGAGGGCATCATGACGCGACCGCCCGCCCGCCACGTCCTGCCCGAGTTCACCCAACACATGGCAGCCGGGCACCGGACGTCCGATCCGTACGCGCGGCTGCTCGAGGAGCGGATCGTCGTCCTGGGCACGCCGCTCGACGAGACCGCGGCCAACGACGTGACGGCCCAGCTCATGCACCTGGAGCACCACGCCCCGGACCGCGACGTCTCGCTGTACGTCAACTCCCCCGGCGGCCCCTTCCACGCCCTGTCCGCGCTGCACGACACGCTCACGTACATCTCCTGCGACGTGGAGACGGTCTGCCTGGGCCGCGCGGAGGGGACGGCCGCGCTGCTGCTGGCCGCCGGCACCCCTGGCAAGCGGTACGTCCTGCCGGGCTCCCGGCTGGTGCTCCGTCAGCCCGCTCTGCCCGAGCCGGTGGAGGGCAGCGCGAGCGACCTGGCCATCCAGGCCGACGAGCTGGCCCGGATCAGGGCCCGTACGGAGGAGATGCTGGCCCGGCACACCGGCAGGACCGTGGACCGGGTGCGTGCGGACCTGGAGCGGGAGCTGGTCCTCGACGCGCGGGCCGCCGTGGAGTACGGCCTCGCCGACCGGATCGTGCCGCACCACCGGGACGCCCGCACCGCGACCGGCGCGAGGTGAGCCGCGCATGCTGCCGGAACTGCCGCCGCTGCCCGCGCTGACCCGGGCCGAGGCCGAGCTGATCGACCGCTACCTGGAGGCCGTGGACCTGCTCGGCCGGGTCAACCCTGCCCAGGGCGGCGACACCTACCGGAGCCTGCGCGCGGCCCAGGCACTGGTCGCCAAGGCGGTCGCGCTGCGCGACGCGCTGGCCCTGATGCACCGTCGCGGCGAGACCGAGCTGCACGCCGAGACCCTGGCGCGCGCCCTGCGGGTGCTGGACGGCGAGCGGCGTACGGCCAGGGTCACGCTGCCGCCGAGGACGGGACGTTGAGCCGAGCGGGCCCGCAGCGGCGGGCCCGCTCGACGACACACCCTGCGACGAGTTGAAACGGACCGAACGGCTTACCCCCGTCCGGCGTAGACGAACCTCCTTTTTTGGAGCCGTCGCACTTGCGCACCCCGCCCCGCCGAGGGGCGGACGTGACCATTCCACCCCTGGTCCTGGCCTCCCAGGCCCTCTTGACGGCGACTCGAACGGACGACTGTCCACCCGAACGGGTGAGTGGTGAGTAACAACACAAACCCCCCGTTCCGTTGGGAAATCGATCGCGCCATGGGTCAAGATCCCTGACTGACGACAAGACCCCGCCGCCGCGGCGGGGCGATCCGGGCGGACGCCGAGTCCTGCCGCCGCCCGGATGACCGGTCGACAGGAGTGGATCGGCAGGAGTGGAGGACCCAAGCACGACGGGTCGCCGGCACGTACGCGATGTGCGTTCCGAGCAGCCCTTGGGGTGAAGCCGCGTCAGCGGCCGGGCTACTTCGCCAGCCCGAATCCGACAGGTCATCCTTCACAGGCGGCTGACGAAGGGTTGCGCATGAGTGCGCTCAATCGTGTCCCGTCTCTCATGGCCCGGGCCGGCACGGCCTCGGCCCTCACCCTCGCCGCCGTGGGCGGCTCGATCGTGGTACCGGGAGCGGCCGGGGAGGCCGCCGCGGCGACCGTGGGCACCAAGGCCCTGAAGGTCGCGGCGTCCAAGAAGGGATCGCCGTACCAGTGGGGGGCGACCGGACCGAACCGGTTCGACTGCTCGGGTCTGACGCTGTACTCGTTCAAGAAGGCGGGGAAGAAGCTCCCCCGTACGGCCGCGCAGCAGTACAACAAGACACGCCACATCTCCAAGAGCAGCCGTAAGGCCGGGGACCTGGTGTTCTTCCACTCGGGCAGCTACGTGTACCACGTCGGGATCTACGCGGGTCAGAACAGGATCTGGCATGCCCCGAAGACCGGGGACGTGGTGCGGCTCCAGAAGATCTGGACCAAGAGCGTCTGGTACGGCCGCGTGAAGTGACGGGCGGTGGCGGCGGCGCCCGCGGGAGCGCCGCCGCCGGGCCGCTTCCGGCCGTGCGGGCCCAGCGCCCGCACGGCCTCCCGCAGGGGCCCGGCGGCCGTGTCCTCAGGACGAGGCGCCCCGGGCCCTCACGAGCCTCCGGAGCCGCGCGCCCATGTATGAGGTGGTGTCACGGCTCCTGCCGCGCCGCCGCGATGACCGTCTCCGCCGGCCGGCCGGTCGCGGCGCCGGGCCACGGCAGCTCGACGGCGACCGTCTTGCCGCCCTCACGCGTGGGGCGGATTCTCAGCCGGCCGCCGCACTCCGCGGTCAGCCAGCGGATGATGACCAGGCCGCGCCCGTTGTCCTGCTGGACCGCCGCGGGCAGCCGCTTGGGAAAACGGGGGTGACTGTCCGTCACCCCGATGTGCACCCGCTCGTCGCGGACCAGGACGACGTCCACCGTGAACGTGGGCGACTGGCCGAAGGTGTGCTGCACCGCGTTGGTCGCCAGCTCGGAGACGATCAGGCGCACGGTGTCGCAGAGCTCGGCGTCCGGTGGCAGCCCCCATTCCGCCAGCGCACCGGCCACATGGGCCCGCGCGGCGGAGACCGAGGCGGGATCGCTCGGCAGAGTGACGGATGCTTCCAGATGGTCTGCCATGGCGACGTCGTCCCTTTCCCACGGGACCGCAGTCCGACACGGAGCGGTTGCTTCGAGTACGGTCCCGCACTGGTGCTTCGCCGCCAGAGTGCCATCACCGCAGGGTGCCGCGCGGCGATCCACCAAGATATGCATATATCTGTCGCTCAAAGCGGTGAACTGTGCGACGGGAGACCGTATCCGGGCGGCCCGGACGGAGTAAGGAGAGGCCCATGCAGCACGGTCCCGCGGTGCGCCGCAGGAAACTGGGCGCCGAACTGCGCGCGCTGCGCACGGCGGCCGGACTCACGAGCGGCGACGCGGCCCGGCTGGCGGGCTGGCACCAGTCGAAGGTGAGCCGGATCGAGACGGGCACGAGCGGGGCGAAACCGGCCGACGTACGGTTACTCCTCGACGTCTACGGTGTGCACGATCCGCAGTTGCGGGAGTTGCTGCTGGTGCTGTCGGGCACCGGCGACGGCGACGGTCGGCACCACTGGTGGCACGCGTACCGCGGGGTGCTGCCGCCGACCTACCGGGACTTCATCAGCCTGGAGTCCCAGGCGAGCGCGATGCGCACCCTGGAGACCACCGTGGTCCCGGGACTGCTCCAGACGCCCGAGTACGCGCGGGCGGTGACGGAGGCGGCCACGGAGGGCGCGTCGGAGGAGCGGCTCGACGCCCTCGTGGAGGTGCGGCTGGCACGGCAGGACGTGCTGCGCGCCGAGCCGCCGCTGGAGCTGTGGGCGGTCCTGGACGAGGCCGTGCTGCGCCGGGAGGTGGGCGGTCCCGAGGTGATGGCGCGTCAGCTGGGGCGGCTGGCCGAGGCATCCCGGCTGCCCCAAGTCCGGTTGCAGGTGCTGCCGTTCAGCGCGGGGGCGCACATCGGTGTTACGGGTCCTTTCGTCATCTTTTCATTTCCGCGCACTTCTGACCTGGATGTGGTGGTTCTCGACCACCTGACGACTAGTCACTACCTGGAACGGAAAGAAGACCTCCGGGCGTACTCGGAGGCCTTCGAGGCCCTGGCGAGCCACGCCCTTTCACCCGAGGAATCGTCGGAATTCATCGCCGGCGCAGCGGCCGGCGTATAAGGAGGCACGATGCCCGCACCGCCTCGGACCATCCCTTCCAGCCTCGTCCTCAGCGATGTGCGGTGGCTGCGCAGCAGCTACAGCACGGGGGCGAACAACTGCGTGGAGACGGCCCGGCCGGCCGCCGGCCCGTCGGCCGGACTGCTCGCCGTGCGCGACAGCAAGGCCCCCGACGGGCCCGCACTGCTCTTCTCCCCCGACGCCTGGGCGCGCTTCGTGACGACGGTCCGCTGACCCGGCCCCGTCCTTGCCCCTGATCCGGACCGTCCGGCCTGTGCGGCCGGTCCGACCGAGCACCGGTACCTCGCGCGACGCACGGCCGTGCCCCGCCGACTCATGGCCGCGTGTCGCCGATCACCCGTACAGCGCGTTCGATCTCCGCCCCGGACAGGTCCGCCCGGGCGGTCAGTCTGAGCCGTGAGATGCCGTCGGGCACGGAAGGAGGACGGAAGCAGCCCACGGACAGACCGGCCGCCCGGCAGTCGGCCGCCCAACGCACCGCCTGCTCCGGGGAGGGAGCGCGCACGGAGACGACCGCGGCGTCCGGACGCACCGCTTCCAGACCCGCGGCCGTCAGCCGGGCGTGCAGCTCGCGCGCGACCTCGGAGGCCCGCGCCGCACGCCCGGGTTCGCGCCGCAGCAGCCGCAGCGCCGCCAGGGCCGCGCCCGCGGACGCGGGGGCCAGACCGGTGTCGAAGATGAACGTCCGCGCCGCGTTGACCAGATGGGCGATCACCCGGCCCGGACCCAGCACCGCACCGCCCTGGCTGCCGAGCGACTTGGACAGCGTCACCGTCACGACGACGTCCTCCGCGCCCGCGATCCCCGCCGCGTGCGGGGCGCCCCGGCCGCCGTCGCCGAGCACGCCGAGCCCGTGCGCGTCGTCGAGCACCAGGCCCGCGCCGTGCTCCCGGCACGCCTCGGCCAGCGCGGCGAGCGGCGCCGCGTCGCCGTCCACCGAGAACACGGTGTCCGACACCGCCACCGCGGGACCCTCGTGCCCGTCCAGCGCCTTGCGCACGGCGTCCGGGTCGCGGTGCGCCACCACCTGCGTGGCGCCCCGGGCCAGCCGGCAGCCGTCGATCAGCGAGGCGTGGTTGCCCGCGTCGGAGACGATCAGCGAGCCGTGCGGGGCGAGGGCGGTGACGGCCGCGAGGTTGGCCGCGTAGCCGGAGGAGAGGACCAGGGCGGCCTCGAAGCCGCAGAAGTCGGCGAGTTCGCGTTCGAGTTCGGCGTGCAGCTCGGTGGTGCCGGTGACCAGCCGGGAGCCCGTCGCGCCGCCGCCCCAGGTGCGGGCCGCCCGCACGGCCCCCTCGGTGACCTCGGGATGGCGGGCGAGACCCAGGTAGTCGTTGCTCGCCAGGTCGAGGAGCGGCGTGTCGGCCGGCCGGGGGCGCAGGGTGCGGACGAGCCCGGCGCGGCGGCGCAGTTCCGCCTGCTCGTCGATCCAGCCGAACGCCATGGGTCCTCCGCGGAATTTGTAGGCAGTGCACAGACATTAGCGGCAGGGCGCCCGCGCCACGGTGTGGTGATACCCACACCGCCGTACGGCTCTGTTGTACGAACTCTCCTTGGCCAGGACGGGCCCGGTAGGACAGGATCGGCTCTCATGGACCTGCTGAACACGCTGGTGGACAAGGGGCTTCGGCGCGAGACGCCGACACGGGCCGAGGCGCTGGCCGTCCTCGCGACGACCGACGACGAGCTGCTCGAGGTGGTGGCGGCGGCCGGGAAGGTGCGCCGGCACTGGTTCGGCCGCCGGGTGAAACTCAACTATCTGGTCAACCTCAAGTCCGGGCTGTGCCCCGAGGACTGCTCCTACTGCTCCCAGCGGCTCGGCTCCAAGGCGGACATCCTCAAGTACACGTGGCTGAAGCCGGACGAGGCGTCCCGGGCGGCCGCCGCGGGGCTGGCCGGCGGGGCGAAGCGGGTGTGCCTGGTGGCGAGCGGCCGCGGACCCACGGACCGGGACGTGGACCGGGTGTCCGACACCATCAAGGCGATCAAGGAGCAGAACGAGGACGTCGAGGTGTGCGCCTGTCTGGGCCTGCTCTCCGACGGGCAGGCGGAGCGGCTGCGCGAGGCGGGCGCGGACGCCTACAACCACAACCTCAACACGTCCGAGTCGACGTACGGCGAGATCACGACCACGCACACCTACGCCGACCGGGTCGACACGGTGCGCAAGGCGCACGCGGCCGGGCTGTCCGCCTGCTCCGGGCTGATCGCGGGCATGGGCGAGACCGACGAGGACCTGGTCGACGTGGTGTTCTCGCTGCGTGAGCTGGACCCGGACTCGGTGCCGGTCAACTTCCTGATCCCGTTCGAGGGCACCCCGCTCGCCAAGGAGTGGAACCTGACGCCGCAGCGCTGCCTGCGCATCCTGGCG
Organism: Streptomyces lusitanus; assembly: GCF_042647945.1. Lineage (NCBI taxonomy): Bacteria > Bacillati > Actinomycetota > Actinomycetes > Kitasatosporales > Streptomycetaceae > Streptomyces > Streptomyces lusitanus. Next base: position 360,363 of record NZ_JBHRWL010000015.1, read on the forward strand.
ATGGTGCGGTTCGTCTGCCCGGACGTCGAGGTGCGGATCGCCGGCGGCCGTGAGGTGCATCTGCGCACGATGCAGCCGCTCGCGCTGCACCTGGCCAACTCGATCTTCCTGGGCGACTACCTCACCAGCGAGGGCCAGGCCGGCAAGGCGGACCTGGAGATGATCGCGGACGCCGGCTTCGAGGTGGAGGGCGCCGGGGAGGTCACCCTGCCCGAGCACCGGGCGGCCGGCGGCTGCGGCGCGCACGCGGGCGGCGGGGCGTGCGGCTCGCACGACGGCGGCGGCTGCGGGTCCCACGACGGCGCCGACGGCTGCGGCGCGCACGCGGGCGGCGGTGTCTGCGGGACGGCCCCCGCCTCCGCGCCCGCCCCCGCCGACGAGCCGCGTCCCGACCTGGTGGCCGTGCGCCGCCGGGGCGCCGGAACGGACCTCGCGCCCAATGCCTGAGCCCGACACGTCCGTCGCCGCGCTGCTGGAGCTCGACCGGCGCCATGTGTGGCATCCGTACGGGCCCATGCCGGGGCGTCAGGAACCGCTCGTCGTCGCGTCGGCGAGCGGGGTGCGGCTGACCCTCGCCGACGGCTCGGGCGAGCTGGTCGACGGCATGTCGTCCTGGTGGTCGGCGATCCACGGCTACAACCACCCGGTGCTGAACGAGGCCGCCCGCGACCAGCTGGACCGGATGAGTCACGTGATGTTCGGCGGGCTCACGCACGAGCCCGCCGTACGGCTGGCGAAGCTCCTTGTCGACATGTCTCCTGATGGTCTGGAGCATGTGTTCCTGGCCGACTCCGGGTCGGTGTCGGTCGAGGTCGCGGTCAAGATGTGCCTCCAGTACTGGCGTTCGCTGGGCCGTCCGGAGAAGCGGAGGCTGCTGACCTGGCGGGGCGGCTACCACGGCGACACCTGGCACCCGATGTCGGTGTGCGACCCGGAGGGCGGGATGCACGACCTGTGGTCCGGGGTGCTGCCGCGCCAGGTCTTCGCCGACGCCCCGCCCGGCCCGTACGAGGAGGCGTACGCGGACCGTCTGCGGGAGCTGATCGGGCGGCACGCGCATGAGCTGGCCGCGGTGATCGTGGAGCCGGTGGTGCAGGGCGCGGGCGGGATGCGGTTCCACTCCCCCGCGTATCTGCGGGTGCTGCGTGAGGCGTGCGACGCGCACGACGTGCTGCTGGTGTTCGACGAGATCGCGACCGGGTTCGGGCGCACGGGCGCGCTGTTCGCGGCGGAGCACGCGGCCGTCTCGCCGGACGTGATGTGCGTGGGCAAGGCCCTGACCGGCGGTTATCTCACGATGGCGGCGACGCTGTGCTCCTCGCGCGTGGCCGAGGGCATCTCGCGCGGCGAGGTGCCGGTGCTGGCGCACGGGCCGACCTTCATGGGCAACCCCTTGGCGGCGGCCGTGGCCTGCGCCTCCGTGGAGCTGCTGCTCGGCCAGGACTGGCGCGCGGAGGTCAAGCGCGTCGAGTCCGGGCTGCGGGAGGGGCTGGCCGAGGCCGCCGCCCTGCCCGGCGTGCGGGACGTACGGGTGCTGGGCGCGATCGGCGTCGTCCAGCTCGACCACGACGTCGACCTGGCCGCGGCCACCCGGGCGGCGGTGCGGGAGGGCGTCTGGCTGCGGCCGTTCCGCGACCTGGTGTACACGATGCCGCCGTACGTCACGGGCGACGCGGACGTCGCGCGGATCGCCCGCGCGGTGTGCGCGGCGGCGAAGGAGGGATGACATGCCGGTGCTGGTGGTGACGGGCACGAACACCGAGGTCGGCAAGACGGTCGTGACGGCCGCGGTCGCCGCGACGGCGCTGGCGGGCGGCCGGTCGGTGGCGGTGCTCAAGGCCGCGCAGACGGGTGTCGGTCCGGACGAGCCGGGGGACGCGGCGGAGGTCGCGCGGCTCGCCGGGGCGGTCACGGCGGACGAACTGGCCCGCTATCCCGAGCCGCTGGCCCCCGCGACGGCGGCCCGCCGGGCCGGGCGGGCGCCCGTGCATCCGCACGAGATCGCCGAGCGGGCCGCCAAGCTGGCCACCGAGCACGACCTGGTGCTGGTGGAGGGCGCGGGCGGCCTGCTGGTCCGGTTCGACGCCGCGGGCGGGACGCTGGCGGACGCGGCGGACCTGCTGCGCGCTCCGGTCCTGGTGGTGGCGTCCGCGGGGCTCGGCACCCTCAACGCCACGGAGCTGACGGTACGGGAGCTGCGCGGGCGGGGTCTCGACCCGGCGGGGGTGGTGATCGGCAGCTGGCCGGAGTGCCCGGGGCTCGCGGACCGCTGCAACCTGCTGGACCTGCCGGACGTCACCGGGGTGCCGCTGCTGGGCGCGGTTCCCGAGGGCGCGGGACGCCTGGACCCGCCCGCCTTCCGGGCCGCCGCCCCGCACTGGCTGGCGCCCCGGCTGGAGGGCGTCTGGGACGCGGAGGCCTTCCGCACGCGCGAGGCGCCGGCCCGCGCGCGGTGATTCGCCGGGCGGGCCGACGGGGAGAATCGCCGTAGGCCCGACCCGGGGAGGTCCCCATGCAGTTGCGGTCCACCCGCTCCGCGCAGGCGGTGCGGGATCCCGTCCACCACCCGGTCTTCGCCCGCTGGTACGCCCGCTTCAGCGTCGCCGCCGAGAGCCGCGCGGGGATGGCGGACGTACGGCGCAGACTGCTCGGCGGCCTGTCCGGGCGGGTGATCGAGATCGGTGCGGGCAACGGCCTGAACTTCGCCCACTACCCGGGCACGGTCTCGGAGGTCGTCGCCATGGAGCCGGAGCGGGCGCTGCGCGCGCTGGCCGTGGAGGCGGCGCTGCGGGCGGACGTGCCGGTGGACGTGGCGCCGGGGGTGGCGGAGGCGCTGCCGGTGAAGAGCGAGGCGTTCGACGCGGCGGTGCTGTCGCTGGTGCTGTGCAGCGTGCGGGACGTGCCGCGGGCGCTCGCGGAGGCGCGGCGGGTGCTGCGGCCCGGCGGCGAGCTGCGGTTCTTCGAGCACGGCCTGGGCGGCGGACGCGTCATGCACGCCACCCAGCGGGCCCTGGACCGGACGCTGTGGCCGCCGCTGGCGGGCGGCTGCCATCTGTCCCGGGACCCGGTCGCGGCGCTGCGGGAGGCGGGCTTCGAGCTGGGCCCCTACCGGCGCATGACGATTCCCGAGAACGGGCCCGCGCTGCCGCAGTCGTTCTGCGTCATCGGCACCGCGTGGCGGCCCGTCGGGGACGCGGGCGCCGGCGGCGGGTGATCAGGCGCATCGGGAGCACCAGTCATTTCGGGCGTATCAGGCGCACCAGCGGCGCAGTTCGGCCGCGATGGTGTCGACGTCCGCGTCGCCCGTCTTGACCAGGCGGGCCAGGTCGCGCACCTGCTCGGGCGAGATCACGACCTTCAGGCCGCTGGCGACCAGGTAGGCGTACGCGACGGCGGAGGCGAACAGCGCGTTGGAGCGCTCCAGCGCGGGGACGTGGATCAGCAGCTGGAGCAGCGCGGCGGCACGGCTGTGCGGGGTGTCGTAGACGGGGACGTCGAATATCTCGGCGTCGTGCCGGGCGACGGCGGCGATCAGGGCGCCCCAGTCGGTGACCTGGGGGTCGCCGGGGGTCTGCTGCTCGGCGAGCATGAGCAGCCAGGCGAGGTCGATGCGTACGTGGTCCAAGGGTCAGCGGCGGCCTTCCCGGGTGCCCTCGGTGTCCCTGCCGAACTCCTCGGCGAAGACGCTCTCGTACTGCTTCATGAAGTCGGCGGCGGCCTCGACGAAGGCGCGCCCGGCCTCGCCGGTGTCCTGCCGGACGAGTTCCTCGATGTAGCGGTTGACGCTGATGCCTCGCGCCAGGGCACGCTCCCGGGCCGCGCGGGCGGTGCCCTCGTCCACGCGCACGTTCAGCTGAGTCTTCGCCATACCCCGAAGCTAGCGCCGGGACGCTAGCAGCGGCAAGCGCACGGCTCCGCGGGCTTATGTGCCCCTTACATCGGCCTCCGGGACCCGGCACTCACGGGGGATGTTCCGGACGGACCGGTACGCCTTACCCTCGGCGCGACATGCTCGACCCGGCTGTTCACCGGAGGAGGCGGCCTTGTCCACACCCGCTGCGGAGCACGCCCCCGGCCTCGCGTCGGCCGACGGAACCGCGGCCCGCGCCCGCGGGCTGACCAAGGCGTACGGCTCGGGCGAGACGGCGGTGATCGCCCTGGACGCGGTGGACGTGGACATCACGCGCGGTCGTTTCACCGCGGTGATGGGTCCTTCGGGGTCCGGCAAGTCCACGCTGATGCACTGTCTGGCCGGGCTCGACACGGTCTCCGCCGGTCAGGTGTGGCTCGGCGACACGGAGATCACCGGGCTGAAGGACCGTGAGCTGACCCGCCTGCGGCGGGACCGCGTCGGTTTCATGTTCCAGTCGTTCAACCTCATCCCCACGCTGAACGCCCGCGAGAACATCACCCTGCCCATGGACATCGCCGGGCGGAAACCCGACGAGGCGTGGCTGGACCAGGTCATCGACACGCTGGGCCTGCGGGACCGGCTCAAGCACCGGCCCGCGCAGCTGTCGGGCGGCCAGCAGCAGCGGGTGGCCTGCGCGCGGGCCCTGGCCTCCCGGCCGGAACTGATCTTCGCCGACGAACCGACCGGCAACCTCGACTCCCGGGCCGGCCTCGAGGTTCTGGGCTTCCTGCGGGAAGCCGTGGACCGGCTGGGCCAGACGGTGGTCATGGTCACCCACGACCCCGGTGCCGCCGCCCACTCCGACCTGGTCCTGTTCCTGGCGGACGGCCGCATCGTGGACGAGACGCACCGCCCTACGGCGGAGTCGGTCCTGGAGCGCATGAAACGGTTCGACGTCGCTCGCGCGACACCCCGTCCCCCGGCGCCGCGGGACGGGGAGGCGGGCGGTACGCCGGGCGGCGGGGTCGGCGGCGGGGAGGGCTGACGTCGTGTTGAAGGCGACCCTGCGGAGCTTTCTCGCGCACAAGGGGCGGCTGTTGCTGTCCGCCCTCGCCGTCGTGCTGTCCGTCGCGTTCGTCGCGGGCAGTCTGATCTTCTCCGACACCGTCAGCCGTACCTTCGACCGGCTGTTCGCCTCCAGTTCCGCCGATGTGACGGTGCAGCCGCGGGAGGACCTGGAGGCCGCGGTGCCGACCGGCGCCGTGGCCACGGTGCCCGCCGGGCTCGCCCGGCGGCTCGGCGGCGTCGAGGGCGTGGCGTCGGCCCACCCGGACGTCGAGGTGGAGAACGTCACCGTCGTCGACGACCGCAACGAGTCGGTGGGCCCGACGACCGGCGCCCCGACCCTCGCCGTGGACTGGCACGTCACCGAGCGCAGCGTGGTCGAGCTGACCTCCGGCCGCACCCCGCGCGGGGACGGCGAGGCCGTGCTGGACGCGGACACCGCGGACGCCAAGGGCGTGGAGATCGGCGACACGCTGACGGTGCAGGCGCAGCCCGGTTCGTTCGCCGTCGAGGTGGTCGGGATCGCCACCTTCACCACCACCAACCCGGGCGCGGCCCTGGTGTTCCTGGAGCCCGAGGTGGCCGCCACCCGGCTGCTGGGCACGGCGGACCGGGCCACCAGCGTCTCCGTCGAGGCGGCGCCGGGCGTGCCCGACGCGGAGCTGAAGCGCCGGATCACGGCGGAACTCGGCGCCGGCGGCTACGAGATCCGGACGGCGGACGAGGTGGCCGAGACGGCCTCCGAGGAACTGGGCTCGTTCCTCGACGTCATCAAGTACGCGATGCTGGGATTCGCGGGGATCGCCGTGCTCGTCGGCGTGTTCCTGATCGTCAACACCTTCTCGATGCTGATCGCGCAGCGCACCCGCGAGCTGGGGCTGCTGCGGGCGCTCGGCGCGGACCGGCGGCAGGTGCGGCGGTCGGTGCTCACCGAGGCGGTGCTGCTGGGTCTGGCCGGCTCGACGGTGGGTCTGGCGGCCGGGGTGGGGCTGGCGTTCGGGCTGATCGGGCTGATGAGCGCGTTCGGCATGAATCTGAAGACGACCGAGATGGTCGTCGGCTGGGCCACGCCCGTCTCCGCGTACGTCGTGGGCGTGGGCGTCACCTTCGTCGCCGCGTACCTCCCGGCCCGTCGCGCCGCGTCCGTGTCCCCGATGGCCGCGCTGGCCGACGCTGAGGTGACCGGCGTGGGCCGGCCGCTGCGGGCCCGCGCGGTGGCCGGAGGCGTCGTCGGCGCGCTCGGCGCGGCGGCGCTGCTGGGCTGCGTCCTGTCCGGGGACACGGCGACGGCGGCGTCCCTGCTGGGGCTCGGGGTGGTGCTCACCCTGGTCGCGACCGTCGTCGCGGGCCCGCTGCTGGTGCGGCCGGTGATCCGGGTGCTGGGCGCGGCCTTCCCCGCGGTGTTCGGCGCGGTGGGCCGGATGAGCCAGCGCAACGCCCTGCGCAACCCGCGCCGTACCGGGGCGACGGCCGCCGCGCTGATGGTGGGGCTGGCCCTGGTGGGCGGTCTGTCCGTGGCCAGCGCGTCGATGTCCCGGTCCTTCGACGAGCAGATCGACAAGACGCTGGGCGCGGACTTCGTCGTCCAGAACGCCAACTTCATGCCGTTCCCGGCGGAGATCACCGACCGGGTGCGGGACACCGAGGGCGTGGGCCTGGTCGTACGGCAGCGGTTCGCGCCGGTGGCGGTGCGGCTGCCGGACGGCGAACGGATCGAGACCACCGCCGCGGGGTACGACGACGGCGTCGACGACGTCGCCCGGGTGACGTACGCCGAGGGCGGCACGGCGGCCGCGCTGGCCGACGGCGGTCTCGCCATGGACGCGGGGTTCGCCGCCGAGCACGGCGTACGCCGGGGCGACCGGGTGCCGCTCGAGTTCCCCGGCGGGCGCCGCGCCGAGTTCACGGTGGCCGCCCTGACCGACATGGAGGGCGGCGAGGGGTTCGGGATGCGCGGCGGGCTGTTCCTCGGCATCGCGGCCGTGGAGGAGTACGTGCCGGGCGGCCAGGACTCCACGCTGTACGTCAACGCGGCGGCCGGGACCTCCCCGGACGAGCTGCGCGACCGGCTGGAGGCGGCGCTCGACCCGTACCCGCAGGTGCGGGCGCGGGACCAGGCCGACTACAAGGAGCTGGTGCACGACCAGATCGCCGTGCTGCTGTACCTGGTGTACGCCCTTCTGGGTCTTGCGATCGTGATCGCGGTGCTGGGCGTGGTCAACACCCTGGCGCTGTCGGTGGTGGAGCGCACAAGGGAGATCGGCCTGCTGCGGGCGATCGGGCTCGGCCGGCGGCAGCTGCGGCGCATGATCCGGCTGGAGTCGGTGGTGATCGCGGTGTTCGGCGCGGTGCTGGGGCTCGGGCTGGGGCTGCTGTGGGGCGTGTGCATCCAGCAGGTGCTGGCCCTGGAGGGCATGACCGCGTTCGCCGTCCCGTGGGGCACGGTCGTGGCGGTGGTCGTCGGATCGGCGGCGGTGGGCGTGGCGGCGGCCCTGCTGCCGGCGCTGCGGGCGTCACGGATGAACGTGCTGGAGGCGATCACCCACGAATGAGCCGGCCTCGCCGGCAAGCCGGCTCGCGGGTGAGCGGCCCCCGCGGGCGGGCCGACCCGCCGGTGAGCCGGCCCGTCGGTAAGCGTCCCGGGGCGGGCCGTCCCCGGGGAGGCGGCCCGGCACCAAGGCCTCCCGCCGGTGCGCCAACCCGCGAGCGTTCCGTCCCGCCACTGCGCCGCCTCGCAAGCGGGCCGGCCGGTCAGTGCGCCGCCTCGCCACGCACCACCCACAGGTGAAGCGTTCCGTGGGTGGATCGCCCCCAGTGAGCCGGCCCGACAGTGTGCCGACCAGCGGTCGAGCTGCCCCGCGAGTGGGCCGACCCGGCAGTGCACAGCATCGCCATGCGCCGCCCACCAGCGAGCCCTCCGGGGGCTCCCCGAGAGGGCCGACCCGGCAGCGACCCGACCCGCCGGAAAGCCGCCCCGCAAACGTCCCGTTGCCGCGGTGAGTGGCCCCCAAGCCGGCCGTCCCGCAAGCACGCCGCCGCTCCGCGAGTCGGGCCGGCCCACTCCGGCAAGCCCTCCCGGATCGGGCCGATCCGCCAGTAGGCCATCCCGCCGGTGCGCCGCCCCGCGAGTGGGCCGGCCCTCCAGCCGCCGCCACCTCCGCGAGTGGGCCATCCCGTCGGCGGGCCTGCCTGCCGGCCGGCGCGTGACGCGGCCCGGTGGTCAGTCGCCCGGCAGGGAGCCGTCCCGGGGCGGAGCCGGCCGGGCAGGGAGCCGTCTTTCGGGAGTGGGCCGTGCCCGCGAGTGGGGCGGCGCCGCCGGGCGGCACTTCCGTGGGTCGGCCGGCCCGCGTGCGGGACGGCCCCTGGTCCGCATCCTGGAATTCCGCGCTCACGCCCCCGCCGCCGTGCTGGGATCGGCACCATGAGTGAACTCCACAGCGAACTGCGGACCCGCGCCGCGGGGTCCGGCGACCTCGATGCCGTGCTGGCCTTCTGGAAGACGTCCGCCGAGGGCACCAGCATCAGTGACGACCGGGACGGTGTGGAGCGGCTGGTCGCGCGCGACCCCGAGGCGCTGATCCTCGCCGAGCGGGGCGGTGAGCTGGTCGGCACGGTGATCGCGGGCTTCGACGGCTGGCGGTGCCATCTGTACCGCCTGGCGGTGCACCCGGACCACCGTCGGCAGGGCATCGCCACGGCCCTGCTGGCCGCCGCAGAGGAGCGGTTCGTGGCGCTCGGCGGGCGCCGCGCGGACGCGATGGTGCTCCAGCGCAACGAGACCGCCCATCATGCCTGGGGCGCGGCGGGGTATGCGCCGGAGGAGCGCTGGCGGCGCTGGGTGAAGCCCCTGACCGGGTGATCCGCGGCCCGCCGGCCGCCCCTGGTCCGTCCTCCACCCGGTGAGGGCCCTCCGGCCCTCCGTGAAAGGTCGTGTCACCGCCCGTGGCCCCGCCTCCGGTTGCCGACACCGCGCGTACGGCCCCGCCGTGCCCGACGATGGGACGGAGGTGACCCGATGACCGAAGTGCTCCTCCTGCTGGCGGCGATCGCGCTGTCGCTCCTGTGCGGGGCGTTCGTGGCGGCCGAGTTCTCCCTCACCACGGTCGAGCGGGCCGAGCTGGAACGGGCGGTGGAGCGCGGCGAGCGGGGGGCCGCCGGCGCGCTCGAGGCCGTCCGCAGCCTGACCTTCCAGCTCTCAGGCGCCCAGCTCGGCATCACCGTCACCAACCTGGTGGTCGGCATGCTCGCGGAGCCGTCGATCGCCGCGCTGATCAGAGGCCCGCTGCGAGACCTGGGCGCCTCGGACTCGCTGGCCCGCTCGCTGGCGCTGGTGATCGGCACGGGCCTGTCGACGGTGTTCCTGATGGTGGTCGGCGAGCTGGTGCCGAAGAACTGGGCGATCTCCGCACCGCTGGCGGTCGCCCGTCGGGTGGGCAACGCCCAGCGCTTCTTCAGCGCCGCCTTCCGCCCGTTCATCACCCATCTGAACAACTCGGCCAACCGGATGGTGCGCCGGATCGGGCTGGAGCCGGCCGAGGAGCTGGAGTCCGCGCGCAGCCCGCAGGAGCTGGCGGCGCTGGCCCGGCACTCCGCCAAGAAGGGCGCGCTGGAGCCGGACACGGCGGAGCTGTTCGTCCGCACGCTGAACCTCGCCGACCTGACGGCGGAGAACGTGATGACGCCCCGCGTCCAGGTCATCGCCCTGGAGGAGAGCGCGACCTGTGAGGACGTGGCCACCGTGACGCGCGCGACCGGGCTGTCCCGGTTCCCTGTTTACCGCGAGACGCTGGACCGGGTGGTCGGCACCGCGCATGTGAAGGACGTGCTTGCGCTGCCCGCCGGGCGCCGTCCCGAGGTGCCGGTGTCGGAGCTGATGCGCGAGCCGCTGCTGGTGCCCGGGTCGCTGACCGTCGACCGGCTGCTGGACCGGCTGTCGGGCCGCCGCACCATGGCCGTGGTCATCGACGAGTACGGCGGCACGGCCGGGGTGGCCACCCTGGAGGACATCGTGGAGGAGGTCGTGGGCGAGGTCCGCGACGAGCACGACCCGCACGAGACGCCCGACCTGGCCCGGGCCGGCGCCGACGAGGAGGGCCGCACGCTGTTCTCCGCCGACGGCTCCGCGCGCCTGGACCAGCTGGCCCGGGTCGGACTGCGCGCCCCGGAGGGGCCGTACGAGACGCTGGCCGGGCTGGTGGCCGCGGAGCTGGGCCGGATACCGGAGAACGGGGACGCCGTCGAGGTGGCCGGCTGGCGGCTGGAGGTCGCGGACGCGTCGGGCCGCCGCGCGGCGCGCGTACTGCTGCGGGCGCCGCGCGAGGACGACGGACCGGCCACGCGGCCGGACGGTGACAGGTCCGCGTCCGCCGACACCGACCCGGGGGCCCGCCGATGACCGCCGTGCAGTTGCTGATCGGCCTGGCCACCCTGGTCGCCAACGCCTTCTTCGTCGGCGCGGAGTTTGCCCTGATCTCCGTGCGCCGCAGCCAGATCGAGCCGTACGCCGAGGAGGGCGACCGGCGCGCCAAGCGGGTGCTGTGGGGGCTGGAGCACGTGTCCGCCCTGCTGGCGGCGGCACAGCTGGGCATCACGCTGTGCACCCTGGTCCTCGGCATCGTCGCCGAGCCGGCCATCGCCCATCTGCTGGAACCGGTGTTCCACGCGGTGGGCGTTCCCGAGGGCGCCGGGCACGCGGTGTCGTTCGTGATCGCGTTGGCCCTCGCCACGTATCTGCACATGCTGCTCGGCGAGATGGTGCCGAAGAACATCGCGCTCGCCGAGCCGGTGCGCAGCGCCCTGCTGCTGGGCCCGCCGCTGGTGGCGCTGTCCCGGGCGCTGCGCCCGGTGATCTTCACGGTGAACGCCTTCGCGAACACGCTGCTGCGGCTGCTGCGGGTGGAGACGCGCGACGAGGTGGCCGCGTCCTTCTCGGACGCGGAGCTGGCGCAGATCGTGAAGGACTCCGGCGAGGCGGGCCTGATCGACGACCGGGCCCGTGAGCGGCTGCACGACGCCCTGGAGCTGGGCCGGCGTCCGGTGCGGGACGTGGTCCTGCCGCTGGAGCGGGTGGTCTACGCGCGCGTGGGCGTCACACCGGAGGAGCTGGAGGGGCTGTCGGCGCAGTCCGGCTTCTCCCGGTTCCCGGTGGTGGACGAGCAGCGCCGGATCGTGGGCTACCTGCACGTCAAGGACGCCCTGGACGCCTCGCCGCGGGACACGCCGTTCCGGCTGCGGGACATGCGGTCGATCGCACGGATCCGGGAGAGCACGCCGATGGACGACGTGCTCACCGCGATGCGGCGCAGCCGTACGCATCTGGCGGCCGTGCTCGGCTCGGACGGGCGGCTGGCGGGGCTGGTGACGATGGAGGACGTGCTGCGGGAGCTGTTCGGGCAGCGGGCCTGAGCGGCTCATTCCCCCGGAGGGAAGGCCGGGGGACGCCCGGAGGGAAGGTGACCGACCGCCGGGTATGTGCCAGGGGCTACCATTTACGTCGCCATGCAGACGAACCCCGCCTCCAGCGCCCCCGCGTACACCAGCCTCGTCGCTCTGGGCGACTCCTTCACCGAAGGCATGTCGGACCGGCTGCCCGACGGCACCTACCGCGGCTGGGCCGACCTGCTCGCCGCCCGGATGGCGGCCGTCACGCCCGGCTTCCGGTACGCCAATCTCGCGGTGCGCGGCAAGCTGATCCAGCAGATCGTCGACGAGCAGGTGGACCGGGCGGCGGCCATGGGGGCCGACGTGATCACCCTGGTCGGCGGCCTGAACGACACCCTGCGCCCGAAGTGCGACATGAACCGGGTGCGGGACCTGCTCACCGAGGCCGTGGAGCGGCTGGCCCCGCACTGCAAGCAGCTGGTGCTGATGCGCAGCCCGGGCCGCCAGGGACCGGTGCTGGAGCGCTTCCGCCCCCGCATGGAGGCGCTGTTCGCCTGCGTCGACGAGCTCGCCGCCCGGCACGACGCGCTGGTGGTCGACCTGTACGGGGCGCCCGCGCTCGGCGACCCCCGGCTGTGGGACGTGGACCGGCTGCACCTGACCGGGGAAGGACACCGCAGGGTCGCGGAAGCGGTGTGGCAGACGCTCGGCCACCCGGCGGAGGACCCGGAGTGGCATCTGCCCCCGGAGGCCACGCTGCCGCCGCACTGGGCGGCGCGGCGCGTCGAGGACGTCCGGTTCGCGCGCCGGCACCTGCTGCCGTGGATCGGCCGCCGGCTCACCGGCCGCTCCTCGGGCGACGGCCTGCCGCCCAAGCGTCCCGAGCTGCTGCCGTTCGAGACGGCGTGACCGTCCGTTCGTACGTTCCTCCAGGTCACCCCGTGGCGCGGGCCTGCACGAATCGCCAGTAGACTCCCTGTACGTGACTGCTGCGCCCGCCAAGCCCCGTATCCCGAACGTCCTCGCCGGACGCTACGCCTCCGCCGAGCTCGCCACGCTCTGGTCGCCCGAGCAGAAGGTGAGGCTCGAGCGGCAGCTCTGGCTCGCCGTGCTGCGGGCGCAGAAGGATCTCGGGATCGAGGTGCCCGACACGGCGATCGCCGACTACGAGCGGGTCCTCGACACCGTGGACCTGGCCTCCATCGCCGAGCGCGAGAAGGTCACCCGGCACGACGTGAAGGCGCGGATCGAGGAGTTCAACGACCTCGCCGGGCACGAGCACGTGCACAAGGGCATGACCTCCCGCGACCTCACCGAGAACGTCGAGCAGCTGCAGATCCGGCTCTCGCTGGAGCTGATGCGCGACCGCGCGGTGGCCGTGCTGGCCCGCCTCGGCAAGCTGGCCGGGGAGTACGGCGAGCTGGTGATGGCCGGCCGCTCGCACAACGTGGCGGCGCAGGCCACCACCCTCGGCAAGCGGTTCGCGACCGCCGCCGACGAGCTGCTGGTGGCGTACGGGCGGCTCGAGGAGCTGCTGGGCCGCTACCCGCTGCGCGGCGTCAAGGGCCCGGTCGGCACGGCGCAGGACATGCTGGACCTGCTCGGCGGGGACGCCGCCAAGCTGGCCGAGCTGGAGAACCGGATCGCCGGCCACCTCGGCTTCTCCCAGGCGTTCACGTCCGTCGGCCAGGTCTACCCGCGCTCCCTGGACTACGAGGTCGTCACCGCGCTGGTGCAGCTGGCCGCCGCCCCGTCGTCGCTGGCGAAGACGATCCGGCTGATGGCCGGGCACGAGCTGGTCACCGAGGGCTTCAAGCCGGGCCAGGTCGGCTCGTCCGCGATGCCGCACAAGATGAACACGCGCTCCTGCGAGCGGGTCAACGGCCTGATGGTCGTCCTGCGCGGCTACGCCTCGATGACGGGCGAGCTGGCGGGCGACCAGTGGAACGAGGGCGACGTGTCCTGCTCGGTGGTGCGCCGGGTCGCGCTGCCGGACGCGTTCTTCGCGCTGGACGGGCTGCTGGAGACGTTCCTGACGGTGCTCGACGAGTTCGGCGCCTTCCCGGCCGTCGTGGCCCGCGAGCTGGACCGTTACCTGCCGTTCCTCGCCACCACCAAGGTGCTGATGGGCGCGGTCCGCGCGGGCGTCGGCCGTGAGGTCGCGCACGAGGCGATCAAGGAGAACGCCGTCGCCACCGCGCTCGCCATGCGGGAGCAGGGCGCCGAGCGCAACGACCTGCTCGACAAGCTCGCCGCCGACGACCGGCTGCCGCTCGGCCGCGCCGAGCTGGAGGCGCTGATGGCGGACAAGCTGTCCTTCACGGGCGCCGCGAGCGACCAGGTCGCCACCGTGGTCGCCCGCATCGACGCGATCGTGAAGCAGCACCCGGAGGCCGCCGGCTACACCCCCGGGGCGATCCTCTGAGGCGCTTCACCCAGCAGGAGTTGGAGGCCGCCCGCGACCGCCTCGTGCCGGACGTGGTCGCGGACGGTCTGCGGGTGCTGTTCTGCGGCATCAACCCGGGCCTGATGACGGCCGCCACGGGCCACCACTTCGCCCGCCCCGGCAACCGCTTCTGGCCCGCGCTGCACCGCTCCGGCTTCACCCCGCGCCTGCTGCCGCCGTCGGAGCAGCACGAACTGCTGTCGTACGGGCTCGGCATCACCAACGTGGTGGCGCGGGCGACCGCGCGGGCCGACGAGCTGACCGCCGAGGAGTACCGGCAGGGCGGGCGGGAGCTGGCCGTGAAGGTGGCCCGGCTGCGTCCGCGCCGGCTGGCGGTGCTCGGGGTGACCGCGTACCGCGTGGCGTTCGACGACCGTACGGCCAAGGTGGGACCACAGGTGCGGACCATCGGCGAGTCCCGGGTGTGGGTGCTGCCCAATCCCAGCGGGCTGAACGCGCACTGGACGCCGGCGGCGCTCGCGGAGGAGTTCGCGCGGCTGCGGGAGGCGGCGGAGCGGGACTGACGGGAGTCCGAGGGGCTCGCGGGTCCTAGGGCGGCGCCGTCTCCGTGACCACGGCCAGCAGCTGCACCATGTCCGCCGCGTCCCGGTCGGCGAGCGCGACCGCGACCCAGCGGCCGGTCCCCCGCACCTCCCACAGCCAGGCCAGGTCCGCGAGGTGACTGAGCCAGGCCCACGGCTCGGGTATCTCCTCCCGCTCCGTGCGCAGTTCCACCGTCCGCAGGTTGTACGGGTCGGAGTCGCCCCAGCGGGAGGCGAGCAGTTCGTACACCGCGTCGCGGCCCTTCTCGAACTGGTCCACCGTCACCGCCCAGCCCGCCGGATCGGCGTCCGGGCGGTCACCGGACTCCAGCACGGCGACATGGTGGCCCGGACCCGAGAAGCCGACGTCCGACGGGCCGTGCTCCGCCGGGAAGGGCCGGAAGCACAGTTCGTCGATGAGCGCGATGTGCCGGGCGAGGTTCATGGCTCCAGTAAACCCGTCGCCACTGACAGTTGGCGGCGTGTCAGCCGGCCGGGCCTCAGGCGTCCTGACGGCGCAGCCGCCACGCCCCGGCCAGCAGGGCCGCGGCCGTCCAGCACGCGGTGACGGCAAGTCCCGTCCAGGGGCCGAGCGTTCCGTCGACCCGACCGTGCAGCACCGTCTGTCCCGCGCGGTCCGGCATGAAGTCGGCGACCGTCCCGAGCGCGTCGCCGATCACGAACGACACGATCAGGATGAACGGGATCAGCACCGACAGGGTGGCCACCCCGCTGCGCAGCAGCGTCGCCAGTCCGGCCGCGAACAGCGCCATGAGCGTGAGGTAGACGGCGCCGCCGAGCACTCCGCGGACCTGGTCGGCGGTGGTCAGGCCGTCGGCCGCGGAGCCGAGTCCGGCCAGGCCCGTGAGCAGCGCCGCGAGGCAGGTCACCAGGGCCACGGCCAGCACGACGGCGGCGATCGCGGCCGCCTTGGCGGCGAACCACAGCCCGCGTCGCGGGACCGCCGTCAGCGACAGCCGTACGGCGGCGCCCTCGCGGTACTCCGCGGACACGGCCAGGGAGCCGAAGGTGAGGGCGGCGATCTGACCGAGGGTGGTGCCGGACAGGGCCGCGAACAGCGGGTCGGCGCCCGGGTCCTCGGGGTCCAGGCCGGCCAGCGCGGAGAACGCGGTGGTCACCGCGAACAGCACGAACAGGGTGGCGAGCAGCGAGCGGACGGTGCGGATCTTCAGCCACTCGGAGCGGAAGACGGGGGCGAAGTGCACGTCAGGCCTCCTGGGGCTGGGTGGCGAACTCGGTCTCGGCGGCGGTCAGGTCCAGGTAGGCCTGCTCCAGGGTGCCCTGGTCGGCGGTGAGTTCGAGGAGCGGCACCCCCTCGGCGGAGGCGAGGCGACCGATGTCGTCCACGCGCGCGTCGGGCACGGCCCAGTGGCCGTCGGGGTGGCGCACCGCCCGGTGGCCGTGGCGGGCCAGGGCGTTCTCCAGCGCGTCGGGGTCGGAGGTGCGGACCCGTACGGCGGGCCGTACGCGCGCGTCCACGAACTCCCGCATCGGGGTGTCGGCCAGCAGCCGGCCCCGGCCGAGGACGACGAGGTGGTCGGCGAACGCGGCGGTCTCGTGCATCAGATGACTGGACACCAGCACGGTCCGCCCCTCGTCCGCGAGCCGGCGCAGCAGGCCTCGGATCCACACGATGCCCTCCGGGTCGAGGCCGTTGGACGGCTCGTCGAGCATCACCGCCTCCGGGTCGCCCAGCAGCGCGGCGGCGATGCCGAGACGCTGCCGCATGCCGAGCGAGTACGTCCGCACCCGGCGGCGGGCCGCCGGGCCCAGCCCGGTCTCCTCCAGCACCTCGTCCACGCGGCGGTCCGGGATGCGGTGGGTCGCCGCCAGGACGCGCAGATGGTCGCGGCCGGTGCGGGAGCCGAGCGCGGCGCCGGCGTCGAGCAACGCGCCCATCCGGCGCAGGGGGTCACGCAGGGACGCGTACGGCCGGCCGCCGAGGGTGGCGGAGCCGGAGGTGGGGTGGTCCAGGCCGAGCACCAGGCGCATGGTGGTGGACTTCCCCGCCCCGTTGGGGCCGAGGAAGCCGGTCACACGGCCGGGCGGCACGGTGAAGGTGAGGTGGTCGACGGCTCGTCCTGTGCCGTACTCCTTGGTGAGGTCGCGGACGTCGATGCTGGTCATGGCAGCAGCGTGGCGGACCGTGCCCCTGCGGGGCCTCCCCCGCGGGCGGGCTGTTCCTCCCCCGTGCGGGGGAGTTCGCTGTCGGTGCCGGGTGACACCATGACGGGATGGTTCGGCTGCTGCGCCCGCTGGTCCGCGGGAGGACGTACACACGGCTGTTGCACATGTGGGTGCCGGTGGCCGGGGTCAGCGTGTGGCTGTGGATCGAGCCGGGGCTGCCCTGGGTGCCGCTGCTGGTGCTGGTGCCGCTGGGGCTGCTGCCGCGGGTGCGGGAGGCCGAGGTGATGCAGGCGAGGTTGCTGCTCACTCCGGACGAGGCGGACCCGGACTTCGCCACGCGTCCGGCCACGGCCTGGCGGGACCGCCGGCGGACCGTGCTGTGGCTGGAGTTCCGCACGCTGCTCGGCGGGGTCGTCGCGTACGCCACGGTCTGGCTGCCCATCATCGCGTACGCGCTGGCCGCGCGGACGGTGGGGCACGAGACCGAGGACCTGGCTCAGGTCACGGGTCCTCCGAACTGGGTGTTCGGCCTGCTGGCCCCGCTGCCGCTCGTCGCGCTGTACGCGCTCGTGGCCGGCGGCGGCGCTGTCCTCACCGCAGTCGCGCGCCGGCTGCTCGGCCCGTCGGTCGCCGAGCGTCTCGCGGCCGTCGAGGAGCGCACCGAGCAGCTGCTGGAGCGCACCCGCATCGCGCGCGAGCTGCACGACTCCATCGGTCACGCGCTGACCGTGGCGGTCGTGCAGGCGGGGGCCGCCCGCGCGGCGAACAGCCCGGAGTTCACCGCACGCGCCCTCACGGCCATCGAGGAGACCGGCCGGGCCGCCCTGGAGGACCTGGAGCGGGTGCTGGGCGTGCTGCGCGAGTCGGAGCGGCCCGCGAGCGCCCGGCCGACGCTCACCGACGCCGACCGGCTGCTGGAGTCCGCGCGGGCCTCCGGGGCGGCGGTCGACGCCGAGGTCACGGGGCCGCTGGCGGCCCTGCCCGGCCCCGTCTCCCGCGAGGGCTACCGCATCCTCCAGGAGGCCCTGACCAACGTGCTGCGGCACGCGGGCGCGGTGCCCGCCCGGGTCCGGGTGACCGCCGGCGACGGCCTGCTGACCCTCGACGTACGCAATCCGCTGCCGGACGAGCGGCCCGCCCCCGGCCGGGGCAGCGGCCTGCGCGGGATACGCGAGCGGGCGGCGCTGCTCGGCGGACGGGCGGACACCGGCCCGGACGGCGACGGCGACTGGCAGGTGCGGGTCGAACTGCCGCTGGGCTGATCCACGCTGTGCTGATCTACGCTGGCCGCATGCCGGTCAGAGTGCTCCTCGTCGACGACGAACCCCTGGTGCGCGCGGGACTGCGGGCCGTGCTGGAGGCGCAGCCGGACATCGAGGTCGCCGGGGAGGCGGCCGACGGGGCGGCGGTGATCCCGCTGGTGCGGCAACTGCGGCCGGACGTGGTCGCCATGGACGTCCGGATGCCGCTGCTGGACGGCATCGAGGCCACGCGCGCGGTGCTGCGGACGGTGCCCGACCCGCCGAAGATCCTGGTCGTGACGACCTTCGAGAACGACGAGTACGTGTACGAGGCGCTGCGCGCCGGGGCCGACGGGTTCCTGCTGAAGCGGGCCCGGCCCGCGGAGATCGTGCACGCGGTGCGGCTGATCGCCGAGGGCGAGTCCCTGCTGTTCCCCGCCTCCGTACGGCAGTTGGCGGCGGAGTACGGCGACGGCGGCGGCAACCGCGCGGCGCGCGCCGCGCTGGACCGCGCCCGGCTGACCGAACGGGAGGGCGAGGTGCTGCGGCTGATGGCGCGGGGCCTGTCGAACGCCGAGATCGCCGCGCGGCTGGTGGTCGGCACGGAGACAGTGAAGTCGCACGTGAGCGCGGTCCTGGCGAAGCTGGGCGCACGGGACCGCACGCAGGCGGTGATCACGGCGTACGAGTCGGGGTTCGTGGCGCCGGGCTGAGGGGGTGGGCCTGGTGCGGGGTGGCCGCCCGGTGGTCGCCGGGGGGTGGCCTGACGAGTACGATCCGCGCAACACGCGTACGAGCTGGGAGGACGGACGGTGGGGCGGCTGACCGGCGGGGATCCCTCGCTGCTGCGGAGGATCAACTCCGCGGTGGTGCTGCACGCGTTGCGGGCCACGGACTGCGCGACGCTGACCGAGGTGACCCGGGTGACGGGGCTGTCCCGGCCGACCGTCGAGGGCGTCGTGGAGGGGCTGATCGAGGCCGGCCTGGTCGTGGAGGCGGCGGCCGACGAGGGCGCGGCGCGGCGTCAGGGCCGCCCGGCCCGGCGGTTCCGCTTCCGGGCGGAGGCGGGGCATCTGCTGGGCCTGGAGATCGGCGTGCACCGGGTGGCCGCGCTGCTGGCCGATCTGGACGGCCGGGTGATCGGCGCGCAGGTGCGGGACGTGGACGAGACGGTCGACGCCGACGAACGCCTCGACCGGCTGCGGACGGCGGTCGCGGAGCTGCTGCGGCGGGCCGGGGTGCCGCGCGGCTCGCTGCGGGCGGTCGGTGTGGGCACCCCCGGGATCGTCGACGCGGACGGCACGGTGCGGCTGGGCACGGCGCTGCCCGGCTGGACGGGGCTGGGTCTCGGCGAGCGGCTGGGCCGCTCCTTCAAGTGCCCGGTGCTGGTGGAGAACGACGCCAACGCGGCGGTGGTCGCGGAGCACTGGAAGGGCTCGGCGAAGGACCGCGACGACGTGGTGTTCGTGATGGCGGGGCTGAGCCCGGGGGCCGGTTCGCTGATCGGCGGGCGGCTGCACCGCGGGTACGGCGGCGCGGCCGGCGAGATCGGCGCGCTGCATCTGCTGGGGCGTGAGGCGACGCCGGAGACGCTGCTGTCGACCACGGACGAGCCGCTGCACCCGCTGGACGAGCAGGCCGTGGCCCAGGTGTTCGCGCAGGCGCGGCAGGGCGACCAGCGGGCGCTGGCGGCGATGGACAGGTTCATCCAGCGGCTGGTGCACGACGTGGCGGCGCTGGTGCTGGCGCTCGACCCGGAGCTGGTCGTCATCGGGGGCTGGGCGGCCGGTCTGGACGGGGTGCTGGAGCCGCTGCGCCGCGAGCTGGCCCGTTACTGCCTGCGCCCGCCGGAGGTCGCCCTGTCGCTGCTGGGCGAGGCGGCGGTGGCGACGGGCGCGGTGCGGCTGGCGCTCGACCATGTCGAGGAGCAGCTCTTCGCCGTGGAGGGCACGGTGACGGCCCGTCGCTGACGGGTACGCGCCGCGGGGCGGACCCCGCGGCGCGTCGAAACCATGTGAGAGGCCTGCCGGTCAGGACGCCTGACGCTCGGGCCCGTGGTGTATCTCGACACCGCCGGAGTCGCCGAAGGTCAGCCGGCAGGTGTCCGCGCGGTAGGTCGCCACCGAGAGCGCGGCGGTACGGCCGCGGGCGATGTGACGGGTGGTGACGACGAGGACGGGGGCGCCGGGCAGGCGGTCCAGTTCCTTCGCCGCGTCCGCGCCGGCCGAGCCGAGCTCCACCGCGTTCTCCTGGCGCTCCAGCTCCAGGCGCTGGAGTTCGCGCAGCACCGCGCGGGCGCGCGCCGCGCCGGACGGGGCGTCGATGCCGGAGAGGTCGGGCACCGAGGCGGCCGGGATGTACAGCAGCTCGGACGCGACGGGCTGGCCGCGGGAGACGCGGGAGCGCCGCACGATGTGCACGGCCTCGTCGCTGCCGGTCACCAGGGTCTCGGCGAGCGCGGCGGGCGGCACCTCGAGCCGGCAGTCCACGGCGTGCCACGCGTCGTGCGGGCCGCCGGGCCAGGTGTGCTGCTCGCTGCCGACGGAGACGCCCATGCGCGGCGGGGCGACGGTGGTGCCCACTCCGCGGCGGCGCTGGAGCCGGCCTTCCAGCTCCAGTTGTTCCAGGGCCTGCCGGAGCGTGGCGCGCGCGACGCCGAAGCGGGCGGCCAGGTCTCGCTCGTTGGGCAGGATCTCGCCCACGGAGAACTCCGAGTCCAGCGCCTCGCTGAGCACGGTCTTCAGATGCCAGTACTTCGGTTCCGGCACCGATTCCAGCTGCGTGGTCCCCACCCTGTCCTCCACGATCGCCGTGTCCGGCGGCGTTTTAGCGCCCTTGTTTATTAAAGGTTGTTTCACTTATCAGCGACGATAGGGGGGCCACCGGACTTGGTCAATACCAATCGACACCATGCGAGAGCGCCCCGGCGCACGGTGCGGCGGGGACGCTCACGGGTTTGAACGAACGCGCCTACGGGAGCGCGGCGAGCGCGGCCAGCTTGTCGGGGTTGCGGACCACGTAGACCGTGCGGATGCGGTCCCCGTCGGCGTCGATCTGCACGACGGTGTCGGGCTTCCCGCCGGACAGCACGAGCAGGGCGGGCCCGCCGTTGAGTTCGACCGTGCGCACGGACACGTCCGGCACCCCCTTGTCCGCCACGCCGACGAAGAAGCGGCCCACGTGGTCGGCGCCGTCCAGGACCCGCAGGGGGGCGCGCGCCTTGCCGCCGCTGTCGCCGACGAGCCGGACGTCCGGCGCGAGCAGCTCCAGCAGGCCGGCCAGGTCCCCCCCGGCGGCCGCGTCCAGGAAGCGTTCGGTGAGGTCGCGGCGGCGGGCGGGGTCGACGTCGTAGCGGGGTCGCCGCTCGTCGACGTGGCGGCGGGCGCGGGCGGCGAGCTGGCGTACGGCCGGCTCGCCGCGGTCGAGCATGGCGGCGATCTCGGCGTACGGGTGGCCGAACGCCTCGCGCAGCACGAACACCGCGCGCTCCAGCGGGGACAGCGTCTCCATGACGACGAGCACCGCGAGGGACACGGAGTCGGCGAGCACGGCCCGCTCGGCGCTGTCCGCCACGGTGTCGCCGTAGTCGGTGACGTAGGGCTCGGGCAGCCAGGGGCCCACATAGGTCTCGCCGCGCGCCTTGATCTGCCGGAGCCGGTCGATGGCGAGGCGGGTGGTGATCCGCACCAGGAAACCGCGCGGCTCGCGCACCTCGGACCGGTCGCCGCCGGACCAGCGCAGCCACGCGTCCTGCACGACGTCCTCCGCGTCGGCCACCCGCCCCAGCATGCGGTAGGCGACGCCCATCAGGACGGACCGGTGTTCCTCGAAGAGCTCGGTCGCGGTGTCGGCGGTCACGGTGTCATCCCAACGCACGGGGACGGGGTGTGTCCAGGCGGCGTCCGGGCGGTCGGGTGCGGTCGGAGACGGCGGCCGGCGCGACGGGCTACCCGTCGGTAGGGATTGCTGCCAAGCTGGCCCCCGGTGTCCGGCGACACCCCCTTTCCGCAAGACCTTGCCCGCGAGTTGGAACGAGGAGCACCTCATGTCCGCGACCGTCACCTGTCAGGTCACCACTCCGCGCGGCCCGGGGACCGTGACCATGTCCTACGCGCGCGTGGGGCGCGGTGAACCACTGCTTCTGCTGCACGGCATCGGGCACCACCGGCAGGCCTGGGACCCGGTCGTGGACATCCTCGCCACCGAACGCGAGGTGATCGCCGTGGATCTGCCGGGCTTCGGCGCCTCGCCCGCCCTGCCCGACGGCCTCGACCACGACCTGCCCACCATGACCGCCGCGCTCGGCGGTCTGTGCGAGGCGCTGGAGCTGGACCGGCCGCACGTCGCCGGCAACTCCCTGGGCGGGCTGCTGGCCCTGGAGATGGGACGGGCGCGGCTGGTGCGGTCGGTGACGGCGCTGTCCCCCGCGGGCTTCTGGACGCAGGCCGAGCGGCGGTACGCCTTCACCGTGCTGGCCGCCATGCGGGGGATCGCGGAGCGGATGCCGCCGCGGGTGGTCGAGGGCCTGGCCCGGTCCGCGGTCGGGCGGTCCGTCCTGACCAGCACGATCTACGCCCGGCCGGGGCGCCGTGCGCCGGAGGCGGTGGTCGCCGAGACGCGGGCGCTGGCCGAGGCGACCGGCTTCGCCCGTACGCTGCGGGCGGGCGGGTCCGTGCGGTTCACGGAGGACGTGCGGGGTGTTCCGGTGACGGTGGCGTGGGGGGCGCGGGACCGTCTGCTGATCCCTCGGCAGGGGGTGCGGGCGAAGCAGATCATTCCGCGGGCGCGGTTGGTTCGGTTGCCCGGGTGCGGGCATGTGCCGATGAACGACGATCCGGCGTTGGTGGCGCGGGTGTTGCTGGACGGGAGTCGCTGAGGTCGTTGCCGGGGGGCGGGTCCGCCGGTGTGGGCGAGTGCGGGCCGGTGGGGGCTGGTCGCGCAGTTCCCCGCGCCCCTGAGGGTGCTGTCCGGACGCGGCTGCCCGTGCGCCTGAGGGTGTCGTCCGGACGCGGCTGCCCGCGCCCCGTCAAGGCGTGTTGTTCACCCTGTGTTCGGGATGGGGGCGTAGGTGTGGTGTGCACACCGACAGGACCATGGATCCCGGAGGCACACTCATGGCACACCGTCCGCTGCCCGGCCGTCGCGCCCTGCTGAAGGGCTCGCTCGCCGCCTCGGCGGGGCTGGCCCTGCCCGCGTTCACCCGGTCGGGGCGGCCCTCGGCCGAGTGGGGCGTCCAGGCGGGCGACGTCACCCGTGACTCCGCGCTGGTCTGGGTGCGGTCGGACCGGCCGGCGCGGATGATCGTCGAGACCTCGGCCACCGAGTCGTTCCGCAACACCCGGCGGCTGCGCGGCCCGTTGATCGGCCCCGGCACCGACTTCACCGGCACCGCCCGCCTGCGCGGGCTGCCGCCGGGCGAGCAGATCCACTACCGGGTGCTGCTCACCGACCCCGACGACCCGCGCCGTACGAGCGCCCCGGTCGCCGGCACCTTCCGTACCGTGCCGGACCGGCGCCGGGACGGGGTGCGGTTCGTGTGGTCGGGCGACCTGGCGGGGCAGGGCTGGGGCATCAACCCGGCGTTCGGCGGCTACCGCATCTTCGACGCGATGGCCCGGCTCGACCCGGACTTCTTCCTGTTCAGCGGGGACACCATCTACGCCGACGGGCCGATCGCGGCGACCGCCGAACTGCCCGACGGCAGCCTCTGGCGGAACATCACCACCGAGGAGAAGTCCAAGGTCGCGGAGACCCTCGCCGAGTTCCGCGGCGCCTTCCGCTACAACCTGCTGGACGAGCACCTGCGCCGGTTCAACGCCCGTGTCCCGTCCGTCGTCCAGTGGGACGACCACGAGGTGCGCAACAACTGGTACCCGGGGCAGCGGATCGCGGACACCGACACCCGGTACACCGAGAAGAGCGTGGACGTGCTGGCGGCCCGCGCCCGGCGGGCGTTCGGTGAGTACTTCCCCGTGTCGACGCTTCGGCCCGGCGCCCGGGAGGGGCGCGTGCACCGGGTGGTGCGGCAGGGCCCGCTGCTCGACGTGTTCGTGCTGGACATGCGGACGTACCGGAACGCCAACTCGCCCGGCGACCAGGCCGTCGACCCGCAGGGCATTCTGGGACGGGAGCAACTGGACTGGCTGAAGCGGGAGCTGGCGCGGTCGCGTGCGGTGTGGAAGGTGATCGCCGCCGACATGCCGATCGGGCTGATCGTGCCGGACACCACCGAAGGCCGGCCGCACGTCGAGGCGGTGGCGCAGGGCGATCCGGGGGCTCCGCTGGGACGCGAGCTTCAGATCGCCGAGCTGCTGCGGTTCGTCAAGCACCGGAGGATCACCGGGACGGTGTGGCTGACGGCCGACGTGCATCACACGTCGGCGCAGCACTACCAGCCCTCGCGGGCCGCGTTCGGCGATTTCGAGCCGTTCTGGGAGTTCGTCTCCGGGCCGCTCAACGCGGGCGCCTTCCCGGCCTCGGAGCTGGACGCGACGTTCGGTCCGGAGCGGGTGTGGGTGAAGGCGCCCACCGCCTCCAACGTCTCCCCCGCCGGCGGGTACCAGTTCTTCGGCGAGGTGGACATCGACGGCGGCAGCGGCGAACTGACCGTGCGGCTGCGGGAGATGGACGGCACGGTGCTGTTCACGAAGACACTCCGGCCGGGCCTTGTCGGTCAGTGACGCAGCATTCAGGACAGAAATCAGGACAGAAGCGGGCTTTACTCGTCAGTCACAGTACGTTCGTGATCACGAAACACGATTCCTTCACAGTGACTGTATGAGTCGAGACATGTCTGACGTGACGAACGACCGTGACGCAGGGCGCACGCCCCGCCGCTGGAACCCACTGGCCCCTGCCGCGCGCTGCGGGGAGGCGCTCCACGCATGGCGGGCACGCCGCCACGGCCACGCGCCGCCGGCGCACGATACCGGCGGCGCTCCGCCGCCGCCCGAGCCGGCGGCGCACGCACCGGCGGCGGCCGAGAGCGTGCTGTGGCGGATGCGGACGACGGTGCGGGACGAGCCGGGCGCGCTGGCCGCCCTGTGCACGGCGCTGGCCGAGCGGCGGGTCGACATCCTGACCCTCCAGACGCATCCGCTGGGCGCGCACACCGTCGACGAGTTCCTGCTGCGCGTGCCGGCGGGTACGGACCTCGCCGCGGCGGTGGCGGCCGGCGGGGGCACGGACACCTGGGCCGAGCGGGCCGACGCCCACGATCTGGTGGACGGCCCGACCCGGATGCTGGGGCTGGCCGCCCGCGCCGCGACGGACGCGGCCGAACTACCGCTGGTGCTCCGCCAGTTGCTGGGGCGCTGCACGATCCGCTCCCACCCCGCCGCGGTGATCGGCGGCGGGGCGGACGCCGTGCCGCCGGCGGGCGTGCTGGACGACACCGTCATCCGGCTGCCCGACCCGGAGGGCGGTGTCATCACGGTGGAGCGGCCGTATCTGCCGTTCACGCCCACGGAGTTCGCCCGCGCCCGGGCGCTGGTGGAGCTGGACGCCCGGCTCGGTCCGCGGATGCCGCGCGGCCGTGACGTGCTGACGCTGCCCGAGGGCCGCCGTGTCTCCGTGCGCCGCGCGGACACCGCCGACCTGGCTGCCGCGCGGGCGATGCACGAGCGGTGCTCCGCCGAGACGCTGCGCCGCCGGTACCACGGGCCGGTCGGCGACGCGACCCGCTACCTCGACCACCTGCTCAGCCCGCGCTTCGGCCGCACGCTCGCCGCGCAGACCGCGTCGGGCGACATCGTCGCCCTGGGCCACCTGCTGTGGGACGGCGACGAGACCGAGGTGGCCCTGATCGTCGAGGACGCGTGGCAGCGGCGCGGCATCGGCGCGGAACTGCTGTCCCGGCTGGTGGACATGGCCGTCGAGGCGGGGTGCGCCCATGTGTACGCCGTGACGCAGGCGTCCAACACGGGCATGGTCGCCGCGATGCGCGGCCTGGGCCTCCCCCTCGACTACCAGGTCGAGGAGGGCACCCTGGTCGTCACCGCCCGCCTGACGCCCACCCCGGCCCACAGCGCACCGGAGGCGGGCGAAAGGGTCGCCCGCCGCTGACCGGCAGGGGGAAATCGGCCCGGCACGCACAGCGTGCCGGGCCGTCCCCCGTCTTGTGCCGCCGGCCCGTCCACTGCCCCCGAGTGCCCGGCGGCGGTCCATCGGCCCCGCTCCCCGGCGACGACGCCTCGCCCTCGGCGGTACATTCCGGTCCCGATCCGGGAGACGGCCGGCCCTCCATCCGGTGGCCGGACCGCCTGATCCGGACCGCGGCCGGCGGAGCCCCGGCCACCACCTGACGCGTGGGCCGTACCGTCCCCCGTCCCGAGCCGCCGCCCTCAAGCCCCGGCACCCGGCGCACCCGGCAGCGGACCGGGGAGCCCGACGGAACCGACGCTGCCGGGCGAACCCCCACCGGGGCCGAAACCCCGACCCGGGCGGTCCATCGGCCCCGCTCCCCAGCCGTCGACGGCCGTGCCGGCCGGGCGCGATCCGCACGATGGCCGACCCACCGGCCGGTCCCCGGACCGCCAGATGCGGACCGCGGCCGGCGGAGCGCCGGCCGCCCCCTCGGACGTCACCGGCCACCGCCTGACGCGAGGGCCGGGCCGCCGGCCCGTCCACCGCCCCCGCGTGCGCGGACGCCGGCCCTGAGCCGGCCGCGGGCGGCGGATCGCGTGCCCGGCGAGCCGATGGTCCCGGGGCGAACCCCACCGGGGCCGAACCCCCGACCCGGGCGGCCCTTCGGCCCCGTTTCCCCGCGTGCTCAGGGGCGCTCCGGTCCCTCGTGTACGAGGGCCGCGCCCCGTCCCGCGCGTCCAAGGGCGCCCCAGTCCCGCGCATCCGCCCCAGGGGCACCGCAGTCGCCGGCCCGGGCAGCCGCCCCCCGTCTCACTGCCCCGCGGCAGCGCCTCAGCCCCGCGCCACCGCCTCCGTGGGGGCAGGCCGGCGTGCCGGCGTGCCCAGGGCCTGGTCCAGGTCGGTCCACAGGTCCTCGATGTCCTCCAGGCCCACCGAGAGGCGGAGCAGGCGGTCGGAGACGCCCGCGTCCCGGCGGTCGTCGGCGTCGACGATGCGGTGGCTGATGGACGCCGGGTGCTGGATGAGGGAGTCCACGCTGCCGAGGCTGACCGCCGGGGTGATCAGGCGGACGCCGGCGATCACCGCGTGCGGGTCGCCGTGGACCTCGAAGGCGACCATCGCGCCGCCGATGCTCGGGTAGTGCACCCGGGCTACGCGCGGGTCCGCGGCGAGGCGGGCCGCGAGTTCGGCCGCGTTCGCGGACGCCGCCCGTACCCGGACCGGCAGCGTCGACAGGCCGCGCAGCAGCAGGTAGCCGGCCAGCGGGTGCAGCACCCCGCCGGTGGCGAACCGCACCTGCCGCAGCTTCCCGGCGAACTCCTCGTCGCAGGCGACCACGCCCGCCAGCACGTCGCCGTGTCCGCCGAGATACTTGGTGGCGCTGTGCAGCACCAGCCGCGCCCCCTGCTCGGCCGGACGCTGGAGGACCGGCGTGGCGAAGGTGTTGTCGACGAGCAGCGGCACGGAGCCGCAGGCGTGGGCGACGGCTCGCAGGTCGATCTCGGCCAGCGTGGGGTTGGCGGGCGACTCCACCAGCACCAGGCCGGTGTCGGGGCGCAGCGCGTCGGCGACCCCGGCCGGGTCGGTCCAGGTGACCTCGGACCCGAGCAGCCCGGCGGTCAGCAGATGGTCGCTGCACCCGTACAGCGGGCGCACGGCGACGACGTGCCGCAGGCCCATCGAGCCGCGGACCAGCAGGACGGCGCTGAGCGCGGCCATGCCGCTGGCGAAGGCGACCGCCGACTCGGTGCCCTCCAGGCGGGCGAGGGCGGTTTCGAAGCGGGCGACGGTGGGGTTGCCGAGCCGCCCGTAGACGGGCGGGCCGTCGGGTTCGGCGCCGGTGGTGGCGAAGGCGTCGATGCGGGCGGCCTCGGCCCGGCTGTCGTAGGAGGGGTAGGTGGTGGACAGGTCGATCGGCGGGGCGTGCAGTCCGAGTCCGGCCAGGTCGTCCCGTCCGGCGTGCACGGCCTCGGTGGCGAGTGCTCTGGTGGTGCGTCGCGTGTCCATGCCGTTGTCCATGACGGACAGGGTGAACAACGGGCGGGCCTGCGCGGTCGGACCCCGTGCTACGTTCGGCCGATGAGCGATTCTGTCGTACTGGATCCGGTGGACCTCCAGCTGCTGCGGTTGCTGCAGAACGACGCCCGGACCACGTACCGGGACCTCGCCGCGCAGGTCGGGGTCGCGCCGTCGACCTGCCTGGACCGGGTGACCCGGCTGCGCCGCTCCGGCGTGATCCTCGGGCACCGGCTCCAGCTGGACCCGGCGAAGCTCGGCCGAGGTCTCCAGGCGTTGCTGTCGGTGCAGGTGAGACCGCACCGGCGG
Source organism: Streptomyces lusitanus (assembly GCF_042647945.1). Classification (NCBI taxonomy): domain Bacteria; kingdom Bacillati; phylum Actinomycetota; class Actinomycetes; order Kitasatosporales; family Streptomycetaceae; genus Streptomyces; species Streptomyces lusitanus. The sequence continues at coordinate 388,449 of NZ_JBHRWL010000015.1, forward strand.
GAGCTGGTGGGGCCGTTCGTGGAGCGGATCCGGGCGCTGCCGGAGTCGCTGACGGTGTTCCATCTGACCGGCCCGGACGACTATCTGGTGCATGTCGCGGTCGCGGACATGGCGGATCTCCAGCGGCTGGTGCTGGACGAGTTCACCGCCCGGCGGGAGGTGGCGCGGGTGGAGACGCGGCTGATCTTCCAGCAGTGGGACTGCGGTCCGGTCATGCCGCCTTCGCCCTCGGCTCAATCCGCGTGACGTGCGGCGGACGTCGTACCAGGATGGTCCGCATGTCACCAACCAACAGCGCGCTTCCCCGTCAGGTCGCCGACGCCTACGTCGACGAGCTCATCGCCCTCGATCCGATCACCGGGACGTACCTCGGCGTCAAGGAGAGTTCCTCCCGGCTGCCCGACCTCTCGCCCGCAGGTCAGGAGGCGGTCGCCGAACTGCTGCGGGCGACCCTCGCGCGGCTCGACGAGGCCGAGCGCCTGCCGGGCGCGGACAGCGACGCCGAGCGCCGCTGCGCCCGGCTGCTGAGGGAGCGGCTGACGGCCGAACTGGCCGTGCACGAGGCCGACGAGCACCTGCGCGCGGTCGGCAACCTGGGCACGATCGCGCACGCGGTGCGTGAGGTGTTCACGGTGACCCCGACGGAGACGGAGGAGGACTGGCGGGCGGTCGCGGAGCGGCTGCGCGCGGTCCCGGCCGCGCTGGCCGGGTACCGGGAGTCGCTGGCGCTGGGCCTGGAGCGCAAGCTGTACGCGGCGCCGCGCCCCACTCGGACGTTCGTCGGGCAACTCGGCGAGTGGGTGGACACCGGCGAGGGCCGCGGCTGGTTCGAGGACTTCGCCGCCGACGGCCCGGACGCGCTGCGCGCCGAGCTGGACGAGGCCGCCCGCGCGGCGACCGCGGCGGTGGCGGAGCTGCGGGACTGGCTGCGGGACGTGTACGCCCCGGCGGTCGCGGACGCGCCGAACACGGTGGGCCGGGAGCGCTACGCCCGCTGGTCGCGCTACTACAACGGCACCGACCTGGACCTGGACGAGGCGTACGCGTACGGCTGGTCGGAGTACTTCCGGCTGCTGGGCGAGATGAGGAAGGAGGCCGAGAAGATCCTGCCGGGGGCGGAGACCCCGTGGGTGGCGCTGGCCCACCTCGACGAGCACGGCCGGCACATCGAGGGCGTGGACGAGGTCCGCGACTGGCTTCAGGGTCTGATGGACCAGGCGATCGACCGGCTCGACGGCACGCACTTCGACCTGGCCGAGCGGGTGCGGAAGGTGGAGTCGCGGATCGCCCCGGCGGGCAGCGCGGCGGCGCCGTACTACACGCAGCCGTCGGAGGACTTCTCGCGGCCGGGCTGCACCTGGCTGCCCACGATGGGGCTGACCCGTTTCCCGGTGTACGACCTGGTGTCCACCTGGTACCACGAGGGCGTCCCCGGCCATCACCTCCAGCTGGCGCAGTGGGTGCACGTGGCGGAGAACCTCTCCCGCTACCAGGCCACCGTCGGCATGGTCAGCGCCAACTGCGAGGGCTGGGCGCTGTACGCGGAGCGGCTGATGGACGAGCTGGGCTTCCTGACGGACGCGGAGGAGCGGCTCGGGTACCTGGACGCGCAGATGATGCGGGCGACCCGGGTCATCGTCGACATCGGCATGCATCTGGAGCTGGAGATCCCCGCGGACTCGCCGTTCCACCCGGGCGAGCGGTGGACGCCGGAGCTGGCGCAGGAGTTCTTCGGCGCGCACAGCAGCCGCCCGGCGGACTTCGTGGAGAGCGAGCTGACCCGCTATCTGACGATCCCGGGCCAGGCCATCGGCTACAAGCTCGGCGAGCGGGCCTGGCTGCTGGGCCGGGAGAAGGCCCGCGAGCGGCACGGCGACGCCTTCGACCTCAAGGCGTGGCACATGGCCGCGCTGTCCCAGGGGTCGCTGGGCCTGGACGACCTGGTGGACGAACTGGCCGCGCTGTAAGGGGAATTCGGGCGTCGCAGGGCCGGTTCAGCGCCGGAAGCCGCCCTCGGAGTCGATGACCTGGCCGGTGATCCAGCCCGCCTCGTCGGTGGCCAGCCACGCGAGGAGGCGGGCCGGGTCGTCGGGCATGCCCCAGCGCCCGGCGGGGAAGCGCGCGGCGATCGCGTCGTAGACCTCGCCGGTCAGGTAGTCGGTGTCCACGGGGCCGGGGTTGACGGTGTTCACGGTGACCGCGTGCTCGGCGAGCGCGGTCGCCAGGGAGCGGGTGATCGAGGCCAGGGCGCCCTTCTGGAGGGCGTAGGCGATCTCGCCGGGCATGCCGCCGGCGATGTCCTGCCCGGACGTCATCATCAGCACCCGGCCGCCCGGCGTGCCCGGCGGGAGTGCGGCGCGGTGCCGGGCGTGGGCCTGGACGAGCAGCAGCACGGAGCGGGCGTCGACGGCCCAGTGCGCGTCGAGCATGGCCGCGTCGACGGTGTCGAGGTCGCCGTCGGAGCCGCTGAGGGCGTGGTTGGCGACGAGGATGTCGACACGTCCGCCGAGCGCGTCGACGGCGCGGGCGTGCAGGGCTGCCGGTTCCGCCGGGTCGCCGAGGTCGCCGGGTCCGGCGAGGACGCGCGCGCCGGGGTCGGCGAGCGCCTCGCGTACGGAGGCGGTGACGTCCTCGATCCGGTCGGCGCCCCAGGGCATGGCGGCGTCGTGCGGCACATGGTGGTGCAGGTAGACGCTCGCGCCGTACGCGGCGAGCCTGCGGGCCACGGCGTGTCCGATGCCGCCGCGCCGGCTCGCCCCGGTCACCAGGGCGGTACGGCCCCGCAGCGGCAGGGGGTCACGGCGGAGGTCCTCGGGCGGGGGCGGGGGAAGCTTCGGCATGATCCCCATGATGGGCCGAGCGTCCGGCCCGGGCACGCGATTATGCGGCGCGCCCTCAGGGCCGTTCGTTCGGATCAGGCCGGCCGTGAGGCGCGGTGTGTCTTCCGCCGACCCGGGCGGGATCTGGTGCGTGCAGCTGCGAGGCGGAGGAGGGCGTCAGGCGCGATGGGGCCCCGCCCGCGCGAGCGCAGCCGACCGTGGGGGACTCGGCAACCGACGAGAACGCCGCTGGGGGTGCCCCCACCTCGTGGTGCGTGCCGGGCCCCGCGACGCCAGGGCCTGGCGAACGAAAGGCCCTGCGTCAGGGCAGCGGCCGGAGCTGCACCAGGACCAGCCAGGTCTCCGGGCCGGGGCTGACCCGCGCGGCGCGCACGGTGTAGCGGCCGGGGCCGAGGGCGAGGCGGGTGTGGTCGGTGCCTTCGGCCTGGGTGCCGGGCCAGGCCGCGTCGAAGAGGACGACCGGGCCGGGTACCTTCCACTGCGTCTCCCGGTCCCACTGGGCGGTGGCGAGCGCGGCGGGGACGCTCGCCAGCAGGTCCTCCTCCGTGTGTCCGGCGACCCAGCGGACGAGGACGGAGTGCTCGGGGAGGTAGGCGGTCGCGGCCGGTTCGTCGCCCAGGACGAGGGCGGCGGCGTCACCGACCGGGAGCAGCCCGACGAGCCCGTCGACCTCGCACGCCCGGTCGTAGTCCGAGGCGAACTCCTCGCCGTCGGCCCCCGTCCAGAACGGCAGCACCGTCTCCGGCACCGCGACGAGCGGCCCGCCGCCCGACTCCACCCACTCGACCGTCCCCGGCTCCGCGCATCGCTCCATGGCGGAGAAACCTATCGGCTCGACTCCCCTGCCGGGCGGGCGGGTTCAGCATCCGCAGGCGTCGGCGTCCACGACGGTGGTCAGCGGGTCGGCGGCCCGGCGCTCACGGCCCCGCGGGGTCGCGTACGCGTAGCCCTCGCGCACCCAGTACTCGAAGCCGCCGAGCATCTCCTTGACGCGGTACCCGAGTTCGGCGAGGGCGAGCGCGGCGCGCGCGGCCCCGTCGCAGCCGGGTCCCCAGCAGTACGTCACCACCGGCACGGCCGGGTCGAGGACGTCCGCGGCCCGCTCGGTGATCCGCGCGGTGGGCAGGTGCAGGGCGCCGGGCACATGGCCCTGCTCCCAGGCCTCGGCGGCGCGGGAGTCCAGCAGGACGAAGCCGGGGTCGCCGCCGGACGCGAGCGCGGCGGCCACGTCGGAGACGTCGGTGTACAGGGCGAGGCTCGCGCGGAAGTGCGCCGCGGCCTGGGCCGGGGAGGCGGGGGCGACCCGCAGGACGGAATTCACGGTGGTCGTCGTCATGGCAGAGAAACTACGGCCGCGGACGGCCGGTCTGAAGGGACGAATCCCGGTGCGGGTCTTGCCCCGCCGGGGATTTCACTGCTACTTCTCGGCGATGACCGAGTATTCCCCGGACGCCACCGACTGGCGCATCCTCGACGTCCTCCAGCGGGACGGACGCGCCACGTACGCCGAACTCGCCCGCGCCGTGTCGATGTCCGCGAGCGCGGTCACCGAGCGGGTGCGGCGGCTGGAGGGGGCGGGGATCATCCAGGGCTACGCGGCGGTGGTGGACCCGGAGCGGATCGGGCTGCCGGTCCTGGCGTTCGTCCGGCTGCGCTACCCGACCGGCAACTACAAGCCGTTCCACGACCTCGTCGCCGCCACCCCGGAGATCCTGGAGGCGCACCATGTGACGGGCGACGACTGCTTCGTGCTGAAGGTCGCCGCGCGGTCCATGCGGCACCTGGAGGAGGTGTCGGGACGGATCGGCGCGCTGGGTTCGGTCACGACCAGCGTGGTGTACTCCTCGCCGCTGCCGCGCCGTCCCGTGGGGCGGTGACCCGGCCGCCCCGTCACACCCCGCGCTGCCGCAGCCGGGAGCCGGAGCGGTCCTTCACCACCTCCAGCTGGGCGTGTATGCGGCGGCGCAGGTCGGGGACGTGGCTGACGATGCCGACGCTGCGGTCGCGTTCGCGCAGCGAGTCGAGCACGTCGAGCACCTCGTCGAGGGTCTGGTCGTCGAGGCTGCCGAAGCCTTCGTCGATGAACAGCGTGTCGAGCCGCACCCCGCCCGCCTCGTCGGTCACCACGTCGGCGAGGCCGAGCGCGAGGGCGAGAGAGGCGAAGAAGGTCTCGCCGCCGGAGAGGGTGGCGGTGTCGCGTTCCCGGCCGGTCCAGGCGTCCACGACGTGCAGCCCGAGGCCGCTGCGGCCGCGGCCGGTGCGGCCGTCGGAGTGGACGAGGGTGTAGCGGCCGGACGACATGCGGCGCAGCCGGACGGTCGCGGCGGCGGCGACCTGCTCCAGTCGCGCGGCGAGCACGTACGACTCCAGACGCATCCGGCGTTCGTTCTCCGCCGAGGTGCCGGCGGTGAGGGCGGCCAGGCGGGCCACCCGGTCGTACTCCTCGCGCAGCGGTCCGAGCCGGCGCACGGAGGCGGCGGCGCGGGCGGAGAGCCGGTCGAGTTCGGCGCAGCGGCGGGCGGCGGCGTCACGCGCGGAGGCCGCCTCGCGGACGGCGCGGTCGGCGTCCTCGGCGGCGCGCTGGGCGGCGGCGAGGTCGGCGACGGGCTCGCGGGCGGCCGCCGCGGTCTCCGGTTCGGCGAGGACGGCGCGTACGGCGGCCTCCTCGTCGTGCCAGGCGTCCAGCCGGCGTTGCAGCTGCCGGTGGGCGGCGTCGTCGAGAAGGGCGTCGGCGGCGGCGCGCGGGGTGTCGAAGCCCGCGCGGAAGGCGGCGTCGGCGAGGCGGGCGTCGGCGTCCTTGAGCCGCCGGGCCGCGGCCTCGGCGGCGCGGGCGGCATCGGCGGCGTCGGTGAGCAGCGCGACCTGCCGTTCGAGCTGCCCGGCGCGCGCGACGACGCTGGGGGCGTCTCCGCGCGCCTGCGCCAACTCCTCCTCCAGCGTCGCGCGTTCGAGGTCGAGGCGTTCCCGGTGGCCGACGCGGGCGGCGGCGCGGACGGCGGCGTCGCGCTGGGCGGCGGTGCGCAGTTCGTGTTCGCGTTCGGCGGCGCGCAGCTCCTCCTGGGCGGCGTGCAGCGCCGAGGCGGCCTCCCGCGCCCGGGCGTACTCCCGCTCCGCCTCGTCGAGTTCGCGGGCGAGCTGCCCGGCCGGGGTGTCCCCTGCTCCGGCGCCGGCCGCGGCCAGCTCCTCCCGTACGGCGGCGAGCCGCTGGTCCGCCTCGGCGCGCCGGTCCTCGGCGTGCTGGTAGGCGGCGAGGGCGCGTTCCTCGGTCTCGCGGTCGACGTGTCCGGCGACCCTGCGGGCCGGGGCGGGGTGTTCGGTGGCGCCGCAGACCGCGCAGGGGGCGCCGTCGGTGAGGCCGGCGGCGAGTTCGGCGGCGATGCCGGTCAGCCGCTGTTCCTTGAGGTCGAGCCAGTGCTGCAGGGCGGCGAGGGCCTGTTCGCGCGCGGCGCGGGCCTGCTCGGCGGTGGTCTCGGCGTCCCGGGTGAGCCGGTCGCGGGTGCGGGCGGCCTCCAGACGGTGGCGGGCGGTGTCGCGCCGTGCCGCGAGTTCCCCGGCGCGGGTGGCGGCCTGCTGGGCGGAGGCGATGCGGTCCTGGAGGGCGGTGCGCGTGGCCTCCCAGCCGGCGAGCCAGGATTCGGCGTCCTCGCGGGCCTCGTCGTCGGCGCGTTCCTGCCGGTCCAGGCCGGCGCGCTCGTCGAGGAGTTCGGTGAGGCGGCGCTCCGCGCGGCGGGCCGACTCCAGGCCGCCCAGTTCCTCGGCGGCGCGGCGGGCCGCCGCGGCGAGCCCGTCGGGTCCCGCGTCCGCGAGGGAGGCGGGGAGCAGGGCGCGGGCGTGTTCCTCGGCGGCGGCCGCGCGGCGGTGCTCGGCGTCGGCGGAGTCCCGCAGTTCCAGGGCGGGGGCGACGGTCTCGGCCTTGCGGGCCCGCTCCATGCGGGCCTGGTCCTCGTCGTGGGCGCCGGTCCGCTCCCGCAGCCGCTCGGCGCGCTCCCGCGCCTCGGCGAACCGGCGTTGCAGCCGGTGCCGTTCGCGCGTCTCGTCCAGGGCACGGCCGGTCCCGGCGCGGACGGACTCGGCGGTGGCGAGCCGGCAGTGGGCGGCGGTGAGCTGTTCGCGCGCGGTGCTGCGGGCGACGGCGGCCGCGGTCAGCACGGCGTCGGCGAGGCCCGGTTCGCCCGGGGACAGCTGGGGCAGCTCCATGGCGCCGCCCGCGGCCTGCTGCATGCGGTGCGCGTCGGCGAGGAGGTCGGCGTCGCCGTCGCGCACCCGGGCCTCGGCGGCGCGGCGGCGGTCGGCGAGGCGCTTCTCCACGTCGGCGAAGCGCTGGGTGTCGAAGAGGCGGCCGAGCAACTTGCCGCGGGCCTCGGCGTCGGCGCGCAGGAAGCGGGCGAAGTCGCCCTGCGGCAACAGCACCACCTGGCAGAACTGCTCGCGGCTCATGCCGAGCAGCTGGGTGATCTCCTCGCCGATCTCCTGGTGCGAGCGGCTGAGGTCCTTCCAGGCGCCGGTGGCGGCGTCGCGCTCCCGCAGCGAGGTCTGCGCCTTGTCGACGGTGGTGCCGGCGCCGCCGCGCTTCTTGGGGCGCTCCCACGGGGGCTGCCGGGTGATCTCCAGGCGGCGTCCGGCGACGGTGAGTTCGAGGGTGACGGAGGTCCGGGTGCCGGGTGCGGCGTGGTCGCTGCGCAGGGTCGTGCCCTGGCCGCCCTGGCGGGCGCCGGGGACGGAGCCGTAGAGGGCGTAGCAGACGGCGTCCAGGACGGAGGTCTTGCCGGCGCCGGTGGGGCCGTGCAGCAGGAAGAGTCCGGCGGCGGACAGGGCGTCGAAGTCGACGCTCTGGGTGGTGCCGAACGGGCCGAAGGCGGTGATGTCCAGGCGGTGCAGCCTCACCGGGCCACCTCCCGCGCGGCCTCGTCCGCGCGGACGGCGTCGAAGGCGTCCCGCAGCACCGTGCGTTCGTGCGGGTCGGGGCCCGCGCCGCGCACATGGGCGACGAAGTCCTCGGCGATCTGACGGTCGTCGCGGCCGGCGAGGCGGCGGGCGTAGGACACGTCGGGGTCGTCGGGCGGCCGGTCGGGGTCGAAGACGAGGGCGAGGGTGTGCGGGAAGCGCTCGGCGAGCCGGGCCATGGGGTCGGCGGGGCGGACCGGGTCGGTGAGGGTCGCCTCGACCCACGCCTCCTCGTACGGGGCGAGCGCGGGGTCGGCGAGCAGCTCCTCCAGGGTGCCGCGGAGGCGCGCGAGCGGGCGCGGCACCGGGCAGTCGACGCGCTCGGCGGTGACGGTCCCGTCGGCTGCCAGGTCGACGAGCCACATGGACTTGCGGTGCCCGGCCTCGGAGAAGGAGTACGCCAGCGGGGAGCCGGAGTAGCGGACGCGGTCGGTGAGGGTCTGGCAGCCGTGCAGATGGCCGAGCGCCACGTAGTCGACGCCGTCGAACACCGCGGCGGGCACGGACGCGACGCCGCCGACGGCGATGTCCCGTTCGCTGTCGCTCGGTTCGCCGCCGGTGACGAAGGCGTGGGCGAGGACGACGGAGCGGGTGCCGGCCGGGCGGGCGGCGAGGTCGGCGCGCACCCGGTCCATCGCGGCGGCGAGCACCGGCTGGTGCCCGGCCCGCTCCACGCCGAACTCGTCCCGCACGAGGGCGGGCTCCAGGTAGGGCAGGCCGTAGAAGGCGACGTCCCCGTGCGCGTCGGGCAGCAGCACGGGGGTGCCGCAGGCGGAGGGCTCGGTGCGCAGGTGGATGCCGGCGCGGCCCATGAGCCCCGCGCCGACGCCGAGACGGCGGGCCGAGTCGTGGTTCCCGGAGATCATCACCGTGGGCACGCCGAGGTCGGCGAGCCGGTGCAGCGCGTCGTCGAACAGCTCGACCGCGGCGAGCGGCGGCACCGCCCGGTCGTACACGTCCCCCGACACCACCACCGCGTCCACCTCGCGCTCGCGCACGGTGGAGACGAGGTGGCCGATGAACTCGGCCTGGGCGCCGAGCATGCCGACCCGGTGGAAGGACCGGCCGAGGTGCCAGTCGGACGTGTGCAGGAATCTCATGGTCCCGGCAGCGTATCGGGCGCCTGTGACAACGCGCCGGTTGCTCCCGTATCACCCGTCACGTCCCGGTCCCATTTCGCCCGTTATCACCCTGAGAGGGCGGAACGAGCGGGGCGTCAGGCGTCCCCGTAGGCCTCCCCGCCCAGTTCGAGGCGCGCGGTGCCGGAGGTGGCGTCGGCGAGCCAGGCGCGGAAGGCGTCCACGTCGGCGTCGGGGAGGCCGATCTCGATCGTGACCTCCTCGCCGTAGCGCACGTCGCGGACCTCGCGGCCGGTGGAGCGCAGGTCGTTCTGCACCTTGCCGGCCCGCTGGTGGTCGACGGTCACGGTGGCCAGCCGGAAGCGGCGCCGGGTGATCGTGCCGAGCGCGTCCAGGGCCTCGCCCACCGCGCCGCCGTAGGCGCGGATGAGGCCGCCCGCGCCGAGCTTCACGCCGCCGAAGTAGCGGGTGACGACGGCGACGACGTAGCGCATGTCGCGGCGCAGCAGCATCTGGAGCATGGGGACGCCCGCGGTGCCGCCGGGCTCCCCGTCGTCGGAGGCCTTCTGCACGGAGGCGTCCGCGCCGATGACGTACGCCCAGCAGTTGTGGGTGGCGTCGGCGTGCTCCTTGCGGACGGCCGCGACGAAGTCCTGCGCCTCGCGCTCGGTGGCCGCCGGGGCGAGGGCGCACAGGAAGCGGGAGCGGTTGACCTCGGTCTCGTGCACACCCGCGCGGGCCACGGTGCGGTACTCGTCCTGCATCCGGCCAGCCTATGCCGCCCGGGTCAGCGCCTGCCGCGCGGGACGGCGACCGACGTGAGCAGGGCGCCGCCGGGGACGAGGTCGCGCCAGCCGGAGCCGCGCCAGTCGAGCACGGCGACGGCGGAGGTCGGGAACTTGGCGCGGACCCGGGCCAGGGTGTCGTCGAGTCCGTCGTCGGCGAGGGTCAGCACGAGGTCCTCGAGCCCCGGGTTGTGGCCGACGAGCAGCAGCGTCTCGATCTCGGCGGGCGTCTCGCGGACCACGTCGAGCAGGGCGGGAACGTCCGCGTGGTAGAGGCGCGGGTCGAGCCGGACCGGCGGGGGCGTGCCCCACTGCGCGGCGGCCAGCTCCCAGGTGCGGCGGGCGCGGACGGCGGTGGAGCACAGGGCGAGTCCGGGCAGGCAGTCCATGTCGGCGAGGGCCCGTCCGGCGGCGGGGGCGTCCCGGCGGCCGCGGGCGGCGAGCGGACGCTCGTGGTCGGTGACGCCCTCCGGCCGGGCGGACTTGGCGTGCCGCAGCACCACGAGCCGGCGCAGCGGTCCGGACGCCGCGCGCTCGATCACGCGGGGTGCCCGAGGTCGCGGGCGAGGTCGAGGCCGAGCAGCCGGTCGGCGTAGGCGTACGTCTCGAAGCGGGCGCCGTCCGCCGGGCCGGGGTCGTCCTCCACCGCGCGGAGCACGCCGAGCACCCCGGCGGTGTCCAGGTCGTCCTCCCAGGCGGCGCGCAGACCGGCCCGCACTTCGTCGGGCACGGGGCGTGAAGGCCGCCTCGCCCAGCCGGCGACGGCGCTCCGCCAGCGGCCCAGGGTGTCGCCGGCCCGCGCCAGCGCGTCCTCGTCGATCACCACGGGCGCGCTCCTCGGGTGCGTGAGCAGCGCGAGACGCAGGGCGGCCTGGTCGGCCTCGTCCGGCGCCCCGGGGGCCGACCAGGTCACGGGGGCGACGGCGACCCGTACCCCGTCGGGTCCGGCGCCTCGCTCGTCCACGACGTGCAGCACCTGTGCCTCGCCCAGCCCGGCGGCGCCCTCGCCGTCCTCGAACGGCCGGATGCCGAGCGCGTCGGCCGCCGCGCGCAGCTCCGCGTGCTGCCGTTCGGCGGCCAGCAGCGCCCACACCGGCGTGCCGCCGAGTTCCAGGGCGCGTACGAGGAGGTCGGCGGCCAGCAGCACACGCAGGCCGGTGGGGTCGAGCCCCCGCGGGTGGGCCTCGACACGGGTCAGGCCCCGGCGGGCGGGGGCGGCGTCCACGAGCTCGCCGGTTCGGGCGTCGGTGATGCGCAGCACGAGGTGAGCGTAGGCGCGCGAGCGGGCGCACGCAGGTATCTCGCACGCTTTTCGCGCCGTCGCTTGCGCGGCGCCGTCCGGCGTGGCAGGCCCGGGCGCCCGGTGGGGCAGGCGCGCGGGGCGGGGAATCACCGTGCCGTGCGCCCGGTTGTCGGAAGGGACAGCTCACTTCAGATCCACGGGAGGCCGACGGTGTACGGCGACGACGCAACGGTCCGCAAGATCCTCACCGAGTCCGGTGACACCTGGGCCGTGGTCGGCCTGTCCTCCAACCGGCAGCGCGCCGCGTACGGGGTCGCGCAGGTGCTCCAGCGGTTCGGCAAGCGCGTGGTGCCGGTGCACCCCAAGGCGGAGACGGTGCACGGGGAGCAGGGGTACGCCTCGCTCGCGGACATCCCCTTCGACGTGGACGTGGTGGACGTGTTCGTCAACAGCGAGCTCGCGGGGGCGGTCGCGGACGAGGCGGTGGCCAAGGGCGCGAAGGCCGTGTGGTTCCAGCTCGGGGTGGTCGACGAGGAGGCGTACAGGCGTACGCGGGAGGCGGGCCTGGAGATGGTGATGGACCGCTGCCCGGCGATCGAGATCCCGCGGCTGGCCTGAGGGGTGTGCCCACGGGTTCCGGACGGACGGGGTGACGCCATAATGGCGCGGTGACCGAGACGCCCTCCTCCCCCAACTCCCCTTCTCCGCAACGGTTTCCGGTTGTCGTGGTGGGCGCGGGGCCCGCCGGGCTCACCGTGGGGTGCGTGCTGCGGGCGGCCGGGGTGGACTGCCTGGTGCTGGAGACCGGGACGCGGGAGTTCGTCGAGGGACGGCCGCGGGCCGGGGTGATCGAGGAACCGGTGGTGCGCGGTCTGGAGCGGCGGGGTCTCGCCGGGAACCTGCTGGAGCGGGCCCGACGGGACACCGCCTGCGAGTTCCGCTTCGACGGGGAGCGCCACCGCTTCGGCTTCCACGAGCTGACGGGCCGCCACCACTGGGTGTATCCGCAGCAGTTCCTGGTGACCGACCTGGTGCGGGAGTACGCGGACGTGCGCGGCGGCGCGGTGCGGTTCGGGGTGCGGGACGTGCGGCTGCACGGCCTGGACGGGGACCGGCCGTCGGTGTCGTACGTCTGCCCGGACAGCGGCCGGCGGGAGGTCGTCGCGTGCGACTTCGTCGCGGGCTGCGACGGGGCGCGCGGGGTGACCAGGGCGGCCGTCGCCGGCCGGGCGCGGGTGGCGCGGCACGACTACGGCATCGGCTGGCTGGCCCTGCTCGCCGAGGCGCCGCCGTCCGCCGACCGCGTGCTGTTCGGCTGCCATCCGGACGGGTTCGCCGGGCAGATGCCACGCAGTGCCGAGGTGACCCGCTACTACCTCCAGTGCCCGCCGGGCGACGACCCGGAGAACTGGCCGCACGAGCGGGTCTGGGCGGAGTTGCGCCGCCGGCTCGGCGCGGCCGGCGCGGAGCCGCTGACGGAGGGGCGGCTGATCGAGAAGCGCGTGCTGGACATGCACGACTACGTGACCGAGCCGATGACCTTCGGCCGCCTCCACCTGGCCGGGGACGCGGCGCACCTGGTCGCGCCGATCGCGGCCAAGGGCCTGAACCTGGCGCTGCACGACGCGTTCGCGCTGGGCGACGCGCTCGCCGAGCGGCTGCTGACGGGCGACGGGACCGGTCTTGCCGGGTACTCGGAGAGCTGTCTGCGGCGGGTGTGGGACTACCAGGAGTTCTCGCAGTGGCTGTCGGAGCTGTTCCACGGGGGCGCCGGTGGCGATCCGTTCCGTGCGGGCACCGCCCTGGCCCGGCTGCGCCGTCTGTTCAGCTCGCCGGCCGCGGCGGCGGCCTTCGCGGAGCAGTACCTGGGCACGGCCGCGCGGTTCTGACGCCCGCGCGGCCGTCCCCGGCCCGGTTCAGGCGGCGGGCTTCCCGAGGCCCTCCAGCACGACCGCGCCCGGCAGCTGCGCGAAAGCCTTGCCCGGCACCAGCAGCTTCCCGCGCCGCCGCCCGCTGCCGACCAGCACGTACGGCAGGTCGACGACGGCCGCGTCCACCAGCACCGGCCAGCTCTCGGGCAGCCCGACGGGGGTGATGCCGCCGTACTCCATGCCGGTCTCCCCCGTCGCCGTGTCCATCGGCGCGAAGGACGCCTTGCGGACGCCGAGGTGGCGGCGCACCACGCCGTTCACGTCGGCGCGGGTGGTGGACAGCACGACGCACGCGGCGAGCGTGGACTCGCCGCCGCGCTTGCCCGCGACCACCACGCAGTTCGCCGAGCGCTCCAGCAGGTCGGTGCCGTAGTGCTCGACGAAGACGGCGGTGTCCGCCCAGCGCGGGTCCGTCTCGACGTAGAGGATCTGGTCGGCGGGGACGCTGCCGCTCCAGGCGCGGACCGCGGCGGCGACCGGGGCGGTCAGCTCGTCGAGGCAGTCGGGGGCGGGAGTGGCCTGGTCGAAGTTTCCGATGGGTGCGCGCATGGCGGCACGGTAACAGCGGGCGGGGCGGGCGCCGGAGGGTGTCTCAACTCACGGGCGGCACCGACACCGCCATGATCATCACCATCGGCTCGTCGCCCGTGTTGCCGTACGTGTGGGGCGCGTTGGCCTCGAAGGAGGCGCTGGCGCCGTCCGGCACCCGGTGCTCCGTCCCGTCGACGGTGAGCGTCAGCTCCCCGGCCGTGACGTGGACGAGTTCGACGGTGCCGGCGGGGTGGGGGTCGGAGTCGCTGCTCTCCCCCGGCATCAGTCGCCACTCCCACATCTCCAGCGGCCCCGGCGCCTCGGTGCCGGCCAGCAGCCGGTTGTAGCTGCCGTGCTCGGTGTGCCAGAGCCGGACCGTCTGGTCGGCGGTGGTGATGCGGACGCGCGGGCCCCGCTCGTAGTCGAGCAGGGTGGGCACGCTGACGCCGAGCGCGTCGCCGATCTTGACGACCGTGCCGATGCTCGGGTTGGTGCGGGCCTGCTCGATCTGGATGAGCATGCCGCGGCTGACGCCCGCCCGCGCGGCGAGCATGTCCAGGGTGAAGCCGCGCTCGGTGCGCCAGCGCTTGACGTTGCGCGCCAGGGACCGGGTCAGCAGGTCGAGGTCCGCCACATTCCGTCCGTTTCGACTGTCCGGATGACCGGGGCCGGCCCGTGCGACTGCGGTGCGGTGCACCCGGTGGTTCACCGCACTGTACTGCGAGGTCGGGGCGGGTGTGGCGGGGGCGTCAGGCGCCTGGTTCCAGTTCGGCCAGCCGCGCCGCGCCGTTCGTGTCGAGCTGGGTCTCGTCCAGCTCGGCGAGGCGGGCCGCGCTCTCCTCGTCGAGCTCGGACAGCGCCCGCAGCTGGTCGGGCGTGATGTCGTCGGGGAGCGGCACGGGCGGCGGGGTGCGCAGCGGCGGCTGCCAGCCCTCGGCGGGCGTCCAGCGGCGTACGACCCGGGCGGGCGCGCCCGCGACCACGCAGTGGTCCGGCACCTCGCCCCGGACGACCGCGCCCGCGGCCACCACCACGTTCCGCCCGACGCGCGCGCCCGGCAGGATGACCGCGCCGGTGCCGATCCAGCAGCCCGGGCCGATCTCCACCGGCTCCATCCGCGGCCACTGCCTGCCGATGGGCTCGTGCGGGTCGTCGTAGGAGTGGTTGGTGGAGGTGACGTAGACGTACGGGCCGAAGTAGCAGTCGCTGCCGATGGTCACGGTGGTGTCGGCGATGACATGGCTGCCGCGGCCGAGGACGACGCCGTCGCCGATGCGCAGGATCGGGTCGGGGCCGAGGTCGAGGCCGGGCATGAGGCCGGCGGTGAGGGTGACCTGCTCGCCGACGATGCAGTGCGCGCCGATCCGGATCCAGGGCTCGCCGAAGATCGTGCCGAGCGGGAAGGCGAGTCTGGTACCTGTTCCCATCGCGCCGAAGCGGAAGCGGCCGGGGTGTTCCGCGGTCACCGAGCCCGTGCGCTGCACCCAGGCCCAGCCCGCGTGGACCGCGCGCTGGGCGAGGCCGCGCGGCCAGGACGAGAACGTGTTCTTGCGCTTCGGCACCCGCTCACCGTAGTCCGCGGGTGCGGCGGGCACGGCCCGGCGCCCCTGTGATCTTCACCCCACCGGGTGGCGTACCGTTCCCCCGACGTCCGACGAGGAGGCGACGATGACGCACCAGGCTCTGATCACGGGTATCGGCGGCAGGGAGCCGCGGATCGACGAGGGGGCGTTCGTGGCGCCCACGGCGAGCGTGATCGGCGACGTGACGCTGCACGCGGGGGCGAGCGTCTGGTACGGCGCGGTGCTGCGCGGCGACGTGGAGTCGATCGCGGTGGGCGCGAGCAGCAACGTCCAGGACAACTGCACCCTGCACGCCGACCCCGGGTTCCCGGTCACCGTGGGCGAGCGGGTCTCCGTCGGGCACAACGCGGTGGTCCACGGGGCGACCGTCGAGGACGACTGCCTGATCGGCATGGGCGCGACGGTCCTGAACGGCGCCGTGATCGGCGCGGGCTCGCTGGTCGCCGCGCAGGCGCTGGTGCCGCAGGGTATGCGGGTGCCCCCGGGCTCCCTGGTCGCGGGCGTCCCGGCGAAGGTGCGGCGGGAGCTGACGCAGGAGGAGCGGGAGGGGCTGACCCTCAACGGGACGATGTACGCGGAGCTGGCGAAGGCGCATCGGGATCAGCACGGGGGCTGAGACGGGGTCGCATCTCGGGTGCGGGTCAGTGGGGGTTGTTCGCGCAGTTCCCCGCGCCCCTGAAGGGTGTCTGTGCGACAGCACACCAAGGGGCGCGGGGAACTGCGCGCCAAGCCCCCACCGGCCCGCACGGGCGACGTGATCGGGCGGCAGCGGCGCCGTCCTGCTACGCCTACGGCGCCGACTCGGCCCGAACCGCCTCCTCGGCGGGAGCCGTCTCCGTGACGGCCGCCTTCTTGGCCTTGCGCTTGAGGACGAGCATCGAGGTCAGACCGATGGCCACCGCCAGCACCAGCCCCAGCCAGGAGAACCGCTTCAGCCACGACTCGGCGACGATGCCCACGTAGTAGATGACGGCCGTCGTACCACCGGCCCACAGAACACCGCCGAGCACGTTGGCGATCAGGAACTTCCAGTACGGCATCCGCAGCACGCCCGCGAGCGGCCCGGCGAAGATGCGGAGCAGGGCGACGAAGCGGCCGAAGAAGACCGCCCACATGCCCCACTTCTGGAAGGACCGCTCGGCGGTGGCGACGTGCGCCTCGCTGAAGTGGCGGGGGAACTTCCCGCCCAGCCAGGCCAGCAGCGGGCGTCCGCCCTTGCGGCCGATGGCGTAGCCGATCGAGTCGCCGATGATCGCACCGGCGGTGGCGCAGGCGCCGAGGATCACCGGGTTGATGTCGCCGTGCTGGGAGGCGAGCAGCGCCGAGGAGACCAGGATGATCTCGCCGGGCAGCGGGATGCCCAGGCTCTCCAGCCCGATGACGATCCCCACCAGCGCGTACACGGCGACCGCGGGTACGGTCTCGAGCCATTCCTGGACGTGCAACGCCTCTTCCTCCGGTCCGCCGATGCCGTGTGTCCGTGCGTGTGCGTGCCGCCCGGTCGAGGGGCACGGTCGGGAAGCCTACCGGGTCGGGGTGAACCGTCCGTTCAGGGCCGTGTGCCGCGCCACCGGGGCCGGTCGGCCCATGCGGGGCGACGGGAGGCGGCGGGAGGGTGGAAGCAGCGGCTGGAGATGACGACGACAGCCCGCACCTCGTTCCCGGGAGGCCCGCCATGTTCGCTCCTCCGTCCCCCAGCCTGCCGCGTGCCCTGCCCGCAGAGCACCGGGAGAGGCTCATGGCCACCGCACGTGAGGTGTCCTTCCCGCAAGGGACCCGGCTGTTCGAGGAGGGCGCCCGGGCGGACCGGTTCTGGGTGATCAGGACCGGCACCGTGGAGCTGGACATGCGGGTGCCGGGCCGCCGGGCCCTCGTCATCGAGCGGCTCGGGCACAACGAACTGGTCGGCTGGTCGTGGCTGTTCCGCCCGCACGTCCGGCACCTGGGCGCCGAGGCGGCCACCCCGGTGCGGGCGTACGAGTTCGACGCCGCGTCCGTGCTCGCCCTGTGCGAGGAGGACGCAGGGCTGGGCCGGGAGGTCAACCGCTGGGTGGGCGAGGTGGTCGCCCACCGGCTGCACTCCGCCCGCGTCCGGCTGCTCGACCTGTTCGGCCCGTACGGCGCCGGCGAGGCCGTGTGAGGACCGCGACCGGCACGCCCCGGTCGAGCGGTTGCTACGTCCCCGTCAAAGGGCAGTGACCGAATCGTGTCAGGGCGCGGCTAGGGTGGCTGCCCATGTGGCCAGGACAGCAGCCGCCCGGGGGCGAGCAGAACCCGCAGTCGAACAATCCGTACCAGCAGCCGGGGTACCAGCAGCCGAATCCGTACCAGCAACCCGGCTACCAGCAGCCGAACCCGTACCAGCAGCAGCCGCAGTGGGGCGAGCCGTCCACCGTGGGCATGCCGCATCCGGGCGACGGCGGCGGGGGCGGGAACCGTACGAAGCTGGTGGCGATCGTCGCGGCGACGGCGGTGGTCGTGGCGGCGGGCGTGACGGGCTTCCTGGTGCTCGGCGGCGACAAGGACGACGAGGCCGACGGCAAGAAGACCAAGCCGAGCGCGACCGCGTCCGAGAACACCTCCGCCGAGCCGACCGCCTCCCCCACGGGGGGCAACCCGCGCGGCGGCGAAGGGGAGAAGGCGACGATCCCCGGCTGGCAGGTCGTCGTGAACACCCGCTTCGGCACCAAGTTCGACGTCCCGGCCGACTGGGAGATCGAGACGCCGGACACCTCGGTGGGCTTCGAGTGGGACGAGAAGAACGGTGAGACGGGCCGCACCACCGTCACCGCCCCCGCCTACCTGAAGTCGAAGTGGTGCACCGCCGACGAGAACAAGGACGGCCGCACCGAGGACACCGCGCTCGTCACCGCGGGCACCCGCGGCGAGAACGGCGCGAAGGACACCAAGGAGGCGGCCGAGACCCGCGTCCCGTGGTGGATCTTCGGCGGTTACACACAGCCCGACAAGAAGAGCGTGAAGTTCGACGCGCCGAAGCCGTACACCACGAAGTCCGGGATCACCGGGCACGTGGCCACGGCGCATTCGGAGGGCACGCCGCAGAAGGGCAAGTGCGACAGCGAGGGCAAGGCGATCACGTTCGCGTTCAAGAACGGCGCGGGCGACTTCGTCACCTGGAACCTGTACGGCGCGGCGGGCGTGAAGGACGAGATCCCCGAGGCGACCGTGCAGAAGATCCTCAGCACGGTCCGGCTGACCGAGGAACCGCCGACGGAGTCGTGACGGTCCGGGCCCGCAGGTGAGCGGGCCCGGAACCCATTTGGCAAGACGGCCCTCGCCCGGCGATAGTCACCAGGTGCCGACCTCTGCCGCCCGCCGCCGCCCCGCCTGGGCCGGCCGCAACTACACGCTGCTGACCGCCTCCGCCGTGGTGACCAACCTGGGCAGCCACGGCGCGCTGATCGCCGCCGCGTTCGCCGTGCTGGGCGCGGGCGGCGACGGCGGGGACGTGGGCCTGGTGGCCGCCGCCCGCACCCTGCCGCTCGTGCTGTTCCTGCTGATCGGCGGCGCCGTCGCGGACCGGCTGCCGCGGCACCGGGTGATGGTCGCGGCCAACGCCCTGAACTGCGTCTCCCAGGCCGCGTTCGCCGCGCTGGTCCTCGCCGGTGAGCCGCGGCTGTGGCAGATGATGCTGCTCAGCGCGCTCGGCGGCGCCGGACAGGCGTTCTTCAACCCGGCCGCCGAGGGCATGCTGCTCTCCTCCGTCGACGGCGAGCAGGCGGGCCGCGCGTTCGCCGTGTTCCGGATGGCGATGCACGGGGCGACCCTCGGCGGCGCCGCGCTCGGCGGGGCGATGGTCGCCGCGATCGGACCGGGCTGGGTGCTGGCGGCGGACGCGGCGGCCTTCGCGGTCGCGGCGGTGCTGCGGACGTTCCTCGACGTGAGGCACATACCGCCGCGCGAGCCGGGCGGCGGGATGCTCGCCGACCTGCGGGACGGCTGGCGGGAGTTCACCGGCCGGCCGTGGCTGTGGGGCATCGTCGTGCAGTTCTCCGTCGCCAACGCGGTCGTCGGCGCGGCCGACGCGGTCTACGGTCCGCTCGTCGCCCGCGACCACCTGGGCGGGGCGGCCCCCTGGGGCGTCGCGCTGGCCTTCTTCGGCGGCGGCACGGTGACGGGCGCGCTGCTGATGACCCGCTGGCAGCCGCGCCGTCTGCTGCTGGTGGGCACGCTGTGCGTGTTCCCGCTGGCCCTGCCGTCCGCCGCGCTCGCGGTGCCCGTGCCGGTGGCGGTGCTGTGCGCGGTGATGTTCCTGACGGGCCTGTCCGTGGAGGTGTTCGGCGTCTCCTGGATGACCGCGCTGCATCAGGAGATACCCGAGGAGAAGCTGTCCCGGGTGTCCGCGTACGACTGGTTCGGCTCGGTCGCCCTGGTCCCGGCGGCGATGGCCCTCGCGGGCCCGGCGGAGTCGGCGTTCGGGCGCCCGGAGGCGTTGTGGGGCTGTGCGGCGTTGGTGGTTGTCGTGACAGCGGCGGTGCTGACGGTTCCGGACGTCCGTAACTTGCGCCGCCGTGCGCATCAGGTCACGGTCGCGTCGGCGCCCACACCCACGCCCGGGGCGGACGCCTCACTCCCCGCCGGGGAAGGGAGCGAGCCGACCCGAGGCTGAGACGCGCCGCGGGGGCAGGGGCCGGTACTTCGGCGTACGGCCGGTGGCTGGTTGCTCGCGCAGTTCCCCGCGCCCCCAAAAGGGCGCGGGGAACTGCGCGATCAGGCCCCACTCCGCCGCAGCCGCCGCTCAACCCACCGCGAACGCCCCCGAGGGCGGCAAGGGTGACGGGACCGCCGTCCCGTCGTGAACCACAGGCGCGTCGCCCACGAAGTCACTCAGCGCCGCCCCATACTCCACCCGCGCCGGAAACGGATCCGCCGCGACCGCACGGGTCAACGCCGGAACATCCAGCGCGCGGTCGGAGACCGCGAGAACCACGTTCCCGAACCGCCGCCCCCGCAACACCGCCGGCTCGGCGATCAGCACACACTCCGCGAACCGCGTCGCCACCGTCGCCAGCTGCGAGCGCACGAAGGCGAACGGCGCCGCGTCCGCGAGGTTGGCGAGACAGACCCCGCCGGGCCGCAGCACCCGCGCGACCTCGTCGACGTACCCGACGGTGGTCAGATGCGCGGGCACCTGCGAGCCGCCGAAGACGTCCGCGACCAGAACGTCCGCGCTGCGGTCCGGCGCCGCTTCCAGCCAGGCGCGGGCGTCCACCGTGTGCACGGTGACGTTGGCGCCGGCCGGAAGCGGCAGATGCTCGGCGACGAGAGCCGCGAGCCCCGCGTCGGCCTCCACCACCTGCTGACGTGACCCCGGCCGGGTGACGGCCAGATACCGCGGCAACGTCATCGCCCCGCCCCCGAGATGCACCGCGTCCAGCGGTGCCCCGGGCTCGCCGGTCACGTCGAGGACGTGGCCGAGCCGCCGCGCGTACTCGAACTCCAGGTGCGTCGGCTCGTCCAGGTCGACGTAGGACTGCGGGGCGCCGTCGACGGTCAGCAGCCAGGCCCGTTCCCGGTCGACGTCGGGCATCAGCTTGGCGGTGCCGTGGTCGACGGCGCGGGACACGGGGATGGGCTCACTCACCGTCCCATTGTGCCGCCACCCCCGCTCCCGCCGGACACTCGGCCGATCCCGGTCACCGTGCCCGCACCCACGGTGCGCCCGCCCTCGCGGACGGCGAAGCCGAGACCGGGCTCGAGCGGCACGTCGCGCCCCAGCTCCACGGTGACGGTCACCGTGTCACCGGGCCGCGCCACCGCCGCCTCGCCGAGGTCGACGTTCCCGACGACGTCCGCGGTGCGGATGTAGAACTGCGGCCGGTAGCCGGTCGACAGCGGTGTCGTCCGGCCGCCCTCGCGGGCCGACAGCACGTACAGCCGCGCCGTGAACCGCCGGCTCGGCGTCACGCTGCCCGGCGCTGCCACCACGTGCCCGCGCCGCACCGCGTCGCGCGGCACCCCGCGCAGCAGCAGCGCCACGTTGTCCCCGGCCTGCGCCTCCTCCATCGGCTTGCCGAAGGTCTCCAGGCCGGTCACCACGGTCTCGGTGTCCGCGCCGAGCACCTGCACCCGGTCGCCGACCCGTACCGTGCCACGCTCGACCGCGCCGGTGACGACGGTGCCCCGGCCGGTGATGGTGAGCACGTTCTCCACCGGCAGCAGGAACGGCGCGTCCAGATACCGCTCCGGCACGGGCACATAGGTGTCGACCGCGTCGAGCAGCGCCTCGACGGACGCGGTCCAGCGCGGGTCGCCCTCCAGCGCCTTGAGTCCGGAGACCCGGACGACGGGCGCCGCGTCACCGCCGTAGCCGTGCGCGGTGAGCAGTTCGCGGACCTCCAGCTCGACCAGGTCGGTCAGCTCCTCGTCGCCCGCGTCGGCCTTGTTGAGCGCGACGACGATGTGGTCGACGCCCACCTGCCGGGCGAGCAGGACGTGTTCGGCGGTCTGCGGCATGATCCCGTCCAGCGCGGAGACGACGAGAATCGCCCCGTCGAGCTGGGCGGCGCCGGTGACCATGTTCTTCACGTAGTCGGCGTGGCCGGGCATGTCGACGTGCGCGTAGTGACGGGTGTCGGTCTCGTACTCGACGTGCGCGATGTTGATGGTGATGCCGCGGGCGGCCTCCTCCGGGGCGCGGTCGATGCGGTCGAACGGCACGAAGGTGCCGGCGCCCCGCTCGGCGAGCACCTTGGTGATGGCGGCGGTCAGGGTGGTCTTGCCGTGGTCGACGTGGCCCATCGTGCCGATGTTGAGGTGCGGTTTGGTGCGGATGTACGCCGTCTTGGACATGGCGGTACCTGGAAGCCTCTCAGGTGATGACGCGTCAGGCCCCGGGCGCGGCGATGCGGCGCGCGGCCGGGACGGGGACCCCGGGAACCTGGCCGACCCTCCCCCTGCGGGGTCCGCCGGGCGATCCGGGGAGGGTCAGCTTCGGGCGCCGTCGACTGCGGCGACGAGAAGGGTGACGGCAGCCTTCGGGGCATCCGCGACGGCGGATGCTGCGAGAGGGAAGGCGTACCGGAACATGGGGACGATCCTCGCCGACGCCGCGCCCCGCGTCGAACCATTTTCCGCGCGGCGGAAGGCCGAGGTCACGTGACCGCGACGGACGGTGCGGTCACGCCCCGATGTTCTTCAGCGCCTCCCGCACCGACAGCGGCGCGAACCGGCCGCCCTCGCGCGCGAGGAAGCCGCGCACCGCGTCCGGGTCGGTCTTGGCGTACTCGCGCAGGGCCCAGCCGATGGCCTTGCGGACGAAGAAGTCGGGGTGGCCGGACTGGCGCAGGCAGTAGCCGAAGAGCCGTCCGGTGTCGGTGCGTTCCTTGTAGCGGAGCTGGTGCAGCAGCGCGGTGCGCACGAGCCACATGTCGTCGTCGGTGCTCCACCGGTCCATCTCCGCGGTGAGTGCGGGGTCGGCGGCGACCAGCGGCCCGACGACGTGCGCGGCGAGCAGGTCGACGGTGTCCCACCAGGGCACGGTGGTGAGGAGGTGGCGGGCGACCGGCAGGAAGCCGGAGGAGCACCGCCGTACGTGGCGGCGCAGATGGTCGACGGCGAAGTAGTGGTACTCCCGCTCGGGCAGCTCCCAGCAGCGCAGGGCGACGGCCGCGCAGTCGGTCTCGGTGGGGCGGGGCAGTCCCGCCTCGACGGTGCGGGACAGGGCGCGGCGCACCGGCGTCTTCAGGCCGAGGAAGGGCGCCACGTCCTTCATGTACGCCCGCATGACGGCCGCCTGCCCGGGGTCGGCGGCGGGGGCGTAGGCGGCGACGAGCCGCTCCAGCACCGTGTCGGCCAGCGGGCTTCTCGGCACCGGCGGAGGCACGGGACCGTCTTCTGTGACGCGCATGAGACGCACACTACGGCGATCTCGTACATATGTCGGTTAGTGTCACCGGATGCTCGATGCCACCGACCGCTCTGGGGGCACCGCCACGGCCCGTCCCCGGGCCGGCTCGTCCGACCTCGCGGTCGCCGTCCCCGCGGCCGCTCCCGTTCTCGCGCCCGCGCCGGGTTTCGCCGGCCGCTGCGCGAGAGTCCTGCTGTCGCCGTGGTCACGGCTGTCGCTGCTGGTCGTGCTGCTCGCCTCGGCGGCTGCGGTGATGGTGGTGCTGGAGCCGCAGCGGCTGCTGACCGACGGCCTGCCGGACCGCCTCGGCGGCGCCGCGGCCGTCGTCGCCTACGCGGTGGCGTACGGGGCGTGCACGGTGGCGTTCGTGCCGCGTCCGCTGCTGAACCTGGCCGCGGGGGCGCTGTTCGGCTCCCAGTTCGGGCTGGTGGCCGCGCTGGGCGGCACGGTGCTGGGCGCCGGGCTCGCGTTCTGTCTGGGGCGGGTGCTCGGTCAGGAGGCGTTGCGTCCGCTGCTGCGCGGGCGGTGGCTGAAGGCGGCGGACAACCAGCTCAGCCGGCACGGTTTCCGGTCGATGCTGGCGGCGCGGCTGTTCCCCGGCATCCCGTTCGCCGCCGCCAACTACTGCGCCTCGGTCTCCCGGATGGGTCTGCTGCCGTTCCTGCTGGCGACGGCGCTCGGTTCGATCCCGAACACCGCCGCCTACGTGGTGGCCGGGGCCCGCGCCTCGACGCCGACGTCCCCGGCCTTCCTGATCGCGCTGGCGTGCATCGCCGTACCGGGTCTGGCGGGCGCGGTCGTGGCGTGGCGCAAGCGGAACCGGCTGCGCGCCCGCTGACGGACCGGCGCGCCACCTCCGCTCCGGCCCCGGCAGACTCGTCCCGGTCCGTCAGATCCGTTCGAGAATCATCGCGTTGGCGAGACCGCCGGCCTCGCACATGGTCTGGAGGGCGTAGCGCGCCCCGCGCTCCCGCATGGCGTGGACGAGGGTGGTCGTCAGGCGGGTGCCGCTGGCGCCGAGCGGGTGGCCGAGGGCGATGGCCCCGCCGTGCACGTTGACCTTGTCCAGGTCGGCGCCGGTCTCCTGCTGCCAGGCGAGGACGACGCTGGAGAACGCCTCGTTGACCTCGAACAGGTCGATGTCGTCCAGGGAGAGCCCGGCCCGGCGCAGCACCTTCTCCGTGGCGGGGACGACGCCGGTGAGCATCAGCAGCGGGTCGGACCCGGTGACGGCGAAGCTGTGCAGCCGGGCGAGGGGGCGCAGGCCGAGCCGGGCGGCCGTCTCCCCCGCCATGACGAGGACGGCGGACGCGCCGTCGTTGACGGGGCTGGCGTTGCCGGCGGTGACGTTCCACTCGATCTGCGGGAAGCGCTCGGCGAAGACCGGGTCGTGGTAGGCGGGGCGGAGTCCGGCGAGGACCTCGGTGCTGGTGCCGGGACGTACGCACTCGTCGCGTGTGACGCCCTCCAGCGGGGCCACCTCGGCGTCGAACAGCCCGGCGTCCCAGGCCGCGGCGGCCCGGCGGTGCGAGGACACGGCGAAGGCGTCCATCTGCTCGCGGGTGATCGACCACTTGGCGGCGATGAGCTCGGCGCTGATGCCCTGCGGGACGAGCCCCTCCGGGTGGCGGGCGGCGATCCCGGGGCCGAACGGGTCCTTGCCCTCGGGGACGTTGGACCACATCGGCACCCGGCTCATGGACTCCACGCCGCAGGCCACGGCGATGTCGTACGCGCCGGAGATCACTCCCTGGGCGGCGAAGTGCACGGCCTGCTGGGAGGAGCCGCACTGGCGGTCGACGGTGGTGGCGGGCACGGACTCGGGCAGCCCGGCGGAGAGGGCGGCGTAGCGGGTGGTGTTCATGGCCTGCTCGCCGACCTGGTCGACGGTGCCGCCGATGACGTCGTCGATCGACTCCGGGTCCACGCCGGAGCGTTCGACGAGGGTGCGCAGGGTGTGGGCGAGCAGTTCGACGGGGTGGACGTGGGCGAGGGCGCCGTGGGGCTTGCCCTTGCCGATGGGGGTGCGTACGGCTTCGACGACGACGGCGTCACGCATGGTGCGGGCCTCCTCGGCCGGACCGTTCAGGACGGTCACCAGGTTCGGGCTACCGGTGAGTAGGGATTTCCAACTCACCATAACGCCGAGCGTTGGAAATTCAAACCCACTGACGGACATGCCCGTAAACTGGGGCGCATGGCCCCCTCCAAAGACCCGCGCCCCTGCTCGATCGCCGACACCCTCGCCCTCGTCGGCGAGAAGTACTCCCTGCTCGTGCTGCGCGAGGTGTGCCTCGGCAACGGCCGCTTCGACCAGCTCGTGCGCAACATCGGCGCGCCGCGCGACATCCTCGCCACGCGCCTGCGCCGCCTGGTCGACGCCGGGATCCTCACCAAGCGCCCGTACAGCGAGCGCCCGCAGCGCTTCGAGTACCGGCCCACCCAGGCGGGTTACGAACTGGAGCCCGTGCTGTGGACCTTGAAGGAGTGGGGCGACCGGCATCTGCGGGCGGACAGCGGCGTCCCGATGGTGCTCGAGCACCACTGCGGCCACGAGTTCACGCCGGTCGTCACCTGCCGGGCCTGCGGCGAGGAGGCGCGGCACCGCGAGCTGACCGCGCACCCCCAGGCGCCGGGCTGGACGGTGGGCGGTCCCGCGGCCGCCTGAGCGTCACCCGGAAGGGCGCGGGGGGCCACCGAACCTTCGCCGAGGCTTCATCTGCGGGCGCTACAGTTCGCCCTCGGCGCGCCCGATGATCGACAGCACCGCACCCGGCGGTGGGGGTGTGCCCTTCGACCTTTCCGCGATCGGCACTTGGACCCCGCTGCCCTATGTCATGGTTTGAATCACTGATCCTCGGACTCGTCCAGGGTCTGACCGAGTTCCTGCCCGTCTCCTCCAGCGCGCATCTGCGGCTGACCGCGGCCTTCTCCGGCTGGGAGGACCCCGGCGCGGCCTTCACCGCGATCACGCAGATCGGCACGGAGACCGCGGTGCTGATCTACTTCCGCAAGGACATCGGGCGCATCCTCTCCGCGTGGTCCCGCTCGTTGACCGACAAGGCGATGCGCCGGGACCAGGACGCCCGCATGGGGTGGCTGGTCATCGTCGGCTCGATCCCGATCGGCGTGCTCGGCGTGACGCTCAAGGACCAGATCGAGGGCCCGTTCCGCGATCTGCGGCTCACGGCGGCGATGCTGATCGGCATGGGCGTCGTCCTCGGCGTCGCCGACCGGCTCGCGGCGCGCGCGGAGAGCGGCGGCCGGCACCGGGTGGCCGCGCCCCGCAAGAAGTTGGGCGACCTGACGGTGAGGGACGGCCTCATCTACGGCGTGTGCCAGGCGATGGCCCTGATCCCGGGCGTCTCCCGCTCCGGGGCCACCATCAGCGGCGGCCTGTTCATGGGCTACCGGCGCGAGGCGGCGGCCCGTTACTCGTTCCTGCTCGCCGTCCCGGCCGTGCTGGCGTCCGGCCTGTTCGAGCTGAAGGACGCGGCGGAGGGCGGGCACGTGTCCTGGGGTCCGACGCTGTTCGCCACGGTGATCGCGTTCGCCACCGGGTACGTGGTGATCGCCTGGTTCATGAAGTTCATCTCGACCAAGAGCTTCATGCCGTTCGTCTGGTACCGGATCGCGCTCGGCGTCGTGATCATCGTCCTGGTCGCCGCGGGGGCGCTCAGCCCGCACGCGGCGGAGTCGGCGGGCTGAGGGTCCGCACGGGGAGCGGGTTGAGCATCCGGACGGAGGCGCGGGCGCGGACCGGGCGCGCGGAAACGGTTCGCCGCCCGGCGGGCCCGGACCTTACGCCCGGGACGTGTCCGCGGCACGTGACCGAACCCATACGGGTCCCGTAGCCGTCCGGTAGCGCACCGTCAGTCCATGGCCCTAGGCTTGTCCGCATGTCCCCCGATTTAACGCCCCCTGGTTCCGTGCGGTCCGCCGCCGAGGTGAACGAGCAGATCCGCGCCCTGTGGCTGCGGGCGGGCGGCTCCCTGTCCGCCCAGGAGCGCGAGGAGTACGAGATGCTGGTCGTCGAGTGGGCGGCCGCGATCCGCGGACGGGTCGTCGAGGCGGCCTGACGGCCGCACCGGACCGCGTCCACCTGTCAGCGTCCGCCCGCGACCCGCAGCACCGTCCCCGTGGTGTAGGCGGCGTCCGGCGACATCAGCCAGGCGACCGCCGCCGCGATCTCCTCCGCCTGTCCCGCCCGCCGCAGCGGGATGGTCCCGGCCATCTCCCGGACCCGGTCCGGCGCCCCCATCGCGGCGTGCATCTCCGTGTCGATCAGGCCCGGGGCGACCGCGTTGACCCGCACCCCGGCCGGCCCGAGCTCCTTCGACAGCCCCACGGTCAGCGCGTCCACGGCCGCCTTGGTCGCCGCGTAGTGCACGTACTCGCCGGGGCTGCCCAGGGTCGCGGCGCCCGACGAGATGTTCACGATCACGCCCGCGCCGCGCGGCGTCATCAGCTGGGCGGCCCGTCGCGCGCACAGCAGCGTGCCGATCACGTTGACGTCGACGACCCGGCGCAGCGTGTCCGTGCCGACCTCGGTGAAGGGCCCCAGCGGCCCGGTCACCGCCGCGTTGTTCACCAGCCCCGTCAGCGGCCCGAGTTCCCGCTCGGTCACCTCGAACAGCCGCTCAACGTCGGCCTCGTCGGACGTGTCCGCCCGCACGGTCACCGCCCGCGACCCGGCCGCCCGCACGTCCTCGGCCACCTTCTCGGCGGCGCCGGCGTCCCGGACGTAGTTCACCGCCACGTCGTGTCCCTCCGCCGCGAGCCGCCGGCAGGTCGCGGCGCCGATGCCCCGGCTTCCCCCGGTGACCACCGTGACCAGACGCTTCATGAGTACCTCCTGGCGCAGAACGCGGGACGAAGATCCCCAGACTCGCAGACGGGCCCGCCGGGGTCGCGCCCGGGCCCGCGGGCCGGGGAATGTCCGCGCACGCCCCTTGGCTGCGCTCCCCGCATGGTCAACACTGAGCCGATGACGCAGCGTGTGGAGCTCGCGACCGTACGGGACCGGCTGGCCCTGGACGGGCTGGTCACCGACTACGCGGTGGCCGTCGACGACGGCGACTGGGCGGCGTACCGGCGGCTGTTCACCTCGGACGGGCGGGCGGACTACCGCGGGGCGGGCGGCATCGAGGGGGACGCCGGCACGGTGGCCGGGTGGCTGGCCGAGCGGTGCGCGCAGTTCCCCGTGCGGCAGCTTCTTCTCGTCAACCGCCGGATCCGGCTGGGCACGTGGGAGGGGGACACCGGGGACACGGCCGAGGTGCGGACCGACTACGTCAGCCCCGCGTCCCGGGGCGGCAAGGCGGACGGGGCCGCCGGGCTCGACCTGCTGAGCGGCGGCCGGTGCGTGTTCACGACGGTGCGCACGCCCGACGGCTGGCGGCTGAGCCGGGTCGTCGTGCGCGAGAGGTGGCGCCGCCCGACCGGCGAACGGGCGGACGGTGTGATCGACTGAAACCCGTCGCGCGGCGCATCCGGCCGGGTCCGGGACGCACACTGGAGGCAGCACGGGGTAGGGAGGCGCCCATGAACAACGTCGGCCACCTCCTCGCCACCCCGTGGCGCCGCTCGACCGCCGCCGCGGTCGCGGGCGCGCTGCCCGTCCTGGCCTTCCCCGCCCCGAACCTGTGGTTCGTCGCCTACGTCGCCCTGGTCCCCTGGCTGCTGCTGATCCGCACCGCGCCGACCGGACGGCGGGCCGCGTTCGACGGCTGGTGCGGCGGGTTCGCGTTCATGCTGGCCATGCACCACTGGCTGCTGCCCAGCCTGCACGTGTTCACGTTCGTCCTCGCCGCGCTGCTCGGCGCGCTGTGGGCGCCCTGGGGATGGCTGGTGCGCCGGACCCTGGGCGGCTCGCCGTCCGGGGGGCGGGTCGCCGCCGCGCTCCTTGTGGTGCCGTCGGGCTGGCTGACGATCGAGTTGATCCGCTCATGGCAAGGCCTCGGCGGGCCGTGGGGCGTGCTGGGCGCGAGCCAGTGGCAGGTGGAGGCCGCGCTGCGGCTGGCGTCCGTGGGCGGGGTGTGGCTGCCGAGCTTCCTGGTGGTGGCGCTGAACGTCGCGGTGGCCGTGCTGGTCGCGGTGCGCCGGGCGCGGGTGCCGGCCGTGGCGGGGCTGGTCGCCGTGGCCGCCGCCGGGTCCGCCGCGTGGGCGGTGTCGCCGCGCCCGGAGCCCACCGGTGAGCGGACGCGGATCGCACTCGTCCAGCCGGGCGTCATAGCCGGCGCGGACAGCGCGGACCGCCGCTTCGACCGCGAGGAGCGGCTGACCCGCGAGCTGGCCGGCCAGGACGTCGACCTGGTCGTCTGGGGGGAGAGCAGCGTCGGCTTCGACCTCGGCGACCGCCCCGACCTGGCCCGGCGGCTGGCCGCGCTGTCCCGCGAGACGGACGCGGAGATCCTGGTCAACGTGGACGCCCGGCGCTCGGACAGGCCCGGCATCTACAAGAGCTCGGTGCTGATCGGCCCCGACGGCCCGACCGGTGACCGGTACGACAAGATGCGCCTGGTGCCGTTCGGGGAGTACATCCCGGCCCGCTCGCTGCTGGGCTGGGCGACCTCCGTCGGCAAGGCGGCCGGCGAGGACCGCAGGCGCGGCTCCGAACAGGTCGTCATGGACGTGGGCGACGGTCTGCGGATCGGGCCGATGGTGTGCTTCGAGACGGCGTTCCCCGACATGAGCCGCCATCTCGTCCAGGACGGCGCGGGCGTGCTGCTCGCGCAGTCGTCCACGTCGACGTTCCAGGACAGCTGGGCGCCGGAGCAGCACGCCTCGCTGGCCGCGCTGCGCGCCGCCGAGACCGGCCGCCCGATGGTGCACGCCACCCTGACCGGGGTGTCCGCCGCGTACGGCGCGGACGGCGGGCGCATCGGCCCGTGGCTCGGCACGGACGCCTCCACCGCGCAGGTCTACGAGGTGCCGCTCGCACGGGGCACCACCCTGTACGTCCGCTTCGGCGACTGGCCCCCGCAGGCCGCTCTGCTGATCCTCGCGGTCTACGGCGGTGTGGAGCTGGCGCGCTCTAGGCGAGGCGCTCGTCGACCGCTCGTACCACCCGTTCGCACAGCTCATGGGTCGCCAGTGCGTCACGGGCGCTGAGCGTCTTCCCGGCGCGCACCGCGTCCAGGAAGGCGAGCGCCGCCTGCTCGATGCCGCGCTGCCGGGACACCGGCACCCAGTCGCCGCGCCGCCGCACGGTCGGCTGGCCCTTGTGGTCGATCACCTCGGCGAGGTTGACCACCTGGCGCTTGGTGTCCTGCCCGGACACCTCGAGGATCTCCTCGGCGGAGCCGCTGAGCCGGTTCATCACGCCGAGGGCGGTGAAGCCTTCGCCGGCCAGCTGGAGCACCACGTGGTGCAGCAGCCCGTCCTCGGTGCGGGCGCGGACGGTCACGTCGTCGATCTGGCCGGGCGCCAGGAAGCGCAGGGTGTCCACGACGTGGATGAAGTCGTCGAGGATCATCCGGCGCGGCTCCTCCGGCAGCCCGACCCGGTTCTTCTGCATGAGGATCAGCTCGCGCGGGTGGTCCGCGCACTGCGCGTAGCCGGGGGCGTGGCGCCGGTTGAAGCCCACGGCGAGGCTCACGCCGCGCTCCTCGGCGAGCGTCACCAGCCGCTCGGAGTCGGCGAGTTCGTAGGCGAGCGGCTTGTCGACGTACGTCGGCACGCCGGCCTGAAGCAGCCGGGTCACGATCTGCGGGTGGACGTCGGTCGGGGCGTGCACGAAGGCCGCGTCGAGCCCCGCGGCGATCAGCGCGTCCAGGTCGGCGTGGAGCTGCGCGGCCGGCAGGTGGAGGGCGTCGCCGACCCGCTCCAGGGTGGCCGGGGTGCGGGTCTGCAGATGGAGCTCCACCCCGGGCTGGACGGCGAGCACCGGAAGATAGGCCTTCTGTGCGATGTCGCCGAGCCCGATGCAGCCGACCTTCACGGTGTGTTCTCCTCTGGTCCTCGCCTGCCGTGGTCCGCTGCGAGCATACGGGGTGCCCCGGAGCCGTCCCCGGCCGCACCGGAGGGCCCTCCCGGCGGCCGCCAGTCGGCGACCCCGTCGAGCCCGCGCAGGAACAGCGACGGCGCCGTCCTGGACAGCGCGGCCATCGCGGCGTCCCGTACGGCCGGGCCGACGCGGCCGGTCATCAGGTTGAGGCGGGCCGCCCGCACCGCGCGGCGCGCGACGGCCGTGGTGCGCGGGAGGCGGACGGCGGTGTAGCCGGGGAGGCCGTCGGCGACGGGCGCGTCCGCGGAGGAGGGCATGCCCGGTCGGGGGAAGGCCAGCGTGATCGCGTCCTCGACGGCCTGGTTGCCGCCCTGGCCGAGGGTGGGCGGCATGGCGTGGGCGGCGTCGCCGACGAGGGCCACGCGGCCGAGGTGGAAGGCGGGCAGCGGCTCGGCGATGTGGTGCACGTCGTGCCGCAGGACGTCCTCGGGCCGGACGGCGGCCAGCACCTCGGGGACGGGGCTGTGCCAGTCGCCGTAGCGGCGCAGCAGTTCGGCCCGCTCGTCGTCCGGGGCCCGCTCCCCCGCCGGTGCGACGGCGGCGGCGTAGGCGTACACCCGGCCGTCCTTGAGCGGGTGGGTGCCCCAGATGACGCCCCGGCCCCAGGTCTCGTGCGAGGGGAACGCGACGCCGGGCAGCGGGATGACCACGCGCCAGGTGGTGAAGCCGCTGTACACGGCGCCGGGGTGGCCGGGGAAGAGGGCGCCGCGCACGGCCGAGTGGATGCCGTCGGCGGCCACCACCAGGTCGGCCTCCAGTTCCCCGTCGGGCGTCTCCACCCGGGCCGGCCTGCCGGGGTCGCCCGGGACACCGGGGTCCGTGAGCCGGGCGGGGGTGGCGGTGCGGACGGCGCCGGACGGGAGCAGGCCGGCGAGGTGGTCGACGAGGGTGGCGCGGTGCAGCAGGACGAGGGGTCCGCCGAAGCGTTCGGCCGCGGCGGCGGCGTCGGTGCGCGCCAGCCACCGGCCGCTCGGCGTCCGCAGCCCGCCGTCGCCCTGCCAGGCGGACAGGGCGCGGATGTCGTCGCCCAGGCCGATGACGTCCAGGGCGCGCAGCGCGTTGGGGGACAGCGAGATCGCCGCGCCCACCGGCTCCAGGGAGGGGGCGCGCTCCAGCACGGTGACCCGTGCCCCGCGCAGACGCAGGGCGGCCGCCGCCGTCAGCCCGCCGATGCCCCCGCCGATCACGATCACGCGTTCGGCCGCTGTCATGGCTCCTCCTCGCGATAGCCGACT
The DNA here is from genome assembly GCF_042647945.1 of Streptomyces lusitanus. Lineage (NCBI taxonomy): Bacteria > Bacillati > Actinomycetota > Actinomycetes > Kitasatosporales > Streptomycetaceae > Streptomyces > Streptomyces lusitanus. Next base: position 420,498 of record NZ_JBHRWL010000015.1, read on the forward strand.
ACACCTGTAGTAGCCCCTCGCCCGCCACCGTACTACAGGCGTAGTGACACAGATAGGTTGGCCTCCATGTCCGAACGCACCACCGCCGCCGGCGCCCGCGCCGGCCTCGTCGCCGACACCGCCCTCGCCCTGCTCGCCGAGCGGGGCATGCGCGGCCTGACCCACCGGGCCGTGGACGAGGCGGCCGGACTCCCCCAGGGCTCCACGTCCAACGTGGCGCGCACCCGGCAGGCACTCCTGGAGCTGGCGGTACGGCGGCTCGCCGACCGGGAGGAGCGGGTCCTGGCCCTCCACGAACTCCCCGGCCCCGACGACGGAGCCGACGCCGTCCTCGACGCCCTGGCCCTGGCGACGCACCGCGCCTTGACCCGCAACCGCGAGCTGACCCTCGCCCGCTACGAACTCGCCCTGGAGGCCACCCGCCGCCCGGAGCTGCGCGCCCATTTCGACGCGGCCGGCGCCCGCTTCCGTGACCGCCTGACCGCTCTCGCCGCCGCGCTGGGCTCCACCTCCCCGGCCCGCCACGCCCTCACCCTGACCGCCTGGGCCGACGGCCTCCTCTTCTCCTGCGTTGCGGGCTCCTACCACGCCGGCGTCCCGTCGCTGTCGGACGTCCGCGCGGACCTGCGGGAGATCGTCGAGGGCATGCTGGGCACGCGCCCGTCGTAAAAGCCGTGGTGTACGGCCCCTTCGGCGGGAAAGGATGCCGGGATGACGACCCAGCGCACCGAACCCGCTCAGAACGCCGACGAACGGACCATGCTCGAGGGGTGGCTCGACTACCACCGCGCGACGCTCGCCCTCAAGTGCGAGGGGCTGACGGACGAGCAGCTGCGGACGGCCTCGGTGGCGCCGTCGGAGCTGTCGCTGATGGGGCTGGTGCGGCACATGGCGGAGGTGGAACGGTCCTGGTTCCGCCGGGTGTTCGCCGGTGAGGACGCGGGGCCGATCTACTACGGGGAGGCCGACCCGGACGGGGAGTTCCACCCCGGCGAGGCGGACACCTGGAAGGACGCCTACGAGACCTGGCAGGCGGAGATCGCGGCCGCCCGGCGCAGCGCGGCCGGTCACTCCCTCGACGAGCGCTCCCGGCGCCGTCACCACTCCCACTCCGAGCCGTGCTCCCTGCGCTGGATCCACACGCACATGATCGAGGAGTACGCCCGGCACAACGGTCACGCGGACCTGATCCGGGAGGCGATCGACGGCGCCACCGGCGAGTGACGTCACCCGCCGCGCCGGCGGGGCCCTCGAAGGTGGGCGGACATCACCCGTGCGGAGGACGGCCGCGCCTGTCCGTGCGCCGCGCGGCGGGCGGAGCCAGCAAAGTGGCGGGGGTGCAGCGAACGACGACCACAGCAGCGCTTCTGGTGACCGTGGCGGCCGCCGCCCTCTCGGGCTGTGTGACGGTCCAGGGTCCCCTCGCACCGGGCCCGGCGACCGCGCCGCCGCCAGGGGCCGGGCACGACGCGGCGGGACGCGACGCGTCTCCGGTCGTGCAGGCGCCGGCGCGCGAGGCCCTGACACGGGTGCCGGCCGACTCCCCCGAGGCGTCGCCGTCACAGCGGGCCACTCCGAAGACCGAGCCGTCGAAGAAGGCCGTGCCCTCCGACGCGCGTAACGGGCAGGCGCCGCGCACCGAGCGGTCCCGGAGCCCCGAGCGGCCGCAGCCGACCCGGCGCGCCCCCGCACCGCGCCCGCCGGCGCAGCTCCCGGGCGGCGGCGGGTCCTCGACCGGGGGCGGCTCGGACGTGTGCGCACTGGGCAGGGAGTACGGCGGCTGGCCCGCGGACAGTCCGCAGGCACGGATCTGCCAGGACACCTACGGCCGCTGAGCCTCCCCCTCCGACTCAGCGCTGCCGGGGCGGTCCCGGTCCCCCGGGCGGCATCCCGTCCTCCTCCAGCCGTGCCTCCAGCCGGCGGACGGCGGCCCGTACGCCCTCGCCGTAGCGGTCGTCGGCGAGGGTGCGGGCGGCGGACCGGGCCCGGTCCAGATGGGCGCGGGCCGCGTCGGGGCGGCCGAGGCGGGCGTAGTCGGCGGCCAGGTCGAGATGCAGCGAGGGATACAGGGCGCGCACCGCCGGGGCGCCGTCCTGGACCTCCCGGGTCCCGCCGGCCTCCTCGGCCGCCGTCAGCGCCCGCAGGTCCCAGGCCAGTTCGTCCTCGGGGTCGTCCTGGGTGTCGGCGAGGTAGTGGGCGAGGGTGCAGCGGTGCAGCGGGTCGCCGTGCTCGCCGATCTCCGCCCACAGGCCGAGGAAGCGGTGCCGGGCCTCCTCCCGGTCCCCCGCGTGGTGCAGCATCACGACCTGGCCGATCCGGGTGAGCAGGGCGTCCGGCGCCGCCTGCTCCTGTCGCTCCGTCACCGCGTCCTCCGCACCGTCGCCCGCTGTCGCCCCCGACGCTAACCGCAGACGGGGACGATTCCGGACAGGCCGCCCCGCGACGTGCCGGAGGCGAGCACGGCGGCCCGTCCGGCCGTGTCCGCCCGTCCGCGTCCGGGCGGACACGGCCGGGCGGACATGGGCGGGCGGATCAGCCCAGGTTCGGGATGGTCCAGTCGATCGGCCGGTGACCCTGAGCGGCCACCGCCTCGTCGATCTGCGAGAACGGCCGGGAGCCGAAGAACTTCTTCGCGGACAGCGGCGAGGGGTGCGCCCCCTTCACCACCACGTGCCGGCTCTCGTCGATCAGCGGCAGCTTCTTCTGGGCGTAGGCGCCCCACAGCACGAACACCGCCGGGTCGGGGCGGTCGGCCACCGCGCGGATCACCGCGTCGGTGAACAGCTCCCAGCCGCGCCCCTTGTGGGAGTTGGCCTCGCCCGCGCGGACCGTGAGCACGGCGTTGAGCAGCAGCACGCCCTGCTTCGCCCACGGCATCAGATAGCCGTTGTCCGGGACGGGCGTGCCCAGGTCGGCGTGCAGCTCCTTGTAGATGTTCCGCAGGGACGGCGGAATCTTCACCCCGGGCCGGACCGAGAAGCACAGCCCGTGCCCCTGGCCTTCGCCGTGGTACGGGTCCTGGCCGAGCACCAGGACCTTGACCTCGTCGTACGGCGTGGCGTCCAGGGCCGCGAAGACCTCCTCGCGGGGCGGGTAGACGGGACCGCGCGCCCGCTCCTCCTCGACGAACTCGGTCAGCTCCTTGAAGTAGGGCTGCTGAAGCTCGTCACCCAGAACCCCGCGCCAGGACTCGGGCAGCATGGCGATGTCGGTCACGTCGATTCCCTTGCTCACGTGGTCGTTTCCAGGTCTCAGAACCTACCGGCGACCACTGACAGCCGGCCTCGCGGCCGGCTGTCCGGGCGCTCTACCAGCTGGTCTTCCGGGAGAGCTGCCACATCATCATGATCGTGGAGGGGTCCAGGGCGCGCTCGGCGCCCGAGATGTCCCGGCTCGCCGCCACGTACTGCCGGCCCTGCCACAGCGGCAGCAGCCGCGCGTCGTTCACGAGGATCTGCTGTGCCTCCTCGAACTGCTTCACCACGTTGCCCCGGTCGCTCTCGCGGCGGGAGCTGGGCAGCAGTTCGTTGACGATCTTCTTCGCCTCGTACGGCGTGCCGAGTGCGTTCTGCTTGCCGACGAACGGGGCGATGAAGTTGTCCGCGTCCGGGAAGTCGGGGAACCAGCCACGTCCGAACACCGGGTACTCGCCGTTCTGGTAGCCCTCGACGTAGGTCTTCCAGGGGCGGCTCTTGAGCGTGACGTCGAACAGCTCGGACGCCTCCAGCTGCCGCTCCAGCTCCTTGAACTCCGCGGCGGTCTCGGAGCCGTAGCGGTCCGAGGTGTACCAGAGGGTGAGCGGCACGCGCTCGGTGATGCCGGCGTCGCGGAGGATCTCGCGGGCCTTGTCGGCGTCGGGCTCGCCGAAGTCGTCGAAGAAGCCGGTGGTGTGTCCGGTCAGGCCCTTGGGGACCATCGAGTACAGCGGGTCGACGGTGTCCTTGTAGACCTTGTGCGCGATCGCGGCGCGGTCGACGAGCTGCGCGACGGCCTGGCGCACGGCCTTCTTCCCGGCCCACGGGTCCTTCGGGTTGAACACCAGGTAGTTGATGTCGGTCCCGGTGCCGTCGATGAGCTGGATCTCCTCCTCCTTGGAGGTCCTGCCTTGGAGTTCGACGATGTCGCCCGCGGCCAGACCCCGGTAGGTGAGGTCGATGCGCTTGTCGCGCAGCGCCTGCACCATCTCGCCGGAGTCCTGGTAGTAGCGGATGGTGACCGCGTCGTTCTTCCGCTCGGCGTACCCCTTGTAGCGGTCGTTGCGGACCAGCCGGGCCTCCTTGCCCTCCTCGTACGACTCGAGGGTGTACGGGCCCGATCCGACGACGCTCTTGTCCTCGCGGAGCGACCCCGCCGGGTAGGAGTCGGGGTCGACGATCGACATCGCGGGGGTCGCGAGCACGAACGGGAAGGTGGCGTCGGGCTTGTTGAGGTAGAAGACCACCTCGCGCTCGTTCGGCGCCTGGACCCGCTCGAGGCTGCCCAGCAGACCGGCCGGGCCGCCGTTGACGTTGATCTCGCGGATCCGGTCGATCGAGTGCTTGACCGCCTTCGCGTCCAGCGCGCTGCCGTCGGAGAAGGTCAGCCCCTCGCGCAGCTCGCAGCGGAACACCTGGTTGGAGGTGTCGGAGAACTCGCAGCTCTCCGCCGCGTCCGGCTGCGGAGTCGTCGCGCCGATCGGGTAACTCAGCAGCGTTTGATAGATGTTGCGGAACAGCTCCCAGGAGCTGTCCCAGGACGCGGCAGGATCCAGCGTGCTCGGCGAGCTGGTGGTTCCCACGACGATGGGGCCCTCGTCCTCCGGGCTGTCGGACGACAGAACTCCGCATCCGGCCACCAGGGACGATATGGACGCGATGGCCGCCACCCGCCGCAGGCATCGGTTCCGGTTGAACACGCGCACGCTCCTCGATCTGCCATACCAAGGGTCGGCGAACGATACCGCAGGGAAACGCCCGCTGACCCTCCTCGGAAGGACCCTTGAGATCAACTGGCGGATGACTACGTTGTCACGGACGTTTCGTGCTCAGAACGCCGACACGGACGCCGTTTCGTCAACGGCGTCCGTGTCGGACGGGGCGGTGGTGACCGGTGCGCACGCGTGGTGCGAGGCTCCGGGCGTACGGAGCCGGGCGGCCGATCCCGGCGGGGCGTACGGGTCAGCCGACGCCGGCGTTGAGGAAGATGCCGCCGTCGACGACGAGGGTCTGGCCGGTGACCCAGTCCGACTGGTCGGACGTGAGGAACGCGGCCGCGCCGCCGATGTCGGACGGCACGCCGAGCCGGCCCAGCGGGTAGGACGCGGCGGCCTCCTCCTCGCGGCCCTCGTACAGCGCCTGCGCGAACTTGGTCTTCACCACCGCCGGGGCGATGGCGTTGACCCGCACCTTCGGCGCGAACTCGTGCGCCAGCTGCTGGGTGAGGTTGATCAGCGCGGCCTTGCTGACGCCGTACGCGGCGATGAAGGGCGAGGGCGCGATGCCGGCGACGGAGGCGATGTTGACGATCGCCCCGCCGTTGTCCTTCTGCCAGGCGTGCCAGGTCTTCTGGGCGAAGCCCAGCGCCGAGATGACGTTGGTCTCGAAGACCTTGCGCGCGACGTTCAGGTCGAGGTCGGCGATCGGCCCGAACACGGGGTTGGTGCCCGCGTTGTTGACCAAATGGTCGACCCGGCCGAAGGCCTCCATCACGCGCTCGACGGCGAGCGCCTGGTGGGCCTCGTCGTGCGCCTTGCCGGCGACGTACACGGCCCGGTCGGGGCCGAGCCGCTCCACGGCCTCCTTGAGCGCGTCCTCGTTGCGTCCGGTGATGCAGACCCGGTCGCCGCGCGCGACCAGCGCCTCCGCGACGCCGTAGCCGATGCCGCGGCTGGCGCCCGTGATCAGGGCGACCTTGCCGGTGGGTTCCACTGTCGTCATGTCCGGGTCCTTTAGTCGAGCGGTCCGCCGGCCACGTACAGCACCTGGCCGGAGACGAAGCCGGCGGCGTCGCCGGTGAAGAAGGCGATCGCGTTGGCGATGTCCTCGGGCTCGCCGACGCGGGCCACGGGGATCTGGGTGGCGGCGGCGGCCTTGAAGTCGTCGAAGCCCATGCCGACGCGGTCGGCGGTGGCCTTGGTCATCTCGGTGGCGATGAAGCCGGGGGCGACGGCGTTGGCGGTGACGCCGAACTTGCCGAGCTCCTTGGCCAGGGTCTTGGTGAAGCCCTGGAGGCCGGCCTTGGCGGCGGAGTAGTTGACCTGGCCGCGGTTGCCGAGCGCGGAGGAGGACGACAGGTTGACGATGCGGCCGAAGCCGGCGTCCACCATGTGCTTCTGGCAGGCCTTGGACATCAGGAAGGCGCCGCGCAGGTGCACGTTCATGACGGTGTCCCAGTCGGAGACGCTCATCTTGAACAGCAGGTTGTCGCGCAGCACGCCCGCGTTGTTGACCAGGATCGTCGGCGCGCCGAGCTCCTCGGCGATCCGCGCGACGGCCGCCTCGACCTGCGCCTCGTCGGAGACGTCGCAGCCGACCGCGATCGCCTTGCCGCCGGCGGCGGTGATCTTCTCGACGGTGTCCTTGCAGGCGGCCTCGTCGAGGTCCAGCACGGCGACCGCGCGGCCCTCGGCGGCCAGTCGTACGGCGGTGGCGGCGCCGATGCCGCGCGCGGCGCCGGTGACGACCGCGACCCGCTGCTCAGTGATGGACATTGCTGCTTCTCCTCGCCCTTGGGATGCGGCTCCTGCGGCCCGCCCGAATCGGTGAGCGACCGCTTAGTACCTTCAGCAGACGTGACGCTAGAAGCCCTGGCACGCGGTGTCAACGGCGCACCGCGCGTGTGTGATCCATTCCCCGCGGCCGGCCGGACCCCTCCGGCCTCGGGTTCCCTTCCCCGGCACCCGATCGGCCCATCGCTGCGCGCCGTCGCGGCGGGCGGAACCTAGCGTCGAAGCGCGAGCTCCCCGCAGCCGGAAAGGAGGCGCCCGATGCGCCGTCGCACCGGTGCCATAGGCACGCTGATCGCGCTCGCCGCGATCGTGCCGATGGCCGACATCGCCCACGCCCAGGACCTGGACTGCGGCGACTTCACCTACCAGGAGGACGCGCAGACGTTCTTCGACATGGACCGCAGTGACCCGCACCGGCTCGACGAGGACGCCGGCCCGGACGACGGCATCGCCTGCGAGCGGCTTCCCCGGCGCGGCCTGACCTCCTCCACGTTCCGGCCCGCCCCGACCTCCCGTCCTCCGACCTCCCGCCCGCCGACCTCCCGCCCGCCGACGGCGGCCCCGACGCGCACGCCCACGGTGACGGCCTCGCCGACCCGGACCACGGCCGCACCCACGCGGCCCCCGACGGTCACCCCGACCGCGTCACCGACCCGCCCCCCGAGCCCGACGCCCACGCCGACGCGCACCTCCGCCGCTCCCACACCGACCCGGGGCGTCCAGGGAGGTCTGGGCGGTTCATCGGCCGGCGGCCCGACGAACTGGGACATCGGCATAGGCGCCACGTTCGCGAGCGGCGCGCTGCTGGCGACGGGCTACGTCGTCCGCCGCCGGCGTACCTGACACCCGCCGTGTCAGGGCGTGTCCGGGCGGCGCGACCGTTGCCCGTGCCGGACGCGACCGACACCCGCTCCCGGGCACGACGGGCGCGCGTCCGACCCCCACGCCTTGCGCCCCGCGCCTGACACACGCCGCGCCAGGGCGTACCCGGGTGCCGCGACCGTTGCCCGTGCCGGACGCGACCGACACCCGCTCCCGGGCACGACGGGCGCGCGTCCGACCCCCGCGCCTTGCGCCCCACGCCTGACACCCGCCGAGCCAGGGCGTACCCGGGTGCTCCGACCGACGCCCGTGCCCGGCACGACGGGCGCGCCTCCAAGACCCGCGCGTCCTGCCCCGCGCAACAGGCGCGCCTCCGACCCCCGAGCCCCGCTCGACAAGCCCGAGGTCCGGCCCGCCGCGTCCTACCGGACCAACAGCTCCAGCAGCCGCTCCGTCTCCGCCGCCGGGTCCGCCGTCAGGCCGGTGTGGACCGGGCCCGGCTGGACGATCGTCGAGCGGGGGGCGATCAGCCAGCGGAAGCGGCGGCCGGGGTCGTCGCGGGCCGCCTGGCCGGCCGCCTCGCCTCCCGCGCAGACGCCCTCGACGGCGCGCAGCGCGGCCCGTACGCCGGGCACGTCGGCGGCGGGGTCGAGGGCCAGCAGCCGCGCCTCGTCGAGGTGGGTGCGGGCCCCGACGTAGGAGAGGGGCCGGCAGTACACGAGCACCCCCGCGTTGATGCGTTCGCCGCGTTCGATGCGCGGCACGACGTGCAGCACCGCGTACTCGTAGACGTGCAGGTCGCTCACCGGTCCCCCTCGAGGCCCTGGATGCGGTGGTGGATCCCGGCCGCGCGGGCGAGCAGCGGGCGGGCGTAGGCGCGCCGGAGGTCGTCGGGGCTGTCGAAGCCGGGTTCTCCGGCCAGCCAGACGTCGGGGACCTGGGCCGTGACCTCGGCCAGCAGCTCCTCGGTGATGCGCGGGGCGAGGTCCGCCGCCGCGGCGGCGAGGTCCGGCGCGGCGCCCCGCAGGGCGTGGTCGGAGGCGTCGTAGGGGCGGGCGGCGGAGGCCTCGGCGCCGGGCCAGTTGTGGTGCCAGATCATCGTCGCGCCGTGGTCGATGAGCCACAGCTCGCCGCGCCGCAGCAGCATGTTGGGGTTGCGCCAGGAGCGGTCGACGTTGTTGACCAGCGCGTCGAACCACACGATCCGGCCGGCCTCCTCGGGGCTCACCTCGAAGGCGAGCGGGTCGAAGCCGAGCGCGCCGGAGAGGAAGTCCGTCCCGAGGTTCGTGCCGCCGCTGGACTTCAGCAACTGCTGCACCTCCGGGTCGGGTTCGCCGAGCCCGAGCACCGGGTCGAGCTGGACGGTGACCAGGCGCGGCACCCGCAGCCCCAGCCGGCGGGCCAGTTCGCCGCAGACCACCTCGGCGACGAGCGTCTTGCGGCCCTGTCCGGCGCCGGTGAACTTCAGCGCATAGGCGCCGAGGTCGTCCGCCTCGATCAGTCCGGGGAGCGAGCCGCCCTCGCGCAGCGGCGCGATGAATCGGGTCGCGATGACTTCCTTGAGCATCGTCCCAGGCTACTGGCGTGTCGCCGCACGTCGGAGGCGGCCCGGTGGCGCGCCGCCGATGACCGACAGGCGAACGACAGCTGTGGCTTACGCCCCTCCGACCGCACGCAGGCGAAGCTCTCGGCACTGCCTGAACGGCCCGGGCCCGGCGACCGTACCTGTTTCCAGATCACGCTTCATCCCCGGAAGGGACACACCGGCATGACCGTATCGTTCCAGCCCGCATCGGGACCCGCCCGCCGCACGGTGGTGGCGGCCGCGGGGGCGGCCGGCCTCGCCGTGGCGCTGACCGCCTGCGGCGGCTCCGACGACGACGCCTCCGCCGCCCCGGCGCAGTCCGGCGGTGCGGCGGACGACGCCACGAACGGCGGTGGCACGGGCGGGAGTTCCGGCGGCGACGCCGCCGGCGGCGGCACGCCGCTCGCCTCGACCGCCGACATCCCCGAGGGCGGCGGCAAGGTGTTCGCCGACCAGAAGGTGGTCGTCGTGCAGCCGTCGGCGGGCGAGTTCAAGGCGTACTCCGCGACCTGCACCCACCAGGGATGCGCGGTGAAGAGCGTCTCCGACGGGCTCATCAACTGCCCCTGCCACAACAGCAACTTCTCCGTCGCCGACGGCAGCGTGAGCAGCGGTCCGGCGACCAAGCCGCTGCCCGCGGTGCAGATCACCGTGGACGGCGACTCCATCACCCTCGCCTGAACCACCGGACCCGTGCACGATGGGGGAATCCGTGCACGGCACACGCACAGCACGACAGCAGAAGGGGCCGTATGTCCGCCACACAGCGCCGGGGTCGCAAGATCATGATGACGCCCGGGGAGCTGGACGACTTCCTGACCGAACAGCGCACCTGCCGGGTCGCCACGGTGTCCGCCGACGGCATGCCGCACGTGAGCACCCTGTGGTTCGTGTGGGACGGCGTCTCGATGTGGCTGTACTCGGTGGTGCGCAGCAGGCGGTTCGCGGATCTGCGGCGCGACCCGCGGGTGGCGATCGTGGTCGACACCGGCGAGGAGTACGACGAGCTGCGCGGCGCGGAGCTGTCCGGGCGGGTGGAGTTCGTGGGCGAGGTCCCGCGCGCCGGTGAGCTGCGGGCGGAACTGGACGTGCCGGAGACGCTGTTCGCCCGGAAGAACTTCGGCCTGGACGAGATGCCGCACGACGGCCGGCACGCGTGGCTTCGGCTGACGCCGGAGAAGGTCGTGTCCTGGGACTTCAGGAAGCTGGGGCAACTGTCCTGACGGGGGCGCCGGCCCTTGTGGCCCCGGTCTGCGGGGCGCCGGCGCCCGAGGAAGCGCCGACGGGGGCGCCGTCCGTGAGGGCGGCGCTCCCGACCCGCTCCCCCGCGGCCCGCAGCGCGCGCACCGCCGCGCGGATCGACGGGCGGCGGTCGGCGTCGGCGCGCCAGACGACGAACACGTGCCGCCGGACCCGCTGCCGCAGCGGCACGGTCACCACCCCGGCGGGCAGCGGGTCGCGTCCCAGCAGCGGGGCGACGCACACGCCGAGCCCCGCGGCGACCAGGTTGAGCTGGGTGTGGCTCTCGGCGGCCCGGTGCGCCACGATCGGCTCGACGCCCTTGGAGCGCAGGGTGAACATCAGCCACTCGTGGCAGAACTCGCCCTCGCCCCACGTGATCCACTCGTCCTCGGCCAGCTCGGCGAGGTCGATCTCCTCGCGTCCGGCGAGCGGGTGGGCGGCCGGCAGGGCGACGTCGGCCGGGTCGTCCAGCAGCAGCGCCTTGACCAGCCCGTCGGGCAGCGGCATCGGCTTGTTGTACCAGTCGAGCACGACGGCGAGGTCGAGGTCGCCGCGAATCACGCCCCGGATGCCGTTCTCGGGCTCCATCTCCCGCGACCGCACCCGCAGCGCCGGATGGCCCTGCTTCAGACCGGCGAGCGCGACCGGGAAGAGCCCGCGCGCGGCGGTCGGGAAGGCGGAGATCCGCAGCTCGCCCGCGACCTGGCCGCGCTGCGCCTCCAGGTCGGCCTGGGCCAGCTCCACCTGGGACAGGATGCGCGCGGCGTGCTCGGCGAGCAGCCGGCCCGCGTCCGTGAGCCGCACGCCGCGCCCGTGCTTGGCGAGGAGCCGCTGGCCGACCTCGCGCTCCAGCTTGGCCATCTGCTGCGAGACGGCGGAGGTGGTGATGTGCAGCCCCTCGGCCGCGCCGCTGACCGAGCCGTGCCGGGCGAGGGCGTCGAGGGTACGCAGGCGCTCCAGGTTCAACATGTAAGCGATGCTACGAGATACCGCGTGCGATTTCTCGATTGTGCTACGAGGTGAGTCTGCCGCATCGTTACCGGCATGAGCAGCAGTGTCACCGCGACCACCACGGCCCACGCGACCACCACCACCGCGCCGGATCGGACCGGCTCCGCGCCCGCCTCCGACACCCCCGATGCCCCCGACCGCCCCCGCCTCGACTGGCGGGTGCGGTTCGCCGCCCTGTCCCTGATCTGGGGCTTCAGCTTCCTCCTCATCAAGGTCGGCACCCAGGGCTACGCCCCGTTCCAGGTGACGCTGGGCCGGCTGGCGTTCGGCACGGCCGTGCTGGCGGTCGCCATGGCGGTACGGCGGGAGGGGCTGCCGCGCGGCGCCCGCACCTGGGGGCATCTGGCGGTCGCGGGTTTCCTGCTGAACGCCCTGCCGTTCTCGCTGTTCGCCTTCGCGGAGCTGACCATCCCGTCCACCCTGGCCGGCATCTGCAACGCGACCTCCCCGCTGTGGGGCATGGCGCTGTCTCTGGTCGCGCTGCGCGAGGACCGGCCGACGCGGGTGCGGGTGGCGGGCCTGGGTCTCGGCTTCCTCGGGGTGCTGACCGTGCTGGGGGCGTGGCAGGGCTTCGACGGCCTGGACGCGCGCGGCACGACCCTGGCCCTGCTCGCCTCCCTGAGCTACCCCGTCGGCTGGATCTACGTCCGCCGCACCCTCGCCGGCAGCAGCCACTCCCACCTGTCGCTGACCGGCGGTCAGTTGCTGCTCGCCACGGTGCAACTGGCGGTCGTGACCCCGCTGTTCACCTCGGTGCCGTCGAGCCTGGCGGTCGGCCCGCTGCTCGCGATCGCCGCACTGGGCACGCTGGGCACGGGCCTGGCGGTCCTCGTCCAGTACGGCATCGTCGCCGAGGTCGGCCCGACCACGGGCCAGATGGTCACCTACTTCGTCCCGGTGATCGCCGCCGCGGCGGGCATCCTGCTCCTGGGCGAGACCCTGACCTGGTCGACACCGGTCGGCGCGGCGGTGGTCCTGGCGGGGGCGGCGTTGACGCAGGTGAAGCCGAAGCGGGCGGGGTGACCCGGGGCGGCTGTCCCCGGACCCCCGCCGGCATGCCCGGCGCGCGGGGCCGAGAGTCCGCGCCCGCCCGTGCCGACCGCCCGACCGCACTGCCCGCGCCCCGCGCCCCTACGCGTACGTCCGACGCTCCCCCTGGCCCGGCCCCAGGGCCACCGCGATCGCCTCCGCCAGCGGTTCGATGTCCTCGTCCGTGAGGGTGGAGACGGTGACGCGGATCCCCGGGGGTGTGTTCATGCGGAAGCGTGCCCCCGGGGCCACCGCCCAGCCTGCGTGCAGGAGTCGGGCGACCACGCCGGTCTCGTCCGGGACCGGCACCCACAGGTTCATGCCGCTGCGGCCCTGCGCCTCGACCCCGTGCCGGCGCAGCGCCGCCGCCAAGGCGTCCCGGCGTTCCCCGTAGCGTGCCGCGACGGCCGTCGGGTCCACCGCGCCGTCGGCCCACAGCCGGGCCACCGCGCGCTGAAGGGTGAGGCTGACCCAGCCGGGCCCGAGCCGCTGCCGGCCGCGCACCCGGTCGAGGGTGAGCGGGTCGCCGGTGAGGACCGCGAGACGCAGGTCCGGCCCGTACGCCTTGGCGGCCGAGCGGGAGAAGGCCCAGCGGTGCGTGACGCCCGCGAGGGGGTGCAGCGGCAGGTCGACGATGTGGTGCCCGTGGTCGTCCTCGATCAGCAGCGTCTCGGGGTGGCCGGCGAGCACCGCGCGCAGCGCGTGGGCGCGCGCGGCGCTCAGCGCGGCTCCGGTCGGGTTCTGCGCGCGGTCCGTGACGATCAGCGCCCGCGCCCCGCCCTCCAGCGCCCCGCGCACGTCGTCGGGCAGCGGCCCCTCGTCGTCGACGGGCACCGGCACGGTGCGCAGACCGAGCGCCGGGATCAGGTCCAGCAGACTCCCCCACCCGGGGTCCTCCACGACGACCGCGTCCCCCGGCCTCAGATGGGCGGCGAGCACCCGCTCCACGGCGTCCAGCGCACCCGAGGTGACGGCGACCGGCCCGTCCGGCACCCCGTCGGCGTCCAGTCCGGCCCGCGTAAGACGCTCCAGTCCGGGGTCCACGGGGGCGTGCCCGTACAGCACCGGCTCCCGGTCCCCCTGGGCCGCGGCAGCCGCGAACGCCCCGGCCAGCGCCGGCAGCAGCGCGGGGTCCGGGTTGCCGTCGGACAGGTCCCGCACGCCCGGCGGGACCTCCACCCGGATCATCTCGCGCGCGGTGGTGGCCGGCTTGGGCCGCACCCGGCTGCCCCGCCGGCCCGCCGTCTCGATGACCCCGCGCTCCCGCAGGGTCCGGTACGCGGCGGCCACGGTGTTCGGGTTCACCCCGAGCCGCTCGGCCAACTCCCGCATGGGCGGCAGCAGTTCGCCCGGTCGCAGGGCGCCCTCCCCCACCGCCCGCTCAATGCTCGCGGAAATCTCCGCTGCACGCCGACCGCTGATCCGATACTCTCCTAGCACAAACAACATTATGCACTAGTACAATGGAGTTAGCCATGCAGGGGCCCCAGCCACCGCAGCAGCGACCCGAGACCGCCTACGCGCCCACCGAGCGCACCGTCCCCACCCGCGCCGCCCAGCGCGCGTCGTACGACAAGGACCTGGTGCACGCGATACTCGACGAGGGCTACGTCTGCCACCTCGGCTTCGTCCGGGACGGCGCCCCGGTCGTCCTGCCCACGCTCTACGGCCGCGTCGGCGAGGTCCTCTACGTCCACGGCTCCACCGGCTCCCGCCCGCTGCGCGCGGCCGGACAGTCCGGGCAGGGGCTCCCGGTGTGCCTCACCGTCACCCACGTCGACGGCCTCGTGCTGGCCCGCTCCGCCTTCCACCACTCGATCAACTACCGCTCCGTGGTGGTGCACGGCACGGCGTACGACGTGACCGACCCGGAGGAGAAGCGGCGGGCGCTCGACTCCCTCGTCGACCATGTCGTACCGGGCCGCGCCGCCGACTCCCGCCCGGCCGACAAGAAGGAACTGGCCGCCACGGCGGTGCTCCGCCTGCACCTGGACGAGGTCTCCGCCAAGCTGCGCACCGGCGGCGTCAACGACGAGCCCGAGGACCTGTCCCTGCCCCACTGGGCCGGCGTCCTCCCGGTCCGCACGGCCTACGGCACCCCCGAGCCCGACCCGCACCTGGCCCCCGGCACGGAGGTCCCCGGCTACCTGACGGCCCTGTGATGCTGATCCACCCCTGGGACGCCCCGCGCGACGACACCTGGCAACGGTGGCTCGCCACGCACGACTTCGGCCAGCTCGCGGTCAACGGCCCGCCCGGCGAACCGCCGTACGTCCAGCCCCTGCACTTCGCCTACGACGCCGAGCGCGCCGAGGCGGTCACCCACCTGGCCCGCCCCAACCCGCTCTGGCCGGCGATCGAGGCCGCCCCGGACGTCCTGCTGAGCGTGGTCGACGACTACGCGTTCGTCCCCGGCCCCTGGCAGGCGGAACCGGGCACCCCGCCCGAACACGGCGTCCCCACCAGCCTGTACGCCGCCGTCCAACTGCGCTGCCGCGCCCATGTGGTGGACGACCCGACGGAGAAGGCGGCCCTGCTGAACCGCCAGGTCGGCCATTTCCAGCCGGAGGGCGGCAGCGTGTCGGCCGCCGCCGGCGAAGCCCCGTACGGCAGGCTCCTGCCCGGCATCCGCGGCCTGCGGCTGGAGGTGACCGAGGTCCGGGCGAAGTTCAAGTACGCGGGCAAACGGTCCCAGGCGGTCCGCGACCGCATAGCGGGAGGCCTGGCGGACCGGGGGCAGGCGAGGGACGCGGAAGCGCGGACGCACGTCCTGCGGGTGGGGCCGACGGCCGGCTGATCGGACGCGGGGGCGGAGGGGGCGTCCGTACGGACGCCGTCCGGCGAGTGAGCGCGACGGTCACGATCGGCCGGCCCCGCGCCGACGCCCCTCCCGGAGCGACGCCCGCCGCCCTCACGGCACACCCGGCTTCCTCGACGGATCACGTCGCGACCACCGGGCCGCGCCCTCGGACGCCGCAGCACGCGCACGCCGGCGAAACGCTCCGCGCCGACTCCAGCCAGGACCGGTTCCTGCCACCGCCCTCGACGGATCCCACCGTGCCCTCGGGGGCCGTGGCCAGGAGAGGTCGCAGATCCACGCCCAGCGAGGCACTCCGCGCCCGCCCCGGCGGGCAGGACCGCGCGGGGCGCGACCGCACGCCCCACATCCAGTACCGGTACCCGCCGTGACCTCAAGAGTTGCGCGCGGGACTCCGCGTCATGGACGGACGTCCGGCGAGCGCATCCCGACCTCGCTCGACGCCGCCGTCCCGACAGCACGCGCGTGCGAGGGACCCTGGCCGCCGACCGCCACACGGCCCGGCACGACCCACCCCACCGCACAGGCGCGCGCACCCGCCCGCCCGAGTCGCCCCCCCCCGGAGGGCACCCCGGCCTACCAGCCGAGGCGCCCCCCTCGCCTCACGCCGCCACAACATCCCCCCGCGCCCTGCGGGCCGCCCGCGCGTCCCTGGCCTCCGCGGCTGCCAGGCCCGCCACCGAGCCCAGCATCAGCAGGGTGCCGGCCAGCGTGGCCGGAGTGAGCCGCTCGCCGAGCAGGGCGACGGCGAGCACCGCCGCGCTGACCGGCTCCAGCAGCATGATCACGGACACGGTCGCCGACCGTACGACCGCGGCGCCCGCGAAGTAGAGGCCGTACGCCAGCGCGGTCGGCACGGTCGCGACGTAGGCGAGCAGGAGCAGCAGGGCGCCGGGCGCGTCGGTGTGCGGCACCAGTCCCTCCGCCGCCGCGAACGGCAGCAGGACCAGGCTGGTGACGGCGAACGCCCCGACGGTCGCCCCGGACGAGTCGGCGCCGCCGTCGCGCCCCCACCACCGGGTGAGCAGGGTCATCGCCGAGTAGCCGGCCGCGGAGAGCAGGGCGAGCAGGACGCCCACCGGGTCCACCGTCGCGTCCCCGCCGCCGAGGACGAGCACCACGAGCCCGGTGAGCGCGCCCGCGACGGACGCGAGCCCGCCGCGTCCCAGCCGCTCGCCCAGGGTGAGCCGGGCCCCGACGGCGATCAGTACAGGCCCCGCGCCCAGGGTGACGACGGTGGCCACCGCCAGCCCGGTCGCGGAGACGGCGGCGAAGTAGGCCGTCTGGAACACCGCGAGTCCGATGCCGGTGGCCGCGGCCCGCCCCACTCGGCGGCCCAGCGGCAGCGGAGCGGCGGCAGTGGCGCGGGAGCGACCGGACAACCCGGACAGCAGCCGCGCCGCGTACAGCACGGCCAGTCCGGCGGCGCAGCGCCAGAAGGACAGGGAGACCGGGCCCATGTCGCTGGTCCGGTAGACCAGCGAGGCGGCGGCGCCGGCGGTGCCCCAGGCGGCACCGGCGACGACGAGGTAGATCAGGCCACGCCCGACGGGCAGGCCGGAGACGTTGTTCGACACGTGTTCTCTCTCCGCAGAGGCGCGCACCACGCGTCGGCGTGGGCGCGGAAGTTCGGAAAGGAGCCCGGTTCAGGCCCGGCCGGGGCCGAGGGACCGGGGTCCGCGGACTTCGTCTGCGGGCAGCACCGCGACGCCCGGCACGCTGCCGGGCGCATGCGCCGGAGGGCCCGCCTCAGGCGGCCGGCGGCGGAAGAACACGTGCGTGCGTCTGCATGATCAGCACTTTAGGCGGTGGTTCCCGGCGTGGACAACTCCCGTTCGGGTCCGCCGCCCGCCACGGGCTCCTCCGGGGCCTTCGCCGGGGCGGAGGACTGGGCGATGAGAGCTCCGGCGAGGACGACCGCGCCGCCGGCGATCTGCGGCGCGGACAGGTGCTCGCCGAGCAGCACCCAGGCGAGGACGGTGGCGATGACCGCCTCCAGACAGGCCACCACACCGGCGACCTGGGGCGAGAGGCGGCGCACCGACAGCACACCGGTGACGTACGCGGCGACCGTGGCGATCAGGACGATCCACCCCAGCAGCCAGAACGCGGCGACGGGGGTGCCGTCCATGGTCGCGGTGCCGGTGAGCACGGACCAGTCCATGGACCAGGGCCGCGCGACCACGGTGAGCACGGCGGCGCCGATCAGCAGCCCGTACGCGATGACGCCGAGCGGGTCGGGGGACTCCTCGCTGTCGCTGCCCTGGTCGGAGAGGACGAAGTAGCCGACCTGGCAGCAGGCGGCGCCGAGCGCGAGCGCGAGTCCGAGGGCGTCGAAGCCGAGCCCCGCCCACACCTCGACGACGCAGGCGAGGCCGCCCACGGCGAGCACCACGCCGACGGCGGCGGCACGCGTCACGGGCCGCCGCTGCACGAACCGCACCCAGCCGAGGACGAGCGCGGGCGCCAGATACTCGACGAGCAGGGCGACGCCGACGGGGATGCGGGAGATCGCGGCGAAGTAGCAGGCCTGCACACCGGCCACGGCGAACAGGCCGAAGCCCGCGAGCAGCGCGGGCCGCGTCCGCAGCAGCCCGCGGTGGCGTACGGCGAGGGGCAGCATGACGAGAGCCGCGCCCGCCACCCGCAGCCATACGACGTGCAGCGGGTCGAGCCCCGCCTCGATCAGCGGCTTGGCCGCCACACCGGAGCCGCCGAAGGCCAGGGCGGACACCAGCGCCAGCGTGAGCCCCATGCCCTTGGGGTGAGTCGTGAACACCGGCACATCATGCCAGCCACCGACAGGACCGTCACTCCCAAAGACACCTGACCGGCGGGGGCGCGGGGCTCTATCGGCAGCCCCCGCTCACCTATTCACCCCGCAGCCCCTTGCTCCACCCCACTGATCACGTCGTGCGGCTCCACCCCGGCCCTCCGCACCACCTCGACCGCCCGGGCCTGCGGATCCGCGACGAGCGACGCCAGCAGATCCGTGCCCCGCACCGCCGTGTCCCCCCGCCGGGCCGCCCGCTCCCGCGCCCGCGTCACACACGCCGCCGCCAGCGGCGAGAACTCCGCCGCCCCCTCCACGACCGGCAGCCCGCCGGAGTCCTCGACGCTGCCCTGCCACCGCAGCCCGTATCCGATGCTGCGCTGCACCAGATACCCGAGCAGCCGGGCCACCGTGGCTCCGTCACCGAACGCGGCCCGCACCTCGGGGTCGGACTCGAGGAGGGAGTGCAGCAGATGCGCGGTGTCGATGTGCCGGTCGCCGCCCCGGACGACCCTGCGCCGGGCGCCGGCCACGACCTCCGCGAGTTCCGCGCCGAGCCCGGCGTCGTCGTCCGGGCCGCGGGCGGCCTGCGCCTGGGGCCACTGGGTTTGCTGCCGGGGGATACGGGATCGCACATCTCCCACCCCATCAGTCCCGGCGGTCCGGCACATCCCCGGCGGGACGCATCTTGGCGTCCCACGGGAAGTGGACATCGCGTGGCGAAATCTCCTCCTTGGGGACGAGATCAGGGCGCGCACGCCCGAGGGGCGCACGCCACGCGGCGCACGCCCCTCGGGTTCCTCACCGGTCGTCGGCCGCCGGTTCAGTGCTCGTCGGCGAGGATCAGGTACAGCTTCTTCCGGGCCTCGTTGATCACGGCGAGGGCCTTCTCCCGCTGTTCCTTGCTCCCCGTCTTCCAGACCTGCCCGAAGGCCTCCATCAGACCGAACCCGGCCTGCCGGATCTCACTCAGCGCCTCCCAGTCGACCCCGCGCGAGGCCTCCTCCCAGGGGGCCTCGGGGCCGTCCTCGGCGGCCGTGCGGCCGGCCTCGGTGAGGGAGAACAGCTTCTTGCCGCCCTCGGACTCGCTGACGATCAGGCCTTCGTCCTCCAGCAGCTGGAGGGTCGGGTAGACCGAGCCGGGGCTGGGCTTCCACGCCCCGCCGCTGCGCTCGGCGATCTCCTGGATCATCTCGTAACCGTGCATCGGACGGTCCTTCAGCAGGGCCAGGATCGAGGCGCGGACGTCACCGCGCCGTGCCCTCCCCCGGGGTCCGCCGCGTCCTCGGCCGCCCCAGGGGCCGCCGTGGCCGAAGCCGGGACCCCAGGGGCCGCCAGGCCCTCCCGGACCGCCGGGGCCGAAGGGGCCGAAGGCGGCACGCAGCCGCTCGAAGTCGCCCCGGACGCCCTGCGGCCCGCCGTGCCCATGCCCGTGTCCGTGCTCATGCCCGTAGCCACGCATCGCCACCACTCCATTCCATCGTTGATCTATTGCGATGCTTCAACGATATATCGGAACCGTTCGAACGACAAGCCCCCGTAACTCCGGTCCGCGCCGACGGCTGCCCTTCTGCCGTAGCGCCCGTCCCGCTCCGGCGTCACCACCGCCGCGAACTCGTCGACACCCTCGTCCGCATGGCACGGGCGCCGGCGCGCTCCGCCCGGCCGCGGGCGGTAGCGTGCGCCGATGACGAGAAGCGAGCGGCTCGCGGAGCAGTTGGACTGGCACTGGCGCAAGAACCTGCGGCCACGGCTGGACGGTCTCACCGACGACGAGTACTTCTGGGAGCCGGTACCCGGCTGCTGGAGCATCCGCCCGCGTGGCACGTCGGACGCACCGAGTGCGGACGGTCCGGGGGAATGGACGATGGACTCCGCGTCCCCCGCCCCGGTGCCGGCGCCGGTGACCACGATCGCCTGGCGGCTGGCGCACATCACCGTCTCGTGCCTGGGCTTTCGAGTCGCCTGGTACTTCGGCGGCCAGGACGTCGACTCCCGGACGTTCCCCTACGCGGGGACCGCCGACGGGGCCCTGGAACAGCTCGACGAGATGTACGGCAGGTGGGACGCGGGCGTCCGCAGGCTCTCGGACGCCGACCTGGACGGTCTGCCCGCGGTGGGGCCCGAGCGGTTCCCCATGGAGAACAGGGTCCTGCACGTCAACAGGGAGCTGATCCATCACGGCGCCGAGATCTCCCTGCTGCGCGACCTCTACCGCCGGCGGGACGGGGCGGTACCGCACCGGACATGACGTCCGGCGGCACGGCGGCCGACGCCGGTGTCCGTCGGCCGGCGCCGGCGTCCGTCGGCCGCTCGGCGAGCGGGCGAGCGGGCGAGCGGGCGAGCTTCGGGAACGCGCCCGGCCGACCCTGGACCGCCCCGAAAGCCAGGCCGCCTCCCGCGAATTGGCCCGATACCGGGCAGCCGTCCGCCCTCTACGGTCGGGGCATGCGGATCCGAATCGTCGACGCCTTCACCGACCGTCCCTTCGCCGGCAACCCGGCCGGCGTGCTGCTGCTCGATGCCTTCCCGGAGGACTCCTGGCTCCAGAACGTCGCCCGGGAGGTCAACCACGCCGAAACGGCGTTCGCCCACCCGCTGCCCGAGGGCGGGGAGGCGGACTGGGCGCTGCGCTGGTTCACGCCGGTCACCGAGGTGGCCATGTGCGGCCACGCCACGCTCGCCACCGCGCACGTCCTCCACACCACCGGCGCCCACCGTGGCCCGGTGCGGTTCGCCACCCGCAGTGGTGTGCTGGTCGCCGAGCCTGCGGAGGACGGCACCGTCGCTCTGGACTTCCCCACGGCCCCGCTCACCGCGGTCGACGTGCCCGAGGGCGTCGCGGAGGCGCTCGGCGCGCCCGTCCTTGCGGCGTTCGACACCGGCCCGAACGTCGGCGACCTGCTGGTCGAGCTGGCCGACGAGGGCACCGTGCGCGCCCTGCGCCCCGACCACAGGGCCCTGAGGACCTACTCCGAGCGCGGCGTCATCGCCACCGCCCGCGCCGAGGACCCCGCCTCGGAGCACGACTTCGTCTCGCGCTGCTTCTTCCCCAACGTCGGCATCGACGAGGACGCGGTCACCGGCAGCGCGCACACCGCGCTGGCCCCGTACTGGTCGCAGCGGCTCGGCCGCGCCGCCCTGACCGGACTCCAGGCCTCACCGCGCTCCGGTCTGGTCCGCACCGAGGTGCGCGGCGCCCGCACCCTGCTGGGCGGACGGGCGGTGACGGTCATCGAGGGCGACCTGCTGGTCTGAGCCCCGGCACGGCGAAGGCGGCGTACGGCCGGCCCATCAGGCCCGTACGCCCCCTTCGCCCCGGCTCACGCCGTCGGCAGCCAGTCGACCCTCCCCGCCAGCAGCGCGTACCCGACGAACGCGCCGATGTCGAGGAGCGTGTGCGCGGCCACCAGCGGGCCGACGCGCCCCCAGCGGCGGTACAGGTACACGAACACCACGCCCATGACCATGTTGCCGACGAAGCCGCCGATGCCCTGGTACAGGTGGTACGACCCGCGCAGCACCGCGCTGCCCGCCAGGGAGGCGGTGGGCGACCAGCCGAGCTGGTCGAGCCGGCGCAGCAGATAGCCGACGACGACGACCTCTTCGAGGATCGAGTTCTGCGCGGCCGACAGGATCAGCACGGGGTACTTCCACCACACCTCGGGCAGCGCCTCCGGCACCACGGTGAGGTTGAAGCCGAGCGCGCGCACCACCAGGTAGAAGGCGATGCCGCTGCTGCCGATGACCGCCGCGACCGCGGCGCCCCGGCCGAGGTCGGACCAGGGGCGGGTGCGGTCGAAGCCGAGGGTGCGCAGTCCGGCGCCCTCGCGCAGCAGCAGGTGCGCGACCAGGGCGACCGGCACCAGCGCGGTGGTGATGCCGAACAGCTGCCAGGCCAGGTCGAGCCAGGGGCGGCCCGGCGCGGCCGAGGCGTTGAGGGTGGCCGCCTGGTCCTTCAGCCCGCCCGGCCTGGTGACCGAGCCGATGAAGCTGATCAGCGCCGACACACCGCTCGCCCCGAGCGACAGCGCCAGGACGAGCAGTGTCTCGTCGCGCAGCGTCCTCCGTGAGAGGGTCCGCTCCGGATACGCATCGGCCCCCGGGCCCGCCGCCTCCGCCTGCACACCTGCCTCCACATCACCGATCGGTCCGATCAGTATGAACGCAGGAGCTGTGCGGCAGAGCGCGGGTCCGGGGCGGCCGGTCGGGCCGTGATGAGCGCCGGCCAGGCCGTCGCCCGCGCCGGTCAGGCCGTCGTCGGCACCGGTCAGGCCGTCGTCGGCACCGGTTCGGGCAGCCCGACCGGCCAGGTGTGCACGGGGTCGCCCTGCTCGGTCAGCTCACGGTAGCGGCGGGTGGTGGCCGCCAGCGCCTCCTCCCGGCCGAGTCCCAGGTCCAGCGCCCGGTGGAAGGTCGCGGCCTGCCAGGAGGCTCCGTTCACCCGGCGCCGGCAGCGCTCCTCGATCACCCCGAGGTAGCGGTCCCGGTCGGCGGGCTCGATCCCCCACGCGTCCAGTCCCGCCTCGGCGAGCGGCAGCAGCTCCTCCCGTACGAGGGTGACCGCGTCCACCTCGCCCAGGCCGCCGAGGCGTCCGCGCCGGGGCCAGGTGAAGCGGGCGTCGATGCCGTCCTTGCAGGCGGCGTCGAAGTTGGCGGCGGCGGCCTCGAAGGGCAGCCGGCTCCACACCGGGCGGGCGTCCTCGGCGAGCGCGCGCACCACGCCGTAGTAGAAGGCCGCGTTGGCGATCACGTCGGTCACGGTGGGGCCCGCGGGCAGCACGCGGTTCTCCACGCGCAGGTGCGGTACGCCGTCGGCGATGCCGTAGACGGGGCGGTTCCAGCGGTAGACCGTGCCGTTGTGCAGGACGAGTTCGGCGAGCGAGGGGACGCCGCCGCGGTCCAGCACCTCGAGCGGGTCCTCGTCGTCGCAGATGGGCAGCAGGGCGGGGTAGTAGCGCAGGTTCTCCTCGAAGAGGTCGAACGCCGAGGTCACCCAGCGCTCCCCGAACCAGGTGCGCGGCCGCACCCCCTGCGCCTGGAGCTCGGGCGGGCGGGTGTCGGTGGACTGCTGGAACAGCGGCGGCCGGGACTCGCGCCACAGCTCGCGGCCGAACAGGAAGGGCGAGTTGGCGCCGACGGCGATCTGCGCGGCGGCGACCGCCTGCGCCGCGTTCCACACGTCGGGGAACCGTTCCGGCGTGACCTGGAGGTGCAGCTGCACCGAGGTGCAGGCGGCCTCCGGGGCGATCGACTTCGAGGTGCACCTCAGGTGCTCCACGCCGGCGATGTCGAGGGTGAAGTCCTCACCGCGCGCGGCCACGATCTGATCGTTGAGCAGGGCGTAGCGGTCGACGTCGGAGAGGTTGGAGGAGACGAGGTCGTCGCGGTCGAGCGTCGGCAGGATGCCGATCATCACGATGCCCGCGTCCACCTCCTGGGCCTTGCGGTCGGCGTAGGAGAGCGAGGTCCGCAGTTCCTCGTCGAGCCGGTCGAAAACACGCCCGCCCAGCCGGTGGGGGGCGATGTTCACCTCCAGGTTGAACATGGCGAGTTCCGTTTGGAAGTCGCGGCTCGCGATGCGCTCGAGGACTTGCGCATTCAACATTTTCGGCATGCCGTCGGCGCCCGCGAGATTGAGTTCGATCTCCAGCCCCATCAGGTTCTTGGGGCGGTCGAACCGCTTCTCCGCCAGGAGTCGCTCCAGGCCCGTCAGGCACCTGCGGAGCTTCTCGCGGTAGCGCTGGCGATCGGACAGGTCGAACTGACCTGCCACGACCTTTTCCCCCATCGAAGCGTCCCTCCTCGGATGGCGTACCGAAGATCGGCCGCCGGGGTCCCGGTCCACAAGCAAGGATGCCCCGCGGATGCGATCGATAACGCCCCGGATGCGTGTGGCGCCCGCTACTCTGGTCGAGGTGTCCAGTGGCACATTCACGGGGCAATACGCGGGAACGCTTATCACGGCCCGGTTGCGAACTCGTGAAAAACGCCGACCGGAATGGGCCGACCGCTCGGCGGTCATGGCCCGAGGTCAGTGCGGTGACCCCTTTGGAAAATCGGCATCTTTTTCGCATATCGCCGACCTGAAATACCCTTGCGGAAGCCGCCGGCGAGAGCTAGACGAAACATAGCCTGAACCCGTGTCGTATAAACTTCGTGCACAAGGCAGAACCAGGTTGGCGCCCGCGGTCGAGTGATCCAGCCGTGAGACGGCGTGCGGCTCTCCTCACCCCCGTCTCCCGCTCAGACCCTCCGGGCCCCTGCCTCTCTGACCTTCGCGAGCTGACAGCGCCGTCCGCACCGCCACGCACCGCCCTCGCGCCACTGTGCCTTCGAATGAGAGGCGACCCACCATGCCGCTGCACGTACCCCCGGCTCCCGCGCCCGCACTGCGTTCCGTCCTGACCGCGCTCTCGTCGCCGACCGCCGTGCGCGACGCCCGAACTCCCTCCCTGCTCCGCGCCCAGGGGCCCGCCTCACCCGAACTCCCGCTGCCCGTGCACGTCCTCGACCGGGTCACCGCCGACGGCGAGACCTCGACGACGCTCGCCGGATGGCGGTTCCTGATCCGCACCGGCGACCGCGCGGTGGCCGCCGCGGACACCGTGCTCACCGCCGACGGATGGACCTTCTCCCGCTTCTTCGAGGGCCCGTACATCACGTCCACCGAGCTCGCGCTGCGCCAGGCGGAAACCATGACGCAGCCGTACCAGCCCCGCCTGCTCTCGGTGCCCGGCCTGTACATGCTGGCGCTCTGGCTGCACGGCGACACCGAGGCGGACGGCGCCGCCGGCGGCCCGGCCGCGACCGATCTGCTCGTGCCGCTCGCGCCGGCCCCGCCCGGCATCGCCGCCCACCGGCCGCACCGGGTCACCGACCTGCTCCCGGTGCTCACCCACCGTGTGACGCCCACCCGGCTGCTCGGCTCACCGGCCTGACCCGCCCCCTTCCGCACCCCGCCGCCCCTCCCGGGCGGCGGGGTGCGCGCGTCGGGCGACAGGGCGTACGCATGTGCGGACTAGTCCTTCCGGCCACTGCGAACCATCCGAAAGGACAGTGCAGTTGGGATGAACCGTCCGCGTGGGTGACGCGTCATGAACCTGTGAGGAGCGGTGCCGCGAAATGCCTGCGGATCCTCGTCCGTAGGACAACACTGGATCCCGACCGACTCATCACCACGGGGGGCGGCCATGAACGACGATTCACGCCGCGCAACTGACACGACAGCCCACACACAGGTCATCACAGAGCGAAAGAACCCACCCATGTGCCAGCACCAGCCACCGTGCCCCTCAGCCGACTCCGCCGACCGGGAATCCGCCCGTCTCGTGGCGCACCACCCGGAACAGGGCTGGAGCCTGCTGTGCAACGGTGTCGTGCTCTTCGAGGACACCGGTGAGCTCCTGCCCGACGGCAGGATCATCGCCCCGCAGCGGTCCGGGGACGTCACGCTGACGTCCGCCTGAGCACGGCCGGGCGGGACGGGGACCGCCCGGGGAATCACAGGGGCCGGACCGCGGGGCCGACACCCACGCGACCCGGCCCCGAAGCGTGTGCACGGCTCCTCACCCACCGTGTCCCGGCGGAAGGGCACGGTGACGGCCACCGCGTGGCACCCGCGGTACGCCGCCGTCGGCCGCGGCACCCTATCGTGACCGGCATGCAGTCCTACACGATCGGCCAGGCAGCGCGGCTGCTCGGCGTCAGCCCGGACACCGCACGCCGCTGGGCGGACGCGGGACGCCTCACCACCCGCCGCGACGACGCCGGACGCCGGGTGGTCGACGGCCGCGACCTGGCGGCGTTCTCCGTCGAGCTGGCCAGGGCATCCACGACCGAGGACGACACCCCGTACACCTCGGCCCGCAACGCGTTCCCCGGCATCGTCACGGCGATCAAGCTCGGCGACGTCGCCGCCCAGGTCGAGATCCAGGCGGGTCCCCACCGGCTGGTCTCCCTGCTCACACGGGAAGCGGTGGAGGAACTGGGCCTGGAGGTCGGCGCGGAGGCCACGGCCCGGGTGAAGTCGACAAACGTCCATGTCGACCGAGCCTGACGGATCTTCACCAGGACGCATATGCGAGCCCACAGCGCCTCCTGACTTCGCTCATACGAAGAGACAGGTGCGGTACGCCTCGCAGATGCGCCATGATGAATGGGCGCGGGGTGAGCGTCCCCGCGGACGCCCGCCGCTGTCAGGGAGTGCCTTCGCATGATCCGTTCCGCCCGCCGGACCGCCGGTTCCGCCGCTCTCGCCCTTCTCACCGCGCTCGGGCTGACCAGCTGCTCCTCCGCCGACGACTCCCCGGCCCGCGGCGCCGACGGCAGTCCGAGCGGCACCGTCACCGTCTTCGCCGCCGCCTCGCTGAAGGAGAGCTTCACGGCACTGGGCGAGCGCTTCGAGAAGGAGCACCCCGGCACCGAGGTGACCTTCAACTTCGGCGGCAGCGACTCCCTGGCCGCCGGCATCGTGGGCGGCGCCCCCGCGGACGTCTTCGCCGCCGCCAGCACCAAGACCATGCGGACCGTCACCGACGAGGGGCTGACCGCGGGCGACCCCGCCACCTTCGCGCGCAACAGCCTGGAGATCGCCACCGTCCCCGGCAACCCGCACCGCATCGACTCGCTCGAGGACCTGACGGCGCCCGGTCTGAAGGTCGTGCTCTGCGACCGCACGGTGCCCTGCGGGGCCGCCGCCGAGAAGGCGCTGAAGGCGGGCGGCGTCACCCTCGAACCCGCCTCCTACGAGCAGGACGTCAAGAGCGCCCTGACCAAGGTGCAGCTCAAGGAGGCGGACGCCGCCGTCGTGTACCGCACGGATGTGAGGGCGGCCGGTGACAAGGTGGACGGCGTGGACTTCCCGGAGGCCGCGCAGGCCGTCAACGACTACCCGATCGCCCGGCTCGAGGACGCCCCCAACGCCTCGGCCGCGCAGGCCTTCGTCGCGCTGGTGACGTCACCGGAGGGCCGGAAGGTGCTCGGGAAGGCCGGTTTCCTCGCGCCGTGACCGCCACCGCCCAGGACGCCCCCCGCAAGGCCCGCCGCCCCCGCTCCCCCGGCCGCGGTGTCCCGCTCGCCCTCCTCGCGCCCGCCCTGATCGGCCTGGCGTTCCTTCTCGTGCCGCTGCTGGCCCTCGTCGTACGGGCGCCGTGGCGCGACCTGCCCGAGCAGCTGACCAGCCCCGCTGTGTGGGACGCGCTGCGCCTGTCGCTGGTCTGCGCGACCTGCGCGACCGCGCTGAGCCTGGTCGTCGGGGTGCCGCTGGCCTGGCTGCTGGCCCGCACCGACTTCCCCGGGCGGAGCCTGGTGCGCGCCCTGGTGACGCTCCCGCTGGTGCTGCCGCCGGTGGTCGGCGGTGTCGCCCTGCTGCTGGCGCTCGGCCGCAACGGCGTCGTGGGGCGGTGGCTGGACGAGTGGTTCGGCGTCACCCTGCCGTTCACGACCGCCGGTGTCGTCCTCGCGGAGACCTTCGTCGCGCTGCCGTTCCTGGTGATCAGCGTCGAGGGCACGCTGCGGGCCGCCGACCCGCGGTTCGAGGAGGCGGCGGCCACCCTGGGCGCGTCCCGCTTCACCGCGTTCCGCCGGGTCACCCTGCCGCTGATCGCCCCGGGCGTCGCCGCGGGCGCCGTGCTGGCCTGGGCCCGCGCCCTGGGCGAGTTCGGCGCGACGATCACCTTCGCCGGGAACTTCCCCGGCCGCACCCAGACGATGCCGCTCGCGGTCTACCTCGCCCTCCAGAACGACCCGGCCGCCGCGATCGCCCTCAGCCTGGTGCTGCTGGCGGTGTCGGTGGCCGTGCTGGCGGGACTGCGGGACCGCTGGACGAGGGCGGTCTGACCAATGCCGAAGCACCCCGCACCCCCGTCCGAGGGCCTGGAGGCGCACCTCGTCGTCGAACGCGGCTCCTTCCGCCTCGACATCGCGCTGACGGCCGCCCCCGGTGACGTCGTCGCGCTGCTCGGCCCGAACGGGGCGGGCAAGACCACCGCCCTGCGGGCCCTCGCCGGCCTCGCGCCCCTCAGCGACGGCCACGTGCGCCTGGACGGCACGGACCTCGCCCGCACCCCGCCCGAGGCGCGTCCGGTGGGCGTCGTCTTCCAGGACTACCTGCTCTTCCCGCACCTGACCGCCCTGGACAACGTGGCGTTCGGCCCGCGCTGCCGGGGCGTCGGCAAGAGCGAGGCCCGTACGCGGGCCGCCGCGTGGCTGGAGCGGATGGGGCTGGCCGGGCACGCGGGCGCCAAGCCCCGGCGGCTCTCCGGCGGGCAGGCCCAGCGCGTGGCGCTCGCCCGCGCCCTGGCCACCGATCCGCGTCTGCTGCTCCTGGACGAGCCGCTCGCCGCCCTGGACGCCCGCACCCGGCTGGAGGTCCGGGCGCAGTTGCGCCGCCACCTGGCGGACTTCGAGGCCGTCGCGGTCCTGGTGACGCACGACCCGCTGGACGCGATGGTCCTGGCCGACCGGCTCGTCGTGGTGGAGCACGGCCAGGTGGTGCAGGAGGGCGCCCCCGCCGACATCGCCCGCCACCCGCGCACCGAGTACATCGCCCAGCTCGTCGGGCTGAACCTCTACCGCGGCCGGGCGGACGGTCACACGGTGCGGCTCGACGCGGGGCCGGAGGTGAGCACCACCGAGGACCTGTCGGGGCCCGCGTTCGTCGCCTTCCCGCCCGGCGCCGTCACCCTGTACCGGGAGCGGCCCACCGGCTCCAGCGCGCGCAACCTGTGGCGCTGCGAGGTGGCGGGGCTGGAGAGCCACGGCGACCAGATCCGCGTGGAGCTGACCGGCGAACTGCCGCTGGCCGCCGACCTCACCGCCGTCGCCGTGGCCGAGCTGGGCCTGCACCCGGGCGCACCGGTCTGGGCGGCGGTCAAGGCCACGCAGACGCACGCCTATCCCGCCTGACGGCCCCGGACACGCGGGAGGGGCCCCGCCCGGACCGTCACGGTCACCGGGCGGGGCCCCTCACGCGCGCGTGTGTCAGTCCTCGTACGCGTCCAGCGGCGGGCAGGAGCAGACCAGGTTGCGGTCGCCGTAGGCCTGGTCGATGCGGCGCACCGGCGGCCAGTACTTGTCGGCGGCGTTCACCTCGCCCGGGAACACGGCTTCCTCACGGCTGTAGGCGTGCTCCCACTCCCCGCCGAGCGCGGACGCCGTGTGCGGGGCGTTGCGCAGCGGGTTGTCGTCGGCGGGCCACGCGCCGGAGCCGACCTTCTCGATCTCGGCGCGGATGGCGATCATCGCCTCGCAGAACCGGTCGAGCTCGGTGAGGTCCTCGGACTCGGTGGGCTCGATCATCAGCGTGCCGGCCACCGGGAAGGACATCGTCGGCGCGTGGAAGCCGTAGTCGATGAGCCGCTTGGCCACGTCGTCGACGGTGACGCCGGTCGCCTTGGTGAGCGGGCGCAGGTCGAGGATGCACTCGTGCGCGACGAGCCCGCCGGGGCCGGTGTAGAGCACCGGGTAGTGCGGCTCCAGGCGCTTGGCGATGTAGTTGGCGCTGAGCACGGCCACCTGGGTGGCCCGCTTCAGGCCCTCGCCGCCCATCAGCCGGACGTACGCCCAGGAGATGGGCAGGATGCCCGCCGAGCCCCACGGCGCGGCCGAGATGGGCCCGACGCCCGTCTCCGGTCCGGCCTCCGGCTGGAGCGGGTGGTTCGGCAGGTACGGGGCGAGGTGGGCGCGCACGCCGACCGGGCCGACGCCGGGACCGCCGCCGCCGTGCGGGATGCAGAACGTCTTGTGCAGGTTCAGGTGGGAGACGTCGCCGCCGAAGTGGCCGGGCTTGGCCAGGCCGACCAGGGCGTTGAGGTTGGCGCCGTCGACGTACACCTGGCCGCCGGCCTCGTGGACCTGGGCGCAGATGTCGGCGACGTGCTCCTCGAAGACGCCGTGCGTCGACGGGTAGGTGATCATCAGCACGGCCAGCTCGTCGCGGTGCTGCTCGATCTTGGCGCGCAGGTCCTCGACGTCGATCTCGCCGTCGTCGGACGTCCTGACGACGACGACCTTCATGCCGGCCATCACGGCGGACGCGGCGTTGGTGCCGTGCGCGGAGGACGGGATCAGGCAGACGATGCGCTGTTCGTCGCCGTTGGCGCGGTGGTAACCGCGTACGGCGAGCAGACCGGCCAGCTCGCCCTGGGAACCGGCGTTGGGCTGGAGGGACACCTTGTCGTAGCCGGTGACCTCGGCGAGACGTTCCTCCAGCTCGTGGATGAGCGTGAGGTAGCCCTGCGCCTGCTCGGCGGGCGCGAAGGGGTGCAGCTGGCCGAACTCGGGCCAGGTGACCGGCTCCATCTCGGTGGTCGCGTTGAGCTTCATGGTGCAGGAGCCCAGCGGGATCATGCCGCGGTCGAGCGCGTAGTCGCGGTCGGCGAGGCGGCGCAGGTAGCGCAGCATGGCCGTCTCGGAGCGGTGCTGGTGGAACACCGGGTGGGTCAGGTAGTCGTCGGTGCGCAGCAGCGCGTCCGGCAGGGCGTCCGCCGCGGCGGCGTCCAGGGCTGCGACGTCGGCCTCGACGCCGAAGGCGCGCCAGACGGCGGCGAGCTGGTCGCGGGTGGTGGTCTCGTCGCAGGCGAGGGAGACGGTGTCCGCGTCGACGAGGCGCAGGTTCACCCCGTGGTCGCGGGCGGCAGTGACGACCTCGGCGGCCCGGCCGGCGACCCGCACGGTGAGGGTGTCGAAGTAGGAGCCGTGGACGATCTCGGCGCCGCCGGAGCGCAGCCCCTCGGCGAGGATCGCGGCGTAGCGGTGGGTGCGCCGGGCGATGGTCCGCAGGCCCTCGGGGCCGTGGTACACGGCGTACATACCGGCCATGACGGCGAGCAGCACCTGCGCGGTGCAGATGTTGCTGGTGGCCTTCTCACGGCGGATGTGCTGCTCACGGGTCTGGAGCGCCAGGCGGTACGCCTTGTGGCCGTCGGCGTCGACGGAGACGCCGACAAGGCGGCCGGGCAGGCTCCGGGCCATCTTGTCCTGGACGGCCATGTAGCCGGCGTGCGGACCGCCGAAGCCCATCGGGACGCCGAAGCGCTGCGTGGTGCCGACCGCGATGTCCGCGCCCAGCTCGCCGGGGGACTTCAGCAGGGTCAGGGCGAGCAGATCGGCGGCGACGGTGACGAGAGCACCGCGCTCGTGCGCCTGGTCGATGACCGGCTTGATGTCACGGACGGCGCCGGACGCGCCCGGGTACTGGATCAGGACGCCGTTGATCTCCCGGCCGTCGAGCTCGGCGGGGATGCCGTCGCTCAGGTCGGCGACGACGACCTCCACGCCGGTCGGCTCGGCGCGGGTCTCGATGACGGCGACGGTCTGCGGCAGCGCGTCCGCGTCGACCAGGAAGAGGCCCTTCTTGTTCTTGCCCATGCGCCGGGACAGCGCCATCGCCTCGGCGGCCGCGGTGCCCTCGTCGAGCAGGGAGGCGCCGGACGTGGGCAGGCCGGTGAGGTCGGCGACCATCGTCTGGAAGTTCAGCAGCGCCTCGAGCCGGCCCTGCGAGATCTCCGGCTGGTACGGCGTGTACGCCGTGTACCAGGCGGGGTTCTCCATGACGTTGCGCAGGATCACCGGCGGGGTGAAGGTGCCGTAGTAGCCCAGGCCGATCATGGAGCCGAGGACCTGGTTGCGGCCGGCGAGGTCGCGCAGCTCGGCGAGCACCTCGGCCTCGCTGCGGGCGCCGGGCAGGTCCAGCGCGTCGGCGTTCTTGATCACGTCGGGCACGGCGGCGGCGGTCAGCTCGTCGAGCGAGCCGTAGCCCACCTGGGCCAGCATCTTCGCCCGGGCTTCGTGGTCGGGGCCGATGTGGCGCTGCTCGAAGGGGATTCCCTGTTCGAGCTCGGAGAGCGGGGTACGGGGGGCAGTCATTGAGGAGGCCTCCTGGTCCGACGACCTTCGAGGGGCACCACGACACGGGTGCCCGGACGGCCTCCCCCTCTGTCATCTCAACCTGAGAGTTTCACCGGCACGCCTGGGGCGGACCGGTTTTCACCGTCGGTGAGAGCGGAAGCCGTCGACACCCGCCCTGCTTTCCAGAGTGACCTCGTCCGTGCGGTACGTGTGCCTGAGAGATTCCGGGGAGGATTTGCTCCTTCGGCGCCTCCGGTGGTGCCTGGAGGACTCTCCCGCACGGGGTCAGCAGCCGTTGTCAGCGTACCAGCGAGGTCCGGACCCCGGCTTTCGAGTGGCCGTTCCGCCGATTGTGCCTTTTTGTGGTGCTTACGGATGAGTTTGCGAGGAGTGGAGGGCCTGTGCAGACCGACATCGACCCGCGTCACCTCATCGGCCGCAAGGCGTACGACCGCAACGGCACGCGCATCGGGACGATCGACGAGGTCTACCTCGACGACGCCACCGGTGTGCCGGAGTGGGCGGCGATACGCACCGGCCTGTTCAGCCGGGACGCCTTCGTGCCCCTGGAACCCAGCGAGCTGGTCGACGGGGCGCTGCACGTGCCGTTCGAACGGTCCCTCATCAAGGACGCCCCCGACTTCGGCGTCGGCCGCCATCTGTCGCCGGAGCAGGAGCTCCAGCTGTACCACCACTACGGCCTGGACGTGGGCTCCCCGCCCCCGCTCCCCGACCACGACTTCGGCAAGCTGGCAGGCCAGGAGGAACACACCTGACACCCGGCCACCCCGCGCCCCTTCAGGGGCGCGGGGAGGCTGGCGCCCCTTCAGGGGCGCGGGGAAGCTGGCGCCCCTTCAGGGGCGCGGGGAAGCTGGCGCCCCTTCAGGGGCGCGGGGAACTGCGCGCTCAGCCCCCGCCCTCGGCCCGCCGACAACGACACCGAACCCACCCGGCCCGGGAACCACGGGCACCGAACACCCCGTGACAGCCACACCCCAAAGGGGCGCGGGGAACTGCGCGCTCAGCCCCCGCCCTCGGCCCGCCGACAACGACGCCGAACCCACCCGGCCCAGGGCTCACGGGGTGCAAACCGCCCCGTGACAGCCACAGCCCAGCCGGCAGGCTCACCTCACCCCACCCCCTCCACCAACGGCAACGGCTCCGCCGCCTCAAGCGCCGGGTCGTCGACCCAGAACGTCTTCACCCGGCCCGGCGCCGACACGGGCGTCTCGAAGCGAACCGTCACACGGCCCAGCCCACTGCCCTGCACCCACCCGTGCCCGTACTCGGCGTGCCGGACGTCGCACCCCGCGGGCCAGCGCCGTTCGGCGGGTTCCTCAGGGCGGGCCTCGGAGGCCGGCTCAGGTTCCTCACCCTCCCGCGCCGCGTCCTCCCCCGTACCCCCCGCCGCCTGGGCGAACAGATCCTCCTGCGTGTAGTCGGCCAGCCCGCTGACCCCGACGCCGAGCAGCCGTACGCCGCCCGTGGTGTCCACCGAGTCCAGGAGCCGCGCCGCCGCCTCCCGGACGACCGCCGGGTCGTCGGTGGGCCCCCGCAGCGTCTCGGACCGGGTCAGCGTGGAGAAGTCGTACCGCCGGACCTTCAGCACGATCGTGCGGCCGGACAGGCCGGCCCCGCGCAGCCGGCGCACGCAGCGGTCCGCGAGCCGCGCCACCTCCGTGCCGACCCGCACCCGGTCGTGGATGTCCACGTCGTACGTGTCCTCGACGGACACCGACTTCGTCTCGCGCTCGGCGACGACGGGCCGGTCGTCGCGGGCCAGCGCCATCGCGTACAGCGCGTGCCCGTGGGCCTTGCCCAGCAGCCGCACCAGCTCGTCCTCGCCCGCCTCGGCGATCTCACCGACCGTGTGGATGCCGGCCCGCCGCAGATGATCACCGGTGGCGGGTCCGACGCCCGGGAGGGTCCGCACCGGCATCGGCTCGAGCATCGCCCGCTCGGTCCCGGGCTCGATCACGACGAGCCCGTCCGGCTTCGCCTGCTCCGAGGCGATCTTCGCCAGCATCTTGGAGGCGGCCAGCCCCACGGAGCCGGTCAGTCCGGTGACCGCCCGGATGTCGGCGCGCAGCTTCGTGCCGACGAGCCGCGCCGACCGCTCGTCCCACGCCGTGCCCCCGGCCTCCAGGTCGACGAACGCCTCGTCGAGGCTGAGCGGCTCCACCAGCGGCGACAGGGCGCGCAGCAGCGCCATCACCTGGTCGCTGATCGAGCGGTACAGCGCGAACCGGGGCACCAGATACGCGGCGTTCGGCGCGAGCCGCCGCGCCTGGGACATGGGCATCGCCGAGTGCACGCCGAGGACGCGGGCCTCGTAGGAGGCGGTGGCGACCACACCACGGGGCCCGAGTCCTCCCACGATCACGGCCTTGCCGCGCAGACTCGGCTTCGACGCCTGCTCCACCGAGGCGTAGAAGGCATCCATGTCGAGATGCAGGATCGTGGGAGCGGATCTCACGTCTCCGATGCTGCCCTATGCCACTGACAACGCCCTCGTCGGACCGCGCCCCGGGCGGCACGGCCGCGCAGGAACCGCGGTCTCAGACCGCGCGGTTCCTGCGGCGGGCCAGCTCGTCCATCGGGTTGTGCCCGATCAACGTCTCGCCGGTGTCGACGCGCTCGCCGTGCAACTGCGACAGGGCGCTCTCGACGTCCCGCCACACCACGCCCACGGCGATGCCGAAGACGCCCTGGCCGCCCTGGAGCAGGGCGTGGACCTCGTCGGGCGAGGTGCACTCGTAGACCGTGGCGCCGTCGCTCATCAGCGTCATGCGCTCCAGGTCGTCGAAGCCGCGCTCGCGCAGATGCTGGACGGCGGTGCGGATGTTCTGCAGGGACACACCGGTGTCCAGGAACCGCTTCACGATCTTCAGCACGACGACGTCGCGGAAGCTGTACAGCCGCTGCGTGCCCGACCCCTGGGCGGGGCGCACGCTCGGCTCGACCAGGCCCGTGCGCGCCCAGTAGTCGAGCTGGCGGTAGGTGATGCCGGCCGCGGCGCAGGCCGTGGGCCCCCGGTAGCCGATCTCCTCGGTCGCCATGGCCACCGCCCCTCCACCGCTCGGCACGGCCGTCGGTCGCTGCGGAGCGGGATCGATCGCACCGCCCCGCGCGGGATGCACCCCGCCCGGGCGGAGCGGAAAGCTCTGGGGAGGATACGGCCCGCCCGCCCCGAAAACGCGTCCGGGGGCACCCCCAGCCGTACCGTCGCCGCTGCTTCTCACGCCGACCTCCGTCCTTGACCTGCCTCCTCGACGGTAGGCAGTCACCAAGGGTGCGTCAACGATCGCCACACTCGGCACGCCGAGTGATAATCACCCTAAGAGTGGTTTCCCGTGCCCCGTCGCGGGGAAAGGCTAGCCGAATGTGCCCGGCGCGGGCCGCGACCGCCGCCGAGGCCCAGGGAAACACTCACTGGTTGCTGGTCCCGAAGTCCTCCGGCGAGATCTGGTCGAGGAACTCGCGGAACTTCTCCACCTCGTCCTCCTGCTCGTCCGGAATGGCGATACCGGCGTCGTCCAGCACCGTGTCGCTTCCGTAGATCGGGGTCCCGGTCCGCAGGGCGAGCGCTATGGCGTCGGAGGGCCGGGCGCTCACCTCGACACCGCTGGCGAAGACCAGCTCGGCGTAGAAGACACCTTCCCTCAGGTCGGTGATGCGCACTTCCGTGAGCTCCTGTCCCACGGCCTCCAGCACGTCCTTGAACAGGTCGTGGGTCAGCGGCCGTGCGGGCGCCATGCCCTGCTGGGCGAAGGCGATGGCCGTGGCCTCCCCGGGGCCGATCCAGATGGGGAGGTAGCGGTCGCCGCCCACTTCACGCAACAGCACGATCGGTTGGTTGGAGGGCATTTCGACCCGGACACCTACGACATCGAGCTCGTTCACACAGCAACCCTAGGCCGTGCCCGGGACGTTTGGGTAGTCGGGCCGGGATCGGGTGGCCGATCCGGCCGCGCCGTGCTGCCCTCTGCCGCCCTCAGGGCAGCCGCACCCCGAGCGCCGACCGCACCAGCGCCGCGTGCAGCTTCATGGTGAGACCGGCCAGCTCCCTGGTGCGGTCCTCGGCGTGCGCCCTGGTCTGCGGGTTGCGGTGCCGCCGCAGCGGCGCCACGACCTGCTCCACCAGCCCGGCCTCCCGCTCGGCGGCCGCCTTCATGGCCCGCAGATGGCGCGGCTCGATCCCGTACCGGCCGAGCTCCGTGAGCAGCCCGGCGACGGTGACCGCCTCCGCGTCGTACACCCCGTCCCCCACCGGGACGAGCAGTCCGTACGACTCCCACTCGGCGAGCCGCTGCTCGTCCACCCCGGCGGCGGCGAGCAGCCGGCTGCGTCCGATACGGGCCGCGGCCGGCGTGTCCGCGCCGCTCTCGGCGGGGTCCTCGCCGTCACCCGGACGGCTCAGCGTCGGCAGGGGCACGGCCGCGCCGCGCTCCATGGCCGCCAGATGCTCCCGGATCACCTTGAGCGGCAGGTAGTGGTCGCGCTGCATGCGCAGCACATGGCCGAGGCGCTCGACGTCCTCGGCGCTGAACTTGCGGTACCCCGACGGGGTGCGGCGCGGCTCGACCAGCCCTTCCGACTCCAAGAAGCGGATCTTGGAGATGGTGACCTCGGGGAACTCCTCGCGCAGCACGTTCAGCACCGCACCGATGCTCATCAGTCCGGTGTCCGTGGCGGCGGCGCCGTCGCCGGCACCGCCGCTCGGTGTCTGCAGCATGGACCCTTCCTGGAGTCCCCGGGGCCTAGCCGGGGAGGTCAGTAGCTCCGCTGACTCGCGTAGAAGACCAGCCGGTACTTGCCGATCTGCACCTCGTCGCCGTTGGCCAGGGCGACCTGGTCGATCCGCTCGCGGTTGACGTACGTGCCGTTCAGGCTGCCGACGTCGGCGACCGTGAACGAGCCGTCCGGGCTGCGGCGGAACTCCACATGGCGGCGGGAGACCGTCACGTCGTCGAGGAAGATGTCGCTCTGCGGGTGACGCCCGGCCGTCGTCAGGTCGCCGTCCAGCAGGAAGCGGCTGCCCGAGTTCGGGCCGCGGCGCACGACCAGCAGGGCGGAGCCCACCGGCAGCGCGTCGACGGCGGCCTGCGCCTCCGGGGAGAGCGCGGGCACCTGGGTCTGCCCCGTGGCCTCGGCGTCGTAGGCCTCGAGACCGGAGATGGAGATCGTGGACGTCGTCTCGGAGGGGCGCTCCGGGGTGACGCCCGGCTTCAGCGGCGCACCGCAGTTGGAACAGAAGCGGCTGTTCTCCGCGTTGCGGTTGCCGCACCTCGAACACACCAGGGCCGACATGGACGGATCCTCCTGCCGCGGCTGCCCGCCAGGGGCGTGGGACGCGTACGGGCCGGAGAACCCTCCGCCCGCACCGGGGCTCGACGGCTGTCCAGAACCTATGCCGCCCGGCTGCGCAGGGTCAACGGAGGCCCCGCCCGCCTCGTCCCGGAACAGCGGACGCTGGTCGTCCGCACCGGGCTGTGCGCGGTGACGAGCGGTGGCGCTGTCGCCGTCCTCTCGCCGCGCGCTCTTGCCGAACAACTTCCCAAACAACTTCACGGGCGATTCCCCTTGACCGAAACAGACCCGCCCGTGGGGCAGGACGAACCCTGACTGAACACATTGGCCGACCCGGACATCTTCACAACGTCCGCCTCCGCCAGACAGTTTCCACCACGCACCACCCATTCGGTGCGCCGACCCCCCGCAACCTCATGCCCTGGCCGGACGACCCCCATGCACCCCCGGTTCACCGGGAGGACGACCGAGCGTAGTCAGGCCGCTTCGGCGCTCGCAAGGCGTCCACAACGATCTTGTCCGCCCGCTCCACGGTAACGGTGGCCTGTTCCTTCTCGAGCGTCTGCACCACGCCTCCGGGGATGTTGAGCGCCGGCTCCAGGTCCTGCGGCTTGCCGATGACCTTGAAACGATACGGGGACTTGATCTTGTTCCCGTCCACCGAGACTCCGCCGTCCGCGTCCGACAGATACGTGCCGGCCACCACCCGGACCCCGTTCACCTGGATCGCCTCCGCGCCCGCGGCGCGCAGCTCCTGGATGGCGTCGAGCAGCATGTCCGACTCGACCGTCCCCTTCGTGTCCTCGATGGTCATCTCGATGCCGGGCCCCTGGGCGGCCACGGTGCCCGCGAGGACGCCGAGTTGCCGTTCCTTCTCGATCGTCTGCCTGCGCGCCTCCTCGGCCTGGTCGGAGCTGTTCTCCAGCTCCTCCCGCTGCTTCTCGAGACCCTGCTTCTCGTCTTCAAGACGCTCGGTACGGTCGTCGAGTTCATCGAGGATGCGTACAAGATCCTCCTGGCGTGCGCCGCGCAGCGCGCTGTCGGTGTCGCTGGTGGAGGCGACCTGGACGGCGAGGCCGAACCCGAGGCCGGACAGCAGGAGGGCGACGATGAGTTGGGCCCGGGTCACGCGCGGCGGCCACAGCCCGTTCACGAGCCGCTGCCGCCCGGTCAGCGCTGGCTCGCCCGGCTCGTCGGCGGCGGGCGCCACGCTGCTCTCAGGCGCCTGGGGTGCCTGAGGGGACACGGGAGCCTCAGGGGTCTTGGGTGCTTGAGACGCATGAGACCCGTGGTGTGCGTGGTGTGCGTGGTGCGCCGGACTCGCGCCGGTCGTCCCGGACGCGGTCCGCGGGGCGGGCGGCGGCACCTCCGCGGGCAGTTCCCGGCGCAGCCCGGCCGGGGGCGGCGTGCCGGGGGCGGACTCGGGAGTCTCGGGGGCGGACCGGGGCGGGGTGACCGCCGGGCGCGTGGTCTCGGGCTGTTCGCGTTCGCTCATCGGCCTCACGCCCGGAACACGTGGCGGCGGATCGCCGCGGCGTTGGAGAAGATGCGGATGCCGAGGACGACCACCACACCCGTGGACAGCTGCGCCCCGACGCCCAGCTTGTCGCCGAGGAACACGATCAGCGCGGCCACGACGACGTTCGACAGGAACGACACCACGAAGACCTTGTCGTCGAAGATCCCGTCGAGCATGGCCCGCAGACCGCCGAACACGGCGTCCAGCGCGGCGACGACGGCGATCGGCAAGTAGGGCTCGACGACCGCCGGCACCTCGGGCCGGACCAACAG
Organism: Streptomyces lusitanus; assembly: GCF_042647945.1. Lineage (NCBI taxonomy): Bacteria > Bacillati > Actinomycetota > Actinomycetes > Kitasatosporales > Streptomycetaceae > Streptomyces > Streptomyces lusitanus. Next base: position 459,436 of record NZ_JBHRWL010000015.1, read on the forward strand.
GCCGGCCACCACTCCCACAATGAGGCCCAGTACGGCGATCACGATGTGCCCTTCTCGGTTATCGGCTGTGCGGTTCGTACGATCACACTCGTTGCGGCGGGCAGCCGGACGTCGTCCTCCGCGGACAGGGCGGTCCGGATGCCGTAGTTCTCCTGGAGGGCGTGCAGATACAGCCCGTCGGCGCTGTTCTGGAAGCGGTCGCCGAGCTCTTCGCCGTCCCCCACCGCCAGCACCGTGTACGGCGGCACCAGCGGCTTGTTGTCGACCAGTATCGCGTCTCCGGCGGCCCTGATCGCCGACAGGGCGGTCAACCGCTGCCCGTTGATGGAGACGGCCTCCGCGCCGGACTCCCACAGCCCGTTGACCACCCGCTGGAGATCACGGTCGCGGACCCGGCCGGTGTCGGAGAACCCTGAGGTGGACCGGGGGTCGCCGTCGCCGCCGCCGGTGGAGTCCTCGGCGTCGTTCACCACGAGCCGCACGCCCGGGCCGTGGACGGGGGTGGCGCCGGACAGGATGCCCATGAGCGTCGACGGGTCGCCGCCGCTGTCCCGCAGCGCCTCGCGCTGCCGTGCGCCGACCTCCTCGCGGAGTTCGTCGACGCTCTCCTCGAGACGGTCCGCGGCCGCGGTCTCCTCGTCGATCCGGTCGATCAGCTCCTCGCGCTCCTTGGCGACGACCGGGGCGGCGACGCGTGCCTGGGCCGCGCCGACGGTGACGACGCACGCGGCGAGCACGAGCCCCGCGGCCAGACCGAGCTTCGCCCGCAGGGTCCGCGGCAGGCCGGCGGTCCCCTCGCTCCGCTTCCGGGCGGCGGCCTCGGCGTAGCCGTCGTCGAGACTGTGGTCCATGACGTTGGTGATCAACGACATGGACGCGTCCGGGCGCGCGGGCCGCGCGGGTGTGCTCCGAACGGGGGGTTGCTGCGGCATGCCGCACATCGTCGCACGCCGCGCCCCCGACCTCCGAACGACCCCGGCGGCGTGCCGGACGGGCCCCTTCCGGGGTCCCGGTCCGGCACGCCGCCGGTACTGCGTCTACTGCGTCCGGTGCGTGAGCGTCACCTGCCGGCGCTGTCCACCACCGCCGACCACTCGTCGAGCAGCGCCTGCGCGGAGGCGTCGTCGGGGCCCTCGGCCCACAGGTGGGTGACGGCCTCGGCCGGGTCGGGCAGCACCATGACCCAGCGCCCGTCGGCCTCGACGACGCGCACGCCGTCGGTGGTGTCCACGAAGCGGTCTCCGGCCGCCTCGACGACCCGCCGCATGACGAGTCCCTTGACGGCCCACGGGGTCGCCAGGTCCCGCTTGAGGACGTGCGCCCGCGGGATCCGGGCGTCGATCTGGCTCAGCGTCAGCTGGGTGCGCGCCACCAGCCCGATGAGCCGGACGAACGCCGCGGTGCCGTCGTAGACACTGCTGAACTCGGGGACGATGAAGCCGCCTTTGCCGTCGCCGCCGAAGATCGTCCCTTCCTCGCCGCCGACCCGTGTGAGGTCGTCGGGCGAGGTGGTCGTCCATTCCACCTGTGTGCCGTGGTACGCCGCCACCTGCTCGGCGATCCGGGTGGTGGTCACCGGCAGGGCGACGCGCCCGCTGCGCCGCTCGGAGGCGACCAGGTCGAGCATGACGAGCAGCGCGCGGTCGTCCTCGACGATCCGCCCCTTCTCGTCGACCAGGGACAGCCGCTCGCCGACCGGGTCGAAGCGCACGCCGAAGGCGGCCCCGGAGGACGCCACGATCTCCCCGAGCCGCACCAGGCCGGCGCGGCGCATGTCGGCCGTCTCGGTCGGCCGGGACTCGTCCAGACCCGGGTTGATGGTGAGCGAGTCGACGCCCAGCTTGCCGAGCAGGCTGGGCAGCACCAGGCCGGCGCTGCCGTTGGACGCGTCGACGACGACCTTCAGCCCGGACTCGGCGATGCCGGTGATGTCGACGTTCCGCAGCAGCGACCCGGTGTAGGAGTCGAAGACACTTGCCGGGAAGTGCAGGTCGCCGATCTCGCCGGGGAAGGCACGCCGGTACTCCTGCCGCGCGAACACGCGGTCCAGCTTGCGCTGCCTGCCCTGCGACAGGTCGCCGCCCTGCCCGTCGAAGAACATGATGTCGACGGAGTCGGGCACGCCCGGCGTGGTGCGGATCATGATGCCGCCGGCGCTGCCCCGGGCGGTCTGCTGCCGCGCGACGGGCAGCGGCACGTTCTCCAGGTCGCGTACGTCGATGGCGCTGGCCTGGAGCGCGGAGATGACCGCGCGCTTCAGGGCACGGGCGCCTCGGGAGTGGTCGCGGGCCGTGGTGACGGTCGAGCCCTTCTTCAGGGTCGTCGCGTAGGCGCCGGCGAGGCGGACGGCGAGCTCGGGCGTGATCTCGACGTTCAGGATGCCGGAGACGCCGCGCGCGCCGAAGAGGTGCGCCTGGCCCCGGGACTCCCAGATGACCGAGGTGTTGACGAACGCGCCGGCCTCGATGGTCTTGAACGGGTAGACCCGCACATTGCCCTGAACGATCGATTCTTCACCGATCAAGCACTCGTCACCGATGACGGCGCCGTCCTCGATCCGCGCGGCGCGCATGATGTCGGTGTTCTTGCCGACGACGCAGCCGCGCAGGTTGCTGTGCGGGCCGACGTACACGTTGTCGTGGACGACGGCCTTGTGCAGGAAGGCGCCGCTCTTGACGACGACGTTGGAGCCCACGACGGTGTGCTCGCGGATCTCCGCGCCGGCCTCGACCTTGGCGTAGTCGCCGATGTACAGCGGGCCGCGGAGCACGGCGTCGGGGTGCACCTCGGCGCCCTCGGCCACCCACACGCCGGGCGAGATCTCGAACCCGTCGATGTCGACGTCGACCTTGCCCTCGAGGACGTCGGCCTGCGCCTTGACGTAGCTCTCGTGGGTGCCGACGTCCTCCCAGTAGCCCTCGGCGACATAGCCGTAGATCGGCTTGCCTTCCTTCATCAGCTGCGGGAAGACATCGCCGGACCAGTCGACGGGCACGTCCGGGTCGACGTAGTCGAACACTTCCGGCTCCATCACGTAGATGCCGGTGTTCACCGTGTCGGAGAAGACCTGGCCCCACGTCGGCTTCTCGAGGAAACGCTCGACCTTCCCCTCGTCGTCGACGATGGTGATGCCGAATTCCAGCGGATTGGGCACGCGGGTCAGGCAGACCGTGACTAGGGCGCCCTTTTCCTTGTGGAAATTGATCAGCTCGGTGAGGTCGAAGTCCGTGAGGGCGTCGCCGGAGATGACGAGAAAGGCATCGTCCTTCAGTGCCTCCTCGGCGTTCTTGACACTCCCGGCGGTACCGAGTGGCTTCTCCTCATTGGCATACGTGAGCTCCATCCCGAGCTCCTCGCCGTCACCGAAGTAGTTCTTGACCAGCGAGGCAAGGAACTGGACGGTCACAACGGTTTCGTTGAGCCCGTGCCTTTTGAGCAGCCGCAGAACATGCTCCATGATCGGCCGGTTGGCGACCGGCAGGAGCGGCTTGGGCATGCTTGAGGTCATGGGACGAAGACGCGTGCCTTCGCCCCCGGCCATCACGACGGCCTTCATGTCGGAAGCGTCCTCCTCGAAGAGAAACGACGGTCTGGCCGACTTCACCCGCCTGGATTGCCGCACACTTGTTCAGCGTGGGACATCGCGCGCCCCGTTGCGCGTGAAGAAGCGAGTCAATCGGCCATGGCGTCCGCACGGATCAAGCGGCGGACTTGGACCACATAGAGCACTCCTGCCCACCAATAGAGGGTTGTACCCCATCCGGCGAACGCCCAGCCGAAAATCGCAGCGAGTGATGAGATCCAGCCACTTCCGTCACTGAGCAGGAGCAACGGGAAGGCATACATCAGGTTGAAGGTCGCGGCCTTCCCGAGGAAGTTCACCTGCGGCGGCGGATAGCCGTGGCGCCGCAGGATGCCCACCATGACCAGGAGGACCAGCTCCCGGGCCAGCAGTACGAGGGTCAGCCAGAGCGGCAGAATCTCCCGCCAGGTGAGTCCGACCAGGGTCGAGAGAATGTACAGCCGGTCGGCCGCGGGGTCGAGCAGCCGGCCGAGGCTGCTGATCTGGTTCCACCGCCGGGCGAGCTTGCCGTCCAGGTAGTCGCTGACGCCGCTGAAGGCCAGCACCAGGAGCGCCCAGCCGTCGCTCTTCGGCCCGCCGAACTCGGGCCTCAGGATCAGCCAGAGGAACAGGGGTACGCCGACGAGCCGCGCCATGCTGAGCACGTTCGGGATGGTGAGGACACGGTCTGTCTGGACCCGTGTCTCCTGGACCTCCACCCGGGATCCTCCTGTGGGAAACGTTTCTACGATGCTTCTCGACCCTACCGCAACGCGAAAAAGCTCCGGCTCTCGGGCGGGGAGCCCAAGAGCCGGAGCTGTAAAGGTAGTTCGGCGGCGTCCTACTCTCCCACAGGGTCCCCCCTGCAGTACCATCGGCGCTGTAAGGCTTAGCTTCCGGGTTCGGAATGTAACCGGGCGTTTCCCCTACGCTATGACCACCGAAACACTATGAAACTGACAACCGGCCGCATGCCGTGACCATGGCATGGGGTTGTTCGTGGTTTCAGAACCAACACAGTGGACGCGAGCAACTGAGGACAAGCCCTCGG
>NZ_JBHRWL010000016.1:0-76024 GCF_042647945.1 Streptomyces lusitanus
CAACGGGTGCGGCCATGTGTGAGCCTTCGTGTGACGGTACGGACGGAGCGCCGCGCGGTGGCGGCGTCGACGGCGGCCTGCGCGGCGGCCGGACCGCCCGCGCCGCCCGGCTGACCGGGCTTGCCCTGCGGCTTCTTGCCGCCCTGGGCGACGTCGACGGGCAGCATGACCAGCGCGGTCGTACCGCCGGAGTCGGACGGGCGGAGCTGGATCCGGATGCCGTGGCGCTGCGACAGACGGCCGACCACGAACAGACCCATGCGGCGGGAGACGGAGACGTCCACGGTGGGCGGCGAGGCGAGCCGCTCGTTGATCGCCGCGAGGTCCTCGGGCGACAGACCGATACCGGTGTCGTGGATCTCGATCAGCACCCGGCCGTCGGGCAGGGCGTGACCGGTGACCTTGACCTTGGTCTGCGGGGAGGAGAACGAGGTCGCGTTCTCCAGCAGCTCGGCGAGCAGGTGCACGAGGTCGTTGACGACGCGTCCGGCCACTTCGGTGGACGGCACCGCGGCCAGTTCGATGCGCTCGTACTGCTCCACCTCGGACGCGGCGGCGCGGAGCACGTCGACCAGGGGGACCGGGCGGGTCCACCGGCGGCCGGGCTCCTCACCCGCGAGGACGAGGAGGTTCTCACCGTTACGGCGCATACGCGTGGCGAGGTGGTCCAGCTTGAACAGCGAGGACAGCTGGTCCGGGTCGGCCTCGCGGGACTCGAGCTCGGAGATCAGCGAGAGCTGGCGCTGGATCAGACCCTGGGAGCGGCGCGAGAGGTTGGTGAACATCGCGTTGACGTTGCCCCGCAGCAGGGCCTGCTCGGCGGCGAGGCGGACCGCCTCGCGGTGCACGTCGTCGAACGCCGCGGCCACTCGGCCGATCTCGTCCCGGGAGTGCACACCGACCGACTCGACGGTGGTGTCGACGTCCTGCGGGTCCGACTCGGAGAGCTGCTTGACCAGGTCGGGCAGGCGCTCCTGGGCGACCTTGGTCGCGGTCTCCTCCAGGCGGCGCAGCGACCGGATCATGGACCGGGCCACGACGAAGGCGCCGACCAGGGACACACCGAGCACGATGAGGATCAGCGCACCGGAGATGAAGGCGTCGCGCTCGGTGGCGTTGCGCAGCTCTCGGGCCTTCTGTTCCATCTCCTCGAGCAGCCTGAGCTCGATGTTCTTCATCTGCTGGATCTTGGTGGAGCTGTCGTCCAGCCAGTCCCGGTAGGAGCGCGCGCCCACCGACTGCAGACCGAACTCGGAGGCCACCGCGCGGCCGGCGTACTCGTCGGTCGCCTGGATCGTCGGGTTGCCCTCTTCGATGGGCAGCAGCAGCTCGGCGGCGGAGTCCTCGCCGTAGATGCTCTTGAAGGCGCGGACCTCGGACTTCTGGCTCTCGAGGGCCGACTGCGCGTAGAGCCGGTCGTTCTCGTTGAGATTGCCCTTGGTGGTGTTGCTGGCGGGCAGCGCGGCGGCCAGGACGGCGCGCTGGACCGACGCGTACTCCTTGGCGGCGGAGAAGGACGCCAGGGCACGCGTGCGCTGGATCATGTCGGGGTTGCTGGTCGCCTCCGCCATGTCCTGCGAGAGGTCGATCAGGTTCTCGATCAGGCGGTGGTAGCCCTCGACGGTCTGCGTCGAGTTGTCCTCCTGCTGGAACGCCGTGTTGCGGATCTTGGCGAGCTCGCTCAGGTCGCCGGCCAGCTGGACGAGGTTGTCGCGGACGCCCTTGAGGTTGCCGTCCTTGCTCGCGGCGTCGATCTCCTCGGAGCTGTCGAGGAAGTTCGACATCGCGCGGTCGGTCTTCTCGCGGTAGCCCTTGACCGAGAAGTCCGTGCCCTTGCCGCCGTGCGCGAGCGGACCGGCCGACTGGTCGCGCTCCTCCTGGAGCGCGTGCGCCAGCTCGGTGGCCTGCTTGGTCATGTCCGTCAGCAGCTTCATGTTGTCGAGCTGCTGGATGTCGTCCATCGACTGCTGGATACGCAGCGCGCCGAGCGAGGTGGCCGCGACCACCGGCAGCGCGAGCAGCGACACCAGGCGGGTCGAGATCCGCCAGTTGCGCAGGGCTATTCGCGAACCCGGGCCGGCCGGACCGGCGGGGGCGACCGGCGGAGCTGCGGGTGCGGACGACGCGCCCGTACCGCTGCTTCCGGGCGGGGTCGGTCCCTGGCTCTGGGCGTGCTGGGGCGAGGAGCTGACGGCCTTGGGGCCAGTCCCGCCCTGCGGCTCCGGCTCCGCCGAAGCGCTGCCATCCCTCTTGAAACGTCCCTGCACTAGCGTCGCAACCTCTGAACCAGGCGCCCCTCCGCGTGAACGGCGAGGCACGGTGTCGGCGTCATAGGGGCGCCCTGAATACGCCCCCGTGGTGGTCGTGATGGTCCGGCGCCGGTTCCCCCCATCTCGCCGCCGCTCGGCGCGTGGTCGCGCCCCCTGTGCGCCGGCTCGATCCCTGCGGCGGTCCGTGAGATTCCAGCACAGTGCAGGACCTCCAACAAGGCCCGTGGGCTTACCCGTGACATACGTGACACCCCGTGTCCGCTGGATCACCAGTCGTAGAGCGGGATCTTCGCCATATCGGACATACCGGCGCGGACCGACGGGGTCCGGGGGGTGTCCCAGTCGGCATGATCAGGAGCGGAATGGTCGCTTCAGGGAGTCAATGTCCGATTCCGGTCGCCGTGGAGCGCGCCCGGGATGTCCGGAATGTCATTCCTATCGTGAGGAAACTCACACGGTGATCACGTCTCCCGGCCCCGGGCCGCCGGGAATTGAATGTTTAGCCTGACGCTTTACAGGGACGGCAGAACTGACAACCCGCGCCCGTCCGAGGGTCTTCCCGGCCCCTCGGGGCGCCCGTGAACAGGACAGGGTCAAGTAAACAGTGAAGACGACGACGATGTTCCACAAGATCGCCAACCCGCGGCGCACCACGCTCGCGCACCTCGACGGTGCCGGCGAACTGCAGAAGCCGGTCCAGCAGGAGCACCCCGTCGAACTCCCGGCCCAGACGGCCAACCCCAAGCGCACCATCCTCATGGAGATCCCGGTCACGGCCGGCACCGCGAACTGACAGCGGTGCATACGCGCGGCCGCCGCGAAACGCTCAACGCGCGCCGCGCACCGACGAGGGGCGCCCCGCCGGCCGCGGTGGGGCGCCCCTCGTCGGTGCGCCGGGCCCGGACCCCTGCGCGCTAGCCTGGAGCGTCAGACTCCAGCCGCTTCAGTCAAGGGGACCAGCATCCCGTGCGCATCGCCAGATTCTCCATCGACGGGAACGTCGCCTTCGGCGCGGTCGAGGGCGAGAAGCAGGACGAGCTCGTCCTGGACATCATCAAGGGCATCCCGTTCGCGGACTTCGAGCTCTCCGGCACCAAGGTCCCGGTGAGCAAGGTCAGGCTGCTGCCCCCGGTGCTCCCCAACAAGGTGGTGGCCTTCGGGCGCAACTACGCGGACCACGCGAAGGAGCTGGGCAACGAGGTGCCCGACGCCCCCTTCGCCTTCTTCAAGCCCGCCACCTCGGTCGTCGGCCCCGGCGACGAGATCCAGTACCCCTCCTTCTCCCAGGACGTGCACCACGAGGCCGAACTCGCCGTGGTCATCGGCCGGCTCTGCCGCGAGGTCCCGCGCGAGCGCGTCAAGGACGTGATCTTCGGCTACACCTGCGCCAACGACGTCACCGCGCGCGACGTCCAGAAGCGGGAGAAGCAGTGGGCCCGGGCCAAGGGCTTCGACACGTCCTGCCCGCTCGGCCCCTGGGTGGAGACCGGACTGGACGTCGGGACGGCGTCCGACCTGACGATCCAGCTCACGGTCAACGGCGACCAGCGCCAGCTCGGCCGCACCAGCGAGATGATCCACTCCATCGAGGACCTGGTCGTCAACATCTCCGAGGCCATGACCCTGCTCCCGGGCGACGTCATCCTCACGGGCACCCCGGCCGGGGTCGGCCCCCTGCACGTCGGCGACGAGGTCGCCGTCACCATCGAAGGCATCGGCACTCTCACCAACAAGGTTGTCAAGCGTGGCTAGCGCATCCGGCTCCCCCGTACGCGTCCGTTTCTGCCCCTCGCCCACCGGTAACCCCCACGTGGGCCTGGTCCGCACCGCCCTGTTCAACTGGGCGTTCGCCAAGCACCACGGCGGCACCCTGGTCTTCCGCATCGAGGACACCGACGCGGCCCGCGACTCCGAGGAGTCCTACACCCAGCTGCTCGACGCGATGCGCTGGCTGGGCTTCGACTGGGACGAGGGCCCCGAGACCGGCGGCCCGCACGCGCCGTACCGCCAGTCGCAGCGCATGGACATCTACCAGGACGTCGCGCGCAAGCTGCTCGACGCGGGCCACGCCTACCACTGCTACTGCTCGCAGGAGGAGCTGGACACCCGCCGCGAGGCCGCCCGCGCCGCCGGCAAGCCGTCCGGCTACGACGGCCACTGCCGCGAGCTCACCGGCGCCCAGGTCGAGGAGTACCGGGCGCAGGGCCGTACGCCCATCGTCCGCTTCCGGATGCCCGACGAGCCGGTCACCTTCACGGACCTGGTCCGCGGCGAGATCACCTACCTGCCGGAGAACGTGCCGGACTACGGCATCGTCCGTGCCAACGGCGCCCCGCTGTACACGCTGGTCAACCCGGTCGACGACGCCCTGATGGAGATCACCCACGTCCTGCGCGGCGAGGACCTGCTCTCCTCCACCCCGCGCCAGATCGCGCTGTACAAGGCGCTGATCGAGCTGGGCGTCGCCAAGGACATCCCCGCCTTCGGCCACCTGCCGTACGTGATGGGCGAGGGCAACAAGAAGCTCTCCAAGCGCGACCCGCAGTCCTCGCTCAACCTCTACCGCGAGCGCGGCTTCCTGCCCGAGGGCCTGCTCAACTACCTGTCGCTGCTCGGCTGGTCGCTCTCCGCCGACCAGGACGTCTTCTCGATCGACGAGATGGTCGCCGCCTTCGACGTCACCGACGTCAACCCCAACCCGGCGCGCTTCGACCTCAAGAAGTGCGAGGCGATCAACGCCGACCACATCCGCATGCTCGACGTGAAGGACTTCGCCGAGCGCTGCCGCCCCTGGCTCCAGGCCCCCCACGCCCCCTGGGCGCCGGAGGCCTTCGACGAGGCCAAGTGGCAGGCCGTCGCCCCGCACGCGCAGACCCGCCTCAAGGTGCTCTCCGAGATCACCGACAACGTCGACTTCCTGTTCCTGCCGGAGCCGGTCTTCGACGAGGCGTCCTGGAACAAGGCGATGAAGGAGGGCTCCGACGCCCTGCTGCGCACCGCCCGGGAGAACCTTCAGGCCGCCGACTGGACCTCCGCCGAGTCGCTGAAGGAGGCCGTCCTGGCCGCCGGCGAGGCCCACGGCCTCAAGCTCGGCAAGGCCCAGGCCCCGGTCCGCGTCGCCGTCACCGGCCGCACCGTCGGCCTGCCGCTCTTCGAGTCCCTCGAGGTGCTGGGCAAGGAGAAGACCCTGGCCCGCGTCGACGCCGCCCTGGCGAAGCTGGCCGGCTGACCTCACCCGCCGTGCGGGGGCGGCTCCCGGACGTGTCCGGGGGCCGCCCCCCAGGTGTTCCCCGGTGTTCCCCGGTGTTGCCCGGTGCGCTCCGGCCCGTCCGGGTACGGTCGGTGGCATGGACATCCGCGCCGTGGTCTGGGACGTCGACGACACGCTGTTCGACTACACCTCCGCCGACCGGGAGGGTATGCGCGCCCACCTCGTCGCCGAGGGGCTGCTCGCGGGGTACGGCTCCGTGGAGGAGGGGCTGGCACGCTGGCGGGAGATCACCGAGCAGCAGTGGGCGCGGTTCGCCGCGGGCGAGGTGGACTTCGACACCCAGCGCCGCGACCGCATCCGGGTGTTCCTCGGCCGTGAGCTGACCGACACGGAGGCGGACGACTGGTTCGACCGCTACCTGGTCCACTACGAGTCCGCCTGGAGCCTGTTCCCGGACGTGCTGCCCGTCCTCGACGCCCTCGCCGCCGGCCACCGGCACGCCGTGCTCTCCAACTCCAGCCTGCGCGTGCAGGACCGCAAGCTGCGGGTGCTCGGCGTGCACGACCGGTTCGAGGCGATCCTGTGCGCCGCCGAGCTGGGCGTGTCCAAGCCGGAGCCGGGCGCCTTCCTGGCCGCCTGCGAGGCCCTCGCGCTGTCCCCGGAGCAGGTCGCGTACGTCGGGGACCACCCGGAGATCGACGGCCGGGGCGCCGCCGAGGCCGGGCTGCTCTCGGTGTGGATCGACCGCGCCGGCACCCACGCGGCCCTCGACCCGCCGGCCGGTCCGCGCCGCATCGCGTCCCTCGCCGAACTGCCCGCCCTGCTGCGCGGCGATACTCGTTTTGGAGCGTCGTCGTCCTTCGGGTAATGTTCTTCCTGCGCCGCGGGGAGCGGGCCGGAAGGCCGGAGCCCCGAAGCGCAGAACTAGAACAAAATCCCCCTCGGGGCTTGCGTTCCAGTGGCCTATGGTGTAATTGGCAGCACGACTGATTCTGGTTCAGTTAGTCTTGGTTCGAGTCCAGGTAGGCCAGCTCGCAGAGCTCATCTGCACCGCGGATCTCATCCGCAAAGCCCCCGTTGTGTAGCGGCCTAGCACGCTGCCCTCTCAAGGCAGTAGCGCCGGTTCGAATCCGGTCGGGGGTACAGATCCTTCCCGCGAGGACAGCAAGGGTAGCTCCCACTGTCCTTGATGCAGGATCGCTAGGGCCCCCGTTGTGTAGCGGCCTAGCACGCCGCCCTCTCAAGGCGGTAGCGCCGGTTCGAATCCGGTCGGGGGTACTGACTGGTCTAAACCATCATTGGTCTATGGTGTAATTGGCAGCACGACTGATTCTGGTTCAGTTAGTCTTGGTTCGAGTCCAGGTAGACCAGCAGGATCCGCGGAAACGTGTGATCCACGCCCCCGTTGTGTAGCGGCCTAGCACGCCGCCCTCTCAAGGCGGTAGCGCCGGTTCGAATCCGGTCGGGGGTACGTCGGCGAAAGCCCTCCACTTCGGTGGGGGGCTTTCGGCGTTCCGGGGCGTGTGCCCGGGGACCGGGGAACGGATCCGCCGCGGCGTTGAGGCGGGCCCGTTCCCACGGGGCGGGTTCGGTGGACAGGAGAGGGCGTTCAGGAGCGCCGGAGCGCCTCGGACAGGCGGGCGGCGGCGTCGATGACGGCCTGGGCGTGCATCCGGCCCGGGTGGCGCGTCAGACGCTCGATGGGGCCGGAGACCGAGACGGCGGCCACCACGCGGTTCGACGGGCCGCGCACCGGCGCCGAGACGGACGCCACACCCGGCTCGCGCTCGCCGATCGACTGGGCCCAGCCGCGGCGCCGTACACCGGAGAGGGCCGTCGCCGTGAAGCGGGCGCCCTGGAGGCCGCGGTGCAGCCGCTCGGGCTCCTCCCAGGCCATGAGGATCTGCGCCGACGAGCCGGCCTTCATGGTGAGCGTGGAGCCCACCGGTACCGTGTCCCGCAGTCCGGACAGGCGCTCCGCGGCGGCGACGCAGATGCGCATGTCGCCCTGGCGGCGGTAGAGCTGGGCGCTCTCACCCGTCACGTCGCGCAGGTGCGTCAGCACCGGGCCCGCCGTGGCGAGCAGCCGGTCCTCACCCGCGGCCGCGGCCAGTTCCGCCAGGCGCGGTCCGAGGATGAACCGCCCCTGCATGTCACGCGCCACCAGACGGTGGTGCTCCAGTGCCACCGCAAGGCGGTGGGCCGTGGGTCGTGCCAGTCCGGTGGCACCGACCAACCCCGCGAGGGTGGCCGGGCCGGACTCCAGGGCGCTCAGGACGAGTGCTGCCTTGTCCAGAACGCCGACGCCGCTACTGTTGTCCATGCAACGATACTTGCGTCTCACTCTGTGAAACGCAAGTTCAATTTTCCGTGGAACGCGCCACTCTTGAAGGACGAAGCAACGCGGCCCGTGGACCACCGGGCCTGACGGCGGACGCCCGGTGACAGGGGCGCGGGCGCCGTCCCACAGATCTCTAGTTGGGCCGGAGCGCACTGTGCCGGCCGGAGGGAAAGCGATGGGTAGGACACTCGCGGAGAAGGTCTGGGACGACCACGTCGTCCGGCGCGCCGAGGGCGAGCCCGACCTCCTCTTCATCGATCTGCACCTGCTGCACGAGGTGACCAGCCCCCAGGCCTTCGACGGCCTCCGCAAGAACGGCCGCCAGGTGCGCCGTCTCGACCTCACCATCGCGACCGAGGACCACAACACCCCCACCCTCGACATCGACAAGCCCATCGCCGACCCGGTCTCCCGGATCCAGCTGGAGACGCTGCGCAAGAACTGCGCCGAGTTCGGCGTCCGGCTGCACCCGCTGGGCGACGTCGAGCAGGGCGTCGTGCACGTCGTCGGCCCGCAGCTGGGCCTGACCCAGCCCGGCATGACGGTGGTGTGCGGCGACTCGCACACCTCCACCCACGGCGCCTTCGGCGGACTGGCCTTCGGCATCGGCACCTCCCAGGTCGAGCACGTCCTGGCGACCCAGACTCTGCCGATGGCCCGCCCCAAGACCATGGCGATCACGGTCAACGGCGAGCTGCCCGAGGGCGTCACCGCCAAGGACCTGATCCTGGCGATCATCGCGAAGATCGGCACGGGCGGCGGCCAGGGCTACGTCCTGGAGTACCGCGGCGAGGCCATCGAGAAGCTCTCGATGGAGGCCCGGATGACCATCTGCAACATGTCGATCGAGGCCGGCGCCCGCGCGGGCATGATCGCCCCCGACGAGACGACCTTCGCCTACCTCGAGGGCCGTCCGCACGCCCCCGAGGGCGAGGACTGGGACGCGGCCGTCGCCTACTGGAAGACGCTGAGGTCCGACGACGACGCCGAGTTCGACGCCGAGGTCGTCATCGAGGCCGCCGAGCTGTCGCCGTTCGTCACCTGGGGCACCAACCCCGGCCAGGGCGCGCCGCTTTCCGCGTCGGTCCCCGACCCCGCCTCGTACGAGGACGCCTCGGAGCGGCTCGCCGCCGAAAAGGCCCTGGAGTACATGGGGTTGGAGGCCGGACAGCCGCTGCGCTCCATCAACGTGGACACCGTCTTCGTAGGTTCCTGCACCAACGGCCGCATCGAGGACCTGCGCGCCGCCGCGGAGGTCATCGCGGGCCGCAAAGTCGCCGACGGCGTACGGATGCTGGTCGTCCCCGGCTCCGCGCGGGTGGGTCTCCAGGCCGTGTCCGAGGGCCTGGACGTGGTCTTCAAGGAGGCCGGCGCCGAGTGGCGGCACGCGGGCTGCTCCATGTGCCTGGGCATGAACCCCGACCAGCTCGCCCCCGGTGAGCGCTCCGCCTCGACCTCCAACCGCAACTTCGAGGGCCGGCAGGGCAAGGGCGGACGCACCCACCTGGTGTCCCCGCAGGTCGCCGCGGCCACCGCGGTCCTCGGCCACCTGGCCTCCCCGGCCGACCTCGCCGCCGCCGACCGTACGCCCGCTGGAGTCTGATCAGTCATGGAAGCATTCACCACCCACACCGGCCGGGCCGTCCCGCTGCGCCGCAGCAACGTCGACACCGACCAGATCATCCCGGCCCACTGGCTCAAGAAGGTGACGCGGGACGGGTTCGAGGACGGGCTGTTCGAGGCCTGGCGCAAGGACCCCGAGTTCGTGCTCAACCGGCCCGAGCGCCAGGGCGCCTCGGTGCTGGTGGCCGGCCCCGACTTCGGCACCGGATCCTCCCGTGAGCACGCCGTCTGGGCGCTGCAGAACTACGGCTTCAAGGCCGTGATCTCCTCCCGCTTCGCCGACATCTTCCGCGGCAACTCGCTGAAGAACGGCCTGCTGACGGTCGTCCTCGACCAGAAGACCGTCGACGCGCTGTGGGAGCTCACCGAGGCCGACCCCACCACCGAGATCACCGTCGACCTCGAGGCCCGCGAGGTGCGCGCCGAGGGCGTCAACGCCCCCTTCGAGCTGGACGAGAACTCCCGCTGGCGGCTGCTGAACGGCCTCGACGACATCTCCATCACGCTCCGGAACGAGGCCGACATCGCCGCGTACGAGGCGAAGCGCCCGTCGTTCAAGCCGCGGACGCTCACGGCCTGACCTCCGCGCCCGGCCGAAGTCCTCGACGGAGGTCGACTTTCGGCCACCGCGTCACCCCGCCCGTACCCCCGATCGGACCGATCGGGGGTACGGGCGTCTTCGCACCCGTCCGGCTCCGCGTGCCGTCTTGTGGGCCGCCAACTTGCCACGTTAGGAAGGTGGTTGCCGGGGTACACGTGTCACGTGGCCGTGGATCCCGGGTGTGTGCGGACGGCCGTCCGGCGCGGCAGTTGCCCCCTGCGCAGGCGACAACTCGCCCCAGATGGCACAATCTGTGCATGGAACACGACGGCCAACTCCAGCTCTGTACGGCGGTCGCGGTCCGGCTCAAGGAAGCGCACTCGAGGGTGCGCGCACTGCAAGTCCCGGAGGGCGTACGGATGGCGCTGACCCGGAAGCTGTTGGTCATTACGGCCGCGGCCAAGCACGATCTCGCCGGTGCGGCAAGGCGTCTGGAGCGGTTCCTGGCGGACCTCGACGAGGGACGGATCCCCGACGAGGAACGCTGAACCGGTCGGGACAACCGAGTTCGTTGCGGCACAAGGGTGATTAGCCCGTTTCGTGTTTGATTTGCGGTATATATCTGCCTAACGTGCGAAAAAGCTTGAACACATTCGTTCTGGCGATGTCTCCGAAGGGGAAGACGTGAACAAGGCGCAGCTCGTAGAAGCGATTGCCGACAAGGTGGGCGGCCGCCAGCAGGCCGCCGACGCCGTCGACCACGTACTCGACGCCATCGTCCGCGCGGTCGTCTCGGGGGAGCGGGTCTCGGTCACCGGCTTCGGTTCGTTCGAGAAGGTCGACCGCCCGGCCCGTTACGCCCGCAACCCCCAGACGGGCGAGCGGGTTCGGGTCAAGAAGACCTCCGTCCCGCGTTTCCGCGCGGGCCAGGGCTTCAAGGACCTGGTCAGCGGCTCGAAGAAGCTGCCGCGCGGCGGCGAGGTCGCCGTGAAGAAGGCGCCCAAGGGCAGCCTCACCGGCGGCGCTTCGGCGACGGTGAAGAAGGCCGCGGCGAAGAAGACCACGGCCAAGAAGGCCGCCACCGCCAAGAAGACGGCCGCGAAGAAGACCACGGCCAAGAAGGCCACCGCCAAGACGACGGCGAGCAAGACCACGGCGAAGAAGGCCCCCGCCAAGTCGACCGCCGCGGCCAAGAGCACCGCCGCGAAGAAGACCACGGCGAAGAAGGCCCCGGCGAAGAAGGCGACGGCCAAGAAGGCCCCCGCCAAGAAGTCGACCGCGCGCAAGACCACCGCCAAGAAGACCACCGCCCGCAAGAAGTAGCGGACGCCTCGTCCCCTCCCCCTTCGGGCAAGCGGTACTCACGTGTCGGGCCGGACTCCCCCGGGAGTCCGGCCCGCGGTGCGTCCGGACCCGTCCGGACCCTCACGTCCGCGCTCAGAGGGTCTGCAGCGTCACCAGCGTGATCCGCAGGGACGCGCCCTCGCCCTCCGTCTCCAGCCGCACCCGCTGCCCGGGACGCAGCAGCCGCAGCCCGCCCGCGTCGAACGCCGCAGCGTCGAAGGGGACCGGGGTGCCGTCGTCCAGCAGCACCTGACCGCTGCGGCTGTCGGGGTCGTAGGTGTACGCGGTGGCCTGCATGTGCGGCAGCCTACTGCTGCCCGGCGGTCAGCCGCGCGGCGGCCGCGGCCGTGCGGGGACCCACCCCCAGGGCCAGCGCGGCCCGCAGATCCTCGCCGGTGTCCACGTCCTGCCGTACGGAGTCCACCGACTCGAGCGTGAGCTCCACCGCGCCGGACGCCCGGTGCCGGACGCGGGAATCCACGCCGAATCGCGGACGCAGTTCACGGCCGCGGCTCGCGGCCAGAAAGGTCGTGCCGAGCCCCGCGGAATCCGCGAGAAAGGACCGCGGGAATTCCGCCGCCGCCTCCAGAACCCGCGCCAGTTCCGCCGGGCGCAGCGCCGGCAGATCCGCGTTCAGGGCGGCCACCGGGGCGGCGCGGCGGGCGGCGCCCGCCACCGTCGCGGCATGGACGAGCGCGGCGTTGAGCCCGGCCCGTGGCAGGTCGGGGACGGTGCCGGCGCCCAGCGCCGCCAGTTCCCGGGCGGCCAGCGCGTCGTTGGTGACGACCACCACATCCCGCACCGCCGGGCAGGCCAGCGCGGCCGCCACCGTGTCCTGCGCGAACGCCAGCGCCAGACCCGGCCGCAGACCGTCGTCCGCGGTGTCCGCCAGCCTGCTCTTGGCCTGCGACAGGGGCTTCAGGGGTACCACCAAGGTCCACTGCACGAGTGTTGCGTCCCTCTCTTGTCACGGCCATTGTCACCCGGGGCGGCCGACGGCCGGGGGACCGGGCGTACGGTGTTCTCGACAGACCGGCGGCCCGGGGCGACACTTGTGCGGCCCGCCCGGCCTTGAGGGGGCCGGGACCTGGGCCTGTCGTCGTTAAGAGGAAGGTGTACTCGTGCCGCGCCGCAGAATCGGCTTCTGGTACCGCTTCGCCGCGGTGATCTGCAAACCGCCGCTGGTGGTACTGCTCAAGCGGGACTGGCGCGGAATGGAGAACATTCCGGCCGAGGGCGGATTCATCACCGCGGTGAACCACAATTCGCACATCGATCCTTTGGCCTACGCGCACTTTCAGTACAACACCGGCCGTGTTCCGCGATTCCTCGCGAAGGCCGGGCTTTTCAGCAAGGGATTCGTCGGCGCCGCGATGCGCGGCACCGGGCAGATCCCCGTCTACCGCGAGAGCACCGACGCGCTGAGCGCCTTCCGCGCCGCGATCGACGCCGTGGAGCGCGGCGAGTGCGTCGCCTTCTATCCCGAGGGCACCCTCACCCGGGATCCGGACGGCTGGCCCATGACCGGCAAGACCGGCGCCGCGCGCGTCGCCCTCCAGACCAAGTGCCCGGTGATCCCGGTCGCCCAGTGGGGCGCCAACGAGCTGCTCCCGCCGTACGCCAGGAAGCCGCGGCTGTTCCCGCGCAAGACCAGCAGGGTGCTGGCCGGCCCGCCGGTCGATCTGTCGCGCTTCTACGACCGGGAGATGACACCGGAGCTCCTCAAGGAGGCGACGGAGGTGATCATGGCCGCCGTGACCCGCCTGCTGGAGGACGTCCGCGGCGAGAAGGCCCCCGACACGCCCTACGACCCGCGCGCGGAGCGGCTGGAGCAGCGCCGCCGGACGCACGCACAGCGGCGGCAGGACCGCGCCCCCCGGCAGGACCGGACGCGGGGCGACCGGGCGGCCGTGCCGGAAGAGGGGCTGGGCACATGAGCACGCCGGTCAAGGCGGCCGTCTTCGGCACCGGATCGTGGGGGACGGCCTTCGGCATGGTCCTCGCCGACGCCGGCTGCGACGTCGTCCTGTGGGGACGGCGCCCCGAACTCGCCGAGGCGGTCAACTCCACCCGCACCAACCCCGACTACCTGCCCGGGGTGGAACTCCCCGAGAACCTGCGGGCCACCTCGGACGCCGCCGAGGCCGCGCGCGGCGCCGACTTCACCGTCCTCGCGGTGCCCTCGCAGACGCTGCGCGGCAACCTCGCACAATGGCGGGACCTCCTCGCGCCGCACACGGTGCTGGTGTCCCTGATGAAGGGCGTCGAACTCGGCTCCGCGATGCGGATGAGCGAGGTCGTCGAGGACGTCGCCAAGGTCGGCCGGGAGCGGATCGCCGTGGTGACCGGCCCCAACCTGGCCCGCGAGATCGCCGCCCGGATGCCGGCCGCCGCCGTGGTCGCCTGCACCGACGAAGAGGTCGCCCGGCGGCTCCAGACCGCCTGCCACACCCCGTACTTCCGGCCGTACACCAACACCGACGTCATCGGCTGCGAGCTGGGCGGCGCGGTGAAGAACGTCATCGGTCTCGCCGTCGGCATCGCGGACGGCATGGGCCTGGGCGACAACACCAAGGGCTCGCTCATCACCCGCGGTCTCGCCGAGACCACGCGGCTCGGCGTCGCGCTCGGCGCCGACCCGCTGACCTTCTCCGGACTCGCGGGCCTGGGCGACCTGGTGGCCACCTGCTCCTCGCCGCTGTCCCGCAACCACACCTTCGGCACCAACCTCGGCAAGGGGCTGACCCTCCAGGAGACCATCGCGGTCACCAGGCAGACCGCCGAGGGCGTCAAGTCCTGCGAGTCGGTGCTGGACCTGGCACGCCGGCACGGCGTCGACATGCCGCTCACCGAGACGGTCGTCGGGATCGTGCACGAGGGCAAGCCGCCTCAGGTGGCCCTGAAGGAACTGATGTCGCGCAGCGCGAAGCCCGAACGACGCTGAGCGACGGCCGGACGGCGGCCGGGCGGCGGCCCCCTCCGTTCGGCCCACGCACGGCGTTGCGGGCGCTGTGACCCGGCTCCGGCAGCGGGTACGCTCGTCGCGATATGAGCACCGAGAACCTCCCCCAGAGCCCCGAGTCGCCGTCGCGCAAGCCGCGTGTGGCCGTCGTGTTCGGCGGGCGCAGCTCCGAGCACGGGATCTCCGTGGTCACCGCCGGCGCCGTCCTCAAGGCCATCGACCGGACCAGGTACGACGTCCTGCCGATCGGCATCACCCAGGACGGCCGGTGGGCGCTCACCGCCGACGAACCGGAACGCATGGCGATCGCCGAGCGCCGCACGCCCAGCGTCGACCAGCTGGCCGAGTCCGCGGAGGGCGCGGTGGTGCTCCCCGTCGACCCCGCGGACCGCGAAGTCGTCTACAGCGAGCCGGGATCGGTGCCCAAGGCACTCGGTGAGGTCGACGTGGTCTTCCCGGTGCTGCACGGCCCCTACGGGGAGGACGGCACCCTCCAGGGGCTGCTCGAACTCTCCGGCATCCCCTACGTGGGCTGCGGGGTGCTGTCCTCGGCCGTCGGCCAGGACAAGGAGTACATGAAGCGGGTGTTCACCTCCTTCGGGCTCAAGGTCGGCCCGTACCTGGTGATCCGGCCGCGCGAGTGGGAGCGGGACGAGGCGGCGGCCCGCAGGCGGATCGTCGACTTCGCCGGCGAGCACGGCTGGCCGCTGTTCGTGAAGCCCGCCCGGGCCGGCTCGTCCATCGGCATCACCAAGGTCGACGGCCTGGCCGGACTGGACGACGCGATCGCCGAGGCGCAGCGCCACGACCCGAAGATCATCGTCGAGGCGGCGCTGCGCGGACGCGAGATCGAGTGCGGCGTGCTGGAGTTCGAGGACGGGCCGCGCGCCTCGCTGCCCGCCGAGATCCCGCCGCCGGACGCGCACGCGTACTACGACTTCGAGGCCAAGTACATCGACTCCACGCCCGGCATCGTGCCGGCGCCGCTGACCGACGAGGAGACCGCCGAGGTGCGCCGGCTCGCGGTCGAGGCGTTCGACGCGGCCTCCTGCGAGGGCCTGGTCCGCGCGGACTTCTTCCTCACCGAGGACGGCGAGTTCGTGATCAACGAGATCAACACCCTGCCCGGCTTCACGCCCATCTCGATGTACCCGCAGATGTGGCAGGCGACCGGCGTGAGCTACCAGGAGCTCGTCGACCTGCTGATCCGGGCGGCGCTGCGCCGGTCCACCGGACTGCGCTGAGTAACCGGACCGCGCTGAGCACCGGACCGCGCTGAACGTCCGGAGCAGCGCCGAGCCGCACCCCGCACGCGCGTCAGGAGGCGATCCCCTCGGGGATCGCCTCCTTCACGGCCGGGGCCAGGTCGATCAGCACGCCCGTGCTGTCCCGCCCGTCGGTCACCTCGACCTCGACGTACGCCTCGCGGTTGGCGGTGGTGAAGTGCTGGACGCCGTCCTCCCGCCGCTCCATCAGCCAGTCGACGCCGTTGACGCCGCCGGGCACCGCGTCGGCGTCCTGGCCGTTGGCCACCTTCGGATCGGTCATCTTCGGCGGCCGTTCGACACCGCACCGCAGTATGATCGCCACGCCGCCCCAGCCCGAGGTCAGTTCGGACGCGGGTTCGGGGTCGTCGCGGCTCTCACCGTCCACCGTCGCCGGCAGGACCTTGTCCAGGTTCTGACACAGCCCGGTGACCTTCGCGTCCGGGCTGGGAACCGCCGCGGACACGCTGTCGTCTGCTGAGGAGCAGCCCGCGACGGTGATCAGCACCGCGAGTGCGGAGCAAACGGCGTGCCGGTGGCGGAAGGAGTTCACCGGCACAGGGTAGACGGGGGCTACAGATGCACCACCGGGCAGGTCAGGGTGCGGGTGATGCCGTCCACCTGCTGGACCTTGGCGACGACCATGCGTCCCAGGTCGTCGACGGTGTCGGCCTGGGCGCGCACGATGACGTCGTAGGGACCCGTCACGTCCTCGGCCTGGACGACTCCAGGGATCTTGCCGATCAGATCGGCGACGGTCGACGCCTTGCCGACCTCCGTCTGGATCAGGATGTACGCCTGTACCACGGAACCTCCAGGGCGGCCACGAGGATCATGTGGGGAAAAGGAACGCCACGGTATCGCGTCGCCGCTCGTCGCGGGGAGACCTGCGGGAACCGGGGTGTGCGCGCCGGGGTACAGGCACGGCAGAAGTTGACGGTCGGTTCGACCGTATCGAGGACCGGGACGACCCGCGACCGGGCACGGACAGGGATGGAAGGGGCGCAAGGGACATGAAGGGCACTGTTGGTGAGCTCGGGGAGTTCGGGCTCATCAGGGAGCTCACCTCCCGTCTCACCACCACCCCGGCGGTCCGGGTCGGCCCCGGCGACGACGCCGCCGTGGTCTCCGCGCCCGACCGGCGCGTCGTGGCCAGCACCGACGTCCTGGTCGAGGGGCGCCACTTCCGCCGCGACTGGTCCACGGCCTACGACGTCGGCCGCAAGGCCGCCGCCCAGAACCTCGCCGACATCGCCGCCATGGGCGCCGTGCCGACGGCCCTGCTGCTCGGCCTGGTCGTGCCCGCCGAACTGCCGGTGACCTGGCCCAGCGAACTCATGGACGGGCTGCGCGACGAGTGCCAGGTGGCCGGCGCGGCCGTCGTCGGCGGGGACGTCGTCCGCGGCGACACCATCACCGTGTCCATCACCGCGCTCGGCGACCTGCGCAACCAGGAGCCCGTCACGCGGGGCGGGGCGCAGCCCGGCGACATCGTCGCGGTGACCGGCTGGCTCGGCTGGTCCGCGGCCGGGCACGCGGTGCTCTCCCGCGGCTTCCGCTCCCCGCGCGCCTTCGTCGAGGCGCACCGGCGCCCCGAGCCGCCGTACCACGCGGGTCCGGCCGCCGCCGCGCTGGGTGCGACCGCCATGTGCGACGTCAGCGACGGACTGATCGCCGACCTCGGGCACATCGCCGAGTCCAGCAAGGTCCGCATCGACGTCCGATCCGGCGCGATCGACATCCCCTCGCAGATGAACGACATCGGGCAGGCCGTCGGCGTCGACCCCATGCAGTGGGTGCTGACCGGCGGCGAGGACCACGCGATCGTGGCCACCTTCCCGCCGGACGTGAAGCTGCCCGCCCGCTGGAAGGTCATCGGGGAGGTGCTCAACCCGTCCGCGCTGCCGCAGGTGACGGTGGACGGGGCACCCTGGACCAGCCAGGGCGGCTGGGACCACTTCGGGGACATCGAGTCATGAGCGCGCCGCCCCGGGTGCTCACGGTGGCCGGCTCCGACTCCGGCGGGGGAGCGGGCATCCAGGCCGACCTGAAGACGATGCTGGCGCTCGGCGTGCACGGGATGAGCGTGCTGACCGCGGTGACCGCGCAGAACTCCCTCGGCGTGCAGGGCGCCTGGGAACTCCCGGTGGAGGCGGTACGCGCCCAGTACCGCAGCGTCGTCGACGACATCGGGGTGCAGGCGGTCAAGACCGGCATGCTCTCCTCGGCCGAACTCGTGGAGACGGTGGCCGACTTGCTCGCCGGCACGGACGCGCCGGCGGTCGTCGACCCGGTGGGCGTCTCCAAGCACGGCGACCCGCTGCTGGCGGCGTCCGCGCTGGACTCCGTCCGCACGAAGCTGCTGCCGGTGGCCACCGTGGTCACGCCGAACCTGGACGAGGTCGCGCAGCTCACCGGCGTACGGGTGGCCGCCGAGCGGGACATGCGGCGGGCCGCGGCGGCCGTGCTGGAGTTCGGCCCGCGCTGGGTGGTGATCAAGGGCGGGCACCTGGCCGGCGCCGAGTCCGAGGAGGCCGTCGACCTCCTCACGGACGGCACGGAGGAACACTGGCTGCGCGCCCCCCGCCACGACAACCGCCACACCCACGGCACCGGCTGCACCCTGGCCTCCGCGATCGCCTCGTACCTCGCCCTGGGCCGCTCGGTCCCGGAGGCGGTGACGGCGGCGAAGACGTACGTCACCGGGGCTCTGGCATCGGGCTTCGCCCTGGGCGGGGGGATCGGCCCCGTGGACCACGGCTGGGCGCTGCGACGCGAGGAGCCGTAGGACACCTGGACGGGCGCCGGCGGGCCTTGCCGTCTGCGGGCATGCGTGCTGCTTGGGGCGGTACGGGTGGGCGCGGGCGGTACGTCGGCGCGTGGCGGAGTCGGGCTGACGCCTGGGTGCGGGGCGGGGGCGGGTGTGTTCGGTCGCTTCCCTGGTCCGGGCCGCGTGGGGGCTCGCTCGGCCCTGCCGTCTGCGGGCAGTCGTGCCGCTTGGGGCGGCACGGGTGGGCGCAGGCGGCACCTCGCCACGCGGCCGAGCCCGGCCGACGCCCGGGTGCGCGCCGGGCGCGGATGGCGTGATCGGACAGGGTTCGTGACAACCGCTGCCTTCATCGCGCCGGGCGGACCGCACTCAGGGACGCGTCACCCGGCCGTCAGGCCCACCGTGTGCCGGGCACAGGAACCCTCGGGCCCTCACCCAGCCGGGAACAGCAAAAAGCCGGCCCACCCTGAGGTGGACCGGCCCGTTGCGGCGATACCGGCTGTGGCCGCGCGCTCAGCGAATGCGTCAGCGCGAGACCTTGCCGGCCTTGATGCACGAGGTGCAGGCGTTCACGCGCTTCGGCGTCCCGCCGACCACGGTACGCACACGCTGGATGTTCGGGTTCCAGCGGCGGGACGTACGGCGGTGCGAGTGCGAGATGTTGTTGCCGAAGCCCGGCCCCTTGCCGCAGACGTCGCAGTTGGCAGCCACGGGTCACTCCAAAGACTTCAGATGCACTTACGGTTGATCCCGGCAGGCCGGGATCCAGATCCAGGACTCGAGGAGCCGGCGGATCTGAGTGGCGTTGCCAGGGGGAGACGCCCGATCGGATCGGGCAACCGGAGCAGCATACAACGGCTGCACCCGTAGAACGAAACTAGCATGCCAGCTCACGGGCCCGCCTGCGGCCCTCTTCCGGCGGGCGGGGGCCCACCGTCTACGCTGCGTGCCACGTCCAGCAGCTCGAGGAGGCGCAGGTGCCGCAGGTGCCGCAGACGTTCGATGCTCTCGCGGTGCGTGCCTGGTGCGGTCTCGCGCTCGACGCGCTCGGACGGGCCCGCGAGGAGATCGACGCGATCAACGTCTATCCCGTGGCGGACGGCGACACCGGCACCAACCTCTATCTGACCCTGGAGTCGGCGGCCACGGCCGTGGAGGCGGTGTTCGCGGGTCACGAGGCCGGCGGCACGGATTCCGGCGCCACGGGTCCCGGCGGCAGGGATCCCGGCCCCACCCTGGCCGACGCGGTGCGCGCGATGGCGCACGGCGCGCTGATCGGCGCGCGCGGGAACTCCGGGACGATCCTCGCCCAGCTGCTGCGCGGCATGGCCCAGGTGCTGGCCGGCGACGACGCCCCGGCGCACGCCGACGGACGGGGCCTCGGGCTCGCCCTGCGGCACGCGGCCGACTCCGCCCGGCAGGCGGTGGCGCACCCCGTGGAGGGCACGGTCCTCACCGTCGCCTCGGCCGCCGCCGACGCGGCCGGTGACGTCGACGGCGACTGCGGTGCGGTGGCCCGCGCCGCCCACGAGGGCGCCCGCGCGGCGCTCGCCGAGACCCCGGACCGGCTGGACGTCCTGCGCCGCGCGGGCGTGGTCGACGCGGGCGGACGCGGCCTGGTGACCGTCCTGGCGGCGCTGGTGGAGACGCTCACGGGGGAGACGCCCCGGGGCACGGCGGGACGCGTAACCGGCCTCCACGCGCGCGGCGAGGCCCTGCACGCGCGCGTCGAGGCGGCGCACACATCCCCCGCACCCTGCGCGGACGCCCCCGCCACATCCGAGGCCGGGAGCCCCGCCTTCGAGGTGATCTACCTGCTGGAGGCCGAGGACGCGGCGGTCGCGCGGCTGCGGGAGCGGCTCGACGCCCTCGGCGACTCACTCGTCGTCGTCGGCGGCGACGGCCTGTGGAACGTCCATGTGCACGTCGACGACGCCGGCGCCGCCGTGGAGGCGGGCGTCGAGGCGGGGCGGCCGTACCGCATCCGGATCACCCACTTCGGCGCCGGGGACGCGCACGCCGGCGGGGCCGAGCGCACGCCCGCCGAGCGCGTCCAGCGTGCCGTGGTGGCCGTGGTGCCCGGCGAGGGCCTGGCGGCCCTGTACGCGGAGGCCGGCGCCACGGCCGTACTCGCCCGGCCCGGCGAACCGCCCGCGAGCGGCGAGCTCGTCCAGGCCGTACGGCGCGCCCACGCGCGCGAGGTGGTGCTGCTGCCCAACGACGCCGAGCTGCGCCACACCGCCGCCGCGGCCGCCGAACAGGTACGGGCGGAGGGCGTGCGGGTGGCCCTCATCCCCACCCGCTCCGCGGTGCAGGGCATCGCGGCCCTCGCGGTGCACGAGCCGGAGCGCCGCTTCGACGAGGACGTGGTGGCGATGACCTCCGCCGCTGGGGCGACCCGCTACGCCGAGGTCACCGTCGCCGAGCGGCAGTCCTGGACCATGGCCGGCATCTGCCAGGCCGGCGACGTCCTCGGCCTGGTCGACGGCGACGTGGCGGTCATCGGCCAGGACCTCACCGACACCGCCCTGGCCGTCCTGGACCGCATGCTCGCGGCAGGCGGCGAGCTGGTCACCCTGGTGGTCGGCGACGGCGCCCCGGAGTCCGTCGCGGAGCGCCTGGAGGCCCGGGTGCGCGAGGGCTACCTGGCCGTCGACACGGTCGCCTACCACGGCGGCCGGCAGGGCTCCGTCCTGCTCATCGGCGTCGAGTGACCCGGCCGCCGTCCGGCGCCGACCGGGGAGGCGGCCACCGGGGAGGCGGCCCGCCGTCCCCGCTCTGTCAGTGGAGTGGTGTCCAATGGATGCCGTGCCCGCACTGGACGAACCACTGAAGAAAGTGCTCGGCCCCGCCACCGCGAAGGTGATGGCCGAGCACCTCGGCCTGCACACCGTCGGCGACCTGCTGCACCACTACCCACGCCGGTACGAGGAGCGCGGCCAGCTCACCCACCTCGCCGACCTGCCGATGGACGAGCACGTCACCGTGGTCGCGCAGGTCGCCGACGCCCGGCTGCACACCTTCGCCTCCAGCCGCGCCCCGCGCGGCAAGGGCCAGCGCCTGGAGGTGACGATCACCGACGGCAGCGGCCGGCTCCAGCTGGTCTTCTTCGGCGCCGGTGTCCACAAGCCGCACAAGGAACTCCTGCCGGGCACCCGCGCGATGTTCGCCGGCAAGGTCTCCGTCTTCAACCGCCGTCTCCAACTCACCCACCCGGCCTACGAGTTGCTGCGCGCCGACTCAGAGGAGGCCGTCGAGACCTGGGCCGGCGCCCTGATCCCGCTCTACCCGGCCACCGCCAAGCTGGAGTCCTGGAAGATCGGCAAGGCGATCCAGACGGTCCTGCCGAGCGCCCAGGAGGCCGCCGACCCGCTCCCTCAGACCCTGCGCGAAGGCCGCGGGCTGGTCCCGCTCCCCGAGGCCCTGCTCAAGATTCACCGCCCGCACACCAAGGCGGACATCGAGGAGGCCCGCGCCCGCCTCAAGTGGGACGAGGCGTTCGTCCTCCAGGTCGCCCTCGCCCGCCGCCGGCACGCCGACGCGCAGCTCCCGGCCGTGCCCCGCCGCCCGCGGCCCGACGGCATCCTGGCCGCCTTCGACGACCGCCTCCCCTTCACCCTCACGGAGGGCCAGCGGAAGGTCTCCGAGGAGATCTTCGCCGACCTCGCCACCGACCACCCCATGCACCGCCTGCTCCAGGGCGAGGTCGGCTCCGGCAAGACCCTGGTCGCCCTGCGCGCCATGCTCGCCGTCGTCGACGCGGGCGGACAGGCCGCGATGCTCGCGCCCACCGAGGTGCTCGCCCAGCAGCACCACCGCTCGGTCACCGAGATGATGGGGGAGCTGGCCGAGGGAGGGATGCTCGGCGGCGCGGAGAACGCCACCAAGGTGGTCCTGCTCACCGGCTCCATGGGCGCCGCCGCCCGCCGCAAGGCCCTGCTCGACCTGGCCACCGGCGAGGCCGGCGTCGTCATCGGCACGCACGCGCTGATCGAGGACAAGGTGCAGTTCCACGACCTCGGCCTGGTGGTCGTGGACGAGCAGCACCGCTTCGGCGTCGAGCAGCGCGACGCCCTGCGCGGCAAGGGCAAGCAGCCGCCGCACCTGCTGGTCATGACGGCCACGCCCATCCCGCGCACGGTCGCCATGACCGTCTTCGGCGACCTGGAGACCTCCGTCCTGGACCAGCTCCCGGCCGGCCGCTCGCCCATCTCCAGCCATGTCGTCCCGGCCGCCGACAAGCCGCACTTCCTCGCCCGTGCCTGGGAGCGGGTGCGCGAGGAGGTCGGCAAGGGCCACCAGGCGTACGTGGTGTGCCCGCGCATCGGCGACGAGGAGGACGGCGCCAAGGCGAAGAAGAAGACCCCGGAGGACGA
Organism: Streptomyces lusitanus; assembly: GCF_042647945.1. Classification (NCBI taxonomy): domain Bacteria; kingdom Bacillati; phylum Actinomycetota; class Actinomycetes; order Kitasatosporales; family Streptomycetaceae; genus Streptomyces; species Streptomyces lusitanus. Next base: position 22,704 of record NZ_JBHRWL010000016.1, read on the forward strand.
GGCGGAGAAGCGGCCCCCGCTCGCCGTCCTGGACATCGCCGAGCAGCTCGCGCGGGGTCCGCTGGCCGGACTGCGCGTGGAGGTGCTGCACGGCAGGATGCAGCCCGACGACAAGGACGCCGTGATGCGCCGGTTCGCCGCCGGCGAGGCGGACGTCCTGGTGGCCACCACCGTCATCGAGGTCGGGGTCAACGTCCCGAACGCCACCGTGATGGTGATCATGGACGCCGACCGCTTCGGCGTCTCCCAGCTGCACCAGCTCCGCGGCCGCGTCGGCCGCGGCTCGGCCCCCGGACTGTGCCTGCTGGTCACCGAGATGCCCGAGGCGAGCCCCGCCCGCCGGCGGCTGACCGCGGTCGCCTCCACCCTCGACGGCTTCGAACTCTCCCGCATCGACCTCGAACAGCGCCGCGAGGGCGACGTGCTCGGCCAGGCCCAGTCCGGCACCCGGTCCAGCCTGCGCATGCTCGCCGTCATCGACGACGAGGAGGTCATCGCCGAGGCCCGCGAGGAGGCCACCCGGATCGTCGCCGCCGACCCGGACCTGGAGCGCCTGCCCGCCCTGCGCACGGCGCTGGACGCCCTGCTGGACGAGGAGCGTGAGCAGTACCTGGAGAAGGGCTGACACACTGGGGACCGGCCACCGGCCGACCTGTTCGCAGGAACACCACCGACAAGGACCGAGGACATGACCCGCGTGATCGCCGGCGCGGCCGGCGGACGCCGCCTGGCCGTCCCGCCGGGCCAGGGCACCCGCCCCACCTCCGACCGGGCGCGCGAAGGGCTCCTCTCCACCTGGCAGTCGCTGCTCGGCGGCCCCCTCGACGGCGAACGCGTCCTCGACCTGTACGCCGGCTCCGGCGCCGTCGGCCTGGAGGCCCTGTCCCGCGGCGCCGGACACGTGCTGCTCGTCGAGGCCGACGCCCGCGCGGTGCGCACCGTCCGGGAGAACGTGAAGGCGCTCGGCCTCCCCGGCGCCGAGGTGAGGCCGGGCAAAGCGGAACAGATCGTGCGCACCGCGCCCCCGGAGCAGCCGTACGACGTCGTCTTCCTCGACCCGCCCTACGTCGTCCCGGACGGCGATCTCCGGGAGATTCTGCTCACACTCCGCTCCGGGGGGTGGCTCGCCGACGACGCCCTCGTCACCGTGGAGCGCAGCACCAGAGGCGGGGAATTCGCCTGGCCGCCGGGTTTCGAGGCGCTCCGGGCCCGTCGCTACGGCGAGGGAACGTTTTGGTACGGTCGCGCCGCCTCTACGTGCGAAGACGCACGATGACCGGACCGGAGAGCGAGGAATCACCAGTGCGCCGCGCCGTATGTCCCGGGTCCTTCGACCCGATCACCAACGGACACCTCGACATCATCGCCCGGGCCTCCCGGCTGTACGACGAGGTCTACGTCGCGGTGATGATCAACAAGTCCAAGAAGGGCCTGTTCGAGATCGAGGAGCGGATCGACCTGATCCGCCGTGTCACCGCCGAGTACGGCAACGTCCGGGTCGAGGCCTTCCACGGCCTTCTCGTCGACTTCTGCAAGCAGCGCGACATCCCCGCCATCGTCAAGGGCCTGCGCGCGGTCAGCGACTTCGACTACGAGCTCCAGATGGCCCAGATGAACAACGGCCTCTCGGGCGTGGAGACCCTGTTCGTCCCCACCAACCCCACCTACAGCTTCCTGTCCTCCTCGCTCGTCAAGGAGGTCGCGGCCTGGGGCGGTGACGTCTCCCACCTGGTGCCCGCCGAGGTGCTGACGGCGCTCACCGAACGCCTGCGCAAGGACTGAACACGCCCCCGCGGCAGGGGCGGAGGGGGCGTCCGGTGTCCACCGGACGCCCCGTGGCCGTACAGTCGTCCCGTCCGTCTCCAACACAGCTGTAGAGAGTGGCGAGCACACGGTGGACGTGCAGAAGAAGCTGGACGAGATCGTCGCCGCGGTCTCCAGTGCCCGGTCGATGCCCATGTCGGCGTCGTGCGTGGTCAACCGCGCCGAACTGCTCGCCATGCTCGACGAGGTGCGCGCGGCGCTGCCCGACTCCCTCGCCCAGGCCGAGGAGTTGATCGGCGGCCGGGAGCAGATGGTCGAACAGGCCCGTCAGGAGGCCGAGCGGATCATCTCCGAGGCGCACGCCCAGCGCGGCTCGCTGGTCGCCGAGACCGAGATCGCCCGCCGCTCCCAGGCCGAGGCCGACCGGATCCTCGCCGAGGCCCGCCAGGAGGCCGAGGAGATCCGCGCGGAGGCCGACGACTACGTCGACTCCAAGCTCGCCAACTTCGAGGTCGTCCTCACCAAGACGCTCGGCTCCGTCGGCCGCGGCCGCGAGAAGCTGCTCGGCACCGGCCCCGGCCTGGACGAGCAGGGCTACGAGGACGAGGACGCCCCCGAGCGCAGCCACGACCCGGAGACCCTGCGCCGCGACGCCGACGCCTACGTCGACGTCAAGCTCGGCGCCTTCGAGGCGGTGCTCGCCAAGACGCTGGAGGCGGTCGGCCGCGGCCGGCAGAAGCTGCACGGCCGGATCGCCACCGACGACCTGGGCGCGCTGGCCGACGACACCAGCACCGTCCAGCACTCCAGCGACGCCGACTACCTCGCCGACCTGGCGTCCCTCGCCGAGCAGGACGCCCAGGGCGGCCGCAGGACCGACCAGCAGCAGCCCCAGCAGCCGCCACAGCCCCAGCAGCCTCCGCAGCCGCAGACACAGCCGTACGCCCAGCCGGAGCCGGCCTACGGCTACGCGCAGCAGGCCGACCCGTACGCCGGCTACCAGCAGCAGTACGGCGGCGCCCAGGACCCGTACGCCCAGGCCGGCGGCTACGCGCAGCAGCAGGCCGACCCGTACGCGGCCTACCAGGGCTACGACGCCCAGCAGGCGTACGACCCCGCCCAGGCCGCCCCGCACGTGCCGCAGCAGGCCCAGCAGGGGTACGCGCTGGACGAGACGAGCCTGTTCGACACCAGCATGATCACGCCCGAGCAGCTCGAGGCGTACCGGCGCGAGCGGGGCCTGTAGGGGCGGATTGGGCCAAGAGCGAAAGGTCCAGTATCCTGGCTCTTCGGTCGCGCGTATGACCGCGATCCACGCTGCCCGGGGACGCACCGTACGGCAGCGACACCCCTGAGCTCGAAGACCGAAAGCAGGAATGGCTCTGAACGCCCGCCTCGACCACCGCAACCCCCTCGTGTTCGACACGCACGAGCTGGGGCGGCGGCCCGGTGCGCTGCAGCGCCTGACCCGTACGGTCGACGCTCCCCAGGACCTCGGTGTCGCGGGGGTCGTAGGGGTGCCGGAAGGCGCCCCGGTGGAGCTCGAACTCCGGCTCGAGTCGGTCATGGAAGGTGTGCTCGTCACAGGCACCGCCCGTGCCAAGGCCGAGGGGGAGTGCGTAAGGTGTCTGGAGCCGCTCGAGCTGGAGCTCGAAGCGGACTTCCAGGAGATGTTCTCGTACCCTGACGCCGACGACCGGGGCCGCGTGATCGCGGAACCGGGCGACGACGCCGAGGACGACGAGGACCGGCTCCTCCTCGAGGACGGCCTGTTCGACCTCGAGCCGGTGCTGCGCGACGCGGTGGTGCTCGCACTGCCGATGCAGCCGGTGTGCCAGGAAGACTGCCCGGGTCTGTGCTCCGAGTGCGGAGCACGGCTGGCGGACGACCCGGACCACCATCACGACGCCGTCGACATCCGTTGGGCGGCTTTGCAGGGACTCGCCGGCACCATGAAGGACGGCGAGAAGGACGAGATGAGCGGCGCCGAAGCCGGCGTCGACGAGAAGCAGGAGAAGTAGCCGTGGCTGTTCCGAAGCGGAAGATGTCGCGCAGCAACACGCGCCACCGCCGGTCGCAGTGGAAGGCTGCGGTCCCCACCCTGGTTGCGTGCGAGCGCTGCCACGAGCCCAAGCAGCAGCACATCGCGTGCCCTTCTTGCGGCACTTACAACAAGCGCCAGGTCCTCGAGGTCTGAGCGGCTGGTGAGAGGCACTGTGTCCACGCCGAAGAAAAACTCTGCGGACAACCAGGCCTCGTCCCCAACGCTTCTGGAAGGGCGGCTCGGCTACCAGGTCGAGTCCGCCCTTCTGGTGCGTGCGCTGACCCATCGTTCCTACGCGTACGAGAACGGCGGTCTGCCGACGAACGAGCGGCTGGAGTTCCTCGGGGACTCCGTGCTCGGCCTCGTCGTCACCGACACGCTGTACCGCACCCACCCCGACCTGCCCGAAGGCCAGCTGGCCAAGCTGCGGGCCGCGGTGGTCAACTCGCGTGCGCTGGCGGAGGTGGGCCGCGGGCTCGACCTCGGCTCCTTCATCCGGCTCGGCCGCGGTGAAGAGGGAACGGGCGGCCGGGACAAGGCGTCCATCCTCGCCGACACCCTGGAAGCGGTGATCGGCGCGGTCTATCTCGACCAGGGCCTGGAATCGGCGGCGGAGCTGGTGCACCGCCTGTTCGACCCGCTGATCGAGAAGTCCTCGAACCTGGGAGCCGGCCTGGACTGGAAGACCAGTCTCCAGGAGCTCACCGCGACCGAGGGGCTCGGCGTTCCCGAGTACCTGGTCACGGAGACCGGCCCCGACCACGAGAAGACCTTCACTGCTGCCGCCCGCGTCGGAGGCGTCTCGTACGGCACCGGCACCGGCCGCAGCAAGAAGGAGGCGGAGCAGCAGGCCGCCGAGTCCGCGTGGCGGTCCATCAAGGCCGCGGCGGACGAGCGGGCCAAGGCGGCTCAGGAGGCCGAAAAGGTCGTCCAGGCCGCCGAGGCCGAGGCCTCCGGCAAGAGCGCCGACGCCCCGTCGGCCTCCGCCTGACGTCGGTACCGACGCGGTACCGACGTGTACTGACGTACGTACGCGCGACCCGAGCGCCCGTCCCCGCAGCGGGGCGGGCGCTCGGTGCTCGTTCCACCGGTCCTGGGAGGGGACGCCATGCCCGAGCTGCCCGAGGTCGAGGTCGTACGGCGCGGACTCGAGCGGTGGGTCGCCCACCGGACCGTCGCCGACGCCGAGGTGCTGCACCCGCGCGCGGTGCGCCGCCACCTGGCCGGCCCGGACGACTTCGCGCACCGGCTGAAGGGCCACCGCATCGGCGTCCCGCGCCGTCGCGGCAAGTACCTGTGGCTCCCGCTGGAGGACACGGACCAGTCGGTGCTGGCCCATCTCGGCATGAGCGGCCAGCTGCTGATGCAGCCGCACGCCGCCCCGGACGAGAAGCACCTGCGCATCCGCGTCCGCTTCACCGAGCCGCAGTCCCCTGACGAGGGCCCGGCGGGCGACACCGAGCTGCGCTTCGTCGACCAGCGCACCTTCGGCGGTCTGTCGCTGCACGACAACACCCCCGAGGGCCTGCCCGACGTCATCGCTCACATCGCCCGCGACCCGCTCGACCCGCTGTTCGACGACGAGGCCTTCCACCAGGCCCTGCGCCGCAAGCGCACCACCATCAAGCGGGCGCTGCTCGACCAGTCGCTGATCAGCGGCGTCGGCAACATCTACGCGGACGAAGCGCTGTGGCGCGCCCGCATCCACTACGAGCGCCCCACGGCCGGCTTCACGCGCCCCCGCACCCTCCAGCTGCTGGGCCACGTCCGGGACGTCATGAACGCCGCCCTCGCCGCGGGCGGCACCAGCTTCGACAGCCTCTACGTCAACGTCAACGGCGAGTCCGGCTACTTCGACCGCTCCCTGGACGCGTACGGCCGCGAGGGCCTGCCCTGCCGCCGCTGCGGGACGCCGGTGCGCCGACGGGCGTGGATGAACCGCTCCAGCTACTTCTGCCCGCGCTGTCAGCGGGCGCCGCGCGCCGCGTCGTAACGCTCACGGGCCTCGATGACGGTGTCCATACGGTCCTCGAGGAGACGGATGAGGGCCAGCAGGTGCTCGGCGACCTCGCGGCCCAGTTCGGTGAGTTCGTAGTCCACCCGGGGCGGGTTGGTCAGCTGCGCCTCGCGGTGCACGAGCCCGTCGCGCTCCAGCGCGTGCAGGGTCTGCGACAGCATCTTCTCGCTGACCCCGTCGACCCGCCGGCGCAGCTCGTTGAACCGCAGGGACCCCTCGTACAGCGCCCCCAGCGTCAGCGCCCCCCAGCGCCCGGTCACGTGTTCCAGCGTCACCCGGGAGGGGCAGGACTTGGCGAACACGTTGAAGGGAAGGTCCCGGTCCTCCGGGGCCGGCTGCGTGGTCGTCATGGACTCAGCGTACTTCAGAGCAGCGCCTGCTGAAGGGTGGCGCTAACTGCAGGAAAGCGCCGTGGAGGCGGCGCGGCGAAATCGGTTGCGACGGACACCGGCGGTTCCGCGATACTCCGGCATGAGTACATTCGCGGAGGTCGTCGTGCTGGCCCTCAACGCCCACGAGGTCATGGAGCCGTTGACCCGGGAGGACAGGACGCGCAGCTGGCAGGGCCGGTTCGTGCCGATCGAGAGCCAGTGGGGCCGCTCCTTCGGCCTCGGCTGGGCCGTCGAGTTCGAGCGGATGCGGACGCGGTCCGGGCTGCTGCGGCACCTGGAGTCACTGCCGTGGCCGTGCCCGAACAGCGTCCAGGTCCTCATCCACGACCAGGACGACGACTGCTTCGGCCTGTGGATGATGCACGACGGCAAGCTGGTGGAGGTGCCGCTGCCGCGCACGCAGCGATTCCACCTGCCGGCCCCGCCCACCGACGAGTTCCCCCCGAGCCCGGGCTACCTGCTCCGCACGGACGAGGACCGCGAACTCCCCGAACAGACCCCACCGGACCGACGGGACCCGCGTCCGGCCTGGTAGCCACCGGGCCGGACGAGGGGGGCGTCAGTAGCCGAAGTTCTGCGTCCACCACGGACCGCCCGGGCCCAGGTGGACGCCTACGCCGAGGGTCTTGAAGTCGCAGTTGAGGATGTTCGCCTTGTGGCCGGGGCTGTCCATCCAGGCCTGCATGACGGCCTCGGCGTCGGCCTGGCCGCGGGCTATGTTCTCGCCGCCGAGGTTGCTGATGCCGGCCGCCTGGGCGCGGTCCCACGGGGTGTCGCCGTCGGGGTCGGTGTGGTCGAAGAAGCCGCGGCCGGCCATGTCGTTGCTGAAGGCCGTGGCCAGCGCGGTCAGGTCGCTGTCCGCGGTGACCGGGCTGCAGCCCACCTTCGCGCGCTCGGCGTTGACCAGCCGCAGCACCTCCACGGCGGCGGTGGCCTCGGCCGAGGTGGGCCCCTTGCCCTGGCCCTGGTCGCCCGCCTTCCGCTCGGTGCCGGGCGTCGTCGTGCGGTCCTGCGCCTGCTCCTCGGTCTTCTCCGGGGCCGCCGCGGACTCCGTCTTCTCCGGGGTCTTCTTCTCCGCCTCGGGCGCCTTCGTCGGCGCCGCCGGGGCGGACGCGGATGCCGAGGGCGCCGGGGAGGCCGTGCGTCCGCCGTCGCGGCTCGCGGGGACGGACGCGTCGCGGCCCGGCGTCTCGACGCTGCCGGACGTGCCGCCCTGCTCGGTCGGCAGGCTGGTCGCCACACCGGCGCCGGCCTGCACGTTGTCACTGGGGCCGCGGTCGCCGCCGAGCTTGTAGTTCTCCAGGCCCGGCACCGCGCCGGTGGCCACCGCGACCGTGCCGAGGGCCACGGCGGCGGACACGCCGAGCAGCCCGGTGCGCACCGGCGTCGCGGCCTTCGTCTTCTTCTTGCGGCGCCGCCCGTTGGCGGGCCGGTCCTCCGCGCCGACCGACGAGGTCACGGCGGTGGTACGGGCGGCGCGGACCGGGCGGGGCCGGGGCGTCACGTCCCACTCCGGGACCGGGCCGTCGTCGAAGGAGCGGCCCGTGAAGTCGTACTCGGCGGTGCGGGGGCCCGGGACGGTCGGGGCGGCGACGGTCTCCGCGGTGTGGGCCGCGTAGGCGTACGCGGCGGCCGGGGCGGGTCCGGGGCCGGCGTCCGGGAAGCCGCCGGAGGCGAAGCCGGCGCCGCCGGAGGGCGCCGCGGTCTCGTCCGTCGCGTACAGGTACGCCTCGCTGCGGGCGTACGTCTCCGCGTAGGCCTCCGGGTTCAGGTACGGCGCCGTGCCCAGCGTGGGCGGGCCGTCGGCGCCGGCGCCTCGCGGGTCCAGGCCTTCACCGTAGGAGCCGTCAGGGTGGGTGACGCCGGCGGCGCGGCTCGTGGCGGCGCGGCCGGCGTCGGAGCGTCGGTGGCGTCCCATGTCCTGGCCTTCCTCGTTCTGGCGGTCGGCGTGTCTCGCGACCAGCCCGAAACTCGACGATCACGAAACTCACACGAACGAGTGAGTTTCATATGCGATTTATGGGTGGCGACGCTACCGCATGACGCCTGGGGGTGGAGTGCCCGGTGTGACTTTGTCCGGTTAGGTTGCAGGCATGAGCGAGGATGTGCGACTGGTCGCCTGGGTCCGCGGACACGTCCAGGGCGTGGGTTTCCGCTGGTTCACCCGGGCCAAGGCGCTGGAGATCGGCGGACTCCAGGGATTCGCCCTGAATCTCGGCGACGGCAGGGTGCAGGTGGTCGCCGAGGGCGCCCGCGACCGCTGCGACCGGCTGCTGGAGTGGCTCCAGAACGGCGACACGCCCGGACGCGTGGACGGAGTGACCGAGATCTGGGACACACCCCGCGGCGGCTACGACGGCTTCGCGATCCGCTGACGACGCCCGCCGGGCCCACGTACCAAGGCTCGCGCGGCCCTCGCCGTGCGCCGGCCGCGGGTAAAAAAGTCCTGGTGATCGAGGCGAACCGCTTGCCAGTGGCACGTGCGCCCGCCAAGATGACCGCCACGTCCCGAGGACCCGCGAGGAACGCGACGCCGCCGCAGTCCGGCCGTACGCACCCGGTTGTCCCCCGATACGGGGCGTGATCGTGTTGACCCTCAAACTTTTTGGTGAGACGCTGAAAGCCCCGCGCACCTTAGCTGTTTGGCATGGCTGAACGGCAGCACAACTCCAGGCCTGCCAAGCACCGCGGGTGCGAATCCCTCACGACCCACACCGCATCGGTCGGTCACTCATTGTGGAGGACCATCCATCATGGCAAAGGCGCTTCTCGGTTACGTCGGCGGCTCCGACCCGCGACTCCTCGCCGAGATGCGACGGCTCCAGCAGCGCGTCCAGGACCTGGAATCCGAGCTCGTGCGGATCCAGGCGGAGAAGGACGCCCTGAAGGCTGCCGCTTCTCACGACAGGATCATGGAGAGCGTTGACGCACACCAGGCGGAGCCTGCGCTCACCTGATCACTGCACGCTCCACGAACAGCAGCGCAGTGGTCGGGCTTGCCCGTCACCACCGCCAGGCAGTCAGAACTGCAAGGGACGCTCCGGCGTCCCTTCTTTCTTCCACCCCTCCGCGTCCGCACCGCTGAGCCGGCTGTCCGCCCGCGGGGAACCCCGCGACCCCCGCGCGGCGCACTCTCTGTCCCGCGCACCTTTTCACCTTCTCAACGTCTGGCATGCCCTGCGCGTTCACCCGCGAAACCGCACGCTCATGGAGTGAGACATGCCCGGCGGGTAGAGTCCGGCGGCGTGCACCTCAAGGCCCTGACCCTCCGCGGCTTCAAGTCGTTCGCCTCCGCGACCACCCTGCGGTTCGAACCGGGGATCACGTGCGTCGTCGGCCCGAACGGCTCGGGCAAGTCCAACGTGGTGGACGCGCTCAGCTGGGTCATGGGCGAGCAGGGCGCCAAGTCCCTGCGCGGCGGCAAGATGGAGGACGTCATCTTCGCCGGCACCACCGGCCGCCCGCCGCTGGGCCGCGCCGAGGTGTCCCTGACCATCGACAACTCCGACGGGGCCCTCCCCATCGAGTACTCCGAGGTCACCATCACGCGGATCATGTTCCGCAACGGCGGCAGCGAGTACCAGATCAACGGCGACACCTGCCGCCTCCTCGACATCCAGGAACTGCTCTCCGACTCCGGCATCGGCCGCGAGATGCACGTCATCGTCGGCCAGGGCCAGCTCGACTCCGTCCTGCACGCCGACCCCATGGGCCGCCGCGCCTTCATCGAGGAGGCCGCCGGCGTCCTCAAGCACCGCAAGCGCAAGGAGAAGGCGCTGCGCAAGCTGGACGCGATGCAGGCCAACCTCGCGCGCGTGCAGGACCTCACCGACGAACTGCGCCGCCAGCTCAAGCCGCTGGGCCGCCAGGCCGCCGTCGCCCGCCGGGCCGCCGTCATCCAGGCCGACCTGCGCGACGCCCGCCTGCGCCTGCTCGCCGACGACCTCGTCACCCTGCGCGAGGCGCTCCAGGCCGAGATCGCCGACGAGGCCGCCCTCAAGCAGCGCAAGGAGGCCGCCGAGGCCGAGCTGAAGAAGGCGCTCCAGCGCGAGGCCCTCCTGGAGGACGAGGTGCGCCGCCTCACCCCGCGGCTGCACAACGCCCAGCAGACCTGGTACGAGCTCTCCCAGCTCGCCGAACGGGTGCGCGGCACCATCTCGCTCGCCGACGCTCGCGTGAAGAGCGCCACCTCCGCGCCCCCCGAGGAGCGGCGCGGCCGGGACCCCGAGGACATGGAACGCGAGGCCGCCCGCATCCGCGAGCAGGAGGCCGAGCTGGAGGCCGCCCTGGAGGCGGCCGAACGCGCGCTCGAGGACACCGTCGCCCACCGGGCCGAACTGGAGCGCGAACTCGCCCAGGAGGAACGCCGGCTGAAGGACGTCGCCCGCGCCATCGCCGACCGGCGCGAAGGGCTCGCCCGGCTCAAAGGACAGGTGGGCGCCGCCCGCTCCCGCGCCGCCGCGGCCCAGGCCGAGATCGAACGCCTCGCCGCCGCCCGCGACGAGGCGCAGGCGCGCGCCGTGGCCGCCCAGGAGGAGTACGAGGCCCTCCAGGCGGAGGTCGACGGCCTCGACGCCGGCGACGCGGAACTCGCCGAGCGGCACGAGGAGGCCAAGCGCCGGCTCGCCGAGGCCGAGGCCGCCCTCACCGCCGCCCGCGAATCGGTCACCGCCGTGGAGAGGAAACGCGCAGCGACCGAGGCACGCCACGAGGCCCTGGCGCTCGGCCTGCGCCGCAAGGACGGCACCGGCGCTCTGCTGGAGGCGAAGGACAGCCTCACCGGGCTGCTGGGCCCGGCCGCGGAACTGCTGACGGTGACCCCCGGCTACGAGGTGCCGCTCGCGGCCGCGTTCGGCGCGGCGGCGGACGCGCTGGCGGTGTCCTCCCCGTCCGCGGCGGCCGACGCGATCCGGCTGCTGCGCAAACAGGACGCGGGACGGGCCGCCCTCCTCCTGGCCGGCCCGTCCCTCCCGGAAGAGCCCGCCGCGGCCGCCACGCCGGGGGCGACCCCCGACGCACCCGAACCCGCCGCTCCCTCCGGAACCCCCGTAGCGGCGGAGCGTCTCGTCAGGGGTCCCGACGACCTCATGCCCGCCGTACGACGGCTCCTGCACGGCATCGTCGTCGTCGGCACCCTCGAGGACGCCGAGGAACTCGTCCACGCCCGGCCCGGCCTCACCGCCGTCACCGCCGAGGGCGACCTGCTCGGCGCTCACTTCGCGCACGGCGGCTCGGCCGGCGCGCCCAGCCTGCTGGAGGTGCAGGCGTCCGTCGACGAGGCCGCCGCCGAGCTGGAGGAGCTGGCGGTGCGCTGCGAGGAGCTGGCCGAGGCGCAGGAGGCGGCGGGCGTACGGCGCCAGGAGTGCGCGGCCCTCGTCGAGGAGCTGGGGGAGCGGCGCCGGGCCGCCGACCGGGAGAAGTCCGCCGTCGCCCAGCAGCTCGGCCGGCTCTCCGGCCAGGCACGCGGCGCCGCCGGTGAGGCCGAGCGCGCCGGGGCCGCCGCCGCACGGGCGCAGGACGCCCTCGACACGGCGCTCGCCGAGGTGGAGGAACTCGCCGAGCGGCTCGAGGCGGCCGAGGAGATGCCGTACGAGGAGGAGCCCGACACCTCCGTGCGCGACCGGCTCGCCGCCGACGGGGCCAACGCCCGCCAGACCGAGATGGAGGCCCGCCTCCAGGTCCGTACGCACGAGGAGCGGGTCAAGGGGCTCGCCGGACGGGCCGACTCCCTGGACCGGGCCGCCCGCGCGGAACGCGAGGCACGCGCGCGTGCCGGGCAGCGCCGCGCCCGGCTGCGCCACGAGGCCGAGGTCGCCGCCGCCGTCGCCGCGGGCGCCCGCCAGCTGCTCGCGCACGTCGAGGTGTCCCTGGCCCGCGCCGCCGAGGAGCGCACCGCCGCCGAGGCCGCCAAGGCCCGCCGCGAGGAGGAACTCGCCCGCGCCCGCACCGAGGGGCGCGACCTCAAGGCCGAGCTCGACAAGTTGACGGATTCAGTACACCGGGGCGAGGTACTCGGCGCCGAGAAGCGGCTGCGGATGGAGCAGCTGGAGGCGAAGGCGCTGGAGGAACTGGGTGTCGAACCGGCGGGGCTGGTGTCGGAGTACGGCCCGCACCAGCTCGTGCCGCCCTCGCCCCCCGCCGAGGGCGAACAGCTCCCGGAGGACCCGGAGCACCCGCGCAACCAGCCCCGTCCCTTCGTCCGGGCCGAGCAGGAGAAGCGCCTGAAGGCGGCCGAGCGCGCCTACCAGCAGCTCGGCAAGGTCAATCCGCTCGCCCTGGAGGAGTTCGCGGCGCTGGAGGAACGCCACCAGTTCCTCAGCGAGCAGCTGGAGGACCTGAAGAAGACCCGCGCGGACCTGCTCCAGGTCGTCAAGGAGGTCGACGAACGCGTCGAGCAGGTCTTCACCGAGGCCTACCGGGACACCGCCCGGGAGTTCGAGGGCGTCTTCTCCCGGCTCTTCCCGGGCGGGGAGGGCCGCCTGGTGCTGACCGACCCCGACAACATGCTCACCACGGGCGTGGACGTCGAGGCGCGTCCGCCGGGCAAGAAGGTCAAGCGGCTGTCGCTGCTGTCGGGCGGCGAGCGGTCGCTGACCGCGGTGGCCCTGCTCGTGTCGATCTTCAAGGCGCGGCCCAGCCCGTTCTACGTGATGGACGAGGTCGAGGCCGCGCTCGACGACACCAACCTCCAGCGGCTGATCCGGATCATGCAGGAGCTCCAGGAGGCCTCGCAGCTGATCGTGATCACGCACCAGAAGCGCACCATGGAGGTCGCCGACGCGCTGTACGGCGTCTCCATGCAGGGCGACGGCGTGTCCAAGGTCATCAGTCAGCGCCTGCGCTGAATCGGCTCCAACTCTTCAAGATGTGAACCTTTGATGAGTGCCTGCGGGTGCAGGTGGCCGTTTCACGTCTTCCAGCTCACAGCCGAGGGGCTATTGACTTCAAGAGTTGAAGGCATAGTCTCTACAATGTTGTTTTTACCTTCAGGTGCCTACGACGGAAACCTTGAAGGGCTGACCCCCCATCCGGCGATGTTGCCGGTGGCCCGAGGAGTACACGTGACCAGCACCGCGCAGGCACAAGCGTCAGGAGCCCGGACGGCTCACCCCGAACATCTCGGGCATGTCATCTTCATCGCCGCTGCCGCCGCCATGGGCGGCTTCCTCTTCGGCTACGACAGCTCCGTGATCAACGGCGCCGTCGAGGCGATCCGCGACCGCTACGACATCGGCTCCGCCGCGCTCGCACAGGTCATCGCCGTCGCGCTGATCGGCTGCGCGATCGGCGCCGCCACCGCCGGCCGGATAGCCGACCGCATCGGACGCATCCGCTGCATGCAGATCGCCGCGGCCCTCTTCACCGTCAGCGCCGTCGGCTCCGCACTGCCCTTCGCGCTGTGGGACCTCGCCTTCTGGCGCGTCGTCGGCGGCTTCGCCATCGGCATGGCCTCCGTCATCGGCCCGGCCTACATCGCCGAGGTCGCCCCGCCCGCCTACCGCGGCCGGCTCGGCTCCTTCCAGCAGGCCGCGATCGTCGTCGGCATCGCCGTCTCCCAGCTCGTCAACTGGGGCATCCTGAACGCCGCCGACGGCGACCAGCGCGGTGAGCTGCTCGGCCTGGAGGCCTGGCAGCTGATGCTTGGCGTCATGGTCGTCCCGGCCGTCCTCTACGGCCTGCTCTCCTTCGCCATCCCCGAGTCGCCCCGCTACCTGATCTCCGTCGGCAAGCACGAGCGCGCCCGCACGATCCTCTCGGAGGTCGAGGGCAGCGGGATCGACCTCGACGCCCGCGTCACCGAGATCGAGACCGGCATGCACCGCGAGGAGAAGTCCAGCTTCAAGGACCTGCTCGGCGGCAGCTTCTTCTTCAAGCCGATCGTCTGGATCGGCATCGGCCTGTCGGTGTTCCAGCAGTTCGTCGGCATCAACGTCGCCTTCTACTACTCCGCCACGCTGTGGCAGTCGGTCGGCGTCGACCCGTCGGACTCGTTCCTCTACTCGTTCACCACGTCGATCATCAACATCGTCGGCACCGTCATCGCGATGATCTTCGTCGACCGCATCGGCCGCCGGCCGCTGGCCATCATCGGCTCCGTCGGCATGGTGATCGGTCTCGCGCTCGAGGCCTGGGCGTTCTCCTCGAACCTCGTCGACGGCCAGCTGCCCGCCACGCAGGGCTGGGTGGCCCTGATCGCGGCCCACGTCTTCGTCCTCTTCTTCGCCCTGTCGTGGGGTGTGGTCGTGTGGGTCATGCTCGGCGAGATGTTCCCGAACCGGATCCGTGCGGCGGCGCTCGGTGTGGCCGCGGCCGCGCAGTGGATCGCCAACTGGGCGATCACCGCGAGCTTCCCGTCGCTGGCGGACTGGAACCTGTCCGTCACCTACGTGATCTACACGGTGTTCGCGGCGCTGTCGATTCCGTTCGTGCTGAAGTTCGTCAAGGAGACGAAGGGCAAGCGGTTGGAGGAGATGGGCTGACGCCCCTTCCTCCCTTCCTCCCTTCCTTTGACCCGAGGGGTGGGGGTTCCTCCCCGCTGCTCCTGCCCCTCGTGTGCCATCCCCGGTTCGGCCTTCGCCGAGCCGGGGCGGCGCTTTTTCTGGGGGACGGCGCTTTTGTGGGTCCGTGCGGGTGCGTGGGGGTTGAGCGCGCAGTTCCCCGCGCCCCTGGGTGGAGTCGCCCGTGCGGGTGGGTGGGGGCTTGGCGCGCGGTTCCCCGCGCCCCCTGGGGGTGTGTTTCCTTGCGGCGTTGTCAGGGGGCGGGGCGCGCGTCCGGTTGGGGGCGGGCGGGGGAGCATGGCTGATACTGGACGGGTTATGGACATCGTCATCCTTGCTGTAGTCATCGCCGTGGTCGTGCTCGGCGCGCTCGGCGGGCTGATCGTCGGGAGCCGGCGCAAGAAGCCGCTGCCCCCGCCGCCGCCCTCCGCGCCCGACATCACCGCCCCGCCGGCCGAGCCGCACGTCGGCGAAGAGGCCGAGACGCCGCGGGAGGAACCGCGGCGCACCATCGAGGAGGTTGATCTTCCGGCGGGCGCCGGTCCCGTCGTCATCGAGGAACCGCCCGCCGCCGAGGCTCCCGAGATCGAGATCCCGGAGCCCACCGCCGGCCGTCTGGTCCGGCTGCGCGCGCGGCTGTCGCGCTCCCAGAACGCCCTGGGCAAGGGCCTGCTCACCCTGCTGTCCCGCGAGCACCTCGACGAGGACACCTGGGAGGAGATCGAGGACACCCTGCTCACCGCCGACGTCGGCGTGCAGCCCACGCAGGAGCTGGTGGAGCGGCTGCGCGAGCGCGTGAAGGTGCTCGGCACCCGCACCCCCGAGGAACTGCGCGGGCTGCTCCGCGAGGAGCTGATCACGCTGGTCGGTCCCCAGATGGACCGCACCGTGCACACCGAGAACGCGGCCGGCGGCCCCGGCATCGTGATGGTCGTCGGCGTCAACGGCACCGGCAAGACCACCACCACCGGCAAGCTCGCCCGCGTCCTGGTCGCCGACGGCAACACCGTCGTCCTCGGCGCCGCCGACACCTTCCGTGCCGCCGCCGCCGACCAGCTGCAGACCTGGGGCGAGCGGGTCGGCGCCCACACCGTGCGCGGCCCGGAGGGCGGCGACCCCGCCTCCGTCGCGTTCGACGCGGTCAAGGAGGGCAAGGAGATGAGCGCCGACGCGGTGCTCATCGACACCGCCGGCCGGCTGCACACCAAGACCGGCCTCATGGACGAGCTCGGCAAGGTCAAGCGGGTCGTGGAGAAGCAGGCCCCGCTGGACGAGGTGCTGCTGGTGCTCGACGCCACCACCGGCCAGAACGGGCTGGTGCAGGCACGGGTCTTCGCCGAGGTCGTCGACATCACCGGCATCGTGCTCACCAAGCTCGACGGCACCGCCAAGGGCGGCATCGTCGTCGCCGTCCAGCGCGAGCTGGGCGTCCCGGTCAAGCTGATCGGCCTCGGCGAGGGCGCGGACGACCTCGCGCCGTTCGAGCCCGCGGCCTTCGTGGACGCCCTGCTGGGGGAGTGACCCCCCGGAGCCGTCCGGCCCCCTACGCGAGGAAGCGCCCGCCCCCGGAACCGATCGGGGGACGGGCGCTTCGCCGTGCCGGGGCGTCGTAAGGGGTCAGGAACCCGAGCGGTGCGCCACGTACGCCAGCGTGCCGAGCAGCAGCCGGGCCTCCGGCGGACGGGAGGCGGAGTCCAGGGCGGGGGAGCGCAGCCAGCGCACCGGGCCGAGGCCGGCGCGGTCCGACGGCGGCGCCGTGACATGCGTGCCGCGTCCCAGGCCGCGCAGGTCGAGGGCGTCCGGGTCGTCCCAGCCCATGCGGTACAGCAGGTCGGGCAGGGCCGCCGCGGCGCCCGGCGCGACGTAGAACTGGGCCCGGCCGTCCGGGGTGGCGGCGACCGGCCCGACCGGCAGGCCCATCCGCTCCAGCCGCGCCAGGGCATGGCACCCGGCGGGCTCCGCCACTTCGATCACGTCGAACACCCGCCCGACGGGCAGCATCACCGAGGCGCCCGGGAACTCCGACCAGAGCGCGGTGACCTCGTCCAGCGGCGCGCCCGCGCGGATCACCGGCGCGTGACTCAACGGGTGGGCGCCCGGCGCCCGGCAGCCTGTGCGGCCGCAGGAGCAGGACCCGGCGACGGCGCGGACGCCGGGCACCACGTCCCAGCCCCACAGCCCCGTGTACTCCGCCACGACCGTGCCGTCCGAGGAGCGGCCGCGCCGCCGCGAGCCGGACCGGATGTCACGGATGCCCCGGCTGATACCGATCGTGAAGCCCATGCCCCCTCCAACGGGTCCGACGCACCGGTGGTTACGTAGCGGACGCAGTGCGTGACTCTCTGTTTCCGGCTTCCCGCTGCGACCTGCGCCAACCAGCGCCTCGATGTGCGCGGGGTGGTGCGACGGGCGTCGCGCGCCCCGGAGTGCACCGCTGCATCCGCTCTTGTCTGTCCTGTGTCAAGTCAATCGCGGGACGACGACGGTGCGTTCATTCGAAGGGGTGGCGAATGGTGGCGATTGAGGTTCCGCCATGGTGGGGCGGGTGATCATAGGGTTACTGTGTGTGCACGGCTTGGATGGGGCACATGCACTCGTGGGTATGCCGGAGGCAACTCGGCTTTCCGTTCGAAGGGTGGCAACCGCCGGACGGGCGGCCCCAACTACCGGCATTCTGATAGGGCTTGGCGCACTCAGCGACAAGTGGTCTTCAGGGATGGGGGCGTTCCAGTGAGCGGCAACGGCGGTGGCGGGACCAGTTCTGCGAGTGCGGAGAAGCGCCCGAACGAGCTGCTCACCTCGTGGTTCGTCCGCAGCGGCTGGTCCAAGGGCGAGCTCGCCCGCCAAGTGAACCGCAGAGCCCGGCAGTTGGGCGCCAACCACATCTCCACCGACACCTCCCGCGTCCGCCGCTGGCTGGACGGGGAGAACCCGCGCGAGCCCATCCCCCGCATCCTGTCCGAGCTGTTCTCCGAGCGCTTCGGCGTCGTCGTCTCCGTGGAGGACCTGGGCCTGCGCACCACCCGCCCGGCACCCTCCGCGACCGGCGTCGACCTTCCCTGGACGGGCCCGCAGACCGTGGCCCTGCTCAGCGAGTTCTCGCGCAGCGACCTCATGCTGGCGCGGCGCGGCTTCCTCGGGAGCTCGCTGGCCCTCTCCGCGGGCCCGTCCCTCATCGAGCCCATGCAGCGCTGGCTCGTCCCCTCCCCGTCCGCCGCGCCGGCCAGGCCCGAGCCGGACGTCGCCCCCTCCTCGGCGCGCGCCCGCGGCCGGCTCTCCAAGCCGGAGCTGGACCTGCTGGAGACCACCACCGTGATGTTCCGGCAGTGGGACGCCCAGTGCGGCGGCGGACTGCGCCGCAAGGCCGTCGTCGGCCAGCTCCACGAGGTCACCGACCTCCTCCAGGAGCCCCAGCCGGAGGCCACCACCAAGCGGCTGTTCAAGGTCGCCGCCGAACTCGCCGAGCTGGCCGGCTGGATGTCGTACGACGTGGGGCTCCAGCCCACCGCGCAGAAGTACTTCGTGCTCGCGCTGCACGCCGCCAAGGAGGCCGGCGACCGGCCGCTCGGCTCCTACGTGCTCTCCAACATGAGCCGCCAGATGATCCACCTCGGCCGGCCCGAGGACGCCCTGGAGCTCATCCACCTCGCCCAGTACGGCAGCCGGGACTGCGCGAGCCCCCGCGTCCAGTCCATGCTGTATGCGATGGAGGCCCGCGCCTACGCCAACATGGGCCAGCCCGGCCGCTGCAAGCGCGCCGTCCGCATGGCCGAGGACACCTTCGCCGAGGCCCACGAGTGGGACGAGCCGGACCCCGACTGGATCCGCTTCTTCTCCGAGGCCGAGCTGTACGCGGAGAACAGCCACTCCTTCCGCGACCTCGCCTACGTCGCCGGCCGCAGCCCCACCTACGCCTCGCTCGCCGAGCCGCTGATGAAGCGCGCCGTGGAGCTGTTCGGCGGGGAGGGCGGCGAGCACCAGCGCTCCTACGCCCTCAACCTGATCGGCATGGCCACGGTCCATCTGCTCCAGCGCGAGCCCGAGCAGAGCACGCTTCTCGCCACCGAGGCCATCAAGGCGGCCAAGAAGGTCCGGTCCGAGCGCGTCAACACTCGTATCCGAAAGACCGTCGACACCGCCGTACGCGACTTCGGTGAGCTCGCCGAGGTCGTCGAACTCACCGAGCGGCTCGCGGTCGAGCTGCCCGAGACCGCCCAAGCGGTCTGATCCACCGAGAACCCCTGGACCCCGGCCGCGGCCGGCCCTCCCGAACTGCCCGACTCGGCTCCCCCATGCCAGTCATTCGGAAGGCCGGCCGCGGCCGGTCGTGTGTCTCCCCGGCCGGGGCTCACCGCCGTACACCGAAGATTGCGCCACGATAACGATCGGCGCGCCCCGGATCCGGCGGTTCACCGACCCGTAACACGCCGGGTGCCTTCGTCACGGCGGCGAAACAACGAGGGGCTTTCACCGAAACGGCGCTGCGCGAATCTCATGGCGCACAGCCGGCCCACCCCTCAATCCGCTCAAGGCTTCGCCCGCACGGGGCCGTACCAACGACGAGGAGACGCCGATGGCACCAGCCATCACCCTGGCAGCAGACGCGCCCACGCTGTCCGCCGCCAACACAGGGTTCATGCTCATCTGTACCGCCCTGGTGATGCTCATGACCCCCGGTCTTGCCTTCTTCTACGGAGGCATGGTCCGGGTCAAGAGCACCCTGAACATGCTGATGATGAGCTTCATCAGCCTGGGCATCGTCACCGTCCTGTGGGTGCTCTACGGATTCTCCGTCGCGTTCGGCGACGACAAGGGCAGCCTCGTCGGCTGGAACACCGACTGGGTGGGGCTGAGCGACATCGGCCTGACCGAACTCTGGGACGGCTACACCATCCCGGTCTTCGTCTTCCTGGTCTTCCAGCTGATGTTCGCCGTCCTCACGCCCGCCCTGATCAGCGGCGCCCTCGCGGACCGCGTGAAGTTCACCGCGTGGGCCCTCTTCGTCGCACTGTGGGTCACCGTCGTCTACTTCCCGGTCGCGCACTGGGTCTGGGGCTCCGGCGGCTGGGCCTTCGAGCTGGGCGTCATCGACTTCGCCGGCGGCACCGCGGTCCACATCAACGCCGGTGCGGCCGCGCTCGGCGTGATCCTGGTCATCGGCAAGCGCGTCGGCTTCAAGAAGGACCCGATGCGCCCGCACAGCCTCCCGCTGGTCATGCTCGGCGCAGGGCTGCTGTGGTTCGGCTGGTTCGGCTTCAACGCCGGCTCCTGGCTCGGCAACGACGACGGCGTCGGCGCGCTGATGTTCGTCAACACCCAGGTCGCCACCGGCGCCGCCGTCCTCGGCTGGCTCGCCTACGAGAAGATCCGCCACGGCGCGTTCACCACCCTGGGCGCCGCCTCCGGCGCGGTCTCCGGCCTGGTCGCCATCACCCCGGCCGGCGGCGCGGTCTCCCCGCTCGGCGCCATCGCGGTCGGCCTCGTCGCCGGTGTCCTGTGCGCCATGGCCGTCGGCCTGAAGTACAAGTTCGGCTACGACGACTCCCTCGACGTCGTCGGCGTCCACCTCGTCGGCGGCATCCTCGGCTCCCTGCTCATCGGCTTCTTCGCCACCGGCAAGGGCCAGTCCGACGTCGCGGGCCTCTTCTACGGCGGCGGCCTCGACCAGTTCTGGAAGCAGTGCGCCGGTGTCTTCGGCGTCCTCGCCTACTCCCTGGTCGCCTCCGCGGTCCTGGCCCTCCTGATCCACAAGACCATCGGTATGCGAGTCTCCGAGGACGAGGAAGTGGCCGGCATCGACCAGGCCGAGCACGCCGAGACCGCATACGACTTCAGCGGCGCCGGCGGCGGCGCGGCCCGTACGCCGGCCAACGCCCCCGTCACCCCGGCCGAGAGCAAGAAGGTGGACGCATGAAGCTCATCACCGCCGTCGTGAAGCCGCACCGGCTCGACGAGATCAAAGAGGCCCTCCAGGCCTTCGGCGTGCACGGTCTGACCGTCACCGAGGCCAGCGGCTACGGCCGCCAGCGCGGCCACACCGAGGTCTACCGCGGCGCCGAGTACACCGTCGACCTGGTGCCCAAGGTCCGCATCGAGGTCCTGGTCGAGGACGACGACGCCGAACAGCTCGTCGACGTCGTGGTCAAGGCCGCCCGCACCGGCAAGATCGGCGACGGCAAGGTGTGGACCATCCCCGTCGAGACGGCCGTACGGGTCCGGACCGGCGAGCGCGGCCCGGACGCGCTCTGACAGCGGACCCACGGAACAGGAGTCGCCGGGTGACGAGGACGGACATGGACGGTCAGGCAGAGGACTCGCGCCCCGGCGGCTACGCGGCGGCCCGGCTGCGCCTTCTCAACGAGAAGGCACGGTCCGGGCCGCCGCGCCGTTCCGCCCTCGCCGCCCTCACCGACACATGGCTCACGGAACTCTTCACGGCCGGCGCCCCCGGAGCCCGCGGGGTGTCCCTCGTCGCCGTCGGCGGCTACGGACGCGCGGAACTCTCCCCGCGCAGCGACCTCGACCTGCTGCTGCTCCACGACGGCAGCTCCCCCGAGACCGTGTCCGCGCTCGCCGACCGCCTCTGGTACCCGGTCTGGGACCTCGGCCTCGCCCTCGACCACTCCGTCCGCACCCCGGTGGAGGCCCGCAGGACCGCCGGCGAGGACCTCAAGGTCCAGCTCGGTCTGCTCGACGCCCGGCACATCGCCGGCGACCTCGGCCTCACCACCGCCCTGCGCACCACCGTCCTCGCCGACTGGCGCAACCAGGCCCCCAAGCGGCTGCCCGCCCTGCGGGAGCTGTGCGAGGAGCGCGCCGCACGCCACGGCGAACTCCAGTACCTCCTGGAACCCGACCTCAAGGAGGCCCGCGGCGGGCTGCGCGACGCCACCGCCCTGCGCGCGGTGGCCGCCTCCTGGCTCGCCGACGCCCCCCGCGAAGGACTCGCCGAGGCCCGCTGCCGCCTCCTCGACGTCCGCGACGCCCTGCACCTGACCACCGGACGCGCCACCGACCGGCTCGCCCTCCAGGAACAGGACCAGGTCGCCGCCGAACTCGGCCTGCTCGACGCCGACGCCCTGCTCCGCCAGGTCTACGAGTCCGCCCGGGTCATCGCCTACGCCGGCGACGTCACCTGGCGCGAGGTCGGCCGCGTCCTGCGCTCCCGCGCGGTGCGGCCCCGGCTGCGCGCCATGTGGGGCGGAGGCAAGCCGGCGCCCGAGCGGTCCCCGCTGGCCGAGGGCGTCGTCGAGCACGACGGCGAGGTGGTGCTCGCCCGCGCCGCGCGCCCCGACCGCGACCCCGTGCTCCCGCTGCGCGCCGCGGCCGCCGCCGCCCAGGCCGGACTCCCGCTCTCCCTGCACGCCGCACGGCGCATGGCCACCGGGGCGCGCCCCCTGCCCACACCCTGGCCCGCCGAGGCCCGCGAACAGCTCGTCACCCTCCTCGGCTCCGGCCGGCCCACCGTCGACGTCTGGGAGGCGCTGGAGGCCGAAGGGCTGATCAGCCTGCTGCTCCCCGACTGGGACCGGGTCCGCTGCCGCCCGCAGCGCAACGCCGTCCACCTGTGGACCGTCGACCGGCACCTCATCGAGACCGCCGTGCGCGCCTCCGCCTTCACCCGCCGCGTCAGCCGCCCCGACCTGCTGCTCGTCGCCGCCCTGCTGCACGACATCGGCAAGGGCTGGCCAGGCGACCACTCGGTGGCCGGCGAGGTCATCGCCCGGGACGTCGCGGCCCGCATCGGCTTCGACGCCGAGGACGTCACCGTGATCGCCACCCTCGTACGCCACCACCTGCTGCTGGTGGAGACCGCCACCCGGCGCGACCTCGACGACCCCGCCACCGTGCGCTCCGTCGCCGAGGCCGTCCGATCCCCGGGCACGCTGGAGCTGCTGCACGCCCTCACCGAGGCGGACGCCCTCGCCACCGGACCGGCGGCCTGGTCCTCCTGGCGCGCCTCCCTCGTCGCCGACCTGGTCGAACGGGTCTCCGCCGTGCTGGCAGGCCAGGTTCCGCCCGGCCCCGAGGAGGCCGCGCCCACCGCACAGCACGAGCGGCTCGCCCTGGAGGCCGTCGCCACCGGCGCCCCCGTGCTGTCCCTGCGGGCGCAGACCGAGCCGCCCGCCGAACCCTCCGACGACCCGGAACCGCTCGGCGTGGAGCTGCTGATCGCCGTCCCCGACCAGGAGGGCGTGCTGCCCGCCGTGGCCGGCGTGCTCGCCATGCACCGGCTGACCGTGCGCACCGCCGAACTGCGCTCCCTGGACCTCCCCGACGGCGTCGACGGCTCCGTGCTGCTGCTGGACTGGCGGGTCGCCGCCGAGTACGGCTCACTGCCGCAGGCCGCCCGGCTCCGCGCCGACCTGGTCCGCGCCCTGGACGGCAGCCTCGACATCTCCGGCCGCCTCGCCGAACGCGACGCCGCGTACCCGAGGCGCCGCGGGGTCATCGCCCCGCCCCCGCGCGTGACGGTCGCCCCGGCCGCCTCCCGGCACGCCACCGTGATCGAGGTCCGCGCGCAGGACGCGCCGGGACTGCTGTTCCGCATCGGGCGGGCGCTGGAGGACGCGGGTGTCCGGGTGCGGAGTGCGCACGTGAGCACGCTGGGGGCGAACGCGGTGGACGCGTTCTATGTGACGCAGGAGCGGGGTGTGCCTCTGCCGGGTGAGGAGGCGGTGGCTGTGGCGCGAAAGCTGGAGGAAACGTTGCGGGGCTAGGCGTGTCGGCCGCCGGGCCGCGGGTCGTTCGCCTGTCCGCGGCGCCGTTGGGGCTGGTCGCGCAGTTCCCCGCGCCCCTGGAGGGCGTCACCGTTCCGGAGGACCGCCTGAACCGGGGATCCCGGCAACCCGTGCCGCCGGGATACCCTGGAGGGCAGCCCAGATCGCCCCCGACCCCGAGGACCGACGCCGCCGTGTTCGATACTCTCTCCGACCGCCTCAGCGCGACCTTCAAAAACCTCCGCGGAAAAGGCCGGCTGAGCGAAGCGGACATCGACGCCACGGCGCGTGAGATCCGCATCGCCCTGCTGGAAGCGGACGTGGCCCTGCCGGTCGTCCGCGCGTTCATCAAGAACGTCAAGGAGCGCGCGCTCGGCGCCGAGGTCTCCAAGGCGCTCAACCCGGCCCAGCAGATCATCAAGATCGTCAACGACGAGCTGGTCCAGATCCTCGGCGGCGAGACCCGCCGCCTCCGCTTCGCCAAGCAGCCCCCGACCGTGATCATGCTCGCGGGTCTCCAGGGCGCCGGCAAGACCACCCTCGCGGGCAAGCTCGGGAAGTGGCTCGCGGACCAGGGTCACTCCCCGCTGCTGGTCGCCGCCGACCTCCAGCGCCCCAACGCCGTCAACCAGCTCAGCGTCGTCGCCGAGCGCGCGGGCGTCGCCGTCTACGCGCCCGAGCCGGGCAACGGCGTCGGCGACCCGGTGAAGGTCGCCAAGGACTCCATCGACCACGCCCGGTCCAAGGTCCACGACATCGTGATCGTCGACACCGCCGGCCGCCTGGGCATCGACCAGGAGATGATGCAGCAGGCCGCGGACATCAGGGACGCGGTTTCGCCCGACGAGATCCTCTTCGTCGTCGACGCGATGATCGGCCAGGACGCGGTCAACACCGCCGAGGCCTTCCGCGACGGCGTCGGCTTCGACGGCGTGGTGCTGTCCAAGCTCGACGGTGACGCCCGCGGCGGTGCCGCCCTGTCCATTCGGCAGGTCACCGGCAAGCCGATCATGTTCGCGTCCAACGGTGAGAAGCTCGACGACTTCGACGCCTTCCACCCGGACCGGATGGCCTCCCGCATCCTCGACATGGGTGACCTGCTCACCCTGATCGAGCAGGCGGAGAAGACGTTCAGCCAGGAAGAGGCCGAGCGGATGGCCTCCAAGCTGGCGTCGAAGAAGGGCCAGGACTTCACCCTGGACGACTTCCTCGCCCAGATGGAGCAGGTCCGCAAGATGGGCTCCATCTCCAAGCTGCTCGGCATGCTCCCCGGCATGGGCCAGATCAAGGACCAGATCAACAACCTGGACGAGCGGGACGTCGACCGCACCGCCGCGATCATCAAGTCGATGACCCCGGCCGAGCGCCAGGAGCCGACGATCATCAACGGCTCGCGCCGCGCCCGTATCGCCAAGGGCTCCGGCGTCGAGGTCAGCGCGGTGAAGAACCTGGTCGAGCGGTTCTTCGAGGCGCGCAAGATGATGTCCCGCATGGCGCAGGGCGGCGGCATGCCGGGGATGCCCGGGATGCCGGGCATGGGCGGCGGTCCGGGCCGTACGAAGAAGAAGCAGAAGCAGGCCAAGGGCAAGCAGCGCTCCGGCAACCCGATGAAGCGCAAGCAGCAGGAGCAGGAGGAGGCCGCGCGCCGCGCCGCCGCAGCCGAGGGCGGCAGCGCCTTCGGTCTGCCGCAGCAGGGCGGCAAGGACTTCGAGCTGCCCGACGAGTTCAAGAAGTTCATGGGCTGAGGCCCGCGCACGCATGCGGGCTGAGGCCCGCACACACGCCGCAGGGGCGCTCTCCTCGTCCGAGGAGGCGCCCCTGCGGCGTGTCTGCGGGCCGTGCCCGTCAGGGCACGCGCGCGACGAGATACCGGAACACGTTCGGCATCCACACGGTGCCGTCCGCCCGCTGGTACGGGTGGAGCGCCTCGGTCAGCTCCTTGTCGACCTGCACCTGGTCGGTGGCGGTGATCGCCGGGTCGAACAGGCCCGTCGACTTCAGGCCCCGTACGGCGCTGTCCGCGTCCGCGTAGCCGAACGGGCAGGCCACCCGCCCGGAGCCGTCGGGCCGCAGACCCGCGCGCTCGGCGACCCGCTCCAGGTCGTCGCGCTCGGTGGGCCTCCAGGCGTCCGCGCCCCGCAGCGGTTCCGCCAGCTTGGCGGCCACCCGCAGCACCGTCGACGTCGTGCAGCGCTCCGGCGGGCCCCAGCCGGCCAGCACCACGGCCGCACCGCGCCCGGCCAGCGGCAGCGCCTCGCCGAGCAGCTCCCCGAGTCCCTCCGCGTCGCCGGCGAGGCACCCGATCGGTTCGAAGGCGGTCACCACGGAGTACCCGGCGGCGCCGGTGCGGGCCGCCCCGGCGGGGGAGCCCTGCACGATCCGGGTGTCCGGCTGTGAGCGGGCGTCCCGCTCGTCCGGCAGCAGCCGCTCCCGCGCGAGAGCCAGCCGGTCGGACGAGGTGTCCACACCGGTGACCGCCGCGCCGCGGGAGACCGCCATCAGCAGGGCCAGCCCCGAGCCGCAGCCGAGGCCCAGCAGCCGGGTCGCCGGGCCCACGTCGAGTCGCTCGTACACCGCCTCGTAGAGCGGTACGAGCATCCGCTCCTGGATCTCGGACCAGTCACGCGCGCGTGCCCGCAGGTCCACGCGCGGGGCCGCCCCCGTGCGTGACGGGTGCTGCCGCACGAGCGTAGGTGTCATAGGTAAGCGCCCCAATCAGCCGAGAGTTGCCGCAGTGCCCGTTTTCCTGGCCCCCGTGCAGTGCGCCCGCACACCCCCCGTATGCCAGGTAACTCCGCCCTCGACGTGTCGTCCAGTGGAAGGGGACGGCCGTTTGGTACTTGCTCGTGCCAGTGGCAAGAATTCACATTCCGGTAATCGGCGGCCGCCCGGCCCGCCACGGCCCGGACGTCCACGGGACGGTTCCGGCCAACGGCGGCGGGGCGCAGGAGGGCCGGAATGAGCGCCGGAGTGAGGGCCGGAACGAGGGGCGGTTCGCGGGGCCGGGGGCGGACCCGGTAGGTTCGGCCGTCACGGCGTTCCGGGCGCACCGGACGCCGCCTCCCGCCGCGAGGGCGGCCGAAAGGTCTCTTGCGCCTCCGCGCGACGCACGCGCACCGGCGCGTGGAGACCGGGCGCACGCGGGGGCGTACGTCAGCCTACGCACCACCTTGCGGTGAGCTGCGAGGCTCCTCCGCAGATCAGCGCACCCGTGGTCGTCAGGATGCATCAGCGGCAACTGACGGGTACGTGCAAATTATTTGGGATGCCCCGGAATCGGAACACAGAGGCCCCCAGGCTCGTTGTCATTACGTGAGCACGACACAGACACCACCTGTTCTCGCCGCAGAACTGGCAGAGGCGTGGGCCGACATTCAGCGGTACCACCCCGAACTGCCCGATCTCGCCGCGCCCGAGTCCCTGATCGGAGAGTCGTCGTCCGCGTGCGGGCACGAACTCTCCTTCGAGCGACTGCTGCACGAGGCAGTCCACGGCATCGCCGCCGCGCGCGGCGTGCGCGACACGTCCCGAGCCGGGCGGTACCACAACCGCAGGTTCCTGGCCATCGCCGAGGAGCTGGGCCTGGACCACCCCGAGGAGCCGCACCCGAGCAGCGGCTTCTCGCTGGTCACGCTCACCCCCGAGGCGAAGCGCCGCTACCGCCCGACGACGGAGCGTCTCCAGCGCGCCCTCAAGGCGCACACGGCGGCGACCGCGGGCGACACCGCCCGGAGCTTCCGCGGGCCGGCCGCGCGGCACGGCTCGTCCGGCGGCGGCGTGCGCGTGAAGGCGGTCTGCGACTGCGGCCGCAACGTGCGCGTCGTCCCGTCCGTGCTGGCGCAGGCGCCGATCGTCTGCGGCGGCTGCGGAAAGCCGTTCCGGATCCCGGAAGTCGTCGCGGCGAGCTGAGGCCCCGGCACCTCGTGGGTGCCGGGGTCCCAGCCCCGCCGACCACCGGGCGCACCCGACGCGAACAGCAGCATGCGCCGGGTGCCGCTTCGTCGTGCCCATGTGCCCTCGCCCCGCGGCCGTCCGGCCCCGCGGGGTGTGGCACAATGGTCAGCTGTACTCGACAGCCGCACAGGACCCCTCTCTCCTCCGGCTGACGCGTCCATCGGGCACTCGGGTACCGCAACCCCACGCGGCCTTCCCGCCGTGCCCAACCACGTCAAATCCAGGAGAACCCACTCCCGTGGCAGTCAAGATCAAGCTGAAGCGTCTGGGCAAGATCCGTTCGCCTCACTACCGCATCGTCGTCGCCGACTCCCGTACCCGCCGTGACGGCCGGGCCATCGAGGAGATCGGCAAGTACCACCCGACGTACAACCCGTCGGTGATCGAGGTCGACGCCGATCGCGTGGCGTACTGGCTCTCCGTCGGCGCCCAGCCGACCGAGCCCGTGCTCGCCATCCTGAAGAAGACCGGCGACTGGCAGAAGTTCAAGGGCGAGCCCGCCCCGGCGCCTCTGCTGCAGCAGCCCGAGAAGCCCGCCCGCCCGTCCTTCGAGGCGATCGGCGGCGACGACGAGGGCAAGGGTGAGGCGATCACCCAGAAGAAGAAGGCTGAGAAGAAGGACGAGGCCTCCGCTGAGTCCTCTTCGTCTGCGTCGACCGAGGCCTGAGCATGCTCGAGGAGGCTCTCGAGCACCTCGTGAAGGGCATCGTCGACAACCCTGACGATGTGCAGGTCGCCTCGCGCAACCTGCGCCGCGGGCGCGTGCTCGAGGTCCGGGTCCACCCGGACGACCTCGGCAAGGTGATCGGCCGCAACGGCCGCACCGCACGCGCTCTGCGCACCGTCGTGGGCGCCATCGGCGGCCGCGGTGTCCGTGTCGACCTTGTCGACGTGGACCACGTCCGCTGACGCCGTAAGCAGCACCGGCTCGGGCCGGGGAGGGCCACTGGGCCGTCCCCGGCCCGCAGTCGTATATCAAGTGATGCCGTAGGCACACGACAGGAGAACGAACACCGTGCAGCTGGTAGTCGCGCGCATCGGCCGCGCCCACGGCATCAAGGGCGAGGTCACCGTCGAGGTCCGCACCGACGAGCCCGAGCTGAGGCTCGGCCGCGGCGCCGTGCTGGCCACCGACCCGGCCTCCACCGGGCCGCTCACCATCGCGAGCGGCCGGGTGCACAGCGGCCGCCTGCTGCTGCGCTTCGAGGGCGTCCACGACCGCACCGGCGCCGAGGCGCTGCGCAACACCCTGCTGATCGCCGACGTCGACCCCGAGGAACTGCCCGAGGGCGAGGACGAGTACTACGACCATCAGCTGATCGACCTCGACGTCGTCACCAAGGACGGCGAGCCGGTCGGCCGCATCACCGAGATCTCCCACCTGCCCACCCAGGACCTCTTCGTCGTCGAACGCCCGGACGGCACCGAGGTGTACGTGCCGTTCGTCGAGGAGATCGTCACCGAGATCGACCTCGAGGAGCAGCGCGCGGTCATCGACCCGCCGCCCGGTCTGATCGACGACCGCGCCGAGGTCGCCTCCTCCCGTGACGCCGCCGCCGAGACCGGGGACGACGCCTGATGCGGCTCGACGTCGTCACGATCTTCCCCGAGTACCTCGACCCGCTGAACGTCTCCCTGGTCGGCAAGGCGCGCGCCCGCGGACAGCTCGACGTGCACGTCCACGACCTGCGTGACTGGACGTACGACCGGCACAACACCGTCGACGACACCCCGTACGGCGGCGGCCCCGGCATGGTCATGAAGACCGAGCCGTGGGGGGACGCGCTGGACTCGGTCCTGGCGGACGGGTACGAGCGCGGCTCGCACGAGCCCGCCCTGATCGTCCCCACCCCGAGCGGCCGCCCCTTCACCCAGGAACTCGCCGTCCACCTCTCCGAACGGCCCTGGCTGATCTTCACCCCGGCCCGCTACGAGGGCATCGACCGCCGCGTCGTCGACGAGTACGCCACCCGCATGCCGGTCTTCGAGGTGTCCATCGGCGACTACGTCCTGGCCGGCGGCGAGGCCGCGGTCCTGGTCGTCACCGAGGCGGTGGCGCGGCTGCTCCCGGGCGTCCTCGGCAACGCCGAGTCGCACCGCGACGACTCCTTCGCCCCCGGCGCCATGGCCAACCTGCTGGAGGGCCCCGTCTACACCAAGCCGCCGTCCTGGCGCGGCCGGGACATCCCGGACGTGCTGCTCAGCGGCCACCACGGGAAGATCGCCCGCTGGCGGCGCGACGAGGCGCTGCGGCGGACCACCGTGCACCGCCCCGACCTCATCGAGCGCTGCGATCCCAAGGCCTTCGACAAGAAGGACCGCGAGATGCTGTCCATCCTCGGCTGGGAACCGGACCCCGCGGGGGAGCCGTACGGCCGATTTTGGCGCAGGACCGGCGGCGTGGAAGAATAGGCCGCTGTTGTGCGCCGTCCGGCGAGCGCCCCTGCCGCAGGGGGACACGACGCCCGCCCCGCACCGCACAGCCCGATCCGATCCCTAGTGCCGTTGATGACCTGCGGCATCAGCGAAGAAAGCAGACGACATGTCTCACCTGCTCGACTCCGTCGACACCGCGTCGCTCCGCAGCGACGTCCCGGACTTCCGTCCCGGCGACACCGTCAACGTCCACGTGCGCGTCATCGAGGGCAACCGCTCCCGTGTGCAGCAGTTCAAGGGCGTGGTGATCCGCCGCCAGGGTTCCGGCGTGCGCGAGACCTTCACGGTCCGCAAGGTCTCCTTCTCCGTCGGCGTCGAGCGCACCTTCCCGGTGCACACCCCGATCGTGGAGAAGATCGAGCTCGTCACCAAGGGTGACGTCCGCCGCGCCAAGCTGTACTACCTCCGTGAGCTGCGCGGCAAGGCCGCGAAGATCAAGGAGAAGCGCGAGAACTGAGCGCTTTACCGGCGTCATATCGCGGCCGGATAGCATCTGGCCCCGATGGACACCGAAGCACAGCCGACGGAGCGCGACCGCTCCCTCCCCCCGCCCCCCGAGGACCCCTCGGGCACGCCGGGGCCGGAGGGGCGGTCGCGTTCCGCGTTGGTGTCGCGCATCACGGACCGGCTGCCCGGCGGGCGGGTCACGGCGACCCTGCTGCTCTGCCTGCTGTTCCTGCTGGCGGTCAACCTGTTCGTGGCGCGGCCCTTCGAGATCCCGAGCGGATCGATGGAGAAGGGATTGAGGGTCGGGGACCGCGTTCTCGTAAACAAGTTGGCATACGCCTTCGGCGACGGGCCGGCCCGCGGCGACGTGATTGTGTTCGACGGCACCGGGTATTTCGGTGACGCCGACTACATCAAACGGGTGGTGGGGGTGGGCGGGGACCATGTCGTCTGCTGTGACGGGGAGGGGAGGATCCGGGTGAACGGCCGGTCGGTCGACGAGTCGGGCTTCCTGTTCCCCGGCGACAGCCCCTCCACGGTGCGGTTCGACGTCGTCGTGCCCGAAGGGCGGCTGTTCGTCCTCGGCGACCACCGCGCCGCCTCCAGCGACTCACGTGACCGTCTCGGATCGCCCGGCGGCGGGATGGTGCCGGTGGAGAAGGTCGTCGGACGCGCGGAAGGCGTCGTGTGGCCGTTCGGCCGCGCCGGCCGCCTGGAGCCCACGGACGCGTACGCGAGAGTGCCGGCCCAGGAGGTGTCCGCGCACGCGGCCGCTCCGACGGGAGGCGGCCATGGGTAACCGCGGCAAGCCCCGCGGCGTGCCGGCGAGCGCCGCCGAGAACCTGCTGCCCACCGGGGCCCGCCGGGCCATCTCCCCCTCGTCCGGCCGCACCCGCGCCGAGCGGCGCAAGCTCCAGCGCAAGGTCAAGCGCCGCCGCAGGCGCAGCGCCGTCAAGGAGATCCCCCTCCTCATCGGCGTCGCCGTCCTGATCGCGCTGGTGCTGAAGACGTTCCTCGTGCAGGCGTTCGTCATCCCGTCCGGCTCCATGGAGCAGACGATCCAGATCGGCGACCGCGTCCTCGTCGACAAGCTCACCCCCTGGTTCGGCTCCAAGCCGCAGCGCGGGGACGTCGTCGTGTTCAAGGACCCCGGCGGCTGGCTCCAGGACGAGCGGACCACGGTGAAGAAGGAGGACCCGGTCGGCATCAAGCAGATCAAGGAGGGCCTCACCTTCATCGGTCTGCTGCCGTCGGAGAACGAGAAGGACCTGATCAAGCGGGTCGTGGGGGTCGGCGGCGACCGCGTCCAGTGCTGCGACGCCCAGGGCCGCGTCACCGTCAACGGCGTCCCGCTGGACGAGGACTACCTCTTCCCCGGCAACGCCCCCTCGCTGACGCCCTTCGACGTCACCGTGCCGGAGGGCCGCCTGTGGGTGATGGGCGACCACCGCGCCAACTCCGCGGACTCCCGCTCCCACCAGGACACCGACTACGGAGGCACCGTCTCCGAGGACGAGGTGGTCGGCCGCGCCATGGTCATCGCCTGGCCGCTCGGCCACTGGAACACGCTCGACGAGCCCACGACGTACGCCTCCGTGTCCGACTCGGCGCCGGGGTCGATCGCCCGCGCCCCGTCGTCGCATAGGGTTGCCCCGGACGATCCCGGTCAACCCGAAGAGATGGTCCAGCTCCCGAGCCCTGCGGAACTCCCGCTCGTTATGGGAGTGGTGGGCCTGCGCCGGGCATGGCGCGGGCGGCGGCAGAGAGTGAGGAGTCGGCGTGGGGGATGTGGCGGTAGGCGCACGGTCCGGTCAGGGAGGCGAGGAGCACCGCGGAGGCTCCGCGGGGCCGGGCGCCCCGGACGCGGGCCACGCCGCGTTCTCCGGGAGTGACGAGCGTGCGGTCGAGGACGGCGGAGTGAACGAGGACGGGACGCGGACCGGCGGCCAGGCGCCGGACGGTACGGACAAGGACCGGCCGAAGAAGCAGCAGCGCTCCTTCTGGAAGGAGCTGCCGATCCTCATCGGCATCGCGCTCGTCCTGGCGCTGCTGATCAAGACGTTCCTCGTCCAGGCGTTCTCGATCCCCTCCGACTCGATGCAGAACACCCTCCAGCAGGGTGACCGCGTCCTGGTCGACAAGCTGACGCCGTGGTTCGGCTCCGAGCCCGAGCGCGGCGAGGTCGTCGTCTTCCACGACCCCGACAACTGGCTGGCCGGCGAGCCCACGCCCGACCCCAACGCGCTCCAGAAGGTCCTCAGCTGGATCGGCCTGATGCCGTCCGCGGAGGAGAAGGACCTGATCAAGCGGGTCATCGGCGTCGGAGGCGACACGATCGAGTGCAAGGGCACCGGCCCGCTGAAGGTCAACGGCAAGGCGCTCAACGAGCCGTACGTCTACCCGGGCAACACCCCGTGCAGCCAGGACGACCAGGGCGGCCAGTTCAAGGTGAAGGTCCCCGAGGGCCACATCTGGGTCATGGGCGACCACCGGCAGAACTCCCGGGACTCCCGCTACAACACGGCCGACAAGAACCAGGGCTTCGTCCCCGTC
The DNA here is from genome assembly GCF_042647945.1 of Streptomyces lusitanus. Taxonomy (NCBI): domain Bacteria; kingdom Bacillati; phylum Actinomycetota; class Actinomycetes; order Kitasatosporales; family Streptomycetaceae; genus Streptomyces; species Streptomyces lusitanus. The sequence goes on from NZ_JBHRWL010000016.1 coordinate 55,529, forward strand.
GACAAGGTCGTCGGCCGCGCCGTCGTCATCGCCTGGCCGATCAACCGCTGGACCAACCTGCCCGTCCCGGACACCTTCGACCAGCCCGGCCTCAACACCCAGGCGCAGAACGCGGCGGTCCTGACGGTCGCCCCGCCCGCCGTCGCGCTGGCCGGCGCGGTGCCGTTCGTGCTGTGGCGCCGCCGCCGCTCCTGACAGCGGGGCGCGGGGAGGGCTGACCCGCCCGGGTACCGCCGGGTAGGGTGCCGCCCATGAGTGGTCAGAGCACGACGCGTACGGTCCCGGGCAGCGGCGGATCCGGCACGGCACGGACCGGCCGGACCGGTCAGGTGCTGTCCAACGTGGCCGTCGCGCTCGGGCTGGTGCTGTTCCTCGGCGGATTCGTCTGGGGAGCGCTGCTCTACCGGCCCTACACCGTGCCGACCACCTCGATGGCCCCCACCATCGACGCCGGCGAGCGCGTGCTCGCGGAGCGCGTCGACGGCGACGACGTCCGCCGCGGCGACGTCGTCGTCTTCCGCGACGCGACCTGGTCGAACGCCCCCATGGTGAAGCGGGTCGTCGCCGTCGGCGGCGACATCGTCTCCTGCTGCGAGGACGGCAAGCTCAAGGTCAACGGCAAGGAGATCGACGAACCGTATCTCCCCGACGATCCGATGGCGCGGTCCGCCGTCTTCCCCGAGGTGACCGTGCCGAAGGGCCGCCTGTTCCTGCTCGGCGACGAGCGCTCCGGATCGGTCGACTCCACCGCCCACCTGACCGACGCCGCCAGCGGCACCGTCTCCCGCGACGCCGTCCAGGGCCGCGTGGACGCCGTCGTCTGGCCGATGGACGGCATGCTCCCCAAGCCCGCCGGCTTCCAGACCCTCGGCCCGCTCTCCACCCCGGGACCGCTGTCGGGCATGCTCGCGGCGGTGGCCGGCGGCGCGGTGCTGGTGCTGGCCGGAGCCGCGTACGGGCCGCTGGCCAAGCGCGCGGCCGCCTCCCGCGCCCGCGGCGCCACGGCGAGCACCGGGAGCCCGGGGAGCACCGGTGGCCGCTGAGCCCGCCCCGGCGGCGCCCGACACGTACGCGGGCGGGCTGCGCAGAGTCGCCCGGGTGGTGCTGCTCGACCCCCAGGACCGCATCCTGCTGCTCCACGGCCACGAACCGGACGACCCCGGCACCGACTGGTGGTTCACGCCCGGCGGCGGCGTGGAGGGCGACGAGACCCGTGAACAGGCCGCGCTCAGGGAACTCGCCGAGGAGACCGGCATCACCGACGTCGACCTCGGCCCCGTGCTGTGGCGGCGCCGCTGCTCCTTCCCGTTCGCGGGCCGCCAGTGGGACCAGGACGAGTGGTACTACCTGGCCCGTACGACACAGACGGCCACCGCGGCGACGGCCCTGACCGAGCTGGAACGGCGCAGTGTCGCCGGAGCTCGCTGGTGGACCTGCGAGGAACTGCTCCACGCCCGTGAGACGGTGTATCCGACCAAGCTCGCCGGGCTGCTGCGGACACTGCTCGACGAAGGCCCCCCGGCCGCGCCCGTGACCCTGGACACCGAAATCGTCCGGTGACTCCCGGGACTGGCGCACAATGGTGGGATCGCACGGCTGAAGGGGAACATGCCATGAGCGCCGAGGACCTCGAGAAGTACGAGACCGAGATGGAGCTGAAGCTCTACCGGGAGTACCGCGATGTCGTCGGTCTGTTCAAATACGTGATCGAGACCGAGCGGCGCTTCTACCTCACCAACGACTACGAGATGCAGGTGCACTCGGTCCAGGGTGAGGTGTTCTTCGAGGTCTCGATGGCGGACGCCTGGGTCTGGGACATGTACCGGCCGGCCCGCTTCGTGAAGCAGGTACGGGTGCTCACGTTCAAGGACGTGAACATCGAGGAGCTCAACAAGAGCGATCTGGAGCTGCCGAGCGGCTGAGCTCTCGTCACCCTTGTGGGTGGCGGAGTTGTCCACAGCCGCCGGGTTGTGCACGTGACCCGGCGGGGTCCCCCCTGCATGCGTGACGGTGGGCGCCGGAGGTGGTGCCGACATGGACGCACGGCAGGACACGCAGGTACACGGCGGCGGGCAGGCCCGCGGGGCGCTCGGCAGATACGGGGAGACACTGGCCGCACGGCGGCTCACCCAGACCGGGATGACGGTGCTCGCGCGCAACTGGCGCGCCGGCAGGACCGGCGAGATCGACATCGTGGCGCGGGACGGCGACACCCTCGTCGTCTGCGAGGTGAAGACCCGCCGCACCGGGACCTTCCAGCACCCGATGGCGGCGATCACCCCGGCCAAGGCGGGCCGGCTGCGCCGTCTGGCGGAACGCTGGCTCCAGGAACACGGGGGAGCACCGCCCGGCGGCGTCCGCATCGACCTGGTCGGCGTGCTGCTCCCCAGGCGCGGCGCGCCCGTCGTCGAGCACGTCAGGGGGGTGGCCTGACATGGGATTCGCCCGTACGTGCTCGGTGACCCTCGTCGGCGTCGAGGGCGTGGTCGTCGAGGTGCAGGCCGACCTGGAGCCGGGAGTGGCCGCGTTCACGCTCGTGGGGCTGCCGGACAAGAGCCTGACGGAGAGCCGGGACCGGGTCAGGGCCGCCGTGGTCAACTCCGGCGGCGAGTGGCCGCAGAAGAAGCTCACCGTGGGACTGAGCCCGGCGTCGGTGCCGAAGGCGGGCAGCGGATTCGACGTGGCCGTGGCCTGCGCGATCCTGGGCGCCGCCGAGCGGATCGACCCCCGAGTCCTGGCCGACATCGTGATGATCGGCGAACTGGGGCTGGACGGCCGGGTGCGGCCGGTGCGCGGCATCCTGCCGGCGGTGCTGGCAGCGGCCGACGCGGGCTTCGAGCAGGTGGTGGTGCCCGAGTGCGCCGCCGCCGAGGCCGCCCTGGTGCCCGGCGTGTCCGTGCTGGGCGTGCGCAGCCTACGCCAGCTTGTCGCGGTCCTCACCGACGAACCGGTGCCCGACGAGGCGCCGGAGGACCAGGAGCGGCCCGATCCCCTGATGGCGGGGCTGCGCGACCTCGGCGGGGGAGCGAGCACCGGCATCAGCGGCGGCCAGGGCCGCTGCGACCAGGGCCACGACCTCGCCGACGTCGTCGGCCAGCACGCGGCGCGCACGGCGGTCGAGGTGGCCGCGGCGGGCGGGCACCACCTGTTCTTGCAGGGCCCGCCCGGCGCGGGCAAGACGATGCTCGCGGAGCGGCTGCCGTCCATCCTGCCGCCACTGGACCGCCAGGCCTCCCTGGAGGTCACGGCCGTGCACTCGGTGGCTGGCCTGCTGCCGCCGGGCCGCCCGCTGATCGACACCGCGCCCTACTGCGCCCCGCACCACTCGGCCACCATGCAGGCCCTCGTAGGCGGAGGCCCGGGGACGGCCAGGCCGGGGGCGGTCTCCCTGTCCCATCGAGGCGTGTTGTTCCTGGACGAGACCCCGGAGTTCAGCAGCAAGGCCCTGGACGCCCTGCGCCAGCCGCTGGAGGCGGGGCATGTGGTCATCGCGCGCAGCGCGGGCGTCGTCCGCTTCCCGGCGCGCTTCCTCATGGTGCTCGCGGCCAACCCGTGCCCCTGCGGCCGGTTCTCGCGCACCGACGACCGGTGCGAGTGCCCGCCCTCGGCGATCCGCCGGTACCAGGCCCGCCTCTCCGGACCACTCGTCGACCGGGTCGACCTGCGGGTCGAGGTGGACGCCGTCACCCGCGGCGAGCTGACGGCGGCGGGCGCCCGGGGTGAGACCACCGCGGCGGTCGCCGACCGGGTACGCGCGGCCCGCGAACGCGCCGCCGCGCGGTTCCACGGCACGCCGTGGCGCCTCAACAGCGAGATCCCCGGGCGGGAACTGCGCGGCCGCTGGCAGGCCGCACCCGGCGCCATGGACGAGGCCGAGCGCAGCCTGGAGCGGGGCGTGGTGACCGCGCGGGGGCTCGACCGGGTGCTGCGGGTCGCCTGGACCGTTGCCGACCTGGCCGGCCACGACCGCCCCGACGCCGGCGACGTCGCCCTCGCCCTGCAGTTGCGGACGGGCGTTCCGCGTGGGGTGCCGATGGTGATCGGGGCGGGGGTGTGAGGGGGTGAGCGGGGTGAGTGGGCCGTACGGCCCGATGGAACCGACGGGGCCGGCCGTGCCGGCGGGGTCGGTCGCGCCGGCGGGGTGGGCCGTACCGGCAGGGTGGGCCGTACCGGCGGGGCGGGTCGAACGTCCGGGACCTGAGGGCGGCCAGGCGGGCCGGGGCGGCCAGACCGACCAAGGCGGCCTCCTGGGCCGGATCTTCCTCACCCGCGTCCTCGAACCCGGCGACGAGACCGGCGGGCGCTGGGTGCGGGAGTTCGGGGTGGACGGCGTGGTGCGCCGGCTGCGGCAGCGCGGGGAGCCCCTGCCGGGCGTCACCGGGAAGCGGTGGGCCGGGCTGCTCGCCCGGGCCGAGCGGGCCGACCCGCGCCGGGACCTCGCCGCAGCACAGGGCGCGGGCGTGCGGTTCGTAGGCCCGGGGGACACCGAGTGGCCCGGCCAGCTCGACGACCTCGGAGACGCCCGCCCGCTCGGCCTGTGGGTGCGCGGCACCCCGGACCTGCGGATGTGGGCGCTGCGCTCGGTCGCCCTCGTCGGCGCCCGCGCCTGCACCGAGTACGGCGCGTTCATGGCCGCCACCCTCGCGGCCGGACTCGCCGAGAAGGGGTGGATCGTCGTCTCCGGCGGCGCCTACGGCATCGACGGCGCCGCCCACCGCGGCGCGCTCGGCGCGGGCGGCGCGACCGTCGCCGTGCTGGCCTGCGGGCTGGACCGCCCGTACCCGCGCGGACACGCCGGACTGATCGGCCGGATCGCCGAGCAAGGGCTCGTGGTCGGGGAGTTGCCACCGGGCGAGCATCCGACGCCCAGCCGTTTCATCCTCCGCAACCGTGTGATCGCCGCCCTCACCCGAGGCACGGTCGTCGTCGAGGCGGCGCACCGCAGTGGCTCCCTGGTGACCGCCCGCGCCGCCCGCCGGCTCGGACGCCACACGATAGGGGTACCGGGCCCGGCCACCAGCGGCCTCTCCGCCGGGGTGCACGAACTGCTCCGGCAGGACGCGGTCCTGGTCACCGACGCCGACGAGATCGTCGAACTGGTCGGCGACATGGGCGAGCTCGCACCGGAGCGCAGGGGACCGGTGCTGCCCCGCGACCTGCTGGACCCGGCGGTCCGCCAGGTCCTCGCCGCGGTGCCGGTCCGCCGGGCGGCCCGCCCGGACGACATCGCCCGCACGGCGCAGACCACCCCGGACGACGTGATCGCGAAACTGTACGAACTCCGAGCACTTGGTTACGTCGAACGACACGGCGACGGCTGGAAGTTGACGCGCCAGGCGATGATCTCGGTCCGGGCCGGCGCCGATGACCGTTGACACAGCGTGTTCGGCCGTCCGGGGGAACCCCGACACGCCCTGGAAAATACGTCAGTTGGGGTATCCGGGTGATCACGTAGAGCGACGGGTGTGCCCCGGCGGGACGGCCCTCGGAACGTATCTGCGCACGGCACGGCCCTCGTTCTTCGCACACCGCGACGCCACAGTCACGCTACGCTCACGAGGGCCCAGACACGGACGGCTCAGAACGGACACGAGAGCACACGCCGGACGGACACCAGAGCAGACACCTGAACAGGCACCTGAACAGACATCGGACAGACCACGCACCCAGGCAGTACCAGCCCACGGCAGAACGGCACTAGGCGACGAATGCCCCAGCACACCTCCGGGTCCGACCGGGCGGCGATCCCCCCAGCCGCCCGCGACGGTGGCAGCGTGCGGCCGCCCGCTCCCTCGACGCTCGACGAGCTGTGGCGGTCGTACAAGGCGACGGGGGACGAACGCTTGCGGGAGCAGCTGATCCTGCACTACTCACCGCTGGTGAAGTACGTCGCCGGCCGGGTCAGCGTGGGGCTGCCGCCCAACGTCGAGCAGGCGGACTTCGTCTCCTCCGGGGTGTTCGGGCTGATCGACGCGATCGAGAAGTTCGACGTCGACCGGGAGATCAAGTTCGAGACGTACGCGATCACCCGGATCCGCGGCGCGATGATCGACGAACTGCGGGCGCTGGACTGGATCCCCCGCTCCGTCCGGCAGAAGGCGCGCAACGTGGAGCGCGCCTACGCCACCCTCGAGGCGCGGCTGCGGCGCACCCCGACGGAGAACGAGGTCGCCGCCGAGATGGGCATCACCGTCGGCGAGCTGCACGCGGTGTTCAGCCAGCTCTCCCTCGCCAACGTGGTCGCCCTGGAGGAGCTGCTCCACGTCGGCGGCGACGGCGGCGACCAGCTGAGCTTCATGGACACCCTGGAGGACACCGCCGCCGACAACCCGGTGGAGGTCGCCGAGGACCGGGAGCTGCGCCGCTTTTTGGCGCGGGCCATCAACACGCTGCCCGAGCGCGAGAAGACCGTGGTCACGCTGTACTACTACGAGGGCCTGACCCTGGCCGAGATCGGCAACGTCCTGGGCGTGACCGAGAGCCGGGTCAGCCAGATCCACACCAAGTCGGTGCTCCAGCTGCGTGCCAAGCTGGCGAGTTTCGGCCGCTGAGCCCGGGCGGCGACCCGGGTGACCGGCCTGCGGAATCCCTGGCCGCGGCGGGCGGGGCGTCCGTAAAGTGGACGACGTGCCAAGGATTCGAGCGGCCTCCGTGGCCGAGCACCGGTCGATGCAGCGAGCCGCCCTGCTGGACGCGGCACGCTCCCTGCTGTCCGAGGGCGGTACGGAGGCGCTGACCTTCCCGGCCCTCGCCGAGCGCACGGGCCTCGCCCGGTCGTCCGTCTACGAGTACTTCCGCTCGCGGGCGGCCGTGGTCGAGGAGCTGTGCGAGGCCGACTTCCCCGTCTGGGCGGCCGAGGTCGAGGCGGCGATGGCGGACGCCGAGGGGCCCGAGGGCAAGATCGAGGCGTACGTCCGCAAGCAGCTGGAACTGGTGGGGGACCGGCGGCACCGCGCGGTCGTCGCGATCTCCGCGAGCGAACTCGACGCCGGCGCCCGGGAGAAGATCCGCGCCGCCCACGGCGGGCTCATCGCCATGATCGTCGAGGCGCTCGCCGAGCTGGGGCACGCCGAACCGCGCCTCACCGCCATGCTGCTCCAGGGCGTGGTCGACGCCGCCGTGCGCCGCATCGAGCTGGGCGCGGCCGAGCACCCCGACGTGATCGTCCGTGCGGCGGTCTCCCTGGCCCTGGACGGCGTCCGGGGCTGAAGTCCGAGGCGCCGCGCGCTCCCGCACCGCCGGGGCCGGCCTCGGCGCGCCGCGCCCCACGCCGGCCAGGGCTCCTCAGGGCAAGGGCACCCCCAGCACCGGCAGCAGCCGCGACGGACCCCGCTGGAGCAGCCACGGGGGCAGCAGGGAGAGCGGGTCCAGGTAGGTGTCACCCCGCAGCAGGCCCCAGTGGACGCAGGGCGCCGTGCAGTGGCAGCCGCCCGCCTCCACCGTGCCGATCACCTCGCCCGCCCTCACCTCCGCGCCCTGGGGCACCGACGCGCGGACGGGTTCGTAGGTGGTGCGCAGCGGCGGGTCCCCGGTGCCGGCGAGCTCCACCGAGACGACGCCCTTTCCGGCCACCCGGCCCGCGAACGACACCCGGCCGTCCGCCACCGCCCGTACCGGCGTCCCCGGCGGCGCCGCGAGATCCACGCCCCGGTGCCCGGGCCCGTACACCGTCGCCGGCGGTTCCCAGCCGCGCAGCACCCGGGGCCGTACCCCCACCGGCCACGTACGGGCGATGGCCGGAACGGCGTCGTCCGCGGCCCGGCGCCCGCTCGCCCCCGCGCCGACCGGCGACGACACGGGGTCCCCCGCCCCCACCCCCTCCCCCATCCCCGCCCCCACCGCGAACAGCCGTGACGCCGGCGGCGCCAGCAGCGTCGCCACGGTCAGGGCCACCACCAGCACCAGCCGTACGCACGGCCTGCCCAACCGGCCCCGCACACCCCACCGGCCCCGCACACCCCACAGGCCCCGCACGCCCCACCGGCCCCGCACACGCCACCCGACCCCCAGCCCCCGGTCGTCACGCCGCCCACGTCCCTCGCTCCGTCCCTGTCGTCGCATGACGGAAGCGTCTCCCAGGGGCGGGATCTCCACCGGGACCTGTGGACGGCCGACTGGGTTGTGGACAACGGCGTCACCCGGCACCCCGCGGGTCCCGTACACTTCTGGTGGCGACCCGGGCCACCGGGTCGACTTCGCACGCCCCGACATCGGGACCGGTCACGGCCGTGGCCCGGTGTCAGCGCCCCTCGGTCCTTCGTGGCACGGCGCGTCGTGGGCGTCAGGCGCGGGAGCCGTCCGGCCCCCGCGGCACAACCGAGAAATTCAAGGAGATACGGCCATGGCCGTCGTCACGATGCGGGAGCTGCTGGAAAGCGGCGTCCACTTCGGTCACCAGACCCGCCGTTGGAACCCGAAGATGAAGCGCTTCATCTTCACCGAGCGCAACGGCATCTACATCATCGACCTGCTCCAGTCGCTGTCGTACATCGACCGCGCCTACGAGTTCGTCAAGGAGACCGTCGCCCACGGCGGCACGGTCATGTTCGTCGGCACGAAGAAGCAGGCGCAGGAGGCCATCGCCGAGCAGGCCACCCGCGTCGGCATGCCCTACGTCAACCAGCGCTGGCTGGGCGGCATGCTCACCAACTTCTCGACCGTCTACAAGCGTCTGCAGCGCCTCAAGGAGCTCGAGCAGATCGACTTCGAGGACGTGGCCGCCTCCGGCCTCACCAAGAAGGAGCTGCTGGTCCTCTCCCGCGAGAAGGCGAAGCTGGAGAAGACCCTCGGCGGTATCCGCGAGATGCAGAAGGTGCCCAGCGCCGTCTGGATCGTGGACACCAAGAAGGAGCACATCGCGGTCGGCGAGGCCCGGAAGCTCAACATCCCGGTCGTCGCCATCCTCGACACCAACTGCGACCCCGACGAGGTCGACTACAAGATCCCGGGCAACGACGACGCGATCCGCTCCGTCACCCTGCTCACCCGCGTGATCGCCGACGCCGTGGCCGAGGGCCTCATCGCCCGCTCCGGCGGCGGCGAGGGCAAGGGCGAGAAGGCCGCCGGCGAGCCGCTGGCCGAGTGGGAGCGCGACCTGCTCGAGGGCGAGAAGAAGGGCGAGGAGGCCGCTCCGGCCGCCGCCGAGGGCGAGAAGCCGGCCGAGGCGCCCGCCGCCGAGGCCGAGGCCGAGACCCCGGCCGAGCAGGCCTGACCGCTCCGTCAGAGCCGATGACGGCGGGAGCGGTGACATGACGTCCGCTCCCGCCGTTCACCCGTAGACCGGCGGTGGCCCGGGACCTGCCCGCGCGGCGGTCCCGCCCCGCCGATCTTCGAACCCTCCAGACTTCGAGAAAGATTCACAGACTCATGGCGAACTACACCGCCGCCGACGTCAAGAAGCTCCGGGAGCTCACCGGCGCCGGCATGATGGACTGCAAGAAGGCGCTGGACGAGGCCGACGGCAACGTCGAGAAGGCCGTCGAGGCGCTCCGCATCAAGGGCCAGAAGGGCGTCGCCAAGCGCGAGGGCCGCTCCGCCGAGAACGGCGCCGTGGTCTCCGTCATCGCCGACGACAACTCCTCCGGCGTCATCGTCGAGCTGAAGTGCGAGACGGACTTCGTCGCCAAGGGTGAGAAGTTCCAGGGCGTCGCCACCGCGATCGCCGAGCACGTCGCCAAGACCTCCCCGGCCGACCTCGAGGCCCTGCTCGCCTCCGAGATCGAGGCCGGCAAGACCGTCCAGGCGTTCGTGGACGAGGCCAACGCCAACCTCGGCGAGAAGATCGTCCTGGACCGCTTCGCGCAGTTCGCCGACGGCTACGTGACGGCGTACATGCACCGCACGATGCCCGACCTGCCGCCGCAGATCGGTGTGCTCGTCGAGCTCGACAAGCCGAACGCCGAGATCGCCAAGGGCGTCGCCCAGCACATCGCCGCCTTCGCGCCGAAGTACCTCTCCAAGGAGGACGTGCCGGCCGAGGTCGTCGAGTCCGAGCGTCGCATCGCCGAGGAGACCACCCGCGCCGAGGGCAAGCCCGAGGCCGCGATCGCCAAGATCGTCGAGGGTCGCCTCAACGGCTTCTTCAAGGACGCCACGCTGCTCGGCCAGCCCTACGCGCTGGACAACAAGAAGTCCGTCCAGAAGGTGCTGGACGAGGCCGGTGTCACCCTGAAGCGCTTCTCGCGCATCAAGGTCGGCATCTGAGTCCGCACCGCGACGGGCGCGCGACCCCGATAGGGTCGACAGCAGTCGTTCGGACACGCGTCCACGCACGCGCGCGTGCCGGGCGACAGCAGATCTGACGAGGAGGCCATTGCCGCATGGGATGCGAACCACGCCCCACCGGCAATGGTCTCCTTCGTATGTGCAACACGTGAAAGAGGCGGGATTCGACCATGACGACCAAGGCTGAGAAGAGCGACGACGGCAAAGTGCGCGGCCGGTTTCTGCTGAAGCTGTCCGGAGAGGCCTTCTCCGGAGGCGGAGGCCTGGGCGTCGATCCCGACGTGGTGCACGCCATCGCCCGTGAGATCGCGGCCGTCGTACGGGACGGCGCGCAGATCGCGATCGTGATCGGCGGCGGCAACTTCTTCCGCGGAGCCGAGCTCCAGATGCGCGGCATGGACCGCGCCCGCTCCGACTACATGGGCATGCTCGGCACGGTGATGAACTGCCTGGCCCTCCAGGACTTCCTGGAGAAGGAGGGCGTCGACTGCCGTGTGCAGACCGCCATCACCATGGGCCAGGTCGCCGAGCCGTACATCCCGCTGCGCGCCGTGCGCCACCTGGAGAAGGGCCGCGTGGTCATCTTCGGCGCCGGTATGGGCATGCCGTACTTCTCCACCGACACCACCGCCGCGCAGCGCGCCCTGGAGATCGACGCCGAGGCGCTCCTCATGGGCAAGAACGGTGTCGACGGGGTCTACGACTCCGACCCCAAGACCAACCCCGACGCCGTCAAGTTCGACGCCCTCGGCTACGGCGAGGTCATCACCCGGAACCTCAAGGTCGCCGACGCCACGGCCGTCACCCTCTGCCGTGACAACAGCCTGCCGATCGTCGTGTTCGAACTCCTGCAGGAGGGCAACATCGCCCGCGCCGTCAAGGGTGAGAAGATCGGCACCACGGTGGGTGACCAGGCCGGTCGCAACTGACCGGGGGATGGACAATGTCCTGCCGGTCGTGAACCGTGCAGGAAGAAGACGCGACGCAGCCGGCCGCCGCCCCGACCGAGGACCGCAGCCGGGCCTACTCAAGACACGCAGGAGCAAGTGGTGATCGAAGAGACCCTCCTCGAGGCCGAGGAGAAGATGGAGAAGGCCGTCGTGGTCGCCAAGGAGGACTTCGCCGCGATCCGCACCGGCCGTGCGCACCCGGCGATGTTCAACAAGATCGTGGCCGACTACTACGGCGCGCCGACGCCGATCAACCAGCTGGCCTCGTTCTCCGTGCCCGAGCCGCGCATGGCCGTGGTGACCCCGTTCGACAAGAGCGCCCTGCGCAACATCGAGCAGGCGATCCGTGACTCCGACCTGGGCGTCAACCCGAGCAACGACGGCAACATCATCCGGGTGGTGTTCCCCGAGCTGACCGAGGAGCGCCGGCGCGAGTACATCAAGGTCGCCAAGGGCAAGGGCGAGGACGCGAAGATCTCGATCCGCTCCGTGCGCCGCAAGGCCAAGGAAGCCATCGACAAGCTGATCAAGGACGGCGAGGTCGGCGAGGACGAGGGCCGCCGTGCGGAGAAGGAGCTCGACGACACCACGGCGAAGTACGTCGCCCAGGTGGACGAGCTCCTGAAGCACAAGGAAGCGGAGCTGCTCGAGGTCTGATGAACGACTCTTCCTGGGGGACGCCGCAGACCGGGTACTGGGGGCCGTCCGATCACGGACCCGGACGGGGAGCTGCCCCGGCGGGTCCCGCGTACGATGCGCACAACGCACAGCAGACGCGCCCCATGCCCGTCGTGCCCGACGTACCCGAACACGGCGTCGACCAGGATGCGGACCGGGGGGCTGCTCGGCTGAGCGGTCCCCTGTTCCGAGACGAGCCGACGCGGGCCCGCCCCCTGCCGGGGGAGGTGCCGCAGAATCCGGAGCCCATGCCCCACGCCCCGCAGCCGGCCCCCGCACCGCAGAAGAAGAGCGCGGGGCGGGACCTCGGTGCCGCGATAGGCGTCGGCGTCGGACTCGGCGCGGTCATCGTCGCGTCGCTGTTCGTCGTCAAGACCGTCTTCGTGGGGGTGATCGCGGTCGCCGTCGTGGTGGGCCTGTGGGAGCTGACGACGCGGCTGGACGAACGCAAGGGCATCAAGGCGCCCCTCGTCCCGCTGGCGCTGGGCGGCGCGGCCATGGTCGTCGCCGGGTACGCCCGGGGCGCGGAGGGCGCGTGGGTCGCCATGGCGCTCACCACGCTGGCGGTGCTGGTGTGGCGCATGACGGCACCGCCGGAGGGCTACCTGAAGGACGTCACCGCGGGCGTCTTCGCCGCGTTCTACGTCCCCTTCCTGGCGACGTTCGTCGCGATGCTGCTGAAGGCCGAGGACGGCCCGTGGCGCGTGCTGACCTTCCTGGTGCTCACCGTGGTCAGCGACACCGGCGCGTACGCGGTCGGCTGGCGCTTCGGCAAGCGCAAGCTCGCCCCGCGGATCAGCCCCGGCAAGACCCGCGAGGGCCTGCTGGGCGCGATCGCCTTCTCGATGGCGGCGGGCGCGCTGTGCATGCAGTTCCTGATCGACGACGGCCAGTGGTGGCAGGGCCTGCTGCTCGGCCTCGCGGTCGCCGCGAGCGCCACACTGGGCGACCTCGGCGAGTCGATGATCAAGCGTGACCTCGGCATCAAGGACATGGGCACGCTGCTGCCCGGCCACGGCGGCATCATGGACCGCCTGGACTCCCTGCTGCCGACGGCACCGGTGGTGTGGCTCCTGCTGGCGATCTTCGTCGGCACGGCCTGAGTCTCCCGCCCCGCCCTGACGGCCACACCGGGCCCCCGTCCCCTCCGGACGGGGGCCCGGTGCCGTGGGGGAGCATAAGATCACCGCATGGCGCAGGCGAGGCGGGGAGACGACGGCAGGTACCACGGCGACCTGCCCTGCCGCTGGTGCGACGCGCTCCTCGACCAGAAGGGCCGCCGCAGGCCACGCCGCTACTGTGGCCCCTGGCACCGCACGAAGACCTACGCCGCGAACATCGGCGCCCTGATCGCCGGCATGTTCTGAGCCCGACCGGTCACGACGATCACCGGTCCGGTGGACGTGACGGATGGCAAGATCGCACATATGACCGATCATGCTGAAGTGTCGTTGCGGCTGGGCGGACACTCCGCGCGCTGGTGGACCGCGGTGGCCGCACTGTTCGCGGTAGCGGCAGGGGTTGCGGCACGCGCCGGAGCGCCGAACGCCCGGGAGTGGGGCATCCTTTCGGCTCTCGTGGGTGTGGGGGCTGTCGGATGCGCGCTCGGGATGCTCAGGCGACGCGTGGAGGCGGGCCGGGACGGGCTGCGGTTCCGCACGGTACTGCGGTGGCGGACGCTGGAGTGGGACGACATCCTCCGCTTGGAGGACCTGCGGGTTGCCGCTCCCGACTCCCGCATCAGAACCCCGAGCCTGCGGGTCGCGGCAGCGTTGCGCGACGGCTCCGTGGTCTCGCTGCCCGTGCCGTGGACCGGCGCGGCCGACGCGGACGACTTCGAGAGACAACTGTCCCAGCTGCGGACGCTGCATGTCCGGTACGGCCGCGGGAGCCTGGGGTCATAGTTCGCGACGCTCGGCGAACTGGCTGCCTGGTAGAGACGTGGGTGATGCCGGGGGCACTGCAGAAATCAGGCCGCCAACCAGGCACGGCGATGGCGGGCGACGGCGTAGATCCGCTCGACTTCGTCATTGGCCAACACGCCGCTGAGAGGAGCCAGGGCTGACACCTCTCGCTCGCGGTACACCCGCACGGTGAGCTGGGTGGCGACGACCTTCAGGTCCGTAACACCGACGAACACCAGAACGGGTTCCACAGGGACGGCGAAGCCGCAGTAGCGCTCGAGCACCCGCTGCACGCGCTTCGCCTCGGCCCGGCTCTTGCGGAGGTACGGCTTGGGGCGACCGCGGTCGACCCTTACTGCGTCGTCGCCCACCCACACCGCCTTCCGCGGGTGATTCTTCGTGTTGACGGTGAACACCCCGCCGGGCCCGATCAACAGGTGGTCGAGATCCACGTGACGCGGCAGCGGTACGGAATGCAGCACGCGCCACCCATGACGCCGCAGCCGATCCAGTTCAGCGCCTACACGGCGTTCGCCCGTCATGCCCTTGCGCCAGGAGTCTCCGTCGGCCGGACGGCCCTGGATCCGAGCGAGAACGCGCGTCATGAGACCCGCCGAGGTCTCGGTGACCTTGGGCAGCAAAGCAGTGCCGGGCGAGTTGAGGGCGAGGTCATCATCAGGGGTCAGAGGTGGCAGCACGGATGCGGGCACCGGGGTTTCGGAAGGTGCCAGCGCGTCGGTCGCGGTGGACAAGTGCTCCCGCAGCACGGCCATGACCGCGTCACGGTGCTCAGCCAGGCGGATGGTGATGGTTCCCGTCTTGCAGTCGGCCCAGCCCGCGGCAGTGCCGTCGGGCAGATTCGCGTACAGCCGGTCGTGCCCATGCCGTTTCCACCGCACCACCTTGAGCTCACCCACGATCCCGGCCTCCTCGACGGCGACGCGGCCATCGCAGCTATCGCAGCAACCGGGCTCCGGGTCCACAAGAGCGCGATCGCGCCCCGATGGGCGATGGTGCTGCTCAAGCCCAGGGTGGCGGGAGAACCCGCACGAATGCGCCCCCGCCGAGGCGTCCGGCGGTCGTACCCACTTGCCTGTCGTCGAGGATGATGCGGGAATGAATGATCAGATTCCCGCTGTAATCCCAGCGCTGGTGTTCGATCGGGAGTACGTACCCGTGCTCGTCGGCGGCTCGGCAGCACCCAGGCGCTTCACGGTGGGCGGTGCCAGTGTCGTCATAGGCCCGGCCGGAATAGTGATCATCGCGGAGGCGAGTGACGCACCCGCCAAAAGCGGTGTCTGGAACGCTGAGGAGTTCCGCTTGATCGGGCCCGCACCGGCACCGGTCACGGAGCGACTCATGGGGGCGCCCTGGGGTGTGGACGAAGGCTCGTCGCCGATCCACATCGCGGTCCGCGTCGAAGGTGAGGCTCTGTACCTGGGCACCGCCCGGGTGAGCCGGGCCGGCACTTCCGACGGCGTTCTCACCGACTGCGAACTGCGCTTGGAAGCACCCTTGAGCAGAGAACTCCTCGACCGAGTGCGCCCACCACTTCCACCTGAGCACGTGCCGGACCTGCGGTGGCTCGGGAAGGTGAACGGTGACCGTGAGGCAGCTCTTGAGCAGTTCGTCACCGGCTGGTACCCGACCGAGGACGCCACCGAATCGCCTGCCGGCGACTCCGCGTCACGCCTTCCCGGTGGACTGAGACAGCTGTACCGGCTCGCGAAGCAGCGGCCGGGTGCCCTCGGAACTCAGAACAGGATCCTGCCCGAGCCGGACCTGCACACCGACCCTCTCGGGGAGATGCTCGTCTTCGGCGTCGAGAACCAAGGAGGCTTCTTCTGGTCGCTCCCGTGGACGCTTGAGGATACTGAAGCCGATCCGACTGTCTGGTTCCGTGAATTCGACGAGGAGCCCATCGCCGAACAGGAACCGCTCAGCGGCTTCCTGCTCCAGTTCTCCCTCTACGAGGCCGCCATGGGCGCCGAATACCTCGCCCTGCCCCGCGAACTCACTGCACCACAGGTCGAGCGACTCACGGAAGCGCTGCACCTTGTGCCCCTGCGTCCCTTCTGGCCCTGGGCGCCCACCCGCTTCCATGTGGCCCCCGGCCTCGTCATGCATGTCAGCAGCGAGGACGGCGAAGCATTCCATGCCTGGGCCGGCGCCACCCACCGAAGCGCCCTGGACCCGCTGGCCGACCTCCCTGTCGACTGGAACCGCTTCGACGGCTGATCGTCCCAAGAGACCAACTGACGGTCCGCCTTGGTGATCACCTCAGTTGCCGAGTGGTCAACGGGGTGGTCGGGCGGTCCGCTCCGGGTAGGCCGCCGCGACGTGGCGTATGGCGGTCCGAGCGGTGATCCGGAAGAGCCGGTGGCCTGGGGTTTGCCGGATGCCGCCGTCTGCACCGGCACTACGAGCGCAAAGCCGGCCGGCTGGATGAGCCGGTTCATGCGGCTCCGAGGAACCCCGGATCGGCGCCGTCGAACTGAAGGCACGCGGTGCGACTCAGGTCCAGGAGTTCCGCCATGGGCACCGCACGACGGCTGGTCGCCAGCACATCCTGGCGAGCCTCCGCCGACCACAACGGCGGGAAGAACGACAGTCCCTGGCGACCATTCAGCCCAGAGACTTCGTCGCGCCAGCCGTCCCACCGCAGGCCCTCATAGAACTCCTGGAGCCCTCCGGAGAGAATCCAGGACAACCATGCCGAGTGGCCGGCGCCCAGGGCCTCCCAGCGCAGGGCATCGGGGGCGAAGTAGAGGATCTCGCCCGGCTCGCCGGGCCGACCGGACCCACGAGGGTTACCTCCGTTGAGCGTGAAGACCCCGCCCAGCACATCGTGCGCGACCACAAGACCTGCACCCGCCGACCACGCGGGATCGAACGCCGCGGGCATCGCGTTGATCTCAGCCAGGCCAGGCAGCCCTTCGGCGGCGCCACCCGGGCTTCCAAAGATCCGCAACCATCCGCTGTCCACGAGCAGACCGCCGCAGTTCAGTACGATCCCGCCCAAGTTCGATCGGGCGGAGACCTGTAGTTGCAGCAGGGAGGCGCGGCCCATCTCGGCATCGCCGGGCAGCACCTCAACTGGTACGTCAGTGCCGGACAGCTCCTGAACGAGGAGCGGCCAGGCCTGATCGCCGACGTTGATCAGCTCATTGACCTCGCGCATCCCCGCATCCTCGCATCGGCCGCAGAGGCTCGGCCCGCCGGGCCACTCGCACCTCGATACACCAATCGAGATGATCTCCAAGGCTTGCCCGCATCTTCTAGGACCGGGCCCAGGGCTGCATGACCCAGAGATAGACGACTATGCATGGCCGACGGACCTTGTAGTGCCGGCTGCTGAGGACAGGCGGCCGAGCTGGGCGGCTACCGTGGCGGCCCTGTCCGTGGATCACCGGGTCATTGGCAAGGTCGCCGGGCGCCGGCCCTTCGGGGTCTTCCTGCTGCTAGAGGGTGTGCCCGACGCCGTAGCGTTGGCGGAAATGGGCCTTCTCCGGGCCGTCCGAGGCCGCTCAAGGGCGACCAGCGACGACCACCACCGACAGGTGTGGCCCCGGACACCCGCAGGTCACCCAGGACGATCTGCGGCACTGGTACAGCCATGCCTAAGCCCGGAGAGCTGGCAGTCGATGGGCAGTGGTGAGTCGCCTAACAGGCCGTTTGGCGCGGATGGGATCCCGGTGCAGCTTGTTGGGCCGTCTCTGGGCCGTAAGCCATATACCGGGTGCGAAATGCAACGTCCAGACCCTCACCTATTAAGCCACCGGTATTGAGGTCAACCCGGTTGCGGCTGTGAAGCCAGACAGTGCCGCGTTCCGGGGGAAGTATTCCTATTATGTGCGCGGCCAGCATAGTGCCTCCGCTACGAGGGGGCGCCCACCTTCCTGTAAGGCGTGCTGATTCAGCCAGGACCACCCATTTTGATCAACCTGCCGCTGCCGTTGACGAAGTCAACTTGACCCTGTCGGCTGACTTCTGAGTGAATGTCATGCACTTCAGGAGCTGATCTATACACGCACTCGGAGTAACGATCGTGAACTTCGAAGAGCTCGGCAGCCAGGCCATCGCGCTGATCTGCGACATGGGCACCTCCGTTGCGCAGGACACTGCCTCCCAGGTCCTGGCCGACCTTGTCACTCAGCGACTCGCTAACCGCCCTCCTGCCGCCGCCGCGTTCATGCGGCTCCAGCGCAACCCGGCCGACGCTCAACTACGTACCATCACGGCGACCGCCGTCGCTGATGAGGCGACGCACGACGCGGATTTTGCCCGACAGCTCCAGCAGGCAATCGAGGCAGCTGGCCGGGCCAAATCGGGTGGAATCAACATCAGCGGCAGCACCTTCGGTCGCAACACCGATATCGCAGGCGGCAACATCGACAAGTCACGCCGCAACATCCGTGTGGGCTTTGGGGCCCTCGCAGCCCTTCTCGTTGCTGGTGCCGCGAGCATCTCCTTCGTCACCATCAACAACGGCGATGACAACAAGCCTGAGACCTCCCAAGCCGCCGCTGAGTCTCAGGTAATCAACTTCCTTGATGACGTGGCCAAGGGTGAGATTGACTCTGCTTGCAAGCGGATTGCCCCGGCAGAGCTGGGTGATCGTCAATGCGAAGACGCCGTTGACATTCTGCTGAGGGAGAGCCAGGGCGAGGAGTACGCAGCCAAGGTCGAAACGCCGTCGGGTGGCCCTGACTGGCCAGCAACACTCACAGCTCAGATGAAGCTGGAAAGAACGGTGACCTATTTCGGCCCCGAAACCTCGAACAGCCCAAAGGTAGATGCCAATCATGTTTACGTCGAAGTCGAGTTCTCGAACGGTGACGCCTACGGGTACGGGCTCCTGAAGCAAGGGGGTGACTGGCTCATCTTCGACTCGACATGCATGCACGCCTGCCCGGACTAATTGCAACGTTGCTGCCGGTGGCACAGTTCATGAGGCCCTGATCTGAGGGGGGTGTGGTGGGTGGGGTGGGCTGGTCGGGGGTGGTGCGTGCGCAAGGGCAGAGTGTTAGTCACGGCGTTCGCGGTCCCGAGTGGGCTGGAGTCAGGTGTGAAGCTGGTCGCGTTCGGCGACGCGCATACACCGGCAGCGTTAGCCCTCGGTCCGAGTGGCCCAGGTACTCGCTTACAGCCTTGACGCTCTCGCCAGTGTCGAGGAGGACCGAAGCGTAGAAGTGCCGAGGCGCGTGCATGCCGTGCTCGCGAGCGGACTGGTGCGTGCCGTCCGTCCCGGCCTCCGAGATGAGGCCTCCTGCCGCGAGAGCGGGCTTTCACACATGGACGTTGCAGTTGCTGCGCCAGACGAGGCCGCCGGCGGTGTTCGTGAACGGGAGGCGGGCCGACACCTTGGGGCCGTCCGGCTTGCGCCACGGCATCGTGATCTCGACCGGCTTGAAGGTGTCTATGCGAGCCTGTAGGGCGTCGGCCACCGAGGGGCGGCGACTGTACATCCCGTTCGCTGTTGCACTTGGGGCGGCGCTGCTCGACCACCACCTGGCTGGCGGGGTCGATGCCATGCGTACGGAGCCACCTCTCCGCGTAAGTTCTGAAGGTGATCCGAGCTGCACGCGGGTCGATGTACCGACCATGAGTCATGTCCGAAGCGATCTCCGTAAGCCAGTGCTCAGCGAGCCGCTTCTGTCGGTCCGGAAAGCTCTTGGCCTCTGTGGCTGGGGCCGGTCGGCTTCACGGCTTTAGGCAGCCACTTTGGGGCGAGCCTCGAAGATCATGGCCCCAACGTCGTGCTTTAACGGGCAGGTCCACGGACTGCCCGACGCGCCGGAAGGTTACGGGGCCATGATCACTCGCCCCAAAGCAGCTCCCGCCCCAAAGTCGCTCCGTAAGTTGTTTGGCGGTCCGGAAGAGTGGGGTGTGGCTCTAAAGTCGCTTGCCCCCGGTGGCTCGGTGGAGTGGCCGCCCCGCTCTTCGGGACGCCTGGCCGCTGATTGAGATCTGCGCACTGATCGCTGTTTACGGAGCTGACGGCGGGTGTTCCTGGGGCCGAACGGCATGCTGCCTTAACCGAGGAGACGCACATGGCCGAGCAGCTGACCCGCCTCTGGGTCGGGATCGACGCCGGTAATGCCCATCACTGGCTCGCCGCGGTCGACGAAACCGGAGCAACGATCTGGAGCAAGAAGGTCCCCAACGACGAGAGCGAGATCCTGACCGCCCTCGGCGAGATCCTCGCCCTCTGCGACCAGGTGCACTGGGCCGTTGACATCGCCGGCACCGCATCCGCGTTGTTGCTGGCCTTACTCGCCACCCACGGCCAACAGGCCGTCTACGTTCCCGGCCGGACGGTCAACCGGATGTCCGGGTCCTACCGCGGTGAAGCCAAGACCGACGCCCGCGACGCCTACGTGATCGCAGACACCGCCCGGCTGCGGCGGGACTTCACCTCCATCAGAGTCCCCGCCCAGCTGGCAGCTGACCTGGCTCTGCTGACCGCCCACCGCACCGACCTGATCGCCGACCGCGTCCGCATGCTCAACCGACTCCGCGACATGCTCACCGGGATCTTCCCCGCTCTGGAACGGGCCTTCGACTACACCGATCACAAAGGCGCACTCATCCTGCTCACCCGCCACCAGACCCCGGCAGCCATACGGCGGCACGGCCAAGCCCGCCTCACCACCTGGCTCAAGGGACGCAACGTCCGCAACCCCGACGCAGTCGCCGCCACAGCCCTGCAGGCCGCCAGGACTCAGCACGTCACGCTG